>DATNDE010000001.1:0-51652 GCA_035553315.1 Steroidobacteraceae bacterium
GGGGGCCTATAATACCGCGCTTTTCGACGGCCCCTGCCCGCGCAGCTCCCTTCGTCTAGAGGCCTAGGACATCGCCCTCTCAAGGCGGTAACACGGGTTCGAATCCCGTAGGGAGCGCCAATAAATCAAGCACTTACAAGCTACTGCGGCGGCCAGAGTCTGGCGGCCTATTGTGGGGTGCAGTCGGTGGCGGGCGGTTGCGCCTGGATCACGGGCGTATTCAGCGACGGAGCGGTTTCAAAATCAAACATATCCAGCAGAGCATTGGCATTCTGGTCCCGCTGCGTCAAATGGGGCCGCGTTCCTGCCTCGCCCGTCGATGTCAGAAAACGCTCTTCGATGAAGGCCAGGATCGATGTATGGTCGCCGACCGTGTGTGACACGTAGCTATGTTTGGCGAACGGCGACACCACCAAAAACGGTACGCGGACACCCAGTTGGTCGAAGCTGGCACAGTTCTCAGGATAGGGCCCATTCGGGTTTTGCGCCAACCCGGCGCACAGTGACCGAGCTTGGGACTCGCTCACAGCACAGCCCGCACCTGCACCGGGTTGCTGGCTTGCAGGTGGATTGGACAGATCGGCACATTGACCGGGAAAGATTCCGTCCGGAGTTCGCGCGAGCCCCTGCGGCGCCAACGGCGGCGCAACATGGTCATAAAACCCACCGGACTCGTCATAGGTGATGAACACGACTGAGTCCTGCCAATAGGGCCCGCCGCGGACAGCGTTAACAATTTGCGAAACGAACAGCTGGCCGCGTTGTATGTCGGTTGGAGGATGTTCATCATTCTCATTGGGACCAAAAGCGCCAGGATCAACGAAAGAAACCTGAGGCAATCGCGCTGCTCCCATGGAGCCCGCGGCACTTGATAGAAATGCCTGCACGGGCTGGAAGTGTGCATCGGTCGCTGAACCACTGGGCTGGCGGAAGACAGCGGCCCGCGCTGCGTCCTGAAAGTAGTCCGTCCAGGAGATGCCTGCGCTATCAAGAAGGTCCAAGATCGTACCGGTGATTGGCCTGAAACCTTCTGGCGGGACCGAATCGCCGGTGTCCACATGGCCGAACGACGTGGCTGCCATGAGATACAACCGGTTTGGCAGCGTCGATCCCATCACCGACGAGAAGTAGCGATCATCAATTGCGAACTCTTGCGCCAAATCGTAGTAGAAGGGCAGATCCTCCTGGGTGTAGTAGCCCATCGTTGAATCTTCAGTGGGCGTCTCAGCAGCGTTGTCGGGCTGATCTGATGCGTCATTCACTCGCACGAAGCCATCGTTCAGTGCGTTGAGAAGCGTTGCGTTTGGATCATTGAAATTCACCTCAAGGTGAGACTCCGACCAGCTGTGGGCGAGATCGGGCAACACACAACGGCTCGTGCTGTGGAAAACGGACACCGTGCTTGCGTCGTCTTCCGGATTCGAGTTACTGCAACCCAGACCACCATTCGAGTCTGAGTCGCACCTCAAGCCGTCGACGCAACTATTATCATCCATCGCACAATCAATCGCGTCCGTGTGATACGGGCTTCCGGGAGCATAGGCGAGTGCTCCGAAGTAGTTATCGAATGAATGGTTCTCCATCATCACGACGATGATATGGTTGACGTTGTCGAGGCGCGACCCGGAGGGCGGTTGCATCTGCGGCGGCAAACTGCTTGTGCCGGAACATGCCGCAACCAGAATCGACGGGGCCAGGCCTGCAACAGCGGGCAGGAGCTTCACGATTGTCCTCCCTGGATTCGCCGGCGCACCGCAGGCGCTAGGCTATATTGATGCGGACGCCAATGTACTTGAAAGTCAATAACTCAACTACCAGACGCCATCGTGGCGTCGCAGGCTCGCCGGGGATGCCTCGACAGGTGCCGCGGCGCTCGCCTCCACGCCACCGAAGGGAGATGGCCGAGGATGCAGGCTCATAAAAATTTGCCCTTTCTGAGCCGCTTGCGCTTTGCACTGTGGGGCATCGCCCACGGCCTGCGCAGCGAAAACAGCCTGCGCGTGCAGGCCGGTGCACTGCTCGCGGTGCTGATCGCCCTGGCAATTCTCCGACCGGCACCGGTGTGGTGGGCGCTGGTGCTGCTGGCGAGCAGTACGGTGCTCGCCGCCGAGCTGTTCAATACCGCCATCGAGCGTCTGGCCGATCACCTGCACCCGGAGATTCACCCTGAGATCCGCATCGTCAAGGACTGCGCGGCTGGGGCGGTGCTGCTCTGCTCGCTCGGCGCGCTGGCCGTGGCGGCCGCGCTGGCCGTGGCGCTGTGGCACCGCTCATAGCTGTGCTGTCACATCGAGCGCGTCAGCATCGAGAACTTCAGAAGCGTGTGGCTATCCCCACGCTCAACCCGCCCGGCAGAATGCGCACCACGAGCGGCACCTTCAGTCTGCTGGTCCAATAGCCCACGCCCATGCCGAGCAGCCAGCCGCCGATCACATCGGTCTGCCAGTGGGCATGGACCTTCATGCGTCCGATCGCATCGTAGAGCGGCAGCACCTCCAGCGTTGCGATCCAGGGGTCCTGCTTGATGTAGTCGACGATGATCGGGGTGACGAAGGCGGCCTGCAGCGTCACCTCCCCGCTGGGGAAGCTCTGGCCGCTGTGAAACCACATGTTGGGATTGTCGCCCGCAGCGGGCCTGGCGCGACCGAACGCATATTTGAGCCCCTGCGCTGCGAGCGCGGAGATCGCTTCGGCGTCGATGTCCTGCCAGAAGGCGTGCCCGAGCGCATTGTCATTGCCGAGCCACAGTGCCCCGATGCCCATGGTGCCGATCGCCGCATCCTGCAGATCCATCTGGTAGCTGCGCTTCCAGATCCCCGCATTGTCGTATTTCAACTCGTAATCGATTCCCAACGGGCCACCGCCGGCATGAGCGCAGCCCCATGCCATCAATAGCAGCACACAAGCGATCCCCGGGCCGCACGCCAGTGCTCGGGCGCCCCGGAGTGTCCTGAGTGCACGGGTCAGGTGGCTCATTGCATACCTCGATGGTGGGGTGTGCATCAAAAGCGGAACTGAAAGCGCAGCTCAGCGCCACCGGGCACGGAGGCGACGGCCACGCGGCGCGCCCAGGCTGACGTCTGCTGCGGCCCGCAGGCCCGGGCTGACGCCGCTCAGCTGCACGTTCCGGGCGGCAAGCGCGTCATAGACTGCGGCAGTGGTGGTGTGATCGGACGGCATGGACGTATCGCCGGGGTAGAGGTAGGCGATGGGCCGGCCGCGCCTGGCGACGTGCTGCAGACCGGAGGTGAATTCGATGGCCGATTCGGCCGCGGCGACGTCCACCGCACTGCCCTTGAGTTTATCGAGCAGCCAATCGCCATCCAGCGGGCCGCTCGGTGCGAGCAGAATGCTCGCCCAACCTGCCACCACCGAGGTGCTGCGCAAATGGTTGCTCCAGGCCGCGGCATTGGTCTGCGAGCCGAACACGGGGGTCTGGGTGCGTGCCCAGCGGGAGATGCGGTGATCCCAGTTGTCGATTTGCACCAGTCCGGCGGCGGCCAGCGGTGCCCAGAAAGCGGGGTTCGTGACCGCCTGCCACGCCGCGCCGCCGACCCGATGCCAGTTCGGCACATTCACGTCCTGACCCCAACGGGCGCCGTTGGGCAGGGTACTGCAGCCGCTGAGCGCGGCCGCCCCCAGCGCCATCCAACAAACCGCTAGGTATGGAGCCTTAATAGTGTGTCCTGCTCGCGATCACGCGGCGTGAGCGGCTTGCAGGCACTCAGATACGCGATGCGCTCGGTGACCACTGCATGGGGGTCCTCCACGACTGGTCGCATCACGCTCTCGAACAGCTTGCGCTCCTCGGCGTTGAACTGCTCGGCGAGGATGACGCTGAGCGGCGGGGCCAGCGGATGCGGTGAGCTGTCGAGAAAAGCCTGCCAGCTGGGAACGATCGAGGGAATTACATCAATGTGAAATTCCAGGTGCAGCTCATCGAAACCGGCCACATGGGCCAGGCGCAGCAGGTCACGCTCGGAATAATTGGCGATGGGACTTGCGCGACTTTTCTCCTCCGTGTCCGGAAACTGCGCCGCCTTCCAGCGGTGCAGCAGCGGCGTGAAGCGATTCAGCATGCTCGCCGGGCGGCTCTCCACCATCGACTTCAGAGCGCGCGCCGCGAAGGCGTCATCCTGCAGGATGGGCTCCGCGAGGGAGACGCGGCCGCCGGGTTTGAGCACGCGCAGAAATTCACGCAGCGCCCCCTCCTTGTCGGCCACATAGGCCAGCACCGCGCGAGTCGTCACGACGTCCACGGTGGCGTCCGCAATCCCCTCAAGCCTGGCCGCGCCGCAATGAAGGAACGTGCACTGCGGGTGCACTTGGCGCTCGTACGCGCGCTGCTCAGCGAGCCGCAGCAGTGGCTCGGAGATATCGGTCATCAGCACACGCAACGAGGGGCCAATGCGCTCGATGGCCCGAAAGCCGATCAATCCATCACCGGTGCCCACGTCGAGCAGCGTCATGCCCGATTGCAGCCGCGCCTGGCTCAATACGCGGTCGGCGTAGCGCTCGATGAGGGGGACCATTGCCCGCTCATATTGAGGATCATTGGCGTGTCTGCGATGTAGCAGCCACTCGGACCAAAGGTCATCTTCTCCGGAGGAGCTTGTGTTCATCACGGCCCATCAAGGCAGGTGCGCGCTGTAACTGAGCATGATGCCACCGGGCAGGGGCGCCAAGCTCAATTGCGCGCCTCGAGCATGGGCGGCACTGCGATCCATGGCGAAGTGGGCGCTGGCGGCGCCGAGCGCGGCGCCGGCCACCGTGTCGGAGAGCCAGTGGCCATTGTGGCGCAGGCGCTCGTATACGGTAAATCCTGCCACGCCGTAGCCGAGTGCCCGCCGCACCCAACGGTAGCGTGCATTGCCAGACTCCGCCAACACGGTGCCGATGGCGAAGGCCGCGGTCGCATGCACGGATGGGAATGAGTTACCGCCGGTTCCGAAGCGTCCAGGATCTGCTGTCTGGTCGGGCCGCTCGCGGCCGGCCGCGTACTTGATCACGTAGGCGGTACCGACACTGAGGATGCTGGCCTCGATCATCGAGCCCGCCTCGCGGCGCCCGTCGTTGTCGGCCATCAGGTTGGCGGCCGCCCAGGTGCCCACGAACAGTGCCGCCGCGGGCAATGCGTCCTGCAGATCGTGGGTACTGGAGCCCAACGCTGCCGAGGAGCCGTCAACGAAGTGCGAGCGTACGCTGCCGTCGAAATGGTAGGCCACCCCGACGGCGGCCAGGCTGCCGCCGAAGTACAGCCAATCGGTGCCGCTCCAGTGCAGCGGAGCACTGACGTAGGCCTTCACCGCCCCCAGCGAGCGGCTCAGCGGCGTCGGGCAACTGGGGGCATCGGTATCGTCGGTGCCGGCGGCGCTACACTGCGCGGTGTCCTGCGACCAGGCGGCTTGAGGCGACCAACACAGCAGGGATGCGCAGGCCAGGAGCGGCCACGTGGACCGGGCCGCCTGAGGCAGATGCAAGGCTGACACTTCTCTTTAGTCGATCACGGGTTCGGCTCTGCGATATAAAGTATATCGGAGGCGCCATCCCGGCGGGTCATCTAAATCGCTGTTGCGCCCAGGCGAGTGTGTTGGAATACTTCCGGCCGGATGCCCCGAAGAGCATCAGGGGGAGGATCATGGCGGTGACCGAAGTAGCCAGTCGGCATTCACGGTTTCTTTCAGCGCGCCTCGCCGGGCGCGGGATAACGGGCGCCGTGGCGCTCATTCTCGCTGCGGCTGGCTTGCCCGTTCGAGCGCAGGTCGGTATCGCCGCCTCGCCGGTGGACCTATCCGGCTCATGGGACTCACCGCGTACCCAGGACATCCTGGAGCGCGGCACCGGCCCGGTGCCCGGCGACTGGACCGGGATGCCACTGAACGCGGGTGAACAAGCCCTGGCCCAGTCCTATGATGCGGCGATGCTGGCCGAGCCGGAAAAGATCTGCCAGTTTTACAACCAGTGGCACTACATCGACGGTGCCTTCAGCCTGAGGATCTGGCCGATCGTGGACGGCCCTACCGACGGGATCCGGGGCTGGAGGATCGAATCAATTGAGGATATCGGCGGACTACAGATCTGGCTGGACGGCAGACCTGCGCCTTCGAAATACGCCCGTCACGAGTTGGGTGCATTCACAACCGGCCACTGGGTAGGCAACATGCTCGTGGCACACACGATCGACATGAAGCCCTCCGAGATGCGCCGCAACGGTGCCTTCATGAGCGACGAGGCGTCGCTGACCACGACCTTCATGCTCCAGGGCGACAACATGATGACCGTCATGGCCGCGCTGGAGGACCCGATATACCTGACCGAGCCGTATATCTACGTGCGCAGCTACTTGAAAACCGGATCCGACCGGGCCACCCGTCTCGTCCCCAGCAACTGGGGCCCCTGCATCGTCAACGATGAGGGCACTCCAGAAGGTACGGTGCCTTTCTATCTGCCGGGGAAGAATCCGATCATTGGGCAGATGATGCACTTCTACCATATCCCCGCGATCGCCGCGAACGGGGGTGCGGACACCATGTATCCGGCATTCCGCGACAAGATCAAAGACGAGTTCCTGAAGCTCTATCCTACCTTCCCGAAGAAGTGCACAGACGCAACCTACTGTGCCGCCGGCCCCGCCCCGCCTCCCCCGCAGCGCTAAGTCCCGGGACCTGCGGGGTCCCGCGCTGCGATCGCCCGCCGATCATCGCCGGGCCGCGGCGCGTGCCAGCGGGCGCCTACACCGATTGAACTCGTCATTATTGTGAGGTGCGGCGAAGGCAGCTGCTCGCCTACGGGCTCATCATCCTCTCTGCCCATGAGAACACTCACGCTACGGAGCATGCAACAGCCGTCCTATCTGGACACGCTGCTGTATTCGCTCGTGATGGAGCTGGGCACGCTCCCCAGCGACGCGTACCCGGTACGCGATCCTGAAAAGCTGCCGTCCCCGTTGCGGCACCTCATAGAAAAGGCGACCCACGTCGGTCAGAGCTGGGGATGCTGGACCGACGAGCGTCGACATTGGCTCTACATCGCCGAGCTGCCATTGACACGCGGCAAGCCCGTGCTGCAGCTGGATCGCTACAACGAGGGGGGCGATCTGCGCGACACCATGAATTGGTATTGCGACGATAACGACAAATGGTGTCGCATCGAGGCACGCTAGCTAGCGGACTGTCCACTTAGTCATCGTTAGTGGTAGGTGACCGTCAACTCGGGTGCACTCTGTGATCGATCCGGCTGTGTCGTGTCATCGATCTCCATCAAGACATCGTACTGCAGACCCAGATCCTCCAGGATTCTGACTTGGAAGTCGGCAAGCCCCAGCCGCTGCGCTTGAACCATGAGTGGCGTCACATCGACCGTCACATCATGGCCTATGTCCGCACCCGTTACGTCGCCTGACACGAGCACCTCGCTTATGGATGGTTGAGCGACCTCGTCGAACTGAGTAGGGGTCAAAGCCGGCGGCTGAAACGACACAAGCTCGACCCGAACTGGAAGCCCGCTGTCTACCGGGGTGAGACTGTCGACCAGAAACGTAAGGTAGGCAGAGTCGATGATCGCATCGCCCGGTATACCGCCCGGGCCACCCAGTGGAAAATCCAGAAAGGCCCTGAACTCGCCGCCGGTAGCAGGGTCAATTCCTGCCAGAACGCTCTGAACCGGCCCTGTCATTCCCTGGGTCACAACATAGGAAGTCTGAGTCTGCTCAATGTCGCCATCGGCAGATGGGTCGCTGAGCAGATGGGTCTCGACCTGCTGTGGTCCCGTGTCACCATCTCCACCACCTCCACAGCCGACGAGACACAGTAAGGCGCAGCCAATGCCCATGGAGCAAGCAGCCTTTCGCACGCGGATCTCCCTCATTTCCTGAGCTTGGCAACTGAAAATAAGGCGCTCTGGCGGGAGAAACAATGCGCCAGGGTCCGAAGCTCGAGCGGATTGTGCTGACGCGGGCTAACCCTTTCCAAGCCTCTTCGGATCCACCCCGTCCTCATGGGCGCCGATTACCCTCCACAGCTCCCGCGACACTCTTTCATCGATCTCCGCGGCGCGAGGCAAATAGACCGGATACCACACGTGTGCCTGCACCTCTGAGGCGGAGAAGTGCAGTTGCACGCGCGGCGTGGCAGCCTTGCCGCCGTCACGGGCCGTCAGCACGTCCTGGAGCTGCCCTGCCGCATGTACCATCTGGACCTGATATTCCTGTACGACGCCGGCGACGGCGACGCGCAGGGATTCTTTGGTGGCGGCATAGTCAATGCCCGGTGGCAAGACCAGCTTCAAGTCGTGCCAAGCAAAATTCACGCCTGGGATTTGCCGAAACAAGCCGCCCGATGCTTGAAATACCACTGAATTTGCAAAGGCGACGATGCGGCCCGTGGGGGCATAGTTACCTTCCGGCGCGAGCTCCATTATGTGCATGCGCACCAGTCCGAGCTCGACCACCTCGCCGAGGACGGCACCGATCTGCACACGATCACCGACACGGATTCCATATTTGCCGATGAGAAAGAAATATCCCACCACCGAGACCAGCACGCTTTGCATCGCCACGGCAAGGCCAGCGGTGATGAGGCCCGCAAAGGTGGCGATCGAGCTGATTTCCGTGACGAAGGTGAAGCCAATGATCAGAACGACAGCGGTCCATAGAGTGACCCGACGCACGAGCAGCCACTGATGACGGCGGCGCGACTCGTGCTCGAAGCGAAGCACGGCCCGCCGCCAAAGCTCGGCCCCCGCGAACAGCGCAGCCAGGACCAGCGCGAGGATGCCGAGCCGCACGGCGAGCGCGCTGAGCGTCGAGCGCTCCTGTTCCCGCAGGATGGCACGCCAGTTGCCGAGATTGTGCCGGTATTGCTCGAGCAGCACATGCGCCTGACCCAGCGGCAGCACGATCGCGGAGGTTTGCCTGAACTGCCAGGCGACCTTGTCAAGCTGGGCGCGCGCACTCTTGATGGTTGCACTGTCCGCGTGAGCGGCCTCACCGGCGAGGGCATCACTGCGCGCGGTCAAGGCCTTGATGGCGGCAACCGGCGTCACCGAGAGATTCTGTAACTGCGTCTCCAGATGGGCGGTGCTCTGATCCATGGCGTCGATCGCGCCGAGCCTGCTGCCCAGATTGAGTGCGTTTGCCGCGAGGTCCCAGATACCCAGGCGCCTGACGGTGGCAGTTGCCGCGAGTGAGGTTGCAGCGCTGAGCGTACCGCTGTCCTGTTTGGGCAGGGATGCTTCGATTGCGGCGATATGCTCCTTGAGTGCATTGGCACCGCTGTTCTTCGAATCGGTGCCATTGACAAACTGCGCCATCGCTGCGATCAGATTGCTGCGCGCGTTGATGACGGCGAGCTCGCCTTCGAGTTCCGAGGCCTTGGCGCTCTGATAGCGGCGTTGCGCGCTGCTGGAGTCCGCCGGCGAACGTGCGGCCTGCAGTGCGGATTGGATCTGTTTGGCTTGCGCTTCGAGTTGCGCGCGTTGGGCATTGAGCTGATCGGCGGAGCTGCTCATCCCTGGCGCTCCCGCGGCCTGGCTCGCCTGGCTGCTCAGCAACTCGGCATCAGCGCGCGCCATGTCCAGAGCGAGATGCACCACTTCGGCGGCGATCTGGCGGTTGGCGTACAGGATCAGCGCGTCGCCGGCCTGACCCGCCGTCGACCTCTGAGAGCCAATGGTGCGATACCAATTAACCGTCTCATAGAGCACGTCGGTGATTTGTTGAGCGCCGAGCACCGCAAGCTGCGGAGGCGGCTCAGCTCGGGCAACGCCCAAGCACACCGCGAGAGTCAATAGAAGGGGAAAGCGCTTAGCCATGGTGACCATCGTAACGAAGCCAGCCTGCACACCCCTGAGTTAAAAAAATATGGTGTTGCACCGCGATTACGAGGCTGTACGGCCCGGCAGAATGACTGTATATACATCCAGTATGGCTGGCGATACCCTTGCTACCCATGATCCGCCGCCGTGCCGCCTACGACCCGCTTCAGCCCTCCGCTCAACCCCGCTGGTTGACGGTGCGCACCTTCGGCGGCGGTCTGCTCGATTCGCGGCGCCTCGAGCCTGGAACGGATCTGGTGCGAGTATTTCTGTGCGCGATGCTCGAGCTCCTCGACGCTGGCTGGCGGCTGGGGGAGTTCGCCTCCGGCAGCGCTGCGGTGCGCCACGAACGGGCGAGCGAGAAACGCATGCTGGCGATCGAGGAGCAGGATCCGGAGAGCACGGGCCGAGCCGCCTGGGCGGGCCAGTGCGTGAACTGCGAGGATTGAGCCGCTCGGGTAGCGCCATCGCGCTCAGTGCATGACTTCCAGCACCACCTTGCCGCGCAGGTGTCCGTTCTGCTGAATCTGCTGTGCCTCACGCGCCTGCTCGAGCGGAAAGACCCGCCCGATATGCGGCCGCAGGCGATTGTCGTCGATCAGGCGTGAGATCGCATCCAGCTCCGCCGCATTGGGCTGCGCCTGGTAGTTCGCGGCGCGCGCGCCTAGCGTGCGGGCGCGCTCCTCGGAGGGCTTGCGCAGCGTTGAGATCAGCGTGCCGCCGCGCTTGAGGACCTGCCAGGAGCGCTCCTGGGTTTCCCCGTCGATCAGATCGAAGACCAGATCGACATCGTGCACTCGCTCCTCGAAACGCTCGTGCTTGTAGTCGATGATCTCGTCGGCGCCGAGCTGGCGCGCAAATTCGGCGTCCTCGGCCGACACGACCGTCGTCACATGCGCCCCGCGCGCCTTGGCCAACTGCACGGCCAGATGACCGACGCCACCTGCGCCGCCGTGGATCAGCACATGCTGGCCGCTGACCAGCTGCCCATGGTCGAACAGTCCCTGCCAGGCGGTCATGGCGGCGAGCGGTACGGCCGCCGCCCGGGTGAAATCCAAGCGCTCGGGTTTGTCCGCGAGATCGTCAGCCTTGACGATGACATACTCGGCATAGCCGCCATGCTCGCGATCGAGCATCGCATAGACCGCTTCCCCGGCGCTGAAGCCACGCACGCCCGGTCCGCACCGCTCCACGTGGCCCGCCACGTCCCGCCCGAGCACCAATGGCAGCCGCTGCGCGTTGACGGGGGGGTACTGGCCCTCGCGTGTCTTCCAGTCGACCGGATTCACGCTGGCTGCATGCACGCGCACCAGCACCTCGCCCTGTGCCGGCTCCGGAACGGGCAGCTCCTCGAGCTGCAGGACCTCGGGACCCCCAAAGGAATGGATCGTGACTGCCTTCATCGCCGCTGCCTCAGTAGGATCCATGACGGTTCAGCATCAGCCAGACCTGCCCGATGTGCAGCGTCATGCAGAACGCCAGCGTGAATGCCGTACCTGTGACCGCTACCAGCCAGCCGCTGCTGACACTCGAGGCGGTCAGCAACAGACAGCTCAGCGCCAGCCAGCGGTTGAGGTAGGCGGGCAGTCCGCGCGCGCGCTCACGGTTGTAGCGGTAGGCGGCGGCGCGTTCAAGCTTCGTGCCGACATCGGCATTGCGATAGCCCGCGAAGGGCCAGAAATAATCAATCAACACATGACGACCAACGGCACGGGAGCGCGCGCGCATCATGCCCCATGCTGGCGCACGCCGACAGATCCTGCGACTCATGGAGCGCGCGCGCTGACGTCGGGAAATTCTTATGTCTTCGGCGTGTCTGCGGGCGGAAATGGCAACGCGGGGCGCGCTAGCTTCGCCGATGACGCCAGCTGCGCCAGGCGCGTCCCAATTGCCGCTCGAAGTCCCCTGGCCGCGGCTGAAACAGCCGCTCACCGGCCACCAGCGCCGCCAAGGCCCGCTGCATACGCGCCGCTTCGATGGCCTGCAGCAGACGACGGCGGCCGGGACCGCTGCGGGCCTCGAGAGACGCGGTGCGCGCATGCAGCAGCGCCAGATCGTGGGCGTCCCCGAGCTGCTCGGCGATCGCTGTGGCCTGCTTCTCCAATGCACCGAGGGCCCGGGGCTGGATCGGAGCAAATATCTTCAGTGCATAGCGCAGATCTTTGACCCGCTTGCGCCACTCGTGCAGCGCCTCATCGGCGGGATGACCGGACGCGGCGGGCAGCACACGACGACCCTGGCGATAGATATGCCGCATGGCCGGGCCGAGCACGGACCAGCCATGCCGTCCGACCGGCAGCTGCCCGGCGCGCCGCTCTTCGCGACGCAGCGTGCGGCAGTCATCCTGCAGAGTGCGCGCGTTGAGCCGGCGTCGTGCAGCGGAGAGCTCCTGCTGCAAGCGCGCTGCGAGCGTCGCTGCGGCGGAGTTGGTGCGCAGCGCGGGCACTTCGCGACGCAGCTTTGCCAGCGCCTCGATGAGCACGCGTGCATCGCGCAGTGCGTTCAGCACGTGCGCCGTATCGCGCAAGCTGCGGTTGGCGCGCTGAAAGCAGGATTTGCTCAGGGCCGGGCGCAGCAGCCGCAGTGCCGTACGGGACTTCTTGAGCGCCTTGCGCGCCCGGTGCACGGTTTCATCCGAGGCAGTCGCCTCCGTCAGGCACCTGCGAGCCGCGCGCACGTAATGGTGCAACACACGCTGCAAAGCGCGCGTGCCGGAACCGGCGGCATCGAGAGTCTTGGCGGCCATGGACCTGCCAGGAGTGTCGCACGCGCCGGGTCGGGGGTGACCGGTCGCGGGCGCGTTCTGTAAAGGATTCCCCTGTCAGCCTGTCGGCCAGGGATCCGCCCCGGCGCAGATGTGACCATCCACACGGCGCAGGTCGGCCGAACGATGCTAGCATTGGGAGCGGGAGGGCTTGCCCTCGGGGCAGGCCACGCGGATCATCATCCCTGCCAGGGCCTGCCCTACGCACGGCGAGCCAGCCGGGGGAACGGCGCATGAATATTCCGGACGAGCTCTTAGCCGCCTACGTCGATGGAGAGCTGCAGGGCGCGGAGCGTGCGCGAGTCGAGCAAGCCATCGCGCGCGATGCCCGTCTCGCACAGCGGGTCGCTCACTATCGCGCCATGCGCGCACGCCTGCGCGGCGGCTTCGACAGCGCGCTGCACGAGCCCATGCCCCAGCGCATGCTGCAAGTGGCGCGTTCCGCCTCGCGGCCGGCCAGCGCGCAAGTCATCGATCTGGCGCGCGTGCGCGCCGAGCGCAAGCGCCGCAACGAGCGCCGCCAGCTGTTGCAGCCCCACCGCATCGCCATCGCCGTGAGTGTGCTCGCCGGGCTTTTGATCGGAGTGGTCGGCGAGCGGCTGTGGGGGGATGGCGCGGTCACCGAGATGCACAACGGCGAGCTCGTCGCGCAGGGCGTGCTCGCTGACACGCTGAGCAATCAGCTCACCGACACGAGCACGCCCGACAGTCGCTTTCATGTCGGCATGAGTTTTCGCGCCAAGGACGGTGACTACTGCCGGACCTTCTCCGCGACCGACAATCCGGCGCTGGCCGGCCTCGCCTGTCGCGAGCAGGACCACTGGCGCATCCTGACCGTCGTCGGCTCGCAGTTGCCCGGCCACGAAGCCGGCACTGCCTCGGCCTCCACTGCTGCGCCGGCCTCCACTGCTGCCGGGGGCGAGCGGCGGGTCGCGTGGAATCTGTCCGGGCTGCTGCTGCAGACGGTGCGCGAGCACATGAGCGGCCAGCCGCTGGATGCAGCGGCCGAAGCCAAGGCGCGCGGCAGCGACTGGCGCTGATCTGCCGCCCGCTCAGATCCGGGCCGCAGCTCCCTGCACGCCCGATGCGTTGATCGCAGACCCTTCACCGCTGCTGCGTGCGCTCTCGTAGCGACGGCCGAGAATCCAGGCCACCGGGAACCACACCGCGGAGATCAACGCGCCGAATACAGCCAGGCCACCCACCCCGTGCGGCAGAATGGCCGAGCTCATCCAAGCGGCCGAGACATCGCCAAAGCGATACACCACCGTATCGATGACGTTCTTGGCCTTGTAGCGACTTTCCTGATCGACGACCGTGAAGAGCATTTCGCGCGAGGGCTTGGCCACGGCGTATTCGGCCGCGCGCCGCACGATCTGGATGGCTCCCAGCACCATCAGCACCGGCGAAAAGGCCACCGCCAGAAAGGCGACGACCATGATCACCGGATTGATCATCAAGCCGGTCGTGACGCCGAAACGGGAGATGAGCCGGCCGGTGCCAAACAGCTGCAGGAACACGGTAATGCTGTTGACCGACAGATCGATCAGCGCATATACGTGCGTGCGCGCGGCCGGATCACGGAAGGCGTGCTGGATCAGATCGCTGAGCTGGATATACACGACCGTGGAGATCCAGCTCATCAGCAGCAGGAACAACGACAGCAACAGCAGATAGCGCGAGCGCAGCAGCAACGAAAAGCCGGCGAAAGGGTTGGCGCTGCCGAGCCGATGCTCCAACGAGGTGTGCTGTGACTCCTCGCCCGCGGCGAGCATGCGCTGCTTCTCGCGGATCAACAGCCGCACGACCAGCGCGGTGAACACGAAGCCGACGGCGGCTATCAGCATCAGATTGTAATTGCCGACCACCTCGGCGAGCAGCGTCGCAATCATCGGGCCGATGATGCCGCCGATGGTGATGCCTGCCGCCAGAAAGCCGAACAGGCGCTTGGCCTGCGCGCGCGAGAACGTGTCGGCCATGAACGTCCAGAACACCGACAGGATGAGCATATTGAACGTGCTCACCCAGACATAGAACACGGCGGCGAGTGCACGATCCTGCACCCGTCCGCTTTCGAATACGCCGTAGAAGCCCAGGATCGATACGCCGATGGCCACGTACACCCAGGGCAGGAAGGTCGACAGCTTCACGCGCGCAGCCAGCGCCGAATACAGCGGCGCCACCAGCAGACAACCAATCAGCGTGCCGGTGAACAGATTCTGCAGATGGCTCACGCCGTACACCGTACCCATGGTGTCGCGCACCGGCTTGACCACCGAGTAGCTGCCGAAGAGCAGCAGCCCAAACAGCATGCTCAGCACCACCGCGCGCACCTCGTGCGGCTCCACCGCGGCGAGCAGCTTGAAGAAGCGCGCCAGCGGCGACGCCGCTGTTGCTTCAGCGGTCTTGGATGAGCTCATGCGGCCACCTCCGCTGTGGGTGCACTTGCCTGGCGCATCACGATACCTCCGCGACCTGCTCGCGGCGAAGCTTTTCGTAGCGCCGCCCGACGAAGGCGCCGATGCCGCCCCACAGCACGCTGGCACCAATGCCGAGCGCCGCCCCCGCCCCCAAGCCGAATCCGGCGCCGACCAGGCCGGATTGCACCCAGGCCGAGGACAGATCCCCGAAGCGATAGAACACCGTGTCGATGACGTTCTTGGTTTTGTAACGGCTCACCTGCGGCATGACCGTGAAGCAGATCTGGCGGCTCGGCTGGGCCACCGCGTACTGCGCTACGCGGCGGACGACCTGCACCACCTGGATCATCAGCAGCGAGGGGCTGACGATCAGTGCCAGCAGCGAGCCTGCCATGACGAGCGGATTGAGCAGCAGTGCCGTTGTCAGGCCAAAGCGGCGCAGCAGGCTCCCCAGACCAAAGAACAGCACCACGGCACTGCCGATGTTGACCGCCAGGTCGATGTCGGCGATAGCCTGAGCGCGACCGGCCAGCTGCGGATAGGCGCGCGCGACCAGGTCGGTCTGAAAGAAATACGCCACCGTGTTCGCCCAGGTCATGAGCAGTACGTAGAAAGCCTGCCCGCGCGCATAGGAGTTATTGAGCAGCTCACCAAAGCCCTGCAGCGGATTGCCGCCGAGGCCGTGCTCGAGGCTCGAGGGCTGCCCCGCCGCGCCGCGCGCGCGCAGCCGACGCTTTTCGTGCATCAGCAGGTACACCAGGGCGATGACCGCGGCGAACTCGGCGGCCGCCGTCCACAGCAGGCCGGACAGTCCGATGCGCCCGACCAGCAGGCGCGTGAGCAGCGGACCTGCGATCGCACCCAGTTCCCCTCCGGCGGCGATCAGCGGAAAGACGCGCACGGATTGCGCGGCGCTGAACAAATCCACCATGAGGCTCCAGAACACCGAGAGCATGTACAGATTGACGACGCTGAACCATACGTAATACGCGCCGGCGAGCAGGCGGCTGCCCGGGGCAACGCGGTACAACAGCGCGAACGCCACCACATTGGCCAGCCAGAACCAGAACAGCGTGGGCAGCAGGCGCGACAGGCGCAGGTGCGAGGCCAGCGCGGCATACAGCGGCGCCGCCAGCAGCGTGCCGATGAAGGTGCCGGTGAACAGCAGCTGCAGCTGGCCGATGCCCCCAACCGTGGCGACCGTGTCGCGCACGGGACGCAGAATGTAATAGCTGCCGAACAGCAGGAAGTTGCAGCAGAAGGCCAACGCGACCGCACGCCGCTCCTCCACGGCGATGCGCCCGATGAGCTGCAGCAGCGTGCCGAGGGCCGCGTGACCGGCCTGCCGCGGGGTCTCGCCGCTGCCTAGCGGATCCGCCAGATGAGCACCATGGCCGTCAGGGAGAGCAGCGCCGTCGGGACCCAGGCGAGAATCAGTGGATCCACGTGATAGACCTGTGCACCACTCTCCACCAGGCGCTGCATGAAGAAATACACCACGCCGATGGTCAGCCCAAGCGTGGTGCGGCTGCTGAGCGTCGCCGAGCGCATCGAGCCGAAGCCGAAGGGCAGCGCAAACAGCAGCGCGGCGAGAATACCGGCGAGCCGCGCAATACGCGACCAGAAGGCGATCAGGTACGGCCCCGCGGCGAGGTTATTGCTGCGCAGGTAAAGGATCGCGCGGTACAGGGTGTGCAGCGAGAGCTGCGCGGGGGCGGCCACGGCAAATTTCAGCAGATCGCTGCCGGCGGTGGTCTGCAGCACGCGCTCGGCCTGCTGCTGACTGGCCACCGTGTCGTGATCCAGGCTCGACTCGCGGTAGTCCTGCAGCCGCCAGGCCGACGGGCCGAGCGGTGTCGCATGGGCAGCGCGCGCCACCGAGGCCACGCGATTGTCGGGCGTGAGCTCGAAGACCATCATGCCGCGGAACTGCGCGGCGTTGCTGAGTCCCTGGACCTCCACGATGGTGTCGCCGCTGCGGATCCAGGCGCCCCCGGCCCCGGCGAAGCTGACGTCCGAGTAGCGCGCAAATGCCTTTTGCTGATCGGCCATGTCCGCCAGGGGCTGCGCGAGAAACTCGCCGATCAAGGTTGCGATACCCACCAGGATTGCGGCGCTGAACAGCACCGCCACGCTCAGTCGCAGCTTCGACATGCCCGACACGCGCATGACGGTGAGCTCGTGACTGCGTGCCAGCACGCCAATGCCCAGCATCGAGCCGATCAGCGCGCCGGCGGGAAAGGACTCCAGCGCAAACTGCGGCAGTGTCATGAACGAGTAGCTGAGCGCATCCCACAGGTTGTAGTGTCCGGTGCCCACGTCGGCCTGCTCGCTGAGGAAGATGAACAGCAGCCCCAGCGTGAGCAGCACTCCCATCGCCAGCCCGACGCCACCGAGCAGGGTGCGGGCCATGTAGCGATCGAGCATGTTCACGGCGCGTCTCCCAGCCTATGCCCGGCGACGCGCATGCAGTGCCCGCACGATCGCCGGCTGTGCGAGCCCCCAGAAGGCCAGGGCGAGAAACAGCGCGTGCACCCACCACAGCCCCACGGACTGGGGCACCTGGCGTCGCTCGATCCAGCTGCGTCCGGCCTGCGCCAGCACGGCGTAGAACGCGAACGCCACGACTGCCAGCCACAGGTGCGAGTAGCGACCTTGACGCGGCTTGAGCCGTCCGAGCGGCACGCCGAGTATTGCGAACACCAGGGTCATGATCGGCAGGCCGATGCGCCATTGCAGCTCGGCCGCCAGGCGCGGATTGTGTGAGCCGACCAGCTGCGAGGTACTCATCTCATCCACGCGCGTATCGGGCCCGTTGCTCTGCGGCGCATTGAAGGGGATGAGCTGCTGAGCGAAGCGCATGATGCGATAGCGCCGCGTGCCCGGTGTGCCCTCGACGCGCTCGCCGTCGTACAGCGTGATCGTCTCGCCCTGGCTGGTAATCGAATAGTGCGCACGCCGCGCGGTGGTCGTGTCGACCATCTCTCCCTCGCTGCGGTCCACGAAGACGTCGGTCAGATCCCCATCGGGCTCGGCCGCCCGCGCATACACGACGACCCGCCCCCCGCCGAAGCTGCGGAAGCGTCCGGGCTCGAGCGGGGCCAGGATGCCCGCGCGCAGCGCCTCATTGCGCAGGTTTTCCTCGGCGCGCGCGGCACGCGGTCCCAGATAGAAATTCAGCCAGACCACCAGCGCGCACACCGGCAGAGCCAGCAGCCATACCGCAGCGCTGACGCGCGCGGTGCCGACACCGGCGGCCTGGGCGGCCGCCATCTCACTGTCGTGGTAGAGACGGCCGAAGGCCAGCACCACCCCGAGCAGCAGTCCCACCGGCAGCAGCATCGAGAAGTTCTGCGCCGCCCCGAGGGCGATGAGCTTGAGCACGAAGGTGCGCTGGTACTGCAGCTGTGCGGCCCGCGCCAGCACGTCGCCGATTTCGTTGACGATCATCACGGCGGACGCCACGAGGGTCACGCCTACGAAGTTGATCGTCATTTCATTCAGCAGATAGCGTTGCAGAATTCGCAATCGTCCCTCATCCCGGCGTCGCCTTGGGCTAAAATCACCGCCAAATCCGGGGCCGCGCAAGCTCCAAATCCGGGCGAACCGGTCGCCCTGGCCGCCTGCGCGACCGCCACTGCTACGTTATACGAACCGTTTGTGGCCTCACAAGGCAGAACGCCGCGATCGGGCCGCGACAAGGATTGGCAGATGCGATTCGAAGCTTTCAACCGCCGGGCCGCCGAGCAGCGTGCCGACTGTCTGGTCATTGGCGTTTTCGAGCGCGGCGAGCTGGGCCCCGTCGCGGCGAGCGTCAACAGCGCCCTGCGCGGGCGCGTCGCGGCGCTGCTGTCGCGCGGGGACTTTTCCGGCCGCGCGCAGGAGTCACTGCTGCTGCCGGAGATCGCGGGCCTGTCCGCCCCGCGACTGCTGCTCGTAGGGCTCGGCACGCGCGCACAGTACAACCGGCGTCACTGGCGGCGCGCCCTGCAGAGCGCGATGGGTGCGCTGGCGCGCACGCGCATCGCCTCGGCGGCGCTGGCCCTGGAGCGCCCTGCCGCACGCGAGCTGGACGACTATTACTTCGGGCGCGCGAGCGCCGAGATCGTCGGTGCGGCCCTCTACCGCGTCAACGATCTGAAGAGCGCGCGCCGTGCGCGGCCGACCGCGCTGGCACGCGTGCGCATCGGGCCGGTGGATACCGACGCCCTGCCGGCCGTGCGCCGCGGTCTTGCCGCAGGCGAGGCGCTCTCACAAAGCAGCACCCTGCTGCGCAACCTCGCCAATCTGCCGGCCAATGTCTGCACGCCGCGCTACCTGGCCAATCAGGCGCGCGAGCTGCAGCGCAGCCACCGCCAACGGCTGCGCGTACGCATCTTCGACGAGGCGGCCATTCGGCGGCTGCGCATGGGCTGCTTGCTGGCGGTCACGCGCGGCAGCGAGGAACCGCCGCGCTTCATCGTGCTCGAATACCGCGGCACGCGCCGCAACCGCGCCCCCATCGTGCTGGTTGGCAAGGGCGTCACCTTCGACACCGGCGGCATCTCGCTCAAGGACCCGCAGGCCATGGACGAGATGAAGTACGACATGTGCGGGGCGGCCACGGTGCTGGCTGCCCTGGATTACGTGGCGCGCGCCGGCCTGCCGCTGAACGTGGTGGGCCTGGTGCCGGCCTGCGAGAACATGCCGGACGGGCGGGCCGTCAAGCCTGGCGATATCGTCACCAGCGCCTCCGGACAGACCGTCGAGATCCTCAATACGGATGCGGAAGGCCGCCTGATTCTCTGCGATGCGCTCAACTATGCGCGTCGCTACGAGCCCGAGGCCGTGGTGGATTTTGCCACGCTGACGGGCGCCTGCATCATCGCTCTGGGCCATCACCAGAGCGCGGTGATGGGCAACGATGAACCGTTGGCGCGCGAGCTCGTGGAAGCGGGCAACCGTACCGACGATCACGCCTGGCCGCTGCCGCTCACGGAGGACTATGCCGACCAGCTGCGCAGCAACTTCGCCGACGTGGCGAATATCGCCGGACGAGATGGCGGGGCGATCACCGCGGCCGCGTTCCTCGGCAAGTTCACCACCGGCATGCGCTGGGCACACATGGACATCGCCGGCACCGCCTGGACGAGCGGCAAGGAAAAGGGCGCGAGCGGTCGGCCGCTGTCGCTCGTGGCGGATTTTCTGAGCCGTCGCGCCGCCTCCTGAGCGGCAGGCGGTGAGCGAGGCCGGGGCAGAGGGCGGCGAGCGCCAACGCGTCGATTTCTATGTGCTCTCGACGGTCGAGCCGCGCGCGCGGCTGCTGCTCGGCTGCCGGCTGGTGGAAAAGGCCTACCTCGCCGGCCAGCGTGTGTTCGTCTGGCTGCAGGACGCCGCGGCGCTCGCCGCCTTCGACGAGTTGCTCTGGAGCTTCAGCGACCGCAGCTTCGTGCCGCACGAGAGCGCGCGCGAGACGCCACAGTGGCTGGAGTGTCCGGTGCTGCTGGGCTGCCAGAGCGCCCCGGGGGCCGGCTACGACCTGCTGCTCAATCTGGGCGCTGAGCCGCCGGCCGAGAGCCTTGCGCAGGCGCCGCGCATCATCGAAATCCTGGATGCCGAGCCGGCGCGCCGGCTCGCCGCACGCGAGCGCTACCGGCGCTACCGCGAGCGTGGAGTGAATCCCCAAACCCATCACATTGCCGCCGACGAAAGCGGCTAACTTTGCCGGTGCAGGCATGTCAAATCCGTATAATCAAGGCGTTATGCCCCCCGCGGAGATGCCCAAAACCTACTCGCCCGGCGAGATCGAGCCGCGGGTCTATGCCCGCTGGGAGGCGGCAGGCTACTTCGCAGCGAACCCGCCGCAGGGTGCAGGCACTGCCCCGCCGTCCAGAGCCGCAGAGTCCCACTACTGCATCGTGATTCCCCCGCCCAACGTGACGGGCACGCTGCACATGGGCCATGCCTTCCAGGACACGATCATGGATGCGCTGACGCGCACGCATCGCATGCGCGGGGAACGCACCCTCTGGCAGCCGGGCACCGATCATGCCGGCATCGCCACGCAGATGGTCGTCGAGCGCCAGCTGGAGGCCGAAGGGATCCGCCGCAAGCAGCTGACGCGCGAGGCCTTCGTCGAGCGTGTCTGGGCCTGGAAAGAGCAATCTGGCGGCACCATCGGCCGACAGATGCGCCGCCTGGGCGCCTCGGTGGACTGGTCGCGCGAGCGCTTCACCATGGATGCGGGCCTCTCGCGCGCGGTCATCGAGGCCTTCGTGCGCCTGTACGAGCGCGGCCTGATCTACCGCGGCAAGCGCCTGGTGAACTGGGATCCGAAGCTGCTCACCGCACTGTCGGACCTGGAAGTACTCTCGAGCGAGGAACAGGGCTCACTCTGGCACCTGCGCTATCCGCTGGTGCCCGCGAGCGGGGGCAGCGAGCCGACGCAGACTGCGGACGCAGCAAGCTCCGAGTATCTGGTGGTCGCCACCACGCGGCCCGAGACCATGCTCGGCGATACAGCCGTCGCAGTGAATCCGAAAGACGAGCGCTACCGTGCACTGATCGGACGCAGCGTGCGCCTGCCTCTCACCGGGCGCGACATTCCCATCATTGCCGATGACTACGTGGACCCCGCGTTCGGCAGTGGCTGCGTCAAGATCACCCCGGCACACGACTTCAACGATTATGCGATCGGGCGCCGTCACAACCTGCCACTCATCAATGTCTTCACGCCCGATGCACACTTGAACGAGCAGACGCCCGAGGCACTGCGTGGGCTGCCGCGCTTTACGGCGCGCGAGCGCATCATCGAGCAGCTCGCGGCGCAGGGGCTCATTGAGCGCATCGAGCCGCACAAGCTCATGATCCCGCGCGGCGATCGCAGCGGCGAGATCATCGAGCCTTACCTGACCGATCAGTGGTACGTGAGCATCGCCGAGCTCGCGGTCCCCGCCATCGCCGCGGTCGAAGATGGCCGCGTGCGCTTCGTGCCGGAGAACTGGTCGAAGACCTACTTTCAGTGGATGCATAACATCCAGGACTGGTGCATCAGCCGCCAGCTCTGGTGGGGTCACCGCATTCCCGCGTGGTACGACGATGCGGGGAACATCTATGTCGCACGCGGCGCGCAGGAGGCAGCGGCCCAGGCGCGTGCGCGGCACGGTCGCGACGTGCCTCTGCGGCAGGACGACGACGTGCTCGATACCTGGTTCTCTGCCGGATTATGGCCGTTCTCGACGCTCGGCTGGCCGGATGCAACCCCGGAGCTTGCGAGTTTTTATCCGACCGACGTGCTGGTGACCGGCTTCGACATCATCTTCTTCTGGGTCGCCCGCATGATCATGATGGGGCTGGCCTTCATGGACGAGGTGCCCTTCCGCACGGTCTACATACACGGCCTGATCCGCGATGCGGAAGGCCAGAAGATGTCCAAGTCCAAGGGCAACGTGATCGATCCGATCGACGTCATCGACGGCATCGGGCTGCCCGCGCTGCTCGCCAAGCGCACCTCGGGTCTCATGCAGCCACACCTGGCAGCGGGCATCGAGCGTGCCACGCGCAAGCAGTTTCCCAACGGCATGCCGGCGCACGGCACCGATGCCCTGCGCTTCACCTTTGCGCAGCTGGCGACGCAGAGCCGCGATCTGCGCTTCGATCTGGCACGCGTAGAGGCCAACCGCAACTTCTGCAACAAGCTCTGGAACGTCGCGCGCTACGCGCTCGGGGCACTGGAGGCGACGCAGGGGCCCGCCCCACGCGCGCTCGGCGCAGCGGGCGCAGGCGCGGGGCCGACCGAGTTGTCGGTCGCCGATCGCTGGATCCGCTCGCGCCTGGGCGTAACCATCCGCGCGGTGGACGAGGCGCTGGCCGAATACCGCTTCGACTTTGCCGCCACGGCGCTCTATGAGTTCACCTGGAACGAGCTGTGCGCCTGGTACGTGGAGATCGTCAAGCCCGCGCTGCGCGCCGAGGCCGACGTTGCCGGGCGAGCCGGCGCGCGCGCCACGCTCGGCACGGTGCTCGAGACGCTGCTGCGGCTGCTGCATCCGCTGATGCCCTTCATCACCGAGGAGATCTGGCTGCGCCTTGCGCCGCAGATCGGCGTGACGGGCGAGACCATCATGCTCGCCCCCTGGCCGCGCGCGAGCGACTTTCCGCGCGACCTGGCCGCCGAGCAGCAGATCGGCTGGGTGCGGGGCATCATCGAGGGCGTGCGGCAGATCAAGGGCGAGATGGACATCCCGCTCATGCGCCGCGTGCCGCTGCTGCTCAGCTCGGCGAGCCGCGAAGACCTCGCGCAGCTGCAGCAGCATGAAGGGATGCTGGCGCAGCTGGCCGTCCTGAGCGAGATCCGCGTGCTCTCGCAAGGCGAGGCGCACCCGCCGTCCGCCGCCGCGCTGGTGCGCGAGCTGACGCTGTTGGTGCCCATGGCGGGCCTGATCGAACCGGCGAGCGAGCTGGCGCGCCTGGAGAAACTTGTGCAGAGAAACCGCCAGGAGCTCGCGCGCGCGCGCGCCAAACTTGGCAATCAGGAATTCGTCAACAACGCACCGGGTGAGGTCGTGGCACAGGAGCGGGCGCGACTGGCCGACTTCGAGCACCGTGAAGCGGGCCTTGCCCGGCAGATGCAGCAGGTTCGCGTGCTGGCGCAGCAGAGCGAGCCCGCTGATCGCCGCGGCGGCGGTGGCGGTGCGACCCGCCCTGCCACCGAAGGCGCACCATGAGTCTGCGACCGGCGCTGGCCGCGATCGAGCGCGTCATCCTCGGCAAGCCCGCGCAGGTGCGGCTGTGCCTGGCCTGTCTGCTGGCGCGCGGACATCTGCTGATCGAGGATGTCCCCGGGGTCGGCAAGACCACGCTCGCGCATGCGCTGGCGCGCGTGCTGGGCCTGGAATGGACGCGCCTGCAATTCACCAGCGATCTGCTGCCCGCGGACATCGTGGGGGTGTCGATCTTCGATCGGCATACGCAGAAGTTCCAGTTCCGTCGCGGCCCCATATTCACCCAGCTGCTGCTCGCCGATGAGGTCAACCGCGCGAGCCCCAAGGCGCAGAGCGCGCTGCTGGAGGCCATGGAGGAGCGCCAGGTCAGCATCGAGGGCGTCAGCTACGCACTGCCCGAGCCGTTCTTCGTGGTGGCCACGCAGAATCCGCACGAGCAGCTCGGTACCTACCGACTGCCTGAGTCGCAGCTCGATCGCTTCCTGATGCGCGTGAGCCTGGGCTACCCGGACGCCTCCTCCGAGCGACGCGTGCTCCTGCAGGGCGAGCGGCGCGACATCCTCAATGAGATCCGCCCGGCGCTCTCCCCCGCCGGCGTGCAGTCACTGCAGATCGAGGCCCGACAGGTGTACGTGGCCGATTCGCTGCTGGACTACGTGCAGGCGCTGGTGGCTCGCACGCGCGCCGAGTTGTCGCTCGGACTGTCCCCGCGCGCCGCACAGGGCCTGCTGCACGCCGCGCAGGCCTGGGCGCTCATTCATGAAGATCAGGCGGTGCTGCCTGAGCACGTGCAGGCCGTGTTCGCCGCCGTGGCCGGCCATCGTCTCGAGCCGCGCGATGGCGAGGGGACCACGAGCGGCAGCGAGTTCGCCGGTGCGCTCCTCAACGCGGTTCCCGTTCCTATCTGACCCGCGCGCTGCCGGCGCACGGGCCCTGGCCACCTGGGCGCGCAAGCGGCAGGGCGAGGATGCCCTGCCGCTGCTGCTGCGCCCGCGACGCGTCTACATCCTGCCCACGCGCAGCGGTGTGGCCGCCGGCTCGCTGCTGTTCGTCATGCTGCTGGCCGGCCTCAACTACAACAACAGCCTCGCGCTGCTGCTGTGTTTCATGCTGAGCGGAGTCGCCATCGTCAGCATGTACGAGTGTCATCGCATGCTGGTGGGCCTGAAGATCGAGGCCGGCCACGTGGAGCCCAGCTTCGCCGGTCGCGGCGGAGAGCTCACGCTGCAGTTCGCCAATGACGACTCGCGCACGCGCGCCCGCCTGGCGGTGCGCTGCGGCCCCTGCGCCGTGACGCGCTTTGCGCTACCACCGGCGGCGGTACAGGTGGTACGCGTGTGCTACCCGGGACTCACACGCGGTCGAACGCGCCTGCCGCGGCTGGAGCTATCCAGCGATGCACCGCTTGGACTGTTTCGCGTGTGGTGCTGGCTGCATCTGCCGCTCGAGGCGCTGGTGTATCCGGCGCCGGTGGGACAGCGACCCTTGCCGCCGATGAGCGGCCCCGGCCGCAGCGGACGCCAGCGCACCTCGCAAAGTGGCGAGGAAGATTGGGCCTGGCTGCGCCCCTTTCGCGAGGGCGATACCCCGCGCAACGTGGCCTGGAAGGCCTACGCGCGCGGCGGCCCGCTGCTGGTGTCGCACTATGAGGCGCCTTCCGGCGCGCACCGCCTGCTCGACTTCGAGCCGCTGCAGGACCTATCACTCGAGCAGCGCCTCTCGCAGCTCACGCAGTGGGTGCTCGACTGCGAGCAGCGCGGCGCGAGCTATCGACTGGTGCTGCCAGGACGCAAGGTGCCCCAGCGCGCCGGGGCCGCGCAGCGCCGCGTCTGCCTGGAAGCCCTGGCGCTCTATCCGCCATGAGCCCGTCCGTGCCCAAAGCCGCCCCGGTGGCAGGCGCAGTTGTCGCCGCCTCGGTCGATGCATCGGATCCGGGTGAGCGTGCCCCAGCGCAAACAGTGGCCCTGGTTCTGGCGGCCTTGCTCGGCGCGGTGGCTCTCAATCTGCACCATACCGCCATCTGGTGCGCACCCCTGGCGCTGGCCGTGGCGGCCTGGCGTGCGCGCAACTGGCGCACGCGCCCAAAGCTGCCAGGACTCGCGCTGCGAACCGCAGCGGTAATCCTGCTGGCCGGGGCGGCGGTGCTGCACTATCGATCCGGTGGCAGCATGGGCGCTGCCGCGAGCCTGCTGGTCGTGTGCGCGGCTCTGAAGCTATCGGAGACTTCCTCACGCCGCGACTGGCTCGTGGTGCTGAGTGCTGCGCTGTTTCTGTTGTTGGCCGCTGTGCTCGATGAACAATCGTTCTGGCGCCTGCCCCTCTATGCGGTGGAACTCTGGCTGCTGTGCAGCGGGCTCTATGCGCTGGGCGCCGGACGCGACGCCCCCTCCCCCGCTACGCTGCTGATGAGCTCCGGACGCAGCCTCGCCGCCGCCCTGCCGCTGGCGGTGGTGCTGTTTCTATTCTTTCCGCGTCTGCCGGGTGCCTTCTGGGCCGTACCCAACCCCAATCAAGCCGTTACCGGGCTGGGCAACGAGCTGGACCCCGGCAGCATCACCCAGCTGACCGCCTCGAGCGAGCCGGCGATGCGCGTACGCTTCGCGGGCGCGCTACCGCCCTTGCGCCAGCGTTACTGGCGCGGCCCGGTGCTGCACGATTTCGATGGCTCCATCTGGTTTCGCGGACCACCCAATCTCTCAGCGCCCGCGCCCCTGCAGTATGGCGGTACGCGCTATCAGTATGAGATCAGCCTCGAGCCCAATGAGCACCGCGTGCTGCTGGCGATGGACGTACCGACCGCCCGGCCCCAGGGGCTGGACTCGGTGTGGACCTATGACTACCAGCTGATCTCGCGTACCCCCCTGCTGCATCCGGTGAGCTATCAGCTGACCTCCTACTCAGAGCACCGCGATCCGGCGATGCTCTCACCGGTGGAGCGCGAGCTCGATCTGGATCTGCGTCGCGAGGGCCATCGCAATCCTCGCAGTGCGCAACTGGCGCAGCAGCTGCGCGCCAGCGCGGACAGCGATGCTGCCTACGTGAGCGCAGTGCTCGATTACCTGCGCAAGGGCGGCTTCAGCTACACGCTCGATCCGCCGGCGCTCGGGCCGGATTCGATCGATGATCTGCTGTTTCGTACGCGACAGGGGTTCTGCGGGCATTACGCCTCCGCCTTCGCCATGCTGATGCGTGCCGGCGGTGTGCCCGCGCATGTGGTGACAGGTTATCTGGGCGGTGAATGGAACCGCTTCGGCGACTATCTGCTGGTGCGCCAGTCCGCGGCGCACGCCTGGGACGAGGTCTGGCTCGAGGGGCGCGGTTGGGTGCGCGTCGATCCCACCGCCGTGGTATCGCCGAGCAGCCTCTCCGATCAGCTCGCCGGGCTGCTGCCCGGCATTCCTGGTGGCGCTGGTCGCCCGATCACCGCGACCTGGCTGCTCTCGAGCGCGCAAGCCTGGCAGGCCGCCAATGCCTGGTGGCAGGACCGCGTGGTGGGATTCAACTTCACGCGCCAGCTGAGCCTGCTCGAGCAGCTGGACCTCGGGTCGATGCAATGGCGCGCGCTCGTGTGGGTGGTGGCCGCCGCCGGCGCGCTGTGGCTGGCACTGATGGCTTGGGCGCAGCGTCCGCGCGCCGGCCGAAGCGCTGACGCCTTGGGTCGCGCCTGGCGCGACCTCGAGCGCAAGCTCGAGTTGTCGGTCGCCGCGCGTGCACCACACGAAGGCCCGCTGGCTTTCGCCGAGCGTGTCGGCCGCTTGCGGCCCGAGCTCGGTGCCAGCATCCGCTCCCTGGCGCGCCGCTATGCGCGCCTGCGTTATGGGCCGGCGGCAAGCGCTGCGGAGCTGGCGCAGTTTCGCAACGCCGTGCGCGCCTGGCGCCCGCGTCTGCGCCGGCCGCGCGCCCCGCCCCGCCGCTGATACACTTGTCCGTATGCGCAGTCCCCTCATCCGCCGCGTCGCCGGTGTAAGCGCCGCTGCCCGCCCGAGCGCACGGCACTCACGAGGCTCAGCGCGCTCACCGCGTCGTGCCGCGCTCGCTCTGGCGTTGCTGGCGGCGCTGGTGTTACCGATCGCGGCCCCCCGGCTCGCCCTCGCCGCGACTGCCGCGCACGCCGAGACCGGCGTGCGCATTACACAGGCCTGGATCCGCTGGCTGCCCGCCAACCTACCGGCCGGCGGCTACCTGACACTGGTCAACGACAGCGCTCGCACGGTGACGCTGGTGGCGGTCCAAAGCACGGCCTACGCGAGTGTCGCGCTTCACCGCACGCTCACCAATGGGGGCACCGCACGCATGGTCCCCGTGGCGGCGATTGCCGTGCCGGCCCACAGCACGCTGGATTTCGCCTCGCTCGGCTATCACCTCATGCTCATGCAGGCGCGCCAGTCGGTGCAGCCTGGACAACATCTGCCCCTCACGCTGCAGTTCGCCGACGGCGGCACGCTACAGATCAGTGCGCAGGTCAAGCCGCCCAGCGCGCAGCCGGACTCGTCGAGCATGAAAGATATGAAAGACATGAAGGGCATGCCCGGCATGTCGCACTGAGTGTGCGGCGGCTGCGGAGCTCGTCCGATGAACGCCATGTTCGCCACGATCGCCTCGCTGCACTGCTATCCTGTCAAGTCGGCCCGCGGGGTGGAGCTGTCCGAGGCACAGCTCACGAGCGCCGGCATCGCTCACGACCGTCGCTGGATGGTCGTCACGCCCGAAGGCCGATTTCTCACTCAGCGCGAGCTGCCGCGCCTCGCCCTGGTGCGGCCGGTGCTGACTGATCGCGAGCTGACGCTGTGCGCTGCGGACTTTCCGCCCCTGCGCCTGTCGCTCGAGCAACCCCAGCGGCGCATGCCGGTGCAGATCTGGAAGGATGAATGCCCGGGCTTGGATGAAGGGGACGCGGCCGCGCAGTGGCTGCAGCAGGTGCTGCGGCGTGACTGTCGCCTGGTGCGCTTCGATCCGCAGCACCGACGCCTCAGCTCGCGTCATTGGACCGGCAGTCTCGAGGCCGAAAATCGCTTCTCCGATGGTTTTCCGTTGCTGGTGATCGGGAGCGCCTCGCTGGCCGATCTGAATGCGCGACTGGACAGGCCCCTGCCGATGAATCGCTTTCGCCCCAGCATCGTCCTCGATGGCCTCGGTCCCTATGAGGAGGACCGGATCGACGAGCTCTACTGCGACGAGCTGCGCCTGCGCATCGTCAAGCCCTGCGCACGCTGCATCATCACCACGACCGATCAGGACACCGCTCAGGTCGAAGGCGAGGAGCCGCTGCGCACACTCAAGCGCTATCGCTTCGACCACGAGCTGCGTGGCGTGCTGTTCGGACAAAATGCGGTGATCGTGGCAGGCGTGCATGCGCTGCTACGGTGCGGCCAGTCCCTGCAGGTGCGTTGGCGGCAGTAGCTATGCGCCGCCGGCCGTCAGCGAAGCCGGCGTGACGGCGTGGTTTGTCGGATCACCTGCGCGCCGTAGCAGCAAGCCGCCGCCCACGAAAAAAGCAATCAGCACCAGAATCGAGGCACGCTGACTGCCAGTGAGTATCGCCACCGCACCCATCGCGACCGGGCCGAGCACCGCCGCGAACTTACCGAGCATGTTGTAGAAGCCGAAGTATTCCCCCGAGCGCTCGCGCGGAATGAGGTGGGTGAAGTAGGCACGCGAGAGCGCCTGCACGCCGCCCTGCACGGTGCCGACGACGGCGGCCAGGATATAGAACTGCAGCTCGCTGTGCATGAAGTAGCCGAACACCGTCACGGCGCAGAAGACTGCCAACCCCACATAGATCGACGTGCGCGCGCCGATGCGATCGCCGAGTCGTCCGAACAGCAATGCACAAGGAAAAGACACGAATTGCACCAGCAGCAGCGCCTGGATCAGTGCGGCAGCGGAAAAGCCCAGCTTGGTGCCGAAGTCCACGGCCATCACCTGCAGGGTGTTGATGCCATCGATGTAGAGCCA
Organism: Steroidobacteraceae bacterium; assembly: GCA_035553315.1. GTDB lineage: Bacteria > Pseudomonadota > Gammaproteobacteria > Steroidobacterales > Steroidobacteraceae > FEN-1191. The sequence goes on from DATNDE010000001.1 coordinate 29,655, forward strand.
GTAGGCCAGCAGAAAGCTGCGCACGGGGCGATCACCGAGTACGCGCCGTACCGTACTCCACAGCTCCCGCCACCCGCTGCGCTCGGCCGTCGGCGGCGCCTCCGGCACGTAGCGAAACAGCGGCAGCGAGAACAGCAACCACCACAGCGCCACATCGAGAAACGCCACGCGCATCGCAGCCGTCGCCCCCGAGAGCGCGAACCAGCGCGGATGCAGCACCAGCAGCACGTTCAGCAGGAACAGCAGACCGCCCCCCAGATAGCCGAGCGCGAAGCCGAAGGAGGACACCCGATTGATCTCCGCGGGTTCGGCCACCTGCGTGATCAGGGCGTCCTGCAAGGAGTAGCCGAGCCAGAAACCGAGCGAACCCAGGCCGAACAGCAGCAGCGCGAGCACCCACTCGCTGCGTCCGGTGAGCGCCAGCAGCACGGTGCTGAGGAGCCCGAGCGCCGTGAAGCAGCCGAACCACAGTCGCTTCTGCGCGCGCTGATCGGCGAGCGCACCGAGGGTGGGCGCCAGCAGCATGACCGCCAACGCAGCGCTGGAGTTGGTCAGGCCGAGAAAGAACGTCGAAGCCGTGCCCGCCAGCCCCGCGGCCCAGTAACGGTCAAAGAAAATCGGAAACAGCCCCACGACCACCGTGGTGTAGAAGCCGTGATTGGCCCAGGAAGTCAGTCCCCAGGCCCATTGCGCTCGGCGTCGCGCCTGCATCCGTCCGCTCCCTCGTTCAGTCGCTTACCTGCTCGCGCGTCTCGTGAAACTGCAGATCCGGCCAGCGCTCCTGCGTCAATGACAGATTGACGCGCGAGGGCGCCAGATAGACCAGCGCACCGCCGTGATCGACCGCCAGATTGTCGTGGGCGCGCGTGCGAAACTCCTCGAGCTTGCGCGCATCGGCGCTGCCGATCCAGCGCACCGTGTGCACGCCGATGGGCTCGAAGGTGCATTGCACGCCGTACTCATCCTGCAGGCGAAAGGCCACGACCTCGAACTGCAGCTGCCCGACGGCACCGAGAATCATGTCGTTATTGCGCAGTGGCCGGAACAGCTGCGTCGCGCCCTCCTCGCACAGCTGGTCGAGCCCCTTGGAGAGCGCCTTGGCGCGCAGCGGATCCTTCAGCACCGCCCGACGGAAGATCTCGGGTGCGAAGTTAGGCACCCCGGTGAAGTGCAGTGCCTCGCCCTCGCTGAAGCTGTCGCCGATGTTGATGGTGCCGTGGTTGTGCAGGCCGATGATGTCGCCCGCGTAGGCCTGCTCGGCCTGCTCGCGCTCGGCGGCCATGAAGGTCAGGGCATCGGCCACCTTCATCTCGCGCCCGTCGCGCACGTGCAACAGGCGCATGCCACGCTGGTAGCGCCCCGAGCACAGCCGCAGAAAGGCGATGCGATCGCGATGGCCCGGATCCATGTTTGCCTGGATCTTGAACACAAAGCCGGACAGCGGCGCCTCCGCCGCCGTCACGGTGCGCTCGCGGCAGGCGCGCGGCAGCGGCGGCGGTGCATAGCGCACGAAGGCGCGCAGCAGCTCCTCGACGCCGAAGTTGCTGATCGCCGAGCCGAAGAACACCGGGGTCTGGCGCCCGGCGCGATACGCGGTCAGATCGAATGCGGGGCTTGCGCCGCGCACCAGCTCGATCTCCTCCATGATGGCGCCGGCGTGCTCGCCCAGCAGCTCCCGGCCCGCCGGCGAGGCCAGCCCATCGATGGTGCGGTTACCGCCCACGCGGCCGCGCTCGCCGGCCTCGTAGACGTACAGCCGATCCTCCAGCATGTGGTAGATGCCCTTGAGCTCGCGTCCCATGCCGATCGGCCAGGTGACCGGCGCGGTCTGGATCTTCAGCACACGCTCGATTTCATCCAGCAGCTCGAGCGGCGCGCGGCCATCGCGATCGAGTTTGTTGATGAAGGTCATGATGGGCGTGTCTCGCAGGCGGCACACCTCCATGAGCTTGATGGTGCGCTCCTCGACGCCCTTGGCGCAGTCGATGACCATGAGCGCGGAGTCCACGGCCGTGAGCGTGCGATAGGTATCCTCGGAGAAATCCTCGTGCCCCGGGGTGTCGAGCAGGTTCACGACTGCCTCGCCGTAGGGAAACTGCATCACCGAGCTGGTCACGGAGATGCCGCGCTGCTGCTCGAGTCGCATCCAGTCCGAGGTGGCGTGGCGCGCAGCCTTACGGCCCTTGACCGTGCCGGCCATGCTGATGGCTCCGCCGAACAGCAGCAGCTTCTCCGTCAGCGTGGTCTTGCCGGCATCCGGGTGCGAGATGATGGCAAACGTGCGCCGGCGCGCGACTTCCTGCTCGAGCGTACTCATGGACTGCGGGTATGAATCAGCCGATATCGTGCCGGAGGACTACGGCATCCTCGCGTCCGCCCACGGCCTGGTAGTAGCCGCGGCGCGTACCGATCGGCGTGAAGCCCAGGGAGCGATACAGACGCAGGGCCGCAGCATTCGACGGTCGCGTCTCCAGCAGCACCTCGCGTGCGCCCAGATGCTGGGAGACCTGCAGCAGATGCGTCAGCAGCCGCCGCCCGAGGCCGCGGCAGCGCTGCTCGGCGGCGATGCAGAGATTGAGCACGTGGGCCTCCCCGGCGCCCACGCTGAGGATCCCGTAGCCTGCCACCTTGCCATCCACCTCGAGCACTCGGCACACGTAGTTCACGCGCAGGCAATCGCGGAAGATGCCCTCGGTCCAGGGAAAGGTGTAGGAAGCCTGCTCGATGCGCACCACCGCGGCCAGGTCGCCATCGTGCATGGTGCGAATGCCGAGCGAGCGCGGCTCCAGCGCATCTTGCTTGATCACGGCCATGGGACAGCTAGTTTCTCAGCGCACTCATTCAGGCGTACGAAGCAATTCCCGCGCCAGCGAGGACGGCTACGCTGCCGGCACCGCGCGCGCGAGCTCTGCGCGCGCGGCCTTCAGGTCCGCCCAGGCACGGCGCTTCTCCCCCGGACTGCGCAGCAGATACGCCGGGTGGTAGGTCACCACCAACGCAGTGCCCGCGGCACCGTAGCGGTGCAGATGCCCGCGCAGCCGACCGATGCTCGTGTCGGTCGCCAGCAGGCTCTGCGCCGCAATGCGGCCAACCACCAGGATCAGCCGGGGCGAGAGCAGCTCGATCTGCCGATGCAGGTACGGTAGGCAGGAGGCTACCTCAGCGGCGCTGGGATCGCGATTGCCCGGAGGCCGACACTTGAGGATGTTGGCGATGTAGACACTCTCGCGCGGCTGTCCCATGGCGCGCAGCATCGAATTCAGCAGCTGTCCGGCGCGTCCGACGAAGGGCTCGCCCTGGCGGTCCTCTTCCGCCCCGGGGGCCTCACCGACCACCAGCACCTCGGCGGCGGTATTGCCGACGCCGAAGACCGTCTGCGTGCGGCTGTCGCACAGGCCGCACTGCCGGCAGCCGCTCACCTCGGTGCGCAGCGCCTGCCAGGCGTCCGGCGGGGCGCATGCCGCGGCGGCAGCGGCCCGACCGCGCGGTCGCCACAGATCGATCCCCAAGGCCGCCAGGTACTGCGCGCGTCGGGCGGCGTTTCCTCCCCCCGGCGAGGAGGCGTTCATGGCCCCGATCCGGGCGTCTCTGGGGGCGGTGGCGGCGCGGGGGGCGGCCCTGTCAGGGCTGGCGGCACCGCCGGGGGCAGACCGCTGCGCTCGTGACGCTTGGAGCGGCGCAGACGACGCACCATCCACTGCAGCGGGGCCCAGAGCGAATAGCCGCCAAAGATCACCAGCAGGACGGTCGCCGGGTACGGGGCGATGACGACGATGATCAACGCCACCACGACCAGCCAGATAAAGCGCACCGGGCGGGCGAGATCGAAGCTCTTGAAGCTCGGGTAGGCAAAGCGGCTGACCATCAGCGCCCCGGCGGCCGCGGTGATCATGAATGCCAGGATGAGCCCGGACAGCCCCGGCTCGCGCCACTCGCTGGACATCCACAGGAACGCGGCCACGACGGCCGCGGCAGAAGGACTGGGCAGACCTTCGAAGTAGCGCTTGTCCTGCACGCGTGAGTTGAACTTGGCCAGCCGCAACGCCGCCGCTGCCGCATAGAAGAACGCCGCGAGCCAGCCGAAGCGGTACCAGGCGCGGCCGTACTCGGCGATGCGCGCGACGCCCCATTGATAGGTCACGAGGGCAGGTGCGAGGCCGAAGGCGACCATATCCGCCAGGCTGTCGTATTCCTTGCCGAAGGCGGTCGTGGTCGCCGTCAAGCGGGCGACGCGGCCATCCAGGCCGTCGAAGATCATGGCGATGAACACCGCAATCCCGGCGCGCTCGAAATTGCCGTCGATGGCCGCAATGATGGCGTAGAAACCGGAGAACAGGCAGCCGGTCGTCAGCAGGTTGGGCAGCAGATAGATGCCGCGCGCCTGGGGACGCGCGGGCGGGCTGTCGGGCTCCATGGAGAGCGCATCATAGGCGCCTCATGCATCTGTTAGCATGGTTTTTTTCCGCTGCCGCTCGAAAGGACAGGCGCGACCGCCCATGCTGCTCTCCCGCTACCCGATCAATACCAGCAAGGAAACGCCCTCGGAAGCCGAAATCGTCAGCCATCAGCTCATGCTGCGCGCGGGGCTGATCCGGCGCGTCGCTGCCGGGATCTACAGCTGGCTGCCCCTGGGGCTGCGCACGCTGCGCAAGGTCGAGACCATCGTGCGTGAGGAAATGGACCGCGCCGGGGCGCTCGAGCTGCTGATGCCGGCGATCCAACCCGCCGAGCTATGGCAGGAATCGGGACGCTGGAACGTGTACGGACCAGAGCTGCTGCGGCTGACGGATCGGCACGAGCGTGCCTTCGTGGTCGGCCCCACGCACGAGGAGGTCGTGACCGACATCGCACGTCGCGAGCTGAGGAGCTATCGGCAGTTGCCGGTCAATTTCTACCAGATCCAGCTGAAATTCCGCGACGAGGTGCGGCCTCGCTTTGGCGTCATGCGCGCGCGCGAGTTCATCATGAAGGACGCCTATTCCTTTCACCTCAACGAGAGCTCGCTCGCCGAGGGCTATGCCGCCATGCGCAGCGCCTACGCGCGCATGTTCCGCCGCATGGGGCTCGAGTTTCGCATCGTGCAGGCCGATACCGGGGCCATCGGCGGCACCGCCTCGGAGGAATTCCAGGTACTGGCGGAATCGGGCGAGGACGCCATTGCGGTCAGCGACGGCGACGACTATGCGGCCAACCTGGAGCTCGCCCCGGCATTGACGCGGCCGCAGCTGCGACCGGCGCCGCGCGAGACGCTCGAGCGCATCTCGACCCCCGGTGTGCGCACCATCGCCGAGATCAGCGCGCTCACCGGTGTGCCGCCCGAGCGCTGCCTGAAGACGCTCATCGTCGCGGGCACCGAGGCACCCGTGGCGCTGGTGTTGCGGGGGGATCACGAGCTCAATGCCACCAAGGCGCAAAAGCTGCCGGGAGTCGCGCAACCGCTACGCATGGCCAGCGCCGCGGAGATCCAGGCGGCTACGGGTACGTTGCCGGGGTCCATTGGACCACGAGGCCTCGATGGGATCGCGATCTGGGCCGACCAGGCGGCAATCGGCGCCGTCGACTTCGTGTGTGGCGCGAACGAGGTCGACTGGCACCTGCGCGGGGTGAACTGGGGGCGAGACCTGCCCGAGCCGCCCGCGGCGGACCTGCGCAACGTCATTGCCGGGGACCCGAGTCCCTCGGGGCGCGGCACGCTGCGCATCGTGCGCGGTATCGAGGTGGGTCACATATTCCAGCTCGGGCGCAAGTACAGCGAGGCGCTCGGCGCCACCGTACTGGACGAATCGGGCGCGGCGGTGCCGCTGATGATGGGCTGCTACGGCATCGGTGTGACGCGCATCGTAGCGGCAGCCATTGAACAGAATCATGATGAGCGCGGCATCATCTGGCCCGACCCTATCGCACCCTTTCATGTGGTACTGGTTCCGCTCAATTTGCAGAAATCGGCGCGCGTGCGCGAAGTCGCCGACGAGCTCTATCGACAGATCGGCGAGGCGGGTATCGAGGTCCTCTACGACGATCGCGACGAGCGTCCGGGCGTCAAATTCGCCGATGCCGAGCTGCTCGGCATCGGCCATCGCATCGTCATCTCCGAGCGCGGACTGGCCAGCGGCACGCTCGAGTATCGGCATCGCCGCGCCGCCGAGAGCGAGCAGATCCGGCGCGAGGACATCCTCGACTACCTGCAAAAGCGCCTGCAGCGCTAGCCACGCGCCACGCCTGCTGCTTGCGCTGGCGCTGGCGTTGGCGGGCGCCGCTGCGCCGGTGGCGCTCGCCGCGCCGTTCGCCACCGGTCCGATCACACGCGCAGTGATCGGCAGCACACCGATAGACGCACAGGCCGCTGCGGCAGAGTCCCCGGCAGGCGCCGCGGGTGTCGCCGCGGGCCAGCCACCCGTTTCGGATCTGCCACCCGCCGCGGGCCTGCCACAGCAGGAAGCGCAGTTGCGGGCCGTGGTGCGACAGGCGATCGATCAGGCGCAATGCTTTCCCGATCGCTTCGACTCGGCCGTGTGGTACCGGCTGATGGAGCCTAAGCTGCGTCGCTTCGTCACGGACGATACCGAGCGGCTGCAGATCCTGCAGACGGTGTACTGCGAGACACATCGGCCGGGACTGGTTGCACTGCCCCCAGGCCTCGTCATGGCGATGCTGGAGGTCGAGAGCCACTTCAATCCGTGGGCCGTCTCCCGCGCCGGCGCCGTCGGGCTGATGCAGGTCATGCCATTCTGGCCGGAGCAGCTTGGCATGCACCGCTATGAGCTCACCCGCGTGGTGCCGAACATCCACATGGGCTGCGCGATCCTGCGCTACTACCTGAGCGGTGCGCATCGCGATATCCGTCGTGCGCTGGCGCGATACAACGGCAGCGTCGGGCGGCGCGATTACCCGGACCTCGTGGTGCGCCGCTGGACGACCTACTGGAACGGCGCCGATGATCTCGGCCGCGAGGCAGTCCGCAAGCCGCCCGGCTCCCTCACCGCGCACCTCACCCCGTAGTGAAGTCGCCCGGGCACCGCCCGCCCGGCGCCTCGAGCTCCTCGACGACCACCGCGGTGACGCTCGCGGCGGAGGGGCCGATCCACAGCCACTCGATGAAAGCGTGTACCGCGTGCGCGGCGCCACAGGCGAGCACCTCGACGCGCCCGTCGGCCAGATTGCGCGCGTGGCCGGTGACGCCCACGGCCAGCGCCCGGCGACGTGCGCTGGCGCGATAGTTCACGCCCTGCACCCGTCCGCTCACATAGCATCGACGTGAAATGCGCTGCCCACCAAGCAATGCCTCATTCATTGGAGTCAGATTGCCACCACTGCGACCACGTCGCGCATGCTAGCTTGGCCGGTGGGCACGCATTGCACAACGGGTGCCGCCCTCACGTACACTCGCCGCATGGTCGAGGTGCTGGTCATTTATTACTCACGCGACGGCGGCACCGCCGAGCTCGCCCGACAGGCCTGCCGCGGCATCGAATCGGCTGCCGAGGCGAGCGCCACGCTGCGCACCGTTGCCCCGATCAGCGCGCGCAATGAGAGCCCCGTGCAGGCCGTTCCAGCGCAGGGCCCCCCCTATGCCAGCCTCGAGGATCTGCGCCGTGCCGATGCGCTCATGCTCGGCAGCCCTACCCGCTTCGGCAACATGGCCGCACCGCTGAAGTACTTTCTCGATTCCACCTCGACGCTGTGGCTCGAGGGTGCACTGGCAGGCAAACCGGCCGCGGTGTTCACGTCCACACGCACGCTGCATGGAGGACAGGAGAGCACTCTGCTGTCGATGATGCTGCCGCTGCTACATCACGGCATGCTGCTGGTGGGACTGCCCTACACCGAGCGTGCCCTGAGCACCACGCGCAGTGGCGGGTCGCCCTATGGCGCCTCGCACTTCAGCGGCGCATCCGGCGCGAGCGGCGCATCGGCCGAACTGACCGAAGAGGAGCGGCAGCTGGCACAGGCGCTCGGCCGGCGCATCGCGCAGCTCACCATCACCCTGCGCGCGGGGGCGAGAGCGCAAGTACCTCGCGGATGAACGGCACGGTCAGGCGACGCTGTGCCTGCAGGGCGGCGGTGTCGATGGTATCGAGCAAGCGGCATAGCGTGGGCAGATCACGCCGAAAATGCCGCTGCAGGTAGCGCGCGCTCTGTTCGGGCAGCTCGAGGCCCCGCGCGCGCGCACGCCACTGCAGCGCCTGGCGCTGCGCGCGCTCATCGAGCGCCTGCACCGACAGCGGCAGGGCACTCGCAAAGCGCGAGGCCAGATCGGGCAGTGCAAAGGGAAGCTGCGCGGCGGGCACGGCGGCCGCAGCCAGCAGCGTCGCGCCGCGCTCCTCGCTGGCCTGATACAGCGCGAACAGCGCCTGCTCCCACTCGCGCTGACCGACGACCGCTGGCAGCTCATCGAGCGCCACGAACGCCGCATCGCTCCAGCCCTGCAGCACATCGGGTCCGAACTCCCGCAGCTGCGAGAGCGGCAGGTAGCTCGCGGCGCGTCCGGCCTCGAGCGCGCGCGTGCAGCTGGCCTGCAGTAAATGGCTCTTGCCGCTGCCGGTCGCTCCGTAGAGCCAGCCAACGCGCGGCTGCCCGCCGCACGCCATGGCCTGCAGCTGCACGAGCACCTGAGTATTGCCGCCGGCGACGAAGCTGTCGAAGACAGCCCGTTCACGCAGCCGCATCGCCAGGGGCAATTGCCTCACGCCCGCGCCACTTCGAGCGCCCGGCGCGAGAAGACGGCCGCGTATGCGTAACCACTGATCAGCACGGTCAGCAGCATGACGATCGCCAGGAGCTGCAGCACGCGCGGCGGCGGCAGCCCGAAAGCCGCGTGCGCCACCACCCCGATCACGTATAGGGCCTGCATCAGCGTGTTGAGCTTGCTGCTCCACAGGGCCTGCCCGTGAAGCGCGCCGAACGCGAGGGTATAGATCAGCGCGCCGAGCCCGATCATCACATCGCGCGCCACGGCGATGCCGGTGAGCGTATGCGGAATCAGGCCATACCAGGTCGCTACGAGGAACACGGCGATCAACAGAATTTTATCCGCCGCAGGATCCAGGAATTTGCCCAGCTCGGAAGTCCAGTGAAAGCGCTTTGCGAGAAAGCCGTCCAGGCCGTCACTGACTGCCGCGACGAAGAACAGCAGCAGCGCGCGCGGATAAGCGCCCTCGGCGATGGCCGTGACGATAGGCCAGACCAGCGCGATGCGCAGCAGGCAGATGAGATTGGGCAGATGACGCACGATCGGCGCTCACCGCGCGGCGACGTAGCGGTATTCCAGCAGGCCCTCGGTCCCGGTGCCGGTGGGTTGCAGACGCGCGCCCGCCAGCGAGCGCTCGAGCTGCGGACCACTGCCGCGCGCGGCGAGCTGCAGCGTGAGCTGATCGCCGTTGATGTCGCTGATCTGCACCTGCGTGACGCCCGGGGCGGCGCGCATTGCATCGAGCACTCCCACGAAGCTCGCCAGATCGTCGACGCCACTGATGTGACAGACGAATTGGCCCACCGGGAAGCGGTCGATGGCAAGCGTCGTCGCAGCCAGCGTGTCGGCCGCCTGGTCGATGGCGAGCTCGGGGCTGCCGACCCATTGGCCAGCTCCTCCCTCCGCCGAACTCAGCGTCCACTGCAGGCTGCCCGGCTGCGAGGGCACCAAGGCCGCCACCAGCGCAGCGCTCGCGCCCGCAGCACGGGCGGCGTCGAGCGCCGAGCTCGGCAGCGGCGCAGCTGCGGCAGGTGATGCCGCTGCGCCTGGTGCCGGGGTCGGTGGCACCTTGGGGGGCAGCGCTGGTGTGGCAGCCGGTGAGGTGGTGGGCGCCGCGGCTGCCATGGCAATGGTGATCGGCAGCCCGCGCTCCTGGGCGGCCTCGGCGAGCCGTGCGCGGATGGCCTGATTGCTAGCCGCGTCCAGCGGCGGCAGCGAGATCCACAGCAGCGGCCGGTCCGGATTCCAGAGCGCCACCCCTGTCGCCGCGATAGCCGCGGCAAGCGCCGGCTCATCGAACAGCACCTGCAGCTGTCCGGTGGTCGTGGCACGCTCGAGCTGCACGTACTGGCGCGCGTTGTCGATCAACGCCGCAAGCGTCGGATCGCTGGCGGCCGAGCGCCGCCCGGTCAGCTTCACCAGCTCCACGCGCATCGCTTCCTGCGCGGCCTGGGCCGGATCGGCGGCGGGCACGATGACCACGTACAGCGAGGTCACCGGCACGGCCCAGGCAGGCGCGAGCGCGCCCAGGCCCAGACCCGCCAGCAGAGCGATCGGCCCTCGGCGAGGCGCCCGGGCATTGAAAAAACCGAACAAGAAACGAACTGCTCGCTGCATGCTGATGGCTTCCGTCGGCTACTATAGCGTGCTCGACTCACCGCCGCGCGTACGCCCCCCCAACATGAGCCCGAGCCCCCCGCGCAGCTACACCTATCGAGATGCCGGCGTCGACATCGATGCCGGCGATGAGCTCGTCGAGCGCATCAAGCCGCTCGTGCGTCGCACGATGCGCCCGGAGGTCCTGGCCGGCATCGGCGGCTTCGGCGCGATGGTGCAGGTGCCGCTGCAGCGCTATCGGCAGCCGGTGCTGGTCTCGGGCACCGACGGCGTGGGCACCAAGCTGCGCCTGGCGATCGACAACGGCCGCCATGACACCATCGGCATCGATCTGGTGGCCATGTGCGCCAATGACGTGGTCGTACAGGGCGCCGAACCGCTGTTCTTCCTGGATTATTTTGCCACCGGTCATCTGGACGTCGCGGTGGCCGAGCGTGTCGTCGCCGGCATCGTCGAGGGCTGTGCGCAAGCGGGCGCGGCGCTGGTCGGAGGCGAGACCGCCGAGATGCCCGGCATGTATCACGGCGCGGACTACGATTTGGCGGGCTTCTGCGTAGGTGTGGTGGAGCGCGAGGCGATCATCGACGGCTCGAAGGTGTCCGCCGGTGATGCGGTCATCGGACTGAGCTCCTCCGGACCGCACTCCAATGGATACTCGCTCATCCGCAAGCTGCTCGAAGTGGGCAAGGTGGACCCGAGTACACAACTCGAGGGGCGTGGGCTCATCGAGCAGCTGCTGGTACCGACGCGCATCTACGTGCGCGCCCTGCTGGCGTTGATGCGCACCCTGCCCGTGCATGCCTGCGCGCACATCACCGGCGGTGGGCTTACCGACAACATTCCGCGCATGCTCCCCGAGGGGCTGGAGGTGCGCCTGCAACGCCAACGCTGGCCGCGGGCCGCGCTCTTCGAGTGGCTTGCACGCACCGGTGGCCTCGATGAGACAAACATGTATCGCACCTTCAACTGCGGCATCGGCATGGTCGTGATCGTGCCGACCGACAGCGCGGCGCAGGCGCTGGCGCTGCTTCGCGAGCAGGGCGAAGAGGCGCTGCTGATCGGCGCGGTGCACCGGGGCGATCGGGGCGCGGTCATCGAGGCATGAGCAACGCCGCGGCTGCACTGCCCCTGGCGGTGCTGATCTCCGGGCGCGGCAGCAACATGCTGGCGATCGCACGCGCCTGCGCCGAGGGCCGAATCGCGGCGCGCGTGGTCAGCGTCATTGCCGATCGCGCCGATGCGGCCGGCATTCAGGCGGCTGCATCGCTTGGATTGCCCACACAGCTGCTGGAAGCGCGCGCGCTGCCCCGCGCCGAATTCGAGACCCAGCTCGGCCAGGCACTGGAAACAAGCGGTGCGCAGCTGGTCGCGCTCGCCGGCTTCATGCGCATCCTCTCGGCGGCGTTCGTGGCGCCATGGGCCGGGCGGCTGCTGAACATCCACCCCTCCCTGTTGCCCGCCTACCGCGGCCTGGATACTCACCGGCGCGTGCTGGCCGCGGCCGAGCGCGCGCACGGGGCCAGCGTGCATTACGTGACCGAAGAGCTCGATGGTGGTCCGCTCATCTGCCAGGGACGCCTGACCATTGCCGCCGGTGACACGGAAGCCAGCCTCGCTGCCCGCGTTCACCGGCTGGAGCATAGAATCTATCCGATGGTGATCGGACTCATCGCCGCGCGTCGCCTCACGCTGGCCGGCAGCACCGTGCTGCTGGATGGCAGCGCGCTCGCCTCCCCGCTGCAAGTGGGCGAAGACGGCGACACGGAGCGCACCGGCGCATGATCGCCAGGCGCGCGTGCCGCGGGCTGGCATCGCTGGAATCGCTGCCGTTACTGACATTGCTCGCGGTCTCGGCACCCGGCCCGCGGGCGCAAAATCTCCCGGCCGCACGGGCTGCCGCTCCCGTCGCTGCGGCCGCAAGCAGCGCTGCTCAAGCGTCGCAGCTGCAGCCGTTTCAGGCGAGCTACCTGTGGTACTGGCACGGTGCCGCGATCGCCTTCTCGCGCCTGAAGCTCACGCATCAGTCCGACGATCTGTGGCTGTATTCCTCCGCGACGCGTCCACGCGGCATCGGCAGACTCTATCCGCTGCGGCCGAACCTGCAGAGCCTCATGCGCATCACGCCCGAGCACGTGCTGCCGCTGCATTTCAAGGTTACCGGCAGTGGGCGCAGTCACGACTCCGACGTGAGTTTCGACTGGCAGAGCCTGCGCGCCACCGGGGTCTACGACGGGACGCATATCGACGAGCCCATCCGTCCGGGAGCCCAGGACGATCTGTCGGTGCAGATCGCCATGCTGACCAACCTGCTCGCGGGACGAACCCCCGATCGCGTCATGGAGATCGACAAGGACGGCGTGCGCGAATACGACTACGAGCGCGAGGGAGATGAAACGCTCGACACGGCGATCGGGCGCATCGACACGACGATTTACGCCTCGCATCACCCCGGCTCGCCACGCACCACGCGATTCTGGTGCGCGCCCTCGATGGGCTACATCCCGCTGCAGGTCCAGCAGCGTCGCGAGGAGAAGGTGGAATGGACCATGAAGATCCGCTCGTTGGCACAGGCGCCGTAAGCGCGTGCGCGCGCAGACGCGCGCGCCAATCAAACGGCAATCAGGCCTTCGGCAGAGTCACGCCTCTCTGCCCCTGATACTTCCCACCGCGATCAGCATAGGAAGTGCCGCAGACTTCGTCGGATTCGAAGAACAGCATCTGTGCGACGCCCTCGTTGGCGTAGATCCTAGCCGGCAGCGGCGTGGTGTTGGAGAACTCGAGGGTGACGTGACCTTCCCACTCGGGTTCCAAAGGCGTTACGTTCACTATGATGCCGCAACGTGCGTACGTCGATTTTCCCAGTGTCACAACGAGAACGCTGCGCGGAATACGGAAGTACTCGATCGTGCGCGCCAGAGCGAAGGAGTTGGGCGGAATAATGCACACGTCGGCGACGACGTCGACAAAGCTCTTTTCGTCGAAGCGCTTGGGATCGACGATGGTGGAGTTGATGTTCGTGAAGACCTTGAATTCGCGCGCTCAGCGCACGTCGTAGCCGTAACTGGAGGTACCGTAGGAGATGATGCGCTCGCCGCGCTCGCTGGTGCGCACCTGGCCGGGCTCGAACGGCTCGATGAGCCCATGCTCGGCGGCCATGCGACGAATCCAGTGATCGGACTTGATGCTCATGTCGGTCTCGCGAATGCGGCCAAAGTCTCGCCGGCGTGCCCCGGATGGCGAGGTCCGGGGTCTGCGCGGCGTTTCAATTATCCTCGACGACGATCTTCGGGAACACGCTGCTGCGATCGCGCGTGCGGCGCGCCAGCGCCGCGGCGGTGCGACGCGCGGCCTCGATATAGCACTGCGCGCGGGCACTGTTGGGCTCGGCGATCACGCTCGGACGACCGCCGTCGGCTTCCTCGCGGATGCGCGCATCGAGCGGCAACTCGCCGAGCAGCGCCACGCCATGCTGCGAGGCCAGCCGCGCCCCGCCACCGGAGCCGAAGATGTGCTCGACGTGCCCGCAGTGGCTGCAGACGTGCACGCTCATGTTCTCGATGATGCCGAGCACCGGCACGGCGACCTTCTCGAACATGGCCAGGCCCTTGCGGGCATCGGCGAGCGCGATGTCCTGCGGGGTCGTCACGATGACGGCGCCGGCCACCGGCACGCGCTGTGCGAGGGTGAGCTGGATGTCCCCGGTGCCGGGGGGCATGTCCACCACGAGATAGTCGAGCTCGCCCCACTCGGTATCGGTGAGCAGCTGCGTGAGCGCCTGCGTGACCATGGGACCGCGCCACACCACGGCCTGCTCCGGCTCCACGAGAAAACCGATCGACATCGCCTTGAGGCCATGGGACTCGAGCGGCGCCAGGTGCTTGCCGTCCGGTGAGCGCGGCCGCTCGCCGGTGAGCCCGAGCATCAGCGGCTGGCTCGGCCCATAAATATCCGCATCGAGGATGCCGACCTGCGCGCCGCCCAGAGCCCAGGCGAGCGCCAGGTTCGCCGCGACGGTGGACTTGCCCACGCCGCCCTTGCCGCTGGCGACCGCGATGATGTTCTTGACCGCGGCCAGGGGCTTCAGGTGCCGCTGCACGACGTGCGGCACGATGCGGCTGGTCAGCTCGAGGGACAGCTCTGGCAGCCCGCCCGGCTCCCCGCCCAAGCCGGCCTGCTGCAGATGCTGCTGCAGCGCTGCCTGCAGCGTGTGCGCATAGCCGAGCGTGGGGAAGCCGAGCTCCACGGCCGCCGTGACGCGACCGTCCTGCACGGTCACGCTGCGCAGCGCAGCGGCCTCCCCGAGCGTCTGCTGCAGATAGGGCTCGACATAGCTCGACAGCGCCGAGCGCACGCGCTCTTCGGACATCGACATACAGTCCCTCCGCCCGCCCTATGCCGGGCCCGCGCGCCGGAGCAGCGCGCCAAACGAGCGCAACTTCAAAGAATCGGCAAGATCGGCCGTTGACTTAATCAAACATGGCATAATCTGGACACCAAGAATAACCGGGTGAAAATGTCGGGTGGCGGAGTTGGTGGGCGCCGGCAATCGAACGGGGCTTACGGTTCGGGCAGGCTGGCAGGACGATCGTGACGCAGTCGCGGATGAGCAAACCACTGAGCACACGGGCGATAACGGCACGCGACATTAGCACGGCGTAATGAGTCTTTTCACCACCCTGCGCGCTGACCGGCTGATACTGCAGATCCGGAGCGCGACCAACGTGATGGCGCCCGAGACGCAGAAGGCCATCGCAAAGCTGAAGCAAGCGGGACCGGGCGTCATCGAGCCCGTCATCGCCGCATTGCCGGAAGCCGACAAGCACGCCACCGTCGCCTTCGTCGACATACTGGCAAGTCTCGCCACTGCCAAGACCTTCCCGCAGTTCACGCAGGCATTGGTGCAGGGCAGTCCTCGTGTCATCGCCGGCGTCGCCTGGGCGCTCACGAGCAGCCGCGGCTACCCACCGCATTTGCTGCTCGATGCACTCGCCACACCCGGCATCGCCAAATCGGCCCTGCTGGATGTCATCAACGGCCAGCGCGCCCGCTTCTCGGTGCGCGAGCTGCTCACCGCCGCCTATGCGCAGGAACCCAACGAGAAGGCGGCACTGTTTCGCGTCATCGGGGAGGTCGCCGACGAGGCAGCGCTGCCCGAGCTGATCGGTCGACTGCAGGGCAAAGACCCCGCCGCGCGTCTGCACATCATCAATGTGCTCGCCCGCTTCAATCGTCCCGAGGTGCAGCGCTCGCTGCAGGAGTTGCTCAGCGACACCAACAAGATGGTGCGCTCGGCGGCCCTGAGCTCGATGGCGAAGATGGACGGCCCGATCGAGGTGGCGCGCGTCTGCACGCTGCTGCGTGACCCGGAGCTCGACGTGCAGAACCGCGCCGTGGAGCTGCTGGCCAAGGCGCGCGATCCGGAGACGGTGCGCCACCTGGTCCCGGTGCTCAAGGACGAGAGCGAGCAGGCGCGACGCGCCGCGGTCGAAGTGCTCAATGAGGTCGGCGATGCACGCTCGGTGAAGTACCTGCTCGAGGCGATCAAGGACGATGACTGGTGGGTGCGCAGCCGCGCCGGCGATGCGCTCGGCAAGATCGGCGGCCCCAAGGTCATCGATGCCGTGCTCGAGCTGGTGCGCGATAAGGATGAGGATATCCGCCGCGCCGCCATCGAGATCCTGAACCAGACCAAGGACGAGCGGGCCATCAATCATCTCATCGAGGCCACGCGGGATCAGGACTGGTGGGTCAGCGAGCGGGCCGTGGATGCGTTGGCCGAGATCGGCAGCAAGCGCGCCGTGCCTCGACTCTACGAGATGCTGCGCGCCGGCAACTCGAAGGCGCTGCCGATCGTGGTGCGCGCCATCGGCAAGCTCGGCGACCTCAAATCGCTCGAGCTGCTCTCGCCGCTGCTCAAGAGTGGCGAGAAGCAGGTGCGCGTCGAGGCCATCCAGGCGCTCGCGCGCCTGGCCGACGAGCAGCGTGCCGAGCAGATCCGCGTGCAGCTGCAGGGGCAGGCCGAGCAGTCGGATCCGACCATTGCCCGCATCGCCGTACGCGCTCTCACCGAGCTCGAGGTGCGCTTCTCATCGGCTGTCGGCCCCGTCGGGACGCTCGGGCCCATCGGCACGGTGGCACCGCGCGGCGGCGAGCCCACCCGGCAGCCGGCCGTGGCTTCCCGCACGCTGCTGATTCCAGAGCGCGAGGTCGCGCAGGCCGTGCATCAGACCGCGGTGGCCACCGTCGGCCGGCTGGACATCTCCACGCTCAGCGCGGGCGACGTCATCGAGGGGCGCTATCGCTTCATCGAGAAGATCGGCCGCGGCGCCTTCGGCACGGTGCTGCTGATGGAAGACACCGTCGTCGAGGAGCGGCTGATCCTTAAGTTCCTCAATCCAAGCGTGGCGCAGGACGAGGAGATCATGAAGCGCTTCGTGCATGAGCTGCGCTACTCGCGCAAGATCACGCACCGCAACGTCATCCGCATCTACGACTTCCTCGCGATCCAGGGCAATTATGCGATCTCGATGGAGTACTTCCCCTCACATACGCTCGGCTCGGAGATCGTCAACGAGAAACCCCTGGCGTTGAAGCGTGCGCTGCAGTTCGGCATCGATATCGCCACGGGCATGGCGGTGGCGCATCAGGTCGGCATCGTGCATCGTGACCTGAAGCCCGCCAACGTGCTGATCAACGACGAGGGACTGGTCAAGATCGTGGACTTCGGGGTGGCCGCCGCCCAACGCGAGGGCGACACGCACCTGACACGCACCGGCTACGTGATCGGCTCGCCCAAATACATGGCGCCTGAGCAGATCCTCGGGCGCAAGGTCGATGAGCGTGCCGACATCTATGCGCTCGGGGTGCTGTTGTACGAGATGGTCACGGGCATACCGCCCTACTCGCGCGGCGATCACATGGCGGTGATGTATCAGCACGTGCAGGGCAAGGCGCGCCCGCCGCAGGAGGTCAATCCGACCCTCCCGGCGAATCTGGCCGAGGCGGTCGTCAAGGCCATGGCGGTGGACAAGGCCAAGCGCTTTCAGACCATGGACGAGTTGCGCACGGCGCTCGAGCGCTTTCGCTAGTCGCGGCCCCGCGGCGCCCCTCTGCCACGCCAGCTGGCCACAGTCTCGCCGCGTGGCTTGAGGCAGTTCAAACTTTTGCCCTCAAACCCTTGATTTGACAGAAGGCGCCGGCTATAGCTGGGAGGCTGCCGGGGGCGCGTGTGCGCGTGCCGGCCACAGACGAGCACAGGAACGGACAGCGCAGTGGCGCGCATCGACGCATTTTTGAAGCTCGGCACCCAACAGGGATGCTCGGATATCCACCTGGCCGTGGGTGTGCCCCCCATGCTGCGGCTGCACGGCGAGCTTGTGCCGATCAAGTTCCGCGATCTGCGCGACACGGAACTGGAGGGCTACATCGGCGAGATCCTGACGCCGAACCAGTCCGAGCACTTCACGCGCGGGCAGGACCTGGACTTCTCCTACGTCTCGGCCGACGGGGGACGCTTTCGTGTCAACGTGTTTCGCAAGGACACGGGCGTGGGAGCGGCATTTCGCGCCATCCCATCCGATATTCCATCGCTCTCGACCCTGGGCCTGCCGCCCATCGTCACCAAGCTGTGCGATTACCACCAGGGCATGATTCTGGTGACCGGCTCGACCGGCACGGGCAAATCCACGACGCTCGCCGCGATGATCGACCTGCTGAACTCGACGCGGCGGCTGAACATCATCAGCCTGGAAGATCCCATCGAGTTCGTGCATCGAAGCAAGATGAGCCAGGTGATCCAGCGCGAGCTCGGCACGCACATCCCGAGCTTTGCCGAGGGGGTACGCGCGGCGATGCGCGAGGACCCGGACGTCATTCTGGTCGGCGAGCTGCGCGATGCGGAGACCATCCGCATGGCGATGACTGCCGCGGAGACCGGGCATCTGGTGCTCGGCACGCTGCACACCACCAGCGCGGTCAAGACCATCGACCGACTCATCGATGCCCTGCCGGCCGAAGAGCGCGAGCAGACCAAGAGCTTTCTCGGCCAGAGCCTGCTGGCCGTGGTCACGCAGATTCTGGTGCGCACCGCCGATGGGCGCGGACGGCGTGCCATCGTCGAGGTCATGGTCACCACTCGCGCGGTGGCGAAGCTCATTCAGAGCGATCAGACCCATCAGATCCCGAGTCAGCTGCAGATGGGCCGCGAGCACGGCATGCAGCTGTTCGACCAGGCGCTGCAGCAGGCAGTCAACGAGCGGCAGATCGATCCTGACGATGCCTACAACTATGCGACCGACAAGCGGCCGTTCCAGAAGTATGTGAGCGATACGAGCATGCTGGCTCGCCCGGACACCGGCAGCACCAGCACCTCGCGCGCCACCGGCTTGCACAAGGCAGCGGAGTAAAGCAACAGCCATGGCGCAGATCGATTCCTATCTCGAGGAGGTCCTCAAGCGGCGCGGCTCGGACCTGCACTTCATCGCTGGGGATCCGGCGCGCATTCGAATGCACGGCGATCTCACGGCGCTGCAGGAGACAGCGCTGTCGGCCGACAGCGTCAAGGCGACGCTCTACGAGATCATGCCGCGCAAGGCGGTGGAGCGTTTCGAGAGCAAGGACGGGGCCGACTTCGCCTACAACCTGGCCGACAAGGGGCGCTTTCGCGTCAATGTCATGCGCCAGCTCAACGGCATGGGGGCGGTATTCCGCGCCATCCCGTCGCAGGCGCTGACGCTCGATCAGCTGGATATACCGCTGCCGGTGCGCCAGCTCTGTCGCGCCAACAATGGGCTCATCCTGGTGACCGGCAAGACCGGCTCGGGCAAGTCGACCACGCTCGCGGCGATGATCGATGACATCAATAAGCGCGAGCGCGGCCACATCCTGACGGTCGAGGATCCCATTGAGTTCGTGCATACGCGGCGCAACTGTCTGGTCAGTCAACGCGAGATCGGCGTGCATGCACC
Organism: Steroidobacteraceae bacterium; assembly: GCA_035553315.1. Taxonomy (GTDB): domain Bacteria; phylum Pseudomonadota; class Gammaproteobacteria; order Steroidobacterales; family Steroidobacteraceae; genus FEN-1191. The sequence goes on from DATNDE010000001.1 coordinate 48,927, forward strand.
CAGCTTCGCGGCCGCGCTGCACTCCGCACTGCGCGAGGATCCGGACGTGATTCTGGTCGGCGAGCTGCGCGACCTGGAGACCATGAGCATCGCGGTGACCGCCGCGGAGATGGGCATCCTCGTCATGGGCACGCTGCACACCAATGGTGCGGCCCAGACGGTCGATCGCATGGTCAACCAGTTCCCGGCCGACAAGCAGCCGCACGTGCGCACGATGCTGTCCACCTCCCTGCGCGGGGTGGTCTCGCAGCAGCTGCTCAAGCGAGCCGATGGCAGCGGGCGCGTGGCGGCGCTGGAGATTCTCATCAATACGCCGGCCACGGCGAATCTGATTCGCCAGGGCAAGCTCGATCAACTCGAGAGCGCCATGCAGTCGGGTGGTCAGTTCGGCATGCGCACCATGGACAGCGCCATCCAGCTGCTGCTGGATGCCGGCACGATCAGTGGCGAGGAGGCCTACCGCAAGGCCATCAACAAGACGAAATTCGAACCGGTGCGTCAGCACGGCGAGCCGACCCTGCGTCTGCACGCGGCTGCTCCGCCGCCCGCGCTGCCCGCCGCCACTCAGGCGCACGGCTGAGCAGCAACGCTCAGCCGCTGAGCAAAGTGCTCAGCGGCTGAGCGCCGCCCACCGGCGCGGGACCCGCCTGGCTGTTCTGCTAGGATGCCGGGGCCCATGTACCAGCTCTACATCGCGAACAAAAATTACTCCTCCTGGTCGCTGCGGCCCTGGGTACTGATGCGCGAACACGGCATCAGATTCGAGGAGCGGCCGCTGATTTTTGGCGACGCACGCGCCTGGCAGGACTACCGGCAGATCTGTCCGAGCGGCAAAGTGCCGTGTCTTGTGGACGGCGCAACGCGCGTCTGGGACTCGCTGTCGATTGCCGAGTATCTGGCCGAACGCCATGCGGGGGTCTGGCCCGAGGCCAGCGCGGCACGCCCCTGGGCACGCAGCGCCGCGGCCGAGATGCATGCGGGCTTCACGGCGCTGCGTGAGCAGTGCTCGATGAGCTGCGGCGTACGCATCCGGCTGCACCAGCGCGACCCCGCTCTCGAGCAGGATCTGGCGCGGCTCGTGGCGCTGTGGAGCGACGGACTGCAGCGCTTCGGCGGGCCCTTTCTGGCCGGTGCGCACTTCAGCGCCGTCGATGCGTTCTACGCTCCCGTGGCCTTTCGCATGCAGACCTATGGGCTGTCGCTGGGCGAGCCCGCCGACGCCTACGCGCGAGCGCTGCTGGCGCTGCCTGCCATGCAAGCCTGGTACGCCGAGGCGCTGCGCGAGAGCACACGCGAGCCGGCCCACGAGCGCGACAGCCTACGCTTCGGCGAGCTGCAGCAGGACTTGCGCAGGAGCTGATGGCCACCATGACACGCCGCATCCTCGTCACCAATGCCCTGCCCTATGCGAATGCGCCGCTGCACCTGGGGCACCTGCTCGAGGCGGTACAGACCGACATCTGGGTGCGCTTCCAGAAGATGCGCGGACACCAGTGCCTGTACTGCTGTGCCGATGATGCGCACGGCACCCCGATCATGATCCGCGCGCAGCAAGAGGGCATCACGCCTGAAGCGCTGATCGCCCGCAGTGCCGAGGAGCATCAGCGTGACTACCGCGAGTTCCTCATCGGTGTGGATGCGTATCATTCCACTCACTCGGCCGAAAACCGCCGGTTGACCAGTGAGATCTACGCAACGCTGCGCGACGCCGGCTACATCGCACGCCGCGCGATCCACCAGGCCTTCGATGAAAAGGCCGGGATGTTCCTGCCCGACCGTTATATCCGCGGCACTTGCCCGCGCTGCAAGTCGCCCGATCAGTACGGGGACAGCTGCGAGGTGTGCGGCTCGACCTACAGTCCGGCCGATCTCATCGAGCCGCGCTCGACGCTCAGCGATACCGTACCGGTGTGGCGCGAGTCCGAGCACCTGTTCTTCCGGCTGGGCGCGCTCGAGACCATGCTGCGCGCCTACACCGACAGCAGCAGCCTGCAGCCGGGCGTACGCGCCAAGCTCGCCGAATGGTTTCAGGCCGGGCTCGCCGACTGGGACATCTCGCGCGATGCGCCCTACTTCGGCTTCGAGGTGCCCGATGCGCCAGGCAAGTATTTTTATGTGTGGTTCGATGCGCCCATCGGCTACATCGCCAGCTTCGAGCGCTGGCGCGAGTCCCACGGTGGCAGCTTCGAGGACTACTGGAAGAGCGAGCAGGCCACGGAGCTCTATCACTTCATCGGCAAGGACATCAGCTACTTTCACACGCTGTTCTGGCCGGCGGTGCTGCACGGTGCGGGCCTGCGCCGTCCGACCGCGGTGTTCGCGCATGGCTTCCTGACGGTCAACGGACAGAAGATGTCCAAGTCGCGCGGCACCTTCGTGACCGCGCGCCGCTACCTCGAGCGTCTGCCCCCCGAGGCCCTGCGGTACTACTTCGCCGCCAAGCTCAGCGGCGGCCTCGAGGACATCGATTTCAGCCTCGAAGACTTCGTCGCGCGCGTCAACTCCGATCTGGTCGGCAAGCTGGTCAACATCGCCAGCCGCTGCGCCGGCTTCATCGCGCGCGGCGGCGGCCATCTGGCCGATGCACTGCCCGAGCCGGCGCTCTACGCGGAATTCTGCACGGCCAGCGAGGGCGTTGCCGCGCTGTTCGATCAACGTGAATACGCCGCGGCGATCCGCGACATCATGGAGCTGGCCGATCGCGCCAATCGCTACATCGATGCGCG
>DATNDE010000002.1:0-126360 GCA_035553315.1 Steroidobacteraceae bacterium
GCCGGGCACCGACAGGCAGCCCTCCCAGCCCTGCTCGATCTGCTCGCCGATCGGCTCGAGCTGCGGATTGACCAGCACCGTGGGCGGCACGACCTCGGCTTCCGGATAGCGCGGGTTGGGCGCGCCGGTGCCAAACACCACGACGCGCAGCGAGACACCGATCTGCGGCGCAGCCAGACCCGCGCCATTGAGGGAAGCCATGGTGTCACGCATGTCGCTCAGCAGCGCTGCCAGCTCCGACGTGCCGAAGTGCTGCACGGGCTGACTGACCCGCAGCAGCAGCGGGTCGCCCATGCGCAGCACCGTGCGGATCCCCATGTCGATAAGCCTACTCTGCTCGGTGAACCGCGGCGACCGGCGGGCCAGCAGCCACCGGGGCGCCCTGCAGTTTGCGGCCGCTGCGCAGGGCAGCCGGCGCCGCGCGGCGCTTGTGCAGCGCGGTTTCTGTGACGGCTGTCATGCGTCGGGCATCCCGCCCTGAAGCGCACGGCAACCGGCCGATATCATAGGCCTGACAGCATTCAGTGCCGAGGGAGTTCAGGGCTCATGAGCGGGAAAGCAGTCGAACGCATTGTCGATACCATCCGCCCCGTGACGGCAGCCGCCGCTGGGGTGCTGCTGCTATCGCTTCTGGCGCTGCCCGTCCGCGCCCACGCAGACTGCGCGGCGCCCGCGGCGGCCGTGCAGATCCCCGATGGCAGCACTGCGACACGTGACCAGATGGTCGCCGCGCAGCGTGCGGTCAAGGCGTATGACACGGCGGTCAAGACCTACGGGGACTGCCTGCAGCACGAGCTCGATACCAAACTCGCCGGTGGTGGCAACAAGCAGCAGCTGGAGGCACAATACGACCGGCTGAACAATGCGGAAGTGGACAAACTTCAGAAACTCGCCGGTAAATTCAATGACGAGCTGCGGGCCTTCAAGGCGAAGAACTCCGGCTAGCGTTCTTAAATTAACGCTGCAGTGCGCCGCCGTGCTGGCGGCCGGTGCCTCGGCTAGTTTCGCGGTTCCCCTCCCCGAGCCGGCGGCCGCCACCACCCCAGGCGCTATCCCGCTGCCACCAGGCAGTGCGACGGCGCCCAGCGCAGACACGCCGTCCGCCCCTGCCGCGGCCGGCGAGGACAGCGCGGATGCGCTCACGCCGGTCATCATCACTGCTCCCGAACCGCGTTATGTCGCCCCCACGCGCCGCGACAGCATCGGGCGCATCTGGGCGCCGGTGTACATCAATGGGCGCGGGCCCTTCCGACTGGTGCTCGACTCCGGAGCGACGGCCTCGGAGATCACCGCTCAGGTAGCCAACAAGCTGGGGCTGTCACTGGATCTGTCCAAGCGCGTCATGCTGCGCGGTGTGGTCGGCTCGGCGAGTGTACCCGTCGTGCAGGTTCAGAGCCTCACGGTCGGAGATCTGAGCTTCGGGCAGCTGCGCATGCCGATCGTGCCTGACGCACTCGGCGGTGCAGATGGCATCCTTGGCACCGACGGCATGCGTAATCAGCGCATCCTGATCGACTTCAACCACGATCTCATCAATATCGCGCGCTCACATGACCGACCCGCCCCGCCGGGCTACATCACCATTGATTTCCGGCTCATGCGCAAAGAGCTGCTGGTCGCGGATGCCTGGGTTGGCGACATCCACACCAAGGCCATCATCGACACCGGTGGGCAGGCCTCCATCGGCAATCTGGCATTGCGCCGAGCGCTCGAGCGCCGTCGCGCGCAGCTGCATGCCGGCGAGGCCACCATCGAGGATGTCACGCGCGCCAAACAGTCAGCCAATGACTCCATGGATGCCCCGCCGATCGTGCTCGGCACGGGCTTCAAGGGCAGCTCCGTCAAGATCACCAACGACCAGCTCGCCTTCGGCGACATGCATATCTTCACGCACTGGAACATGACCGACGAGCCGGCCATGCTGATCGGCATGGACACGCTCGGGCGTCTCGGCGTGCTCATCATCGACTACCGTCGCCACGAGCTGCAGCTGCAGCTCAACGACTGAGGGCGCAGCTCTCACCCGGCGCGCCCTGCCCGCGCGTTTGCCAGCCGCATCGGCGGCTCAGCCCATATCAGCCGCCCTTCTTTTCACGCGCCACGAGATAATTCACCAGCGCGACCATCTGGTCATAGCCCCCGGCCGTGCTGGGGTTCAGGCGATACTTTCCATTGACGATGATCGTGGGCGTCTGATCCACCTGACAGTCCCGGATGTACTGATCGGCTTCGCGCACGCGCGCATCGACCGCGAAAGACATCGAGGTCGCGACGAACTTATCGGCACTCACATGGGTCTCGTGCGCATAGAAGCGCGCAATGTCCTGGATGTTCGGCGCCGGTTTCTTGAGTCGATCGGTCTGCAGATCCACCACCGCCAGCTCGCCGGTCTTCCAGACGGCATTGAACATCGCGTCGTGCGTGCGGGGGTTGACCAGGCCCAGCTGCAGCGCCGTGTAGTAGGCGCGCTGGAACACCGGCCAGTCTTCGCTGGGAATGAAGCCCGCGGGCACGTAATCGAGCACGGCATAGGACGGCAGGCTCGCGCGCAGCTTATCCACTGTCGGATAGAACGCGTTGCACGCCGGACAGGCGTACGAGAACACCTCGGTGACCTCGACCTTCCCCGGTCCGACCGCCGTGGGCTGCGGCGCAGGCAGCACGATGTAATTGGTGCCGGCAACCCACTGGGCATCGTCGCCGCCCGCGGCAAACGCCAGCGGTACGGCGGCGAATAGCGCCACCAACATCCACCCCAAGCTGCGAGCTGCTCTTGCCATGTGCGTCCTCGTGTCATTGCGCCCGAGATTCTCTCAGTATAACGCTTGCTATACTCAAGCCGAACGGGACTGCGGGGATGGCAGGGACGGACGTGCTGATGAGCGTCTACGATTACTCCGCCAGATCGATCGATGGACAGCAGCTGTCCCTGTCCACCTGGCGTGCTCAGGCGCTGCTGATCGTCAACGTCGCCAGCCGCTGCGGCTTCACCCCGCAATACAGTGCCCTGGAGGCTCTTTACCGGCGCTTTCGCGCGCGCGGCTTTGCGGTCCTGGGCTTCCCGTGCGACCAGTTCGGCCATCAGGAGCCAGGGGATGAGGCCGAGATCCGCGCCTTCTGCACCACGCAGTACGAGGTCAGCTTTCCGCTGTTCGCCAAAATCGAGGTGAAGGGGCCCAATGCGCACCCGCTGTATCGTTACCTGTGCGAAAGCCTTCCCGGGCTGCTGGGACTGAAGGCCATCAAGTGGAACTTCACCAAGTTCCTCATCAGCCCCGCGGGCGAGCCGGTGCGCCGTTTCGCGCCGGCGGACAAACCCGAGGGCCTCGTCCAGGCCATCAGCGAGCAGCTGCCCCCCGGCTGAGCCGCCTGCGCGCTCTTACAGCGCGCAGGCCATGATCAGGTCCTCGCAGTCGGTCTGGCCCACGCGGAAGCTGCGCCGCCCGACTGCCCGGAAGCCCTGCAGCTCATAGAAGGCAATCGCGGCGTGATTGCCCGCGTAGACGCCCAGTACCAGCCGTCGTGCCGCGCGCTGTGCGGCGCGCTCGCGCGCGCTGCGCATCAGCGCGGCACCGAGCCCGAGTCCCTGGAAACGATGCAGCAGATAGATGCGCTTGATTTCGGCATCGCGCTCATCGAGATCGGCCAGCGGCAGCTCCGCTGCCATGGGCGGGCACATCACGAGGTAGCCCACCGCCGCACCGCCCTCGCGCGCCTGAGCGAGCCAGATGTCGTAGTGCGCATCCGCGAGCCAGCCGCGATAGACCTCGCGCGAGTGCTTGTGGGCGCAGTGCCCGAGAATGTCCTCGCCGCGCAGCGTGCCGGCAAACGCCTCCAGAAAGCTCGCCTGACCGAGCAGCGCGAGCGCCGCCTCGTCACCGGCCCCGGCTGTCCGGATGACGCAGGCCGGTGCCGCGGCGCGCTCGGCGCTCACGGAGTCGGGGCGCCCGTCCCGCTTGCCGGCGCAGCAGTTGCCGGGGACTGCGCGGGTGCTGCGGGCCCCGTCGGCGCCGTCGAAGCGCGTCCCTCATCGGCCGGCCCCGGTGGCGGCAACGTGCCAGGCTCCAGATTGTTGGTATAGAGCATGTGCCCATCGGGCGTGATGATGATGGCTGCGACATCCGGCAGGCTGTTGTAGATCTTCAGCGCCGCGGTCGCCCCCAGGACGAAGGCGGTCTTAGACAGTCCATCGGTGCGCGTGGCGGTCGGCGCGATGATCGTGGCGCTGCGCACTGCACGGCCCGAGTCCCCGGTGCGCGGATTGATGATGTGGTGATAGCGCACGCCATGGTCCATGAAGTAGCGCTCGTAGTCCCCGGAGGTGGAGAAGGCCTGATTGACCAGCGGGAAACGGGTCACGACCTCATCGGGATGATCCGGATGCTGGATACCGACCATCCAGGGGCGGCCGCGCCGATCGCCGATGACGCGGCTGTCACCGCCGGCATTGACCAGTGCATTGGTGATGCCGCGCGCCTGCAGGATGGCGATTCCCCGATCGACCGAGTAGCCCTTGGCGATGCCGCCCAGATCGATGCGCACGCCCGGGTGGTCGAAATATACGGTGTGTCGCTTGGGATCGAGCACCACGTGCTGATAGCCGATCGCGGGCAACGCCGCCTTGATCTGCGCCGCGCTCGGCCGCTCGTGCGCGTGGAAGTCGTACATGTAGCCGACGCTGGCATAGGTGATGTCGAAAGCACCGTGCGTGATGCGCGAATATTCGAGCGCGGTCTGTAGCAGTCCGAAGAGCTCCGGAGTGATCACCACGGGGTGCTTGGTCGCCTCGCGGTTGACCATCGAGACTTCGCTCGTGGGCTTGAAGGTGCTCATCGAGTCGTCTATGTGGCGCATTTCCGCCATGACCGCATCGATGTCCTGCTCGCCCTTGGCCGGATCGTCAGCCCACAGCTCCACGAAAATGCGCGTGCCCATGATGCCGTCGACCCGGCGCGACACCCAGGCGGCGTGCGCAGGCTGCGCGGCGAGCAGCGCGGGCAATAGCGCGAGCAGACCGATCCACAGGCGCGCTCGCAAGGTGGCAGAAGAGCCCGTCAGAGAGGGACCGGCGCCCCGCAGCAACTGGGGATTTTTCATAATGGGGCCAGAGGCTAACGGCCCCGCGACGCGCGGTCCAGTGATCCGATCACGTTCCGGGCGCGAAACCCGCCGCCTCGAGCAGGCCCTTCTGGGCAAGCCACTCGCGATTGAACAGCCGTGAGAGATACTTCGAGCCGCTGTCGCACAGCACCGTCACGATGGTATGCCCGGGTCCCATCTCGCGGGCAACGCGCACCGCGGCGGCCACATTGATGCCGCTGGTACTGCTGACGAACAACCCCTCTTCCCGCAGCAGCCGGTACACGTAGTGCACGGTTTCACGATCCTCGACGTGCACGGCATCATCGACCGGTGCGCCCTGCATATTGGCCGTGACGCGGCCGATGCCGATGCCCTCGGTGATCGAGCCGCTGCCGGTGGCCTTGACGACACCGTGGCGGATGTACTCGTAGAGCGAGCTGCCGGGCGGATCGGCGAGCACCGTGCGCACCTTGGCACTGCGCGACTTGAGGAACTCGGACACGCCCGCCACGGTGCCACCGGTACCGCTGGCGGAAACGAAGGCATCGATCTGACCTTCGGTCTGCTCCCAGATCTCCGGACCCGTGGTCTCCACATGCGCGCGGCGATTGGCGGTGTTGTCGAACTGATTGGACCAGATCGCTCCGGGCAGCTCGTCGGCCAGGCGACCTGCGACCTTCTGATAATGGTTGGGATCGCTGTAGGGCACGGTCTTCACGCGGCGCACTTCGGCACCGAGGGCCTCGATGAGACCGTACTTCTCGGGTGACTGGTTGTCGGGCATGACGATGATGCAGCGATAGCCGCGCGCATTGCAGACGTGTGCGAGCCCGATGCCGGTGTTACCGGCGGTGCCCTCGACCACGATGCCACCCGGTTTGAGCACTCCGCGCCGCTCGGCATCCAGAATGATGCCGCGTGCGGCGCGGTCCTTGACCGAGCCACCCGGGTTCATGAACTCGGCCTTGCCGAGGATCTCGCAGCCGGTCTCATCGGAGAGGCGCCGCAGACGGATCAGCGGCGTGCGGCCGATGGCATCGACGAAGTCGCGTACGGTTGTCATGGCGGCAATGATTCAACGCTGGCGCGGCGCTGGCAAGCCTGGGACGCAACCTCCCCGACGATCAGCAGGGCCGGCGCACCGATGCGGGCGTCTAAGGCTTGAGAGCCGATCGTCGCGAGTGTGCCGACCAGCAGCCGCTCGGAGGGCAGGGTCGCCTGCTCCACGATCGCGACCGGACGGCTCTCCGGCGCACCGTGCGCAATGAGGTGTTCGATGATGCGCCCCAACTGCGCTACTCCCATGTAGAACACGACGGTCTGCAAGGGCGCGGCCAGTGCACGCCAGTCGAGCGACTCGGCACCCTCCCCCATCGCCGTGACCAACGTGATCGCCTGCGACAGTCCGCGTTGCGTGAGGCTCAAGCCCGCGGCCGCCGCCGCCCCCAGGGCCGCGGTAATCCCCGGGACCACCGTCACGGGCACGCCCGCCGCGCGCAGCACCTGCATTTCCTCGCCGCCGCGACCGAACACGAAGGGATCGCCGCCCTTGAGGCGCGCGACGCGCAGGCCGCGCCCTGCGTACTCGAGCATCAGCGCGTGGATGCGCTCCTGCGTGGTGCGGTGTCGGCCCGATTGCTTGCCGACGAAGACGCGCAGCGCCTCGCGCCGCGCGCGTGACAGGATGCGCTCGCCGACCAGGCGGTCATAGAGCACGACATCGGCCTGTTGCAGCAGTTGCTGCGCACGCAGCGTCAGCAGATCCGGGTCACCGGGGCCGGCACCGATCAGGTACACCTCGCCGCGCGGCGCTGGCGCGCTTGCGGTCTGCGCTTCGCTCGTCTGGCTCGCCTCGCTCTGCAGCTCCGTGGACAGTTGTGCCTCGGCGGCGAGCTCGTCACCCGCCAGCACCTGGCTGGCGATCCTGCCCTGGAGCACACGCTCCCAAAAGCGCATGCGGCGAGTCGCCTCTGGCAGCGCAAGGCGTACGCGCTCACGCCAGCGCCCGAGAAAGTGCGCCAACTCGCCGAGCCGCTCGGGCAGCAGCGCCTCGAGCTGGGCGCGCAGGCGCCGCGCGAGCGTCGGGGAATGCCCGCCGGTGCTGATCGCCAGAATCACGGGTGAGCGATCGACGATCGCCGGCAGGATGGCACTGCCGGCCTGCGCATCGTCGACGACGTTGACGAACAGGCCGCGCTCGCCCGCCGCGCTCGCGACCGCGCGATTGACCTCGGGCTGGTCCGTCGCGGCAATGACGAACGCTGCGCCGCTGAGAAGCTCGGGTGCAAAACTTTGCTGGAGGTGCTCGAGTCGGCCCTCTGCGCACAGACGCGCCAGCTCGGGATGCAGCGAAGGGGCGACGATTCGCAGCAGCGCGCGCGCTTCGAGCAGCAGCACAGCCTTACGCAGCGCCACCTCTCCACCGCCCACCAGCAGCACGCGGCGGCCGGTGAGATCGAGGAAGACCGGCAGGTAATCCATGGGACAGCTGATCCGGAGCGGCCCGCCTGGGCCAGTGGCTCAGCAGTCAGCCGGCGGCGGCGGGACGTCGGCGCGGATGCAGGCCGCACTCGCGCGAGTCGGCCTGTTCCCACCACCAGCGGCCGGCACGGTGATCCTGGCCGGCCTCGATGGCGCGCGTGCAAGGGGCGCAGCCGATGCTCGGATAGCCTCGGTCGTGCAGCACGTTGTAGGGCAGCTTCTTCGCGAGGATATAGGTCCAGACGTTGGTTTCGGTCCAGTCGAGCAGCGGACTCACCTTGGCAGCGCCGTGCTCGTCCTTCGTGATGGCCTCCCCCGCCGCGCGTGTCTCGGACTGCTCGCGGCGCAGGCCCGTGACCCAGGCCGCATAGCCGGCGATGGCGCGCTTGAAGGGCTCGATCTTGCGAATCTGGCAGCAGGAGAGGCGCTCCTGCAGGCCGTTGTAGAAGCCGTTGATGCCCTGCTCGCGGACATACTGCTCGACCGCGGCCGCGTCGGGATAGTAGACCTGGATACGCCGCTGATAGCGCCGCTCGAGCCGCTCGAGCAGCGAGAGCGTCTCCTCGGGCAGCCGGCCGGTGTCGATCGTGATGATGTCGATCTGCGGCACCTCGGTGCAGATCAGATCGGTCAGCACCATCGCCTCGGCGCCGAGACTGTTGGCGTACACGACGCGCCCAAAGTCGCTGACCGCCTGGCGCAGCAGCGCCGTGCTCTGGGCGATCTTGTGCGCCAGCGCCGCATCGATGACCGGCAGAGCGGGTCGGCCGGTGGGCTGGGGGAAGGCTTGGATGGCGCTCTGGGACATGGGTGTAGTGTGCCGCCGCAGGTCATAACCTTGGGCTCATAAGTAGAAGGCCGACGGGTATGCGTCGGGCCGCGCCCGGCGGCCATGACACTTCAGTGACCCCTACAGGGTTGGGAGGCGGCAAACTGCCGGCCATTATGGTGAGCCGTACCCCGTCGAGCCTGACCCTGCGCCGGCTGCGCCAGAGCGAGCACATTCGCGCCCTGACTCGGGAGGTGCATGTGCGCCCCGAGCAGCTCATCCAGCCGCTGTTCGTCGCCGAGGGCAGCGCGCACCCGGTGCCGGTCCCGGGGCTGACGGGCGTGCACCAGGATACGGCCGATTCCCTGCCGCGCCAGGTCGAGGCGGACCTTGCGGCCGGCGTACGCAGCTTCCTGCTGTTCGGCGTCCCACAGGCCCGCAGCGAGCGGCACATCGATTGGTCCTACACGGCGGGGCAGATCGAGGCGCTCAAGCGCCGCTTTGGTACGGATCTGTGGCTGGCCGTGGACGTGTGCCTGTGCTCCTCGACTCCCCATGGCCACTGCGGGGTGCTGTCCGCCGAAGGCGATCACGTCGACAACGACGCGACACTGCCAGAGCTCGCGCAGGCCGCCGTCGCCTACGCTCAGGCCGGTGCGGACTGCGTGGCCCCGAGCGACATGATGGACGGCCGCATCGGCGCGATCCGCCGCGCCCTGGATGATGCGCACTTGCCGCGCACCGTGCTTATGAGCTACGCGGCCAAGTTCCATTCGAATCTGTACGGCCCGTTCCGCGTGGCCGCCGAGTCCACGCCGCGCGCCGGCGCGTTGAAGGACCGCTCGACCTACCAGCTGGATCCGGCGCGCCCGAGCGATGCCTGGCAGTGCGCCGAGCGGGATGCCGAGGAGGGCGCCGACATCCTCATGGTCAAGCCCGGGCTGCCGTATCTGGATCTGCTGCGCGAGCTCTCGCGGGCGATCCGCAAGCCCTGGGCCGTCTACCACGTCAGCGGTGAATTCGCCGCGCTCGAGGCCCTCGCCGCCCAGGGACTGGCCAATCGCGCGGCTTTGCACCGCGAAGTGATGACCGCTTTTTGCCGCGCCGGCGCGAGCATGATCATCACTTACGGCGCGCGCTATGCGCGCGAGTGGCTCGGCGCGTGAGCGCCGTGAATCCTGACGCGGGCGCCGCCGCCTCGTCCGTTCCCAGCTCCGAAGCGTTATTCGCGCGCGCGCGACGCGTCTCTCCCGGTGGCGTGCACTCGCCCGTGCGAGCCTTTCGTGGCGTAGGCGGCACGCCGCGATTCATGAGCGGCGGCGCAGGCAGTCGCCTGCGCGACGTCGAGGGGCGCGAGTACCTGGATTTCTGCATGGCCTTCGGGCCGCTGATCCTCGGTCACGCCGACAGCGGCGTGCGCGCCGCGGCCACAGGTGCGCTGGAGCGTGGCTGGAGTCTCGGCACCGCCGAGCCCTACAGCCTGGAGCTCGCCGAGTACATCACCGGCCGACTTCCATGGGTCGAGAGCATTCGCTTCGTCAATTCCGGCACCGAGGCGGTGATGTCTGCGCTGCGCGTGGCGCGTGCGGCGACCGGGCGCTCCAAGATCCTGAAGTTCGAGGGCTGCTACCACGGGCACGCCGATGCCATGCTGCTCAAGGCCGGCTCGGGGCTGGCCGAGGCGCCGGTGCCCGACAGCGCGGGGCTCGCGCCCGACGTCGTGCAGGAAACCTTGATCGCACCGCTGGATGATGAAGCTGCGCTGGAGAAGATGTTCGCGCGCGAGGGCGAGCACATTGCCGCGGCGATCATCGAGCCGCTGCCGGCGAACTACGGCCTGCTGCCGCAGCGGCCGCAGTTCCTGCAGCGCCTGGCGGCCCTGGCACGCTCGCACGCGGCGCTGCTGATTTTCGACGAGGTCATCACCGGCTTTCGGCTCGGCCTGCAGGGCTATGCGGGGCTAAGCGGCATCCACCCCGATCTGGTCACGTATGGAAAGGTCATTGGCGGGGGCTTTCCCGTCGGTGCCTACGGCGGGCGGCGTTCGCTCATGGAGCTCGTAGCGCCGGCCGGGCCGGTCTACCAGGCGGGCACCCTCAGCGCCAATCCGCTCGCCATGTGCGCCGGGCTGGCCACGCTCCAGCGGCTCGAGGACGGCCGCGTGTACCGGCAACTCGAGTCGCTGGGACAGCGGCTGGAGAAAGGGTTAGCGGGCCTGCCCGACATTGCCCTGCAACGCGTCGGCTCGATTTTTTGGCTGATCCGCTCCGCAGCGATGCGGCCAGGCGGCAAGCCCGCGGCGGCGATACGCTCCCTGCGCGCACTACCCGCCGACGCGGCGGCGGGCTTCGCACCGTTGTTTCATCGGTTGCTGGATGAGGGCATCTATCTGGCACCGAGCGCGTATGAGGTTGGGTTTCTCAGCGCGGCACATCGGGAAGCGGACATCGATCGGCTGGTCGAGGCGCTGCGCCGATCCCTGGGCGCTGGAGCGTAGTCACAGGCCCTCACGATCGCCGCAGCAACGCTGCATGGTCCTTCTGCAGCAGCGCCGTGTAGGCGTCGGCATTCACCGGCCGGCTGATGAGAAATCCCTGCACCCGATCGCAACCGAGCTCCACCAGCGCATCGAGCTGCTCGACGCTCTCCACACCCTCGGCCACGGCCGTCATGCCGAAGGCATGCGCAAGCGTGATGATGGTCTGCACGAGCGTGCGGCCCGCCGCGTCATGCGGGAGCTTGGCGATGAAACTGCGATCGATCTTCAACCGATCCACGGGCAGCTCGGAGAGCCGGCTCAACGAGGAGTAGCCGGTGCCAAAATCGTCGATGGCGATGCAGATACCGCAGTTGCGCAGTCGTTGCAGTTGCTCGAGCACGCTGGCGTGATCGCCGAGCAGCGCGCCCTCGGTGATTTCCACGTCAAGGCCACACAGCGCGTTCGACCAGCCCTGGGTGCGCTCGAGCAAGCCCTGGGCGAATTTGCAGCGATGCAGCTCGGTGGGCGAGATATTCACCGCAATGCGCCCGGCGGGCATCTCCAACTGCTGCCACCTCTGCCGATCCTGCGCCGCCTGCTCGATGACCCACTCGCCGACCGGCAGGATCAGGCCGGTGGATTCCAGCAGCGGCAGAAACGCCCCGGGGGCGACCAAACCTTCCTCGGGGTGCCGCCAGCGGATGAGCGCCTCGGCGCCGTCGATGCGGCGCGTGGCAAGGCTCATGATCGGCTGGTAGTGCAATTCGAACTGGCGCCGCTCGATCGCCAGGCGCAGCTGCTGCTCCAGCTGCAGCCGCGCGTGCACCTCTGAGCGCTGCTGCAGCGTGCGATGCAGGGAGCGGTGGCCGCCGGCGCGCGCATCGCGCAGCGCAGCCTCGGCATTTTGCACCAGCCCCTCGGTTTCCTGCCCGTCGCTCGGATACAGCGCCCAACCCGACTTGGTGCCGAGCGGGATCAAGCGCCCGTCGAGCTCGAAAGGCGGGTCGAAAATTGCGGCGAGACGGGTCTGCAGCGTGTCGACGGCCTTGGCATCCGTCCCTGGCGCGGCCAGCGCGAGCGCAAAGGTGCCACCGCCGAACTGCGCCACGCACTCGCTATCGTGAAAGTGACGGCGCAGACGCTCGGCCACGTGTTGCAGCAACCGATCGCCCGCGTGCCGCCCGATGGAATCATTGATGATGCTGAGATTCTCGATATCGACCACGGCGATGGCACAGCGCGCCGCGCTCTGCGCGCTGCGGCCGATGAGCCGCTTGAGCCGCTCGCAGAACAACGGCCGCTTGGCCAGTCCGGTCAGCGGATCGAAGTAGGAGAGGAACTGCACCTCGTTGCCCTTGCGCTGATACTGCAGGGCGAACGACAGGTTCGCCGCCACCTCCTGCAGCATGCGCAGCTCCTCCTCGCCGATCAGCGCCCGCTCGCGCGTGGCGAGCAGCAGCGCTCCCATGCCGGTCTGCTCGAGCTGCAGCGGCAGCGCAATCAGCAGATGCAGCCCGGATGGCAGGTCCCTCGCCTCACTGACCACCGGATCGGTCGCGCTCTCCAACAACGTGCGGATCGAACCACCCGACCAGGCGCGTGCGCTGCTCGCCAGGGTGCGCAGCCCCTGCTCGGCCGCATCATCTGCGCCGGCGCTGCCAATGAACTGCAACTCGCGCCCTCCGGGACGCTGCAGCAGGGCAATACAAGCGGCGTAACCGCCGACGGCGACGGCCAGGCGGCAGCACTCATCGAACAGCTCGTTGCGATCACGGATGCGTAGCACCGCACCGTTGACCCCGCCAAGCATGCGCAGCACGCGCGTCAAGTGCGCGATCTGCATCTCCTGGCGCTGGCGCTCGGCGCGGCTCTGCGCTTCGCCCAATGCCCGGCGCACGGCCGGCGCGAGCCGCGTCAGATTGTCCTTCAGGACATAGTCGACCGCGCCCTGGTGCAGTGCTTGGATGGCGCGCTCTTCACCGATCGTGCCGGACACGAACACGAAGGGCACGTGGGGGGCCAGTTCGCGCGCAATGGCCAACGCCGACAGGCCATCGAATCCCGGCAGACCAAAGTCCGAGAGAATGAGCTGCGGGGCGTGACGCTCGAGCGCCTCACGCATCGCGGCCTCGCTCTCGACGCGGCGGAACTCGCAGCCAATGCCGGCACGGGTGAGCGCGCGCATCGAGAGCTCCGCTTCCGCGGCGCAATCTTCGACCACGAGCACTCGCACCGCCGCCGTCATCGGGCAAGCTCCTGATCAGCAATATTATGTAGCGACGTAGTGGCCACGTTCCTGGCACTGGCTGCGTTGTGGCTATGATCCCAGCGCCGCGCCGATGCCGGGGTGGCGCACATCACGGATTGCGCCTGGCCAGGCGCGCGGGTCGCTCAGACCCCCGGCAGCGCGGGTCTGGGGGGCGGCGTGGGCCGCGGGGCCTGCTCCGGCTGCACGGCCGCATCGTTTGCCGCGTGAACCAGGGCGCGCTCGGCGCTCTGCGCCACTCGCGCCGTGAGCAGCTGCACGCTCTGGGCGGCGACGTCGACCTGCGTCGTCTCGATGGCCTGCTCGGCGAGGGACGCATCGGCGCTGTCCAGGCGCATGGTCCAGTTGAACAGCGGTTGCGGCAACTGGAACTGATGCGTCTCGAGGGTGCTGTTGACCAGCAGCAGGCACAGCTCGCCGCTGCCGTCGGCCAGGCGCATCGCCCGACGCAGACACAGCAGCCGTCCTTCCCAGTTGCCCCAGTCCTCCGGTCGCATGGTATCGCCGCTTTCATCGAACCATTCGATGTCGCGCACCTGCGGCAGCGGCTCGATCAGGCCGTGCTGAAAATAGGGACTGCGCAGGCAACGCTGTTCGCGTCGCAGCGCAATCAGGCGCACGACGTAGGCGCGCAGCGCCCGCCCGCGCGCCGATTCGGCGAGCGACCAATCGTGCCAGGACAACTCGGAGTCCTGGCAATAGGCATTGTTGTTGCCGTGCTGAGTGCGGCCGAATTCATCCCCGCCCAGCAGCATCGGCGTGCCATGCGAGAACAGCAGCGTCGCCAGCATCGCGCGCCGCACGCGCTCGCGTCGCTCGAGGACCTGCGGATCGTCGCTGGCGCCTTCCACGCCCCAGTTGTTGCTCTCGTTTTCGCTGCTGCCGTCCTGGTTGTCCTCGCCATTGGCCTCGTTATGTTTCTGGTTGTAGCTGGTCCAGTCCGCCAGCGTGAAGCCATCGTGCGCCGTGACGAAGTTGATCGATGCCCAGGGGCGGCGCCGCTGATGATCGAACACATCGGCCGAGCCCTGCAGACGCGCCGCCAGCGCACCGCGCTGGCCCGAGTCGCCGCGCCAGAAGCGGCGCACGTCATCGCGAAAGCGATCGTTCCACTCGCCCATGCCGGGCGGATGATTACCGAGCTGGTAGCCGCCCGGCCCGCTGTCCCAGGGCTCTGAGATCAGCTTGACCTGTGCGAGCACCGGGTCCTGCATCAGCGCATCGAAGAAGCCCGCGCCCCGCGCAAAGCCCTGTGTCTCGCGGCCCAGGGTCGCGCACAGATCGAAGCGAAAGCCATCCA
Organism: Steroidobacteraceae bacterium; assembly: GCA_035553315.1. Lineage (GTDB taxonomy): Bacteria > Pseudomonadota > Gammaproteobacteria > Steroidobacterales > Steroidobacteraceae > FEN-1191. The sequence continues at coordinate 14,378 of DATNDE010000002.1, forward strand.
CGTGGTAGTTCTGCACCCAGTGACGCAGCGAATCGAGTGTCAGCTGCACGACGCGCGGGTGGCTGAAATTCACGGTGTTGCCCACGCCGGTGTCGTTGACACAGGAACGCGGATTATCGGCCTGCAGGCGGTAGTAGCCGGCATGGTCCAGGCCGCGGAAGGACAGGGTCGGGCCGCGCTCGCTGCCTTCGCAGGTGTGGTTGTAGACCACATCGAGCAGCACCTCGATGCCTGCGGCGTGCAGCGCGCGAATCGAGGCCTTGAGCTCCGCGGGCTGCCCGCTGGCCAGATAGCGCGGCTCGGGCGCGAAGAACGCCAGGGTGTTGTAGCCCCAGTAGTTGAGCAGGCCACGCTCCACCAGCGGTCGATCATGCATCAGCGCCTGGATCGGCAACAGCTCGACGGCGGTGATGCCCAGCTCGCGCAGATACGCAACGGTGCGCTCGTGGCCGAGCGCGGCGGCGCTGCCCCGCAGCGCCTCTGGAATCGCGGGCTGGCGCATGGTCAGGCCGCGCAGGTGCGTCTCGTAGATAAGGGTGTCGACCCAGGGCACGCGCGGGGGGCGGTCGTCCTGCCAGTCGAACTGCTCGTCGGTGACGACGCTCTTGGGTACGCCGGCGGCACTGTCACGCCGATCGAAGGACAGATCGGCGCGCGGGGAGGCCAGCCGGTAACCGAACAGCGCATCCGACCAGCGCAGCGTACCGGCGAGTGCGCGCGCATAGGGATCGACCAGCAGCTTGTTGGCGTTGTAGCGATGGCCACGCTCCGGCTCGTAGGGACCGTGCGCGCGCAGCCCATAGAGCTGCCCCACTCCGACACCGGCGATGTGACCGTGCCAGATTTCATCCGTGCACTCCGGCAGCGCCACACGGCGCAGCTCCTGCCGACCCGTAGGGTCGAACAGGCATACATAGACCTGCTCGGCGCTGCCACCAAAGACCGCGAAGTTCACGCCCGTCGCATCTGCAGTGGCGCCCAGCGGCCAGGGTGCGCCGGCCGAGACCGGTCCGTCCGGCAGCTCAGCCGTCATGACGCAGCAGTACGGTGGACAGTGGCGGCAACGTCAGCTCGAGCGAATACGGCTGGCCGTGCGCGGCAACCTCGCTCGCCGCCACCCACCCGCCATTCCCAAGATTGCCGCCGCCGTATAACGCGGCATCGGTGTTGAGGATCTCGCGCCAGGCACCGCCGGCCGGTACACCCATCCGATAGGCAAAGCGCGGCAGCGGCGTGAAATTACTCACGGCGATGATCGGTGGCGCGGCGGAATCCGCGCTGCGACACCAAGCCAATACGCTGTTGGCATTGTCATCGACGACCAGCCAGCGAAACTTCTCGGCGTCGTGGTCGAAGCGGTGCAGCGCGGGCTCCTGGCGGTAGAGACGATTGAGGTCTGCCATGAGGGCGCGCACGCCGCGGTGCAGAGGATGCTCGAGCGCCGCCCAGTCGAGCTCGCCGTCGTGACTCCACTCCCGGTCCTGCGCCAACTCGCCTCCCATGAACAGCAGCTTCTTGCCGGGCTGCGTCCACATGAAGCCGAAGTAGGCGCGCAGGTTGGCGAAGCGCTGCCAGTTATCCCCCGGCATGCGCCCGATCAGCGAGCCCTTGCCGTAGACGACCTCATCGTGCGAAAGCGGCAGCACGAAGCGCTCGTAGAACGCATACAGCAGCCCGAACGTCATGTCGTGGTGATCGTGCGAGCGCCACAGAGGATCGTGCTTCATGTAGCGCAGCGTGTCGTGCATCCATCCCATGTTCCATTTGTACGCGAAGCCGAGGCCGCCGTAGCGCGTGGCCTGCGTCACGCCCGGCCAGGCGGTGGACTCCTCGGCGATGGTCAGAGCGCCGGGCACGCGCTCGGCGATGGCATCGTTCAAACGGCGCAGAAACTCGATTGCCTCGATGTTTTCCCGCCCGCCGTAGCGATTGGGAATCCACTGCCCGGCTGCACGTGAATAATCCCGGTAGAGCATCGAGGCCACCGCATCGACGCGCAGGCCATCGACGTGATACTGCTCCAGCCAGTGCAGGGCGCTGCCGATCAGGAAAGCCCGCACTTCGTTGCGGCCGAAGTTGTAGACCGCCGTGTGCCACTCCGGATGAAAGCCCTCACGCGGATCGGCGTGCTCGTAGAGCGCCGTGCCATCGAAGCTCGCGAGGCCGTGTGGATCGGTCGGAAAGTGTCCCGGCACCCAATCGAGAATGACGCCCAGGCCGGCCGCGTGACAGCGATCCACGAAGCGCGCGAACTGCGCCGGAGTGCCGTACTGCGCGGCGGGCGCATATTGGCTCAGCACCTGGTAACCCCAGGAACCGCCGAAGGGATGTCCCATCACAGGCATCAGCTCGACGTGCGTGAAGCCGAGCTCGCACACATACGGGATGAGCTGATCGCCCAGCTGATCCCAGTCCAGACCGCGTCGCCAGGAGCCTGCGTGCACCTCGTAGATCGACATGGCACCGTGGACCAGACCGCGGGCTGCCGCACGCGCTTCGAGCCAGCCGGCATCACTCCAGGCAAACGGCGCAGGGTCAGCGACGATCGAGGCGGTCCGCGGCGGCATCTCGATCTGCAGCGCCATGGGATCGGCCTTGAGCGGCAGCAACCCCTGTGGACCGAGCATCTCGTACTTGTACAGTGTGCCCGGTGGCAGGCGCGGGATGAACAGCTCCCAGACCCCCGCCTCCACGCGCATGCGCATGGGATGGCGGCGGCCATCCCAGCCGTTGAAGTCGCCCACGACCGAGACACGCTGAGCATTGGGAGCCCACAACGCAAAGCGCACGCCGTGCACGTCGTCGAGCTTCAGCGCCTGGGCGCCCAGGCAGCGCCCCAGCGCCTGGTGGGTGCCTTCCGCAAACAGGTACAGATCCAGCTCGCCGAGCAGCAGCCCGAAGGCATACGGATCCTCCGTCTCCTGTTGCACGCCGCCCGGCCAGTGGATACGCAGCCGATAGCGCCGCTGTGCCGGGATGCGCCCGGCGAACAGACCCGCGGTCTGCAGCGCCTGCAGGCGGCACAGCAGCGCGCCGCTGGCGGCATCGTGCACGTCGATCGCCTCGGCCGGCGGCTGGTAGACGCGCACGACGCTCTCCGCGTCGTCCAGCCGATGGGGCCCCAGCAAGGCAAAGGGATCCCGCGCCCGGCCCTCGCACAGCGCCTGAATGGCTGAGTCGGGCAGGCACAGTGCGGCATCGATCGGCGCCGATGTGTCTGGCAGCGGGCCTCGGGCCAGCGCGTCGGCCGTCTTGTGAGGTGCGGGGTGGAAGTTGCTCATAGCGCAAGTTTACGGAACCGCCTGCTCCCTCGGGGCTGCGCCGGCGACAGTTATGGCTGTCAGAATAGCCTGCTTGACGGCGCGAAGGTGTGTCGCGCGCCACGCCCTGCTTGCGGGCACTTGCATCGCCCGGCATGACGCGGCTTGCACGATACAAGTTCGCGATCGTGCGCCAGCAGATTCTGTCGGCCGCGGATGGCGGCCGGTCGCGAAGTTCACTCACCACCCGAGCGGCACGTTCCCGTGGGCGTCGGCCGCGACGCTAAAGGATGCTTTGCTGCGGCGCCGGTGGTGGCGCGATACCTGCTGCTGACCTGACTGACGTGACGATCGCCTGTCCCGATTGCGGCATCCTGGAGGACCTGCCCGCACTGCCGGCGCGCAGTACCGCCGTGTGCATCGGCTGCCACGCTGCCCTTGAGAAGACCAGCGGGCGCAGTCTCGGGGCCGCTCTGGCCTGTGCGCTTGCGACCTTCCTGCTGCTCTTCCCGGTCAACATCCTGCCGCTGATACGCGTCGACATCTTTGGCATGCACTCATCGAACGTCATCGCGGCGGGCATCTTCCAGCTGTGGAACCGCGGCTGGATCATCCTGGCGGGACTGAGCGCAGTGCTGGTGATCCTGCTGCCCTTCCTGCGTTTCGGTCTGCTGTCGGCGGTGCTGACGGCGCTGTGGTTCGGCCGTCGTCCACGCTGGCTCGGCCCCGCATTCCGCTGGTCCCACTGGCTCGACCCTTTCGCCATGCTGGACGTCTACCTGCTGGCCGGATGCGTCGGCTATTACCGCCTGAGCAACATCAGCCAGGCGAATATCTCCATCGAGCTGGGAGGCGCCTGCTTCATCGCGGCCGCAATCCTGACGATGCTGTCGCGTGCAACCCTGGACCGGCGCACGGTATGGCGTGCCATTGGCGGGGAGGTGCACGTCGACGCCAGCGAGGCCCGTGACGAGGTGCTCGGCTGCACCACATGCGACCTGGTCCAGCCGCGCTCGGCGCAAGGCTGCCCCTGTCCTCGTTGTGGCGCGAGGCTTTCGGTTCGCAAGGCCCACGCTTCGATGCGCACGGCGGCGCTGATTGCAACCGCCTTCATCCTGCTGTTCCCGGCCAATCTCTACCCGATGAACATCTCGACGCAGCTCGGCAATCAGAGCGGCTACACGATCTTCAAGGGCATCTACGACCTGTTCCAGCAGGGCCTCTGGCCGCTCGGCGCGCTGGTGTTCTGCACCAGCATCCTGATCCCGGCCGTGAAAATCTTCGCCATCGGCTGGTGCGTGCTGTCCGTCTGGTTGCGCTCCGACCGGCATCTGGTGGCGAAGACCGAAGTGTTTCGCATCGTTGCCGAATCTGGCCGATGGTCGAAGACCGATCCCTTCGCCATCGTATTCTTCGTGCCACTGATGAACTTCGGTGCCCTCGGCTCGGGCAGCGCCGGCTGGGGCGCGACCGCGTTCATGCTGATGACCTTTCTGACCATGATCGCCTCAGTGACCTTTGATCCGCGGCTCATGTGGGATGCCGCGCGGGTGTCATCACCATGACGGATGAGCACGCCCGGGAACAGGCGGACAATAAATCCGCGCCGCGGCAGGCGTCCGTACGCCGCGGCTGGTGGCCCGGCTGGATCTGGGGCATTCCGGTCGCGGCGCTAATCGTGGTGGGCTGGCTCGGGCTGAAGACCCTGCTCAGCGGCAATCAGACGATCACCATCCGCTTCGCGGACAGCCACGATCTGAAGCCCAAGAACAGCACGGTGGAATTCCGTGGCACCAATATCGGCACGGTGAGCGATGTGAAGCTGGACGATGCGGGTGATGCGGTCAACGTCACCGTCGAGATCGACGACAGCGCCACGAAATTTCTGCGCACCGGCACGCGCTTCTGGTTGCGCGGGGCGAGCCCCAGCCTGAGTGACCCGGCATCCCTCGCGGCTGTGCTGTCGGGGCCGACCATCGTCATGGAGCCTGGCGGGGGCAAGAAGACCACGCATTTTAACGGCCTCGAGCAGCAGCCCGTCGCCCCGGCCGGGGCGGCACCGGTGTTCTATGAGGTTTCCTTTCAGGGCGACGTCGGCTCGCTCAAGAGCGGAGATCCGGTGAAGCTGCACGGCTTTTCCGTCGGAGAGATACGCCAGATCGGCTTCAGCTACGATGCGCAGACCGGCGAGCTGTCGATGCCCACGACGATTGCACTCTATCCCTCGCTGTTTCACATCCAGGGGGTCAGTCAGCCACGCAGCTCGCAGGCGCTGACAGCCGCGATCACGCAACTGGTGAGCAAAGGGCTGCGCGCGCGTCTGGATCAGAATCCGCCGCTGGTCGGCAGCTACCAGGTCACGCTCGAGATGTTGCAGGGGGCACCGACCACCTTGCCCGGCGTCGTGGATGGCATGCCGCAGATACCGGCTGAATCGGGCGGCGGGCTCTCATCGATCGTCACGCGCATCAACAAGGTTCCGATCGAAGCAATCGCGCGCAACGTACTCGACGCGACCCATCAGATCGATACGATCGTGGCCTCGCCTCACATCAAGGATGCAATCGGGCAGCTCGATGCAGCGCTCCGCCAGATTCATCAGATGACCTCGAGCGCCGCTCCCCAGGTCCCGCAGATCATCAGCCGCCTGCGCACTACGGCTAACGATCTGGACGCGGCGGTCAAATCCGCGCAGCAGCTGGTCGGCGGAACTGCCACGCAGAACGGCCTGAGCTCCACGGTGGAGGAAATCACCGACGCTGCGCGCGCGGTGCGGTCCCTGGCGGATTATCTGGATCGCAATCCCGAAGCCCTGATCAAAGGCCGCTCGGACGACTCGCCATGAGAGCCAGAGCTACTACACCGTGACAGCCAGCTACACCATGGGAGCCAGCGACGCCATGAGAGCCAGCTATGCCATGAACAGCAGCATCAGGGTCAGCTGTGCCGTTATCGCGACTCTGTCGGGCGTGCTGCTGGCCGCTTGTGGCAGCAGTCCACCTACCCGCTTCTATTCTCTGGAACCCACCGCGCCGGTCGAGCCAGCGCCGCCCACGATGCAGGCGCCTATCAAGGTAGATGCGGTGCATATCCCATCGGTGCTCGATCGCAAGCAGATCGTCACCGGCGAACAGAACTACCAGCTGCGCATCGCCTCGCAAGAACGCTGGGGCGGGGACTTCGGCGAGATGGTGCGCCGGGTGCTGACGCAGGATCTGCAGAAGCGACTGCCGGCCGGCATGATCGTCGGGCCCGACAACAACGCCCCGGCGGATGCGCGCGGCGTTGTCGTCGACATCCTCTCGTTCGCGCCCCAGGGCAGCGTCGTCGAGCTGGATGCCGACTGGGTTCTTCTTCAGGGCAGCCCGCCGCATACCGTGCTACACCACGCCCTGCATCTGAGCGCGCCTTTTCAGGGATCGGTCGCGAGCCAGGCGGCGGTCATGAGCCAGCTGGTGGGCCGGCTCGCCGACGACGTGGCAAAGGCCGTGCAGGCCCCGGCCGCCGCGTCAGGAGGAGCCTGATCCGCGCTGCCGCCGGCTGCGTGTCTCGCCGCTCGTTTGCTTCGTGGCTTCCACGGAGGCGGCGGCAGTCATGACATCCCGGGCATAGCTCCGACGCGCCGGTACGACCAAACTTCCGGCCGCCAGCATCGGCAGCAGCATCAGCAGCATCGTGCGTTCCAGGCCGCCGGTGCCGCCGCCCAGCTGCGCGGCGATGATCCCAAACAGCACGGGTGCACTGCCATCGAGCGCCGAGCGCAGCACCATACGCCCAGCCTCCCCGCGTCCCCACAGGTCCGGATGCACGATGTCGAGCCTCGCCGCATCAATGGGTGCGATGGCAGCGCTGAGCAGCGCGACACCGACCGTCGCCAGGGGAACCCCGAGCCATGCGCTGTGCACCCAGAAGGCGAGCGCGAGCGGCGGCACCGACGCCAGCAGGCCCACCGCTGGCACATTCAGGCGCGAGTTCAGCTGGCCCTTGCGCAGCAGATGCTCCGACAGACGCCCGCCCATGATGACACCCACCAGGGCGCCCAGACCGATGACCGCCACGGTACCGGCCAGGACTCCTCGACTGATATGCCATTGCGAGGGGAAGAAAATCATCATGAAGGCGCGCACACCGGACAGGAAGTAGTAGGCCAGCGAGGAGGCCACGATCAGCAAGCGGTAGGTCGGCAGATGCAACAGGTAGCCGATCGTTTTCCACAAGCCCATAGCTCGCGGATCCTGTCGCAGGATGAGATGGGTGCGCGGTTCGACCCGCTGTTGCTTCGCCTTCTTCTGAACCGACACCGTCTCTTTTTTGGCGCCGGGCTGCTGCGCAGCGTGCTTGGCAGCGCTGGCATCGTCGTCCGGCTCATGCTCGGCCAGCCAGCCCTGTGTCCCACGCTTGGGCTCGGGCAAATAGCGATGCACCGCCCAGGCCAGCACCACCGCAGGCAATGCCATGGCGAAGAATGCCCAGCGCCAGCTCAGGAAGCTCGACACGCCGCCGGCGATCACGAAACCCGCCCCGGCGCCGATGAATTCACCCGCGACGATCAGACCGAAGGCGCCCGCGCGCTCCCTGGCCTGGAAAAAATCGCCCGTCAGCGATGCCACGCAGGGCCATGCGGCCGCAGTGGCGACACCGAGAACGGCCCGACTGACCAGCAAATAGCCGAAGGAGAAGGCAAAGCCACTTGCCACCATCGCCAGCGCCCAGACACTGGCTGCAATGACCAGCAGGCGACTGCGCGACACGCGATCCGCAAGCAACCCCAGCGGCAGTGTTGCAGCTGCGGTCGCATACGCCACGGTCGACAACAACAGTCCGATCTGGGTATTGCTGATGTGGAAGGCCGATTTGAGCTCATCGGCCACTGCTGAAACGGTGGCCAGATCCGCATCCACCAGTCCCAGTACGGCAGCGAGCACGAGGATCACCTGCAGGTGCGTTGGCCCCCCCACGGTGGCAGCCAGCCGGTGTTCGACTTCAGCGACCTCCTGGCTGGCCGCCTCTCCGAGCTCGCGAAGCTTGCCCATGCAGGATTCTGGCCATACGGCAAGGCAAAATGCTGTCAGCCATGGGGAAGCGCGACGCACGCGCGAGTCGCAGCATGGCGAGCCAGCGGGCGCCTTACCCCGCTCGTCAGTTCGTCTTACGAACCTTTTGCGCCGCGCGGCGATCCAACGCGGTAGTTCCAACAGATTTGGAGAACTGCCATGACTCCCGTCGCGCAAACCAAGAGTGCCAGCGGCATCAACGTACTGCTGGGTTGCTGGCTCATCGTCTCCCCCTGGATCTTCAGCTACGCCGGCAACCAGGGTGGTATGTGGAACAGCATCGTTGCGGGCATCATCGTGCTGCTGGTGGCGGCGAATCGGATCTATTCGCCGCGCAGCGGTGTCACCCTCAGCTGGCTGAACCTGCTGCTGGGCCTGTGGACGATCGCCTCGCCGTGGATCTACGGGTACTACGACAACCCTGCGGCGATGTGGGACTGCGTCGCGGTGGGTATCGCCATTGTGGCAATGGCGAGCTGGAGTCGTCGCGGCACGGTTCTGACGGAACACACCCCGACCGCAACCGCGCTGCGCTGATGCGGCCGCGCAGAAGGGCTGGAAACGGGCGGCTCGCGCTCGAGCGCCTGAAGGCGTACCGCTATGCGACGCGATCGAGCAATGTCTGCAGTGGCACGTCGGCGGCGGCCTGCACGCGCACCGCCAGCCGCTCCCTGGGGTCGGGCTCGCGCTGCAGGGTGTAGGGCACATCGACGTAGAGTCGCTCGAGCAGCGATCTGAGCGCGGGCTCGAGTTCGGCATAGGCCGCATCGGTGTTCGGCGCCGTCAGCCGGTCGTTGGCGAAAAACAGCAGCCGGTTGCCCTGCACGCTCAGGGTGCCACCGAGCTCGTCGGCCTGGCTCATCAACTGCGCGGCCTTCAGGGCCTTGGCGGCGACGGTGGCGAAGCGCTCGGAAAGCTCCCCATCGAGTCGGTGCTTGCTGTAGTACAGGACGCCGCGCTCGTGGCCGGTCTCATCGAGTGCGTAATTGCCCTCATGGGCGATGAGCATGACGCCAGGGCCGGCCGGAACGTGGCTGTAGTCGGCCACATCGATGAGCAGATCCGACAGCGCACTCTGCTGGATCCAGCGGTGATACATCGGAATGAGCTTCAGGATATCGAACTGCGCAGCATTGCTCGCAAAGAACTTGACGCCGAACTTGTGCAGGTCCATGCGCTTCAGCCCACCGCTTCGGCGACGGCGAGCGCATCGGCCCCCGCCAGCGCCCGCGCATTCTGCTCGGTCAGGCGTTGATGGCAGCTGTACGCCGCCTCGATGAACAGCTGCGCCTCCTCGATGAGATGCCGGGCCGTGTCCGCCGTGAAGTTGCGCTGCCGATCGGCATGCCGGTTGAGCAGATAGAGCGCGAACTTGCCGCCTGCATACTGGCCCGCGTCGGGAGACTGGAACAGCTGGGTGTCGTAGAAGCGTGATCTGAACTCGGCCACGATGCGATCGGGCTCGTCGGGCAGATCCCAAAACTGCGTGCGCACCAGGCCGCGTGCAGCGATGAGCATCGACTGGTACGCCGCCTCATCGGCTTTGGCGATCTCGCCCTGCTCGAGGTACACCTGCGCCTCGAAATTGCGCTGCTCGGCCGCCTGCAGATCGAACTCGATCTGCATCACCACCTCTCCGGCGCACTCGCCGGTGGTGATGTCCGCAATCGTGAATTCGCGCGGATCGCGCCAGTCCGAGTAGAGCGTGCGATCCACGGCATAGGGCGGCACCGCGGCGAATGCATCCACCATCTCCTTGAGCGCCTTCTTGCCGATACGCGTGACATAGGCCTTGAATCGCTCGTCCGGCTGGCGCTCGGCCACATAGCGCTGCGTCACGTGGTCGATGAACTCGGGAATGCGCTTGGAGGGTACGGCCCCGATGGTCAGACCATAGGTGGCGCCGTTGTTCTCCCACTCCCCTCCCATCAGCACACGGAAGTGCGGCACGGTCGCCCCGCCGATCTTGCGCGAGACGCCATAGAAACCGATATCCGCCAGGTGGTGCTGGCCGCATGAATTGAAGCAACCTGACATCTTGATGTGCAGCTCGCGCGTGACCGGATCGATCTGGCCTTCCTTCCGGCGTTGCACGTAGCGCTCGTGCAGCTCGGCGGCTAGCCCGCGTGAGGCCGCGATTCCCAACTTGCAGGTGTCGGTGCCCGGGCAGGCCACCACGTCCTCGATCTTGCCGGCGCCCTCGAGCGCCAGGTCCAGACGGCGCAGTTCTGCGTACAGCGCCGGCAGGTCCGCTGCGCAAACCCAGCGCAGCACGATGTTCTGCTCGACGGTCGTGCGGACATTATCGCCGACGTAGCGGCGGGCGAGCCCGGCCAGCTGCCGCATCTGCCAGGAGGTGATGTCGCCGAGCGGCAGCGTGACCGTCGCGACCACGTAGCCGGGCTGGCGCTGCGCATACACATTCGTGGCCCGCCAGGCCTGAAACTGCGGATCGGCGTGCGCCGCTTCGGGGGCTGTCGAGCTCCTGAGCGGCACCTCGTGATGGCGTTCGACGTCCTTGAGATACTCGGTCCAGCGCGGGTCGGGGCGCAGCACGCGGCGCTCTTCGAGCACCAGGCGGCGAAATTCCTCCAGACCGAGCTTCTCCAGCAGAAACTTCAGGCGCGCACGGCCGCGGTTGCGCTTCTCGCCCAGGCGCGCAAACACACGGCAGACGGCCTGCGCGAGCGGCAGGATCTCTTCTTCGGGAACTGCCGCATCGAAGAGCTGCGCATCGTAAGGGACCGCGCCCAAACCGCCCCCGACCACCACTTCGAAGCCACGTCGCGCGACGCCGCCGGAGCTCCAGGTTTTGGCGATGAAGCCCAGGTCGTGAATATTGGTAAGACCGCAGCTGCTGGTTTTGCAGCCGGAGAAGGCCACCTTGAACTTGCGGCCCATGTCCTGCGTGTCCGGGTGCCCCAGCAGGTGATAGGCCATGGCCTTGGCATACGGCGTGGTGTCGAAGACCTCGCAGCGGCACACGCCGGCCAGCGGGCAGGCCGTGACATTGCGCACCGAATTGCCGCACGCCTCGCGCGTGGTGATGCCCACCGAGCCCAGACGTCGCATGACGTCGGGCGTATCGTCGATGTGCACGTAGTGCAGCTGCACATCCTGACGCGTGGTGATGTGGCAAATCGCATCGGAATATTCTTCCGCGACGTCCGCCAGCACGTCCATCTGCTCCGGATTCAATCCGCCGAACGGAATCTTGATGCGCTGCATGCCCGGCGCATCCCACATCGTCTCCGTACCCTTGGTGAGGGTGCTGGGATAAGTCAGGCTGCGCTGCGCGATACCATCATGGCGCTGGCCGTTGTCGTAGCGCTGACCGTAGGCCCCGCGCCGCAGCCGCGTCTCGGCGAACAGCTTGTCCTCGATCTTGCCGAGCTTCTTGAGCTCGATCTGACCTTCGAACTGGTCGATCTCGCGCGCGAGCTCGACGGGCATCCGGTTCGCAAGACGTTCTTTCCAGCTGGCCAAGGTGTCCCTCGTATCCGTGCGTGTGGATGGGAAGCGCCACTCCGGCGATCGTGGACGCCTTCCTATGGCAGGGTCGACAATGATAGGCCGGCCGCCAACGCACTCAACAGCCCCTGGGCGATATATGCATATTCGCTGCCACTCGCAAGCGAGCCATCGCAGCACATCTGAGCGCTTGCTGAGGCGCACTTGCATCGAGTGCCACCCAACATCAATCTAGAGTAATCATCAACAATGAAATACAACATGATGATTTAATGAATTATTATAGCACAGAAGCCGACGTACTGATCGTCGGCGCGGGTCCGACGGGGCTGGCGCTTGCGCTGTGGCTGACGCGGCTGGGCGTGCGCCTGCGCATCGTGGATCGCGAGGCCGCCCCGGTGTAGCAGACGCGAGCGCTCGCAGTGCAGGCGCGCACGCTCGAGCTCTACCGCCAGCTCGACCTGACGGCAGCGGCACTGGCGCTCGGCTACCGCGTGCCGGCCCTGAATTTTTGGGTCGAGGGTCAGCGCAAGGCTCACGTGCCGTTTGCGCAGATCGGCGCGGCCCTGACCCCTTACGGGCCGCTGACCTTGCCGCAGGACCAGCACGAGCGGCTGCTGTGCGAGCGCCTGCAGTCCCTCGGTGTCGCCGTCGAGCGCCCGGTGGAGCTGCTCGACTTCGATGAGCAGGGCGATGCGGTGCTGGCGCGGCTGCGATCGGCACACGATCGGGAGCAAAGCTGTCGTGTCCGCTACCTCGCCGGCTGCGACGGGGCGAGCTCGCGCGTGCGGGCTGGACTCAACATCGGCTTTTCCGGCGGCACCTATCAGCAGCTTTTTTATGTCGCCGACATCGAAGGCAGCGGGCCGGCGATGGACGGAGAACTGCACATCGACCTGGACGAGGCCGACTTTCTCGCCGTGTTCCCGATCCGCGGCCCCGGATACGCCCGGCTGGTGGGCACGCTGCGCGGTGCACGGGCGGAGCGGCCCGAGCGGCTGCAGTTCGCCGATGTCAGCGGGCGGGCCATCCAGCAGCTGCAGATCCGCGACATCCGCGTGCACTGGTTTTCCACCTACCGCGTACACCATCGCATCGCTGATCAATTTCGCTGCGGTCGCATCCTGTTGCTCGGCGATGCCGCGCATGTCCACAGCCCCGCCGGTGGGCAAGGCATGAACACCGGCATCGGCGATGCCGTGAATCTCGCCTGGAAGCTCGCCGCCGTGCTGGATGCAAGTGCTGCGCGCAAGTCGAGCGTCGCAGCGCGGCTGCTCGACACCTACGAGGGCGAGCGTCAGGCCTTCGCGCGACGACTGGTGGCCAGCACGGACCGGGGCTTCAAGCTCGCCACGGCGGAGGGACCCCTGGCGCATCTGGCGCGCACGCGCCTGGTACCGCTGGTGGTTCCGGCCCTGTTCCGCCTGCCGGGCGTGCGCCAGTACCTGTTCAGCACGGTCTCACAGCTCACGCTCAACTATCGCAGCAGCCCGCTGAGCACCGGCAGTGTCGGCGAGCTGCACGGCGGTGACCGTCTGCCATGGGTTGCCGGCCTCACCGGCAACGCTGCGGACCAGGCAGCTGACAATTACGACTCGCTGCGCGCGCTCGACTGGCAAGTGCACATTTACGGTAGCGCGCAACCCGCGTTGCGCTCCTTCTGCGCGACGCAGGGCCTGGCGGTACACGAATTTCCCTGGCGCGAGAGCTGCGCGGACGTCGGACTTGCACAGCATGCGCTGTACCTGGTGCGTCCCGACGGTTACCTCTCCCTGGCGTGTTCGCGCCAGGACACAGCGCGACTGCACGCGCACCTGCGGCACTGGGGCATCGCAGCCGGCGCGGCCGGGATCACCCCGTCGTCTGCAGGCCCCGCGCAACCCCGCTGACACTCGCCTGCAACGCCTCGAACAGCTCGCGTGTCTGACGCCCGTCGGCGCGCCAGCGCTCCAACAGATCCACCTGCATGAAGTGCAGCGGATCGAGATAGGCATTGCGCAGGGCGATCGAGCGCTGCAGCGTGCGATCGCCGTCCAGCAGGCGCGTCGACTCCTTGATCTGCAGCACCTCGCTGCAGCTGCGCTCGTACTCCGCGCGCAGCGGTGCGCTGAAGCTGCGCAGCTCCGGGGCGACGAGCCGCTCGTAGTGCGCGACGATCGCGAAGTCCGAGCGCGCCAGCATCGCCTCGATGTCATCGATCAGGCTGCGAAAGAATGGCCAGCCCTGATAACAGGTGCGCAGCAGCGCCAGGCCCCGCTCCCCGCGCGCGAATTCCAGTCCCATGCCGGCGCCGTACCAGCCGGGCAGCATGTGTCGCGCCTGCGACCAGGCATACACCCAGGCAGCGGGGGCGACACCGGCCATGCCGGCGTCCGCACGCGAGGGCAGCGCCGAGCCGATCTGCATGCGCTCGATGACGTCGATCGGCGTCACCTCGCGGAAGTAGCGATAAAACCGCGGCTCCTCGAATATCAGACCGCGCCAGGCCTGTGCACTGTGGCCGGCCACTAGCCCCGCGCACTCGGCCAGCGCGGCGCTCTCTCGCAGCGGCACGCCGCGCTTGACCGCCAGCGTTGCGAGCGCGAGCGTACTGAAGGCGCGCTCCAGGGTGCGCATGGCATTGGGCCGCAGGCCATAGCTCTGCGAGACATTCTCCCCCTGCTCCGTGAAGCGCAGGGTACCGCTGACCGACTCCGCCGGCGCCGCACGCAGCAGCGTATCGATGCGCCCGCCACCGCGCGGGATGCTGCCGCCGCGGCTGTAGAACAGCACGTGCTCCTTGCCCGCCTCGGCGAGAGCCTCCGTCAGGCTGCGCTGCGCCCGGTAGGCGGCAAAGCGCGAGGCGACGATACCGCTCTCCTCGTTGCTCTCCGAGTAGCCGATCAATACGGTCTGCAGCCGCCCGCGTGACTCGAGGTGCCGCTTGTAGACCTCGTCCTCGAGCAGCTCGCGCATCGTCTGGCCGCATCGCTCGAGTGTCGCGATCTGATCGAACAGCGGGGCGACGTCGAGCGCCACCTGTCCGCTACCCTTGTCATAGGCTTCCGCCCAGCGTGCCAGCAGCAGCGGGGCGAGCACGTCCTCCGGATGGGCCGCGCCGCCCACGACATACAGACCCACCGCCTCGGCACCGTAGCGATGGCGGCTCTGCACCATGGCCTCGAACACGGCGAGAGTGCGCTTGCCGAGCGCATCAAAACTGCCCGTCGGACCGGCGTCGCGCTCCAGCAGCTCCACCAGCCGCGCGTGCCGCTCGACCGGAGTGCGTGTGCACCACTGCGGATCGTCCAGACCCTGCGCGAGCACGGTGTGATGCACGCGCGTGTGCTGACGCAAATCCAGCGTGGCCAGGTGAAAACCGAACGTGTCGATGCGCCACAGCAGCCGGCGGATCTGGAAATGACCGGCGTGCATGCCGCGATTCACCAGCAGGCTCTGCCCGATCAGCGCGATATCGGCGCGAAACTGCCCCGGCCCCTCATAGCCGTTGGAGCGGCCCTCGTAGGTTGCCTGCAGGCGCTCGGCGATCTGCGTGAGCAGCAGGCGATAGGGCATGCGGTCATGACGCGAGGGTGTCACGGACTGCACCCCGGGCAGCAGCGTCCGGTACTGCTCGATGCGACTCATGACTTCGGGGGTGATGTCCACGCGGTTCGCGCTCTGCGAGAGCATCTGCGCGAGTGCCAGACATTCGCCGTGGTATTTGCCGATGATCACACGTTGCGCACGCGCCAGCGTCTCGCGGATGCTCTTGGCGTGCACGTCCGCGGAAGTCTCCATGTCCCCGCCCACCCAGCTGCCGAAGCGCACGATCAGGGGCAGTTCGAGCGTATCGAGGGACACCGCATAGTGCTTGGAGAGTGCGCTGGCAATCTCCAGGTAGAACGCCGGGATGATGCGGTAGATGATCTCGGCGAGAAAGAAGATGGCGTGCTCGCGCTCATCGGCGATCGTGAGGCGCTCGCGCGGATGCTCCTCGGTCTGCCAATCGGTGCTGATCTCGCTGCGCACGCGCTCGAGCAAGGCGCGCCGCTCGTATGGGGCGAGCGTGGCGTTGTCGCGCTCGAGCAGCACCGCGGCGAGGCGCTGCTGGCGCAGCAGCGTCGTGCGCCGCGTGGATTCCATCGGATGCGCGAGCATCACCGGCTCGATCGACAGCGTCGCAAGCAGGCCGAGCACCTCGGACAGCGACAGGCCCGCCGCCTTGAGCTCGCCGACCGCATCGTCGACGCCACCGGGCTGCGACCGATCGCTGTCACGCTGAAAATATTCGCGCCGCCGGCGGATGCGATGCACTTTTTCGGCGAGATTGGCGAGCTGGAACCAGGAGGTGAAGGCGCGCAGCAGCTCACGGGCGTTCGGCGCGGCGCGGCCGCGCACCCGAAGGGCGAGCGCCTCGCCTGCGGCCGCATCCCCGTCGCGCCAGCGCGTGGCAGTCAGGCGATCCTGCAGCACCAGGCTGAAGAATTCGTCGCCGCACTGCTCGCGCAACACCTCATCGAGCAGCTGCCCAAGAGCGTCGAGGTCCTCGCGCAGCGGCGCATGTCGCGGCGGGAAATACAGATCTTCGCGGTCCATCAGGGGGCGGCATTCTACCCTGCCCCGCCCGCGGCGCCCCTGACACCCGCGGCGCAGCTCGTTGCACCCCTCGCGCTCTGGTCCGCGCGGCGGTGCGGGGGGCTCAACCCGCCAGCAGGACCGCCTCGGCGTGCTCCAGGTCCTCAGGACTGCCGTAGAGCACCACCACATCGCCCTCGCGCAGCAGTGTCTGCCCGTCCGGATCGCGGCCGACGATGCCCTGGCGGTGCAGCGCGGCGAAGGTCACGGCAGCGCCCTGTGCACGCGCCTCGGCGAGCCGTCGTCCAACTGCCCAGGCCCCCGGCGGCAACACCACCGAGCGCAGGCGCTCCTCGGCGCTGTCGGCGGCGCTGACGCGGGCACTCGAGTCGGTGAAATGTCGCAGCGTGCCATAACGCGCCCGCCGCAGCCTCTCGGCCACCCGCATGACCTGCTCGGCTGGCAGGCGCAGCAGCGTGAGCGCCTGTGAGACCAGCGTCAGACTGGCCTCGAAAGTCTCCGGCACGACCTCGGTGGCGCCGGCATTGGCCAGCTCGGCCAGACGCGTATCGTCCTGCGTGCGCACCAGCACCGGCACATCGGCGCGCACGCGTCGCACGCTCCTGACGATATCGATGGCCACGTCCGGATCGGCAAAGGTGACGATGACGACGGTCGCATGATCCAGGCCCAGATTGCGCAGCAGCTGCTCGTCGGCGCTGTCGCCCCAGACCACGGGCTCGCCCGCCCGCCGCGCCGTGCGCACGTTGTCGGGATCCAGATCCAGCGCCAGGTACTCGAAGCCCTGCGAGGCGAGTACTCGCGCAAGGTTGCGTCCCACACGCCCGAAGCCGCACAGCATGACGTGGTCGCGCGCTGCGAGCGCGCCTGTGGCAGCGTATTCGGCCGGCATTCGCACCAGCGGCGGCCCGCGCTCGGCGAGCAGCAGCCGGGCGATGCGCCGGTTGTAGCGCACGATCAGGGGACTGCTGATCATACCGAGCACCAGAACCGCCAGCAGCAGTTGTGTAAAGCGTCCGGGTACCAGCTGCGGCGCGGCCGCAACGATGGTCAGCAGTGCCACGCCCAGCTCCCCGCCGCCGGCGAGCACCACCCCGGTGCGCAGCGCCTTGAAGCGTGGAATACGGAAGGCACCCAGTGCCAGCGTCGACAGCAACGCCTTGGCCAGCGTCAGCAGCACCAGCAGGCCGACCACTTGCGGCAGGTTTCGGAACAGCACCGACAGATTCAGCAGCGCGCCGACCGAAATGAAGAACAGGCCGAGCAGCAACTCACGAAACGGCCGGATGACCGCCTCGATCTGATGGCGGTACTCGCTCTCGGCGAGCATCATGCCGGCGAGAAATGCCCCCAGGGTCATCGACAGACCGAGCCGCTCGGTCAGCCACGCGGAGGCCAGCACCACCAGCAGCGCTGCCAGCGTGAAGAGCTCACGCAGGCGGCTGTGGGCGATCTCGTGCAGCAGCGGGCGCACGACCCAACGTCCCAGCGCCAGCACCGCGGCCAGCGCCAGGATGCCCAGACCCACCAAGCGCACGGCAATCTGCGCGGGCGTGCCCCCGCCCGCCACCGGTGGACCGGACGAAAGCTGCGCGAGCACGCTGGCCAGCGCCAGCAGCGGCACGAAGGCCAGATCCTGGAACAACAGCACCGCAAAGGACAGACGCCCATGCGTGCGATTGAGCTCGTCCTGCTCGCCGAGCTGTTGCAGCACGATGGCGGTCGAGCAGGTCGCCATGGCGCCACCCATGACGATGGCGGCGGCCCAGCCCGCGCCCGCCCGATGCGCAAGCAGCATGCCGGCGGCGGTAATTGCCAGCGTCTGCGCCGACCCTACGCCAAAGACCTCACGCCGCATGGCAACCATGCGCGGGTAGGAAAACTCCAAACCCAGCGTGAAGAGCAGGAACACCACACCGATCTCACCGAGAGCGCGCTCTTCGGCTCCTCCCTGCAGCACGCCGAGCGCGTACGGACCGACGACGATGCCGACGATCAGGTAGCCCAGGATGGCGGGCAGACGCAGCCGTCGTGCCAGTGCCACCACCGGCACGGTGACGAGCAGCAACAACAACAGCTGACTGAGGGAATTGACCGGCACCGCACAACGTTACGTGCGCGATCCGGCGCCGTCCATCATGGCCCATCACGGGCGACGGCGCTTTAGTTGTCGATCGTCATCGTGGTGTCGTAGCGGTCGAAGCCGTGAATGGCACGTCGATACGCGGTCATCACCAGCCGTTCGGCGGCCTTGTCCGGTCGCGCGGCCAGCAGCATGCGCATGACCACATCGTTGGCCGGCCGCGAGGCATCATCGGCCAGCACCTGCTCGAGAAAGCGCGCGAGACGGCACACGATCTCGTTGACGAAGCGCAGCCGCGCCCCATCGTGTACCTGGTCGCTGCCCGCCCCATAGGTGCCGCGCGCCTCGGCAGTCAGCTCGTGCAGAAATACGGCGATGAGCCGCGCCTGATCCAGGGTCGGCAGCTCGCTGAAATAGTCGATTTCCGACTGCAGGTTCACGGCGCAAATCGAAGCTGATCAGCTCGTCGGGACGAACTCGATCGGCTTGGTGGTGGTCATGGCGGCGACGTTCATGGCATCGAAGCGGATCAGCTTTATACGTGCGACGATCAGGCGCTCCAGATCGGGTGAGTGCAATTCACTGGAAACCACGTGACATTCTGTCACCTCGCCATCCGGTGCAATGGTGAACTGCAGCACAAGTTTTCCCTGCAAATCGGGCTGCTGTCGCAACACGCGCTCATAGAGGGCATAGATTGCGCCCTTGTACTGATCGAGCACCTTCTCGATCTCCTCATCCGGGCGCGAGGCCCGGCCGCTGGTGCCACGCGAGACGCGATCGGCGGTAGCGGCCGCCTGGGAGATGCGTGAGGTGACCTGTTCGGCCTGATGACCGTGCAGCGAACCTGCGCCGCTGCCAAAACCGGCGCTGGCGCTGGCCGTGGTCACATAGGCGCCCGAGCCGGCATTGGCATTGGATGCGATCAGCGAGCGATCGGCGTGCACGTCGGCACCCACCGCGCCCTGCAGGTTCTTCGTCTGCCCGAGCGTCGAGGGATCCATCTGCTGGCGGATATCCGCCAGGTCGTCCTGGATCTTGTTGATCTCGTTCTGCGCGCGGCGACGCGCCTGAGCGGCGCGATCGACCGGTTTGGGAGCTTCCACCGGCTTCGCGACGGGCTTGGGCACGGGCTTGGTTTGGGCCTTGGGCTTCGGCTTTGGCTGCACGACCGGCGGTGGCGGCTTGACCTGCTGTTGGACCATCAGACGCGCAAGCCGATCAGGCACCTCGGTGGTGGCCTCGGTGATGGGCGGCAGGTGGATCAGCGGCAACACCAGGCCGAGCAGCACGATGACACCCAGGCCCCAGGCCAGCAGACGCCGCAGGCGCTGCTGCTCCTGCGGATCGATCTCCCAGGGCAGCCCGTAACTGCGATAGTGCGGTCCGAGCACCATGCCGGCGGCCTGCGCGGCACTCACCGCAGTGCGCTGTACTGGCCTGGATGCCTTGACCGGCGTGGCCATCAGGAGCTCCTGACCGCACCGGCCGGCACTGGCTTGTCCTTCTGCATGACCGCCAGCGAGATGCGCCCATAGTTGGCATCGGTGCAGGTCGCCATGACCTTCTTCAACACCTCGTAGGGCAGCGCCTTGTCCGCCATGACCGTAATCTCGCGATCGGCGACCGACTGCTTCTGCGCCTGGCTGCCCAGCAGCATCGGCCGATCCAGCGCCGCGCGCAGCGGCGCAACGATGTCTGCGCTGGCGCGCACCTGAGCGACGGTGGCGATAGGCTCGCCCTGCAGGTAGAGCTCATCCTGGCTGAGCATTACCACCACGGTGACGCGCGGCTGCTTCTCCGAGATCGACTGCGGAATCTGGATGGCACGGGTGTTCTGCAACACCTCCACGTTGGTGGAGTACACCAGCAGAAACGACACCATCACCGAGAGAATGTCGATCATGGGGATGAGGTTCAGGTGGGCATCGGCGCGATTGCGCAGCTGATGCTGCAGCATGCGCCGCGCGCGGTTGGACATGCTCATCGCGACGCTCCCACGCGCGTCACGGCATGCAGCGGCGCCGCACTGGCCACCGGCGAACCCGGCGCCGCCAGCGGCGCATCGCCAATGGAGATATCCGGGAACAGCTCGTACTGCACGTCGCTCAACCCGGCGTTCACGTCCAGCACGCGCACACGATCCATGACCTGCACCAGGGTGTCATAGGAAGTATTGGGCTCGAGCAGCACCGTGGCGGCAGTTGTGTTCGGCCGTTTGGACTTCACGAACTGCAGGTACTGCGACAGCCCATCCAGGTCGTAGCCGCCGTTCTTGTTCGGAAAGCTGTCGAGCAGCCCGCTGTTGCGGTCTGCCACCTGCAAGCCGTTCTGACGCACGATAACCTCCAGCTGCAGCTCTTTCGGCGGCGGCGTGTACTGCGCATTCTTCGGCGGCAGCTTGAGCTCCACGATGACGGTGCGCGAAAACACTGCCGTCATCAGCAGGAAGGTCACGAGCACGGTGAAGATGTCGATCATCGACACCAGCATCAGCTCGCCGCCTTTGCGCTGATGGCGCGACACACGGCGAGCGGTATAGGAGGAACGGCGCATGGGAAGTCCCGGCGCGCTTCGCCGAACGGCGCGCGCGCCTCAGGAGGCCTGTGCGGCGACCTGCCCCGGATGCCGATCGGGCATGGGCGGCACGGTAGCGCGCTCGGTCACGGCATTCAGGAACTTCACCGAGGCCATCTCCAGGCTGTCGATCAGCTCCGTGGTCTTCGTCTGGATGACCGCATGGATCAACAGCAGCGGCACCGCGGTAATCAGACCGAAAGCCGTGCAGTTCATCGCCACCGAGATGCTGGCCGACAGCAGGTTGGCCTTCTCGGCCGGATTCACCGTCGCAACGGCCGCAAACGCGTTGATGAGGCCAACCACGGTGCCCAGCAGCCCGAGCAGCGTGGCGACGTTCGCAAACGTCGCGATGTAGTGCGTACGCTTCTCCAGGCGCGGCACCACATCCATCAGGCTCTCTTCCATGGCCTTCTCGATATCGTCGCGACGCCGCGAGGAGCCGATGCGGGCCAGACCGTAGTTGAGGATCTGGCCGATGGCGGCGTGCGACTTGGAAGTCATCTGCACGGCCTGACGGAAGTTGCCCTGCGCCAGCAGCGGGGCCACCTCGCTCCACAGCCCCCGATTGCGCAGGGCGGTGTGCGTCAGGTAGATCCAGCGCTCGATCGCGATGCAGATGCCCAGCACCAGCACCACGGCGATCGGATACATCATGAATCCGCCGCCCTGAAAGAAGCGCACAATGTGATCGAAGATATTCATCCGGCTGCCTCCCATCCCTCTGGCACCATGATCCGTCGGATCCTCAAACTATGGTGTACCAGGCGTTTAATACCGCGACCTATTTCTCATCCCGCAGAGCCACGGCCGCAGGCGGCGCTCCCGGCACCGCAGGCTGTGACGCGGCCGATGCGCTGGCCGCCTGCAGGGCGGCGTAGTAGCTGTTTTGCCGCTCGAAGACGCTGCGATCCACCGGGCTGAGCGCCTCATCCACCAAGCTGTTAGGTGGCCGCCCGGTAATTTTGCCGACTGCCGCACGTTGCCAGGGCACGATGTACATGAGTTTGGGCAGCTCGCGGTTGCCGCTGATCTCGGTGGTACCCAGCTCGATCCGATCGCTGCTGGCGGCCGTTGCGGAGGTCGTGGCCGGCGCCGGAGCGTCCTTGGCGGGCGTGGCTCCGGGCTGCGCTGGCGCGGCGTGCGAGGCCGCCGCCGTCGCAGGAGCAAGTGCAGGGGTAGGAGCAGCGGGGGTCGTCGAGGCGGCCGCGGCAGCTGCAGCAACAGAATTGGCCGGCGGATCCGCGGCTGACGGCAGCGCGACACTGGTATTCACGGCCGGATTCAGATCGGCGGGGGGCTGCGCGAGCGCACTGGCTGCCCACGGCCCCGCCATGGCGAGCGACAGCAGGCCGACAAGGTATCGATGACTCATGGAGTGCCCGCCTTGGCCGTAGTGGCCGCAGTGGCCGTAGTGGCCGTATTGGCCGCAGAGCTCGCCGGTACAGCAGATGTCGCGGGCGTTGCCTGCGACGAGGGCGCGGCTGAAGGTGTGGCGCGCACGCCGGTGCGGCGGCGCAAGTCCGCCAGCCACGTACTCACGGGCTTGTCCTCGCCCGTCAGCTGCTTGTAGAGCTGGAACTGCGCCAGTGCCGCCACGGCATCTCCCTGATACAGGTCGAGCAGCACTCCCAGGTTGCGGTGCGCCGGGGCGTAGTTAGGATCAACCGCCAGCGCCTGTATATAGGCAGCACGCGCATCCTTGAACTTGCCTTCCTGTCGCAGGGTCACGCCCAGCTCGCTCCAGACCAGGGGATTGGAGGCATCCAGCTGAGCGGCGTGTCGCAGGGCGGCCTCGGACTGGTCGAGCTTGCCGTCACGGCGCGCGAGCAGACCCAGATCGATGGCCGGGGTCGGATAGCCCGGATAGCGCAGCTCGAATTGCTGCAGTTCGAGCTGCGCGTCGGTGTCGCGTCCTGCATTGGCCAGGTCGGTGACGTGCTGGAAGTCCGCCAGGGCGGCGGCACTGGGGGGCGGCACGACGGGCGCCGCCGCCGCGACGGACGCCGCCGGCGGTGCTTTGGCGCTGGCCGGGGCCGCCGCCGGAGCAGCTTTCTTGCCGCGGCCACGCTTGTGGCCCTTGCCGGCATCCGCGCCTGCCGGCGCTGCGGCGCTGAGTTTCGCGGCAGCCCCTGCCCCTCCCGCCGCAGGCACCGCAGCGCCGGCTGCAGCGGCAGCCGAAGTTCCCGCGGGTGGATCAGCGCTGACGTGAGGGGGGACCATGGGCACACTCAGCACCGCAAGCCAGACCTGCGCGACCTCGGTCTTGCCGTAGCGTGCCGGGGAGAGCTGTGCAAGCGATGCGAAGCTCTTGCGTATCGAATCGTCGTAGATGCCCTGCTGAGCGCGGGCCGCATTGAGCTCGTGGATCGAGATCGCCTGCTCCACGAATGGCTCGGCCTGATCCTCCAGCAGCGACTCGTACTGATCGAGCGCATCGGCTGACAGGTGTGGCGGTCGCTGCGAATGCAGCAGATCGTCGGACAGGGTGTGATAGAGCTCGGCCGTCTCGTACGTTGCCGCATTCGTCGTCTGCGCCACCTGATAGGTGGCCACATTGCGGTAGGCCTGCACTGCCGCCTCGAGCGCGCGCTTCTTCTGCTCGAGCGAGCGCTTGAGCGGCGCGACCAGCTTGATCTCGCGGAACTCATCGCGCAGCGGCGCGGCCAGCGCCAATGAGGCCTGTGCGGCCAGGTAACGCGTGCGATCGGTGCGCGCCGCACCCGCCGTGGCGTCGGCCTGCACGATCTGTCGCTGCCAATAGAGAGTGCGCTCGGCATCGCCATGGCGGGCCGCCATGTCGACCAGGCGCGCGCGCACCTCGATGGCATCGGGCACCGGCGTGGGGAACTGATTCACCAGCCGCTCGAGCATCGATGCGGCATGCGCGTCGTCACCGGACTTCTGATACAGATCCGCGGCCTTGCCCAGCGCCTCGCGGACCACCGCGGGATCCTGATTGGGAGTGGCTGCGATGCGCTCGAATTCCGATGCGGCCTGTGCCGACTGACCCGCCGCCGCGTAGGCGACCGCGAGCTTGCTGCCGATGCCGGCACTGTATTGGCCGTGTGGATCCGCGCGCCGCAGGGCCTCCAGAATTGGAATCGCACGCTGCCACTGCTGCGCATCGATGAGGGCGGCAGCGGCATCGTATTGCGCGGTCTCGACGATCTTCGAGCCCGGCGCGACCTGCGCGACGCGCAGGAAGTCGTCCGCCGCGGCGGCCAGATGCCCCGCGGTGCGTTCGCTGTCGCCCTGCTTGTAGACCGTCGCGGCCAGCCGCTCGGTCAGATCCGCATGCTCGGGATCACCCTTGGGCGTCAGCGCCAGCGCATGCTTGAAGGCATCCTCGGCGGGTGCGTAATTGCCCTGATTGTAACTAGTCTGCGCCACGATGCTCCAGCCGATGCGCTGCTGAGCTGCAGTCACGCCCGGGCGGGACAGCAGCAGCCGCGCGGCGACGATCGCGCGCATGTGATCGCCACCCGTAAAAAGATCCTGCGCGGCGCGGGTGAGCACCCCCGCGCTGGCCGGATCCTTCGGAAAGCTCTGCGCGAAGTGCAGCGCGGAGTCCGTGGCGCGCGCGTGCACCGGCCCACGTGCCGCCGGCGGCAGGCTGTCCTCGTACTTCTGATACGCCACCAGTGCCGCGTAACCGGCCTGAGCATCGCGCGCGTGTGGCGGGTAGCTATAGGCCGTGCGC
Organism: Steroidobacteraceae bacterium; assembly: GCA_035553315.1. Classification (GTDB taxonomy): domain Bacteria; phylum Pseudomonadota; class Gammaproteobacteria; order Steroidobacterales; family Steroidobacteraceae; genus FEN-1191. The sequence goes on from DATNDE010000002.1 coordinate 39,104, forward strand.
TCGTATTCGGTGGCGGCCGTCAGGTATTGCCCGCTCTCGAACAACGCGTCGGCCAGCAGATAGTTGGTCGCAGCCGAATCGGGCTCGCCGGGGAAGGAGGCCAGGTAGGCGCGATACCAGTCCGCGGCCGAGGCGTAGTCGGCATTGTTGTGCGTCTTCTGCGCCAGGGCGTGATAGTACTGTGCGACATCGCGCAGGTTTACCTTCAGCTGCCCGACGACCTCGGGGTAATCGCTGTGCGAGCGGCCCTGCCAGAAGGGCGCGGTGAAACCGTAACGCTGCACGTACTCGAGCTTTCCCTGCAGCATCAGGTCGGGAAAGCCGCCGCGCCGGTACGCCTCGATGGCCGCCATGGACAGCAACGGCGCGTGCGCGTCGATCGGATAGTCGGCCACGAAGGCGCGATCGGTCGTCGCGGCGTCCTGATAGCGCTGCTTGCTCACGTACAGCTCGCCCAGGCGCTGATACAGCAGCCAAACGTAGGGCGGGTGCCCGCGGCGCATTGCCAGCTGCCGAATGGACATCGGCCCGTCCAGATAGGAGAAGCTGATGCTCATGACTCGCAGCGTATCGTCGACGAGCTCCCGATCGGCGCGCACCAGCGTTGCCAGGTCCCTGGCGTGCCCCTGCGCGTCGACCAGGGTGTAATCGAGCAACTGCGCGAAGGAGTCCAGGCAGGCTTCGTTCTGGTTCTGCTTGAACTGCGACCAGGCGCGCTTGTAGAGGCTCTGGGCATAGAAGCTCGAGCCGCTGCGCCCCAGCGCGAGCACCGCCTCGTAGGCGTGCTGCGCATCGGCGTAGTGCTGCAGCGAGAACAGCAGCTCGCCGCGGCGAAATTGCACCTCGCCCAGGTGTGCATTGCGGGGATACTCGGCCACGATTCGATCGAGCGTCGCGAGCGCCTGCGCCGTCTGCCCGGTAGTGTCATAGGCGCGCGCGAGCTGGTAGAGCACCTCGTCGTTGTGCGGATAGTTCGGGTAGGCCTTCAGCAGTTTGGTGTAGAGCTGGATGGCCTGCGCGCCGTGCACATCGACGCGCGACACTTCGCTGCTCATGCGCTCGAGCTCGCCGGCCTCGAGGTTCAGATCCCCGAGCCGCCGCAGCGCCTCGGCGCGCAGGGCCGGATCGGCGTTCTGCATCTGCAGGAACTGCTCATAGGTCGCCATGGCAGCAGTCGGGTTGGGCGGGGGCAGCTGCCCGGTCTGCACCGGCACGCTCACCTTGTCGGCGAGCTGCCCGATGGTCGTGGGCGGCCCGGCGCGATGGTGGGCGCAGGCTGCAGTGATCGCCGCGATGCCACTCGCCAGCAGCGCCGCGCGCATCGCTGGCCGCCTCACGGCCGCACTCCTGCCGGGCCCGAGCTGCTCGCCGCGGCCGGCGCCGCCGCGCGCGCCGCCGGGTGCGCATCGGCATTGGCCGCGCGGTCGTAGAGATTGGCAAGTGCAAAGCGCGCCTGCTGCGAATAGGACGCCAGCCTCGCCTGCTGCGCATTGAGGGCGGACTCGGCCAGCGCATCCAGGTAGCCCGCCTGCTGCTGCTGGGCGCTCGCCAGCGCCGCATGCAGCTGGTCGATGCGATGACCGAGATCGGCCACGCGCGCCGCCAGATCGCCATTGGTCGTTGGTACGCTGGCACGCGCCTGCTGCACGCGCACCCAGCGGTTCTGCAGCTCTTCGAGCGCGGCATCGACCTCGCGCAGCGAGCGCTGCTGCTGGTAGCTGCGCCCCTTGAAGGCCGCCTCCAGCCGCCAGTAGAGCACGCCGCGGATCAGGCGCAGCTTGTCCGCCGCGTTGTCACGCTCTAGGCTCGGCGGCAGCTGCGCGATGACCGTCTGCAGATGCTGGATGCGTGTCCACTGCTCGCGCTCGCGTGGTGTGGCCAGTGCCACCACGTCATCCTCGGTCTCGATGGCCTGCAACTTGGATTCGGCATCGGTACGCGCCGCCCGCAACTTCGTTGGCGCTGCGGTGGCCAGCAGCGCATCGGCGCGTGGCACACGCTCGGCATAGGCACGCGTGCGTGCATCGATCATGGCCGCAAAGGCCGTCATGCTGCCGTCCCAGCGCGACAGGCTCTGCTGCATGAAGCCCAGGTCGCGGTAGTTCTTCAGTCCTTCCTGAAAATCATCGTCGGCAAGCAACTCGTACAGGTAGCGAGACTGCGGCGCATCGGGCAGTGCGCCGAGCTGCCAGAACCAGCCGTGCTGGTTGTCGTGATCCTCGCCGAGCAGATCGCTGAGCAAGCCGCCGCTCTTCACATGTGCCACGGCCGCCTGCAGATTGTGCGTCTCGCCATCGAATGACTGCAGCGCCGCCTGATAATAGCGTGCGGCCTGCGCGCCGGCGTTCAGCTGGCTGAAGGCATAGGGCACGGCGAGGTACGACTCCTGCACGGCCGCGTCGAGCAGGTTGCGCTGATGCAGCGCCAGCCAGGGTACCAGTGCCTCGCGGTACTGCCCGAGAGCCGCCTGGGCCCATCCGTCTGCGAGCAGTGCGCGACTGGAGTACGGACCGTCCAGGCGCACCCGTGCAAGCGCCATGCGCGCCGGCGCCGGCTGGTTGGCCTGCAGATAAGCAAAGCCGAGCGCGAGATTGGCCCGGTCGCGCAGGCTGGCAAGCTCCTCGGTGTCATGTTTGGACTTGCGTGGCGCGGTGCCCACGGCCGTGAGAATCGGCGCAGCCTGTGCGAGACGATTGGCGCGCACCAGCGCCACGCCGAGGTTGAACTGCGCAAACGCCTTCCAGTCGCGCGGGCCGCGCCACCCCGTCAGCCGCGCAATGGCGGCATCGTAACGGCCCTGGTACATGAGCGCATTGACGAGCAGGTTGTTGCGCTCGCCCTCGAGCTCGGGGGTCAGCTGGCCCTGGATGCGGCCCAGCGCCTGCTCCGCCTTATCGTAATAGCCACGCTCGTACCAGATGCGTCCCAGATAGAACCAGGCGCGATTGCGCACCGCCAGCGGCACGCGGTCATTGAGCAGCTTGGCGAAACGCGCACCGGCCTCGTTGTGCATGCCGAGCTGCAGATACAGCCCGGCGGCGAGCAGGTCGGCGTCGGCCGCATGATGCGGCATCAGTCCCCAATGCTCGTAAGCCTCCAGGCGCGTCAGCGCCTCCAGCCCCGAATCCTCATCGGCCCAGTAATGAAACAGCACATCGCCGTAGGCCAGGTCCTGGACGCGCACCGGCGCAAGCGCATCGGGATTGCCGCGCTTCTTGGCGAGCGCCGCGGATGGCAGTGCAACCGCCAGTGCGAGCAAACACAGCACCGATGTACGAAAGAGCTTCATTGCTGACTGCCTGGCCTGCCCTGTCGCGCCAGTCCCGTTATTGCCAGTCCTTGATTTCGAACTCCGGCTCCTGCGCATGCTGATGGTCCGTGACCTTCAGCTCCAAATACTTGGCGCCCAGACCCTTCTCGAAGCGCAGGCTCGCGGCCCGGCGGTAATAGCGCGCGTTCGGCCCCTTGCCGTTGAAGAACGCCACCAGTTCGTGCGGACCGGCTTTGAGATTGCCCACGTACAAGCGCTGCACGCCGCCGCGCAGCAGAGCCGCCACCTCGCGCGGGGTGTACAGATAGTTGCTGACATCCTTGTTGTCGATCTTCAGGTCGATGGAATCGAGCGCGAAGAAATTGCCGACATCCACGGAAACGAACACCGCCACCTGGGTATTGGCGGGAAACAGCAGATCTTCCTCGAGCACGAACAGGTCGCGGTTCAGCTCGACGGTCTGGCGCTTCAGATCCTGGATCTGCTCATCCAGCGAGCGTGTGCCCGAGGCGCTGGCCGGTACGGCAGCCGCTGTGCTCGCCGCCGGGGCGCTGGCGGCAGTGGCGCTCGCGGGGATCGCCGCGGCCGGCGCAGCCACCACGGACGGCGCCGGCGCAGTCGTGACGGGCGCAGCCGCAGCCCCGGGTGTCGGCGCGGGGGCGGACGCGGCCGCGGGTACCGCACTCTTCGCCGGAGCTGCCATGACCGCGGCGGTGAACGGCAACCCACCGAGCAGCAGTGCGACGAGTGCCACGGGTCGGAGCAGACGGCGAAGCGGATGGCGGTTCATGGCATACCTTCAGTGCGTAAGGGCCGAGGTCGATCGCAACGAATCTTCATCGTCGAGCAGCGCGCGGATCTGCACCACGTAGCTTGGATCGTTGGCGCGGTACTCATCGTGCAGAAAGCGAACCATGCCGGAGCGATCGATGAGCACCGTGGTGGGCAACCGATCGATCTGATAAGCACGGCTGACGTCCTTGGACGGATCGAGCAGTACCGGGTAGTGCATGGGATGCGCGCGCGCATAACGATCGGCGCGCTGCATGTCGTCATCCACGCTGACGGCCAGCACCACGAGCCCCGAGCTGCGATAGGTTTGATAGAGTCGGTCGAGTCGCGCGAGCTGCTTGGCGCATACGCTGCAGTCGGCTCCCCAGAAAGCGATGATCACGGGCTGTCCGAGCGACTCGGACAGTCGCACGTTGTTGCCGCCGTAGGCAGCCAGCGCGAAGTCCGGTGCACTCTGGCCGATGAGCCTCTGCGGGGCCGCGCTGGCGGTCGCACACAGCCCGAGCACCGCCAGTACCAGCATCGGCAGCAGGCGTGTGTGGAGGCCGCAGAGTCGGCGCGATGGATGGCTCGCCATCATGACTTCCCATTTGACATGATTGATAAAACGATCGCGACAGTGGGAGCGAAAATGCATGACGCCGCTCGCACTTGAAGCCGCCCGATGCGCGCCGCAGTTCCGCCGACGCCGCATCCGCCGAGTTTGCGTCGGACGCGCCCGCCGGGGAATAGTGATTTGCGTCTGGAAAAGGCGACAGCGCGGCGGACCTCGATGGCCGCCGCGCTCGCAGTGCACCGTCGCCGCATCCGCGACGCTTGCGCTCAGGGCTGTGGCGTGGGCGCCAAACCGCTGCTGGAGACCGAAGCCAGCTTGTTGAACGCGATCAGCTTCTGATAGTTCGCGGCGCTGCCGAGCCCCTGCGCCAGACCGCTGGCCCAGACTTTTGATTCGAAATCCGCCTCTTCGCCATGCAGTGCCATGTAATTGAGCACAATGGTTTCGGCCAATAGATTGACGGCATTGGCCGCGACGCTACCGGTTGCATTAACCGTCCCGTCGGAGTTGTAGCTGCCGATCTGATTGCTGATCGCCGAGGGCTTCTGGGTCGGGTCATAGACCAGCATCAGCGAGGCCGCCGTTGCGGTGTTGTCAGCGGTCCACACGCCCTTGCCGCGGCCGCCCACCGAGTTGTCGATCATGCCGCCGGAAGCCAGCGAGCCATCGCTGAAGATATAGATCATCAGCGGCATGCCCTTGCGCGCTGCATACTCCAGACAGGCGCCGATGCATTGGCCGGCCTTGAAGTCGCGCCCCTCGCCGGTCATGCGATCACCGGTGTGGTAGTCGTATCCGCCCATCTCGATGGTGCCGGCACCGGCGTAGCCGTCAACGACCATCTTCATGACGGCGGCCGTGGCCATGAAGTCCGAGTCCTGCTGAATCTGCGTCAGGGTAAAGATGCCGCCCGACCCACCGGTACCAACGATCGCTGCATCCAGCGTCGGATCCAGCGCCTGCTGCGCATTGCCGTACTTGTCCACCAGGTAGGCGGCGTCGACGTAACTGCAGCCAAGCACATTGGAGATCGCCGCATCAGTCGCGGAGTTGCCTGTCGCCGGGCTCACTGTTCCCAGCTTCATGTTGCTGAAGCGCACAGCCGACTCCAACACGTCCACGGCGGCCGCCTGGTTCAGACCGCCGGCGCCGCCGACCAGCGCCCCGGTGCTGACGAGGCCCGTGACGTCAGACGGTCGGCGCACCACGGTCGGCAGCACGGTCTGGTCGATCATGTACGACGGAGCCTCAGAATTGCCGCCCGAAACCGTCGCCTGCGTGCCGATCAACGTCAGCAAGCCTCCGGCCGCACCCGTGGCCGAATGGATGCCATACATTGGATTGTGCGGATTGAGGTCGGTGTCGGTCTGGCTGATGGCGGGGATCACCGCGCCGTTGACGTTGCCCATGGTAGCGGCCGCGGCGATGCTCTTGATGCCGCGCAAATAGGCACTGTCGGAGTGCATCGCCAATCCCAGACTGGTGTCGATGAAGCTGCCGGTCGACGAATTTGGCAGCATATTTCCGGGTAAGCCGAGCTTGTTGTAGCCCGCGGTCGTGAGCAGGTCGAGCTGGCCACCCGCGCCGCCGACCAGTGCATTGGAGCCGGCGATGTTGCCGCCGCCGGCCAGATCGAAGGCGATGAAAGGTATCTTGCCCGCTCCATCCCGGATACCGCAGTTGGTCTTCAACATGTCTATGTCGCTGGCGAGCGCGGCGTACGCCTTACGCGGAGCGGCGAACAGGCTGAAAAAGGACCCCACGCCCACCAGCGTCGCGCTCGTGGTCAGCATGCCGCGACCGAGAAACTCGCGCCGCGTGATGGGCGGTCGGTGATCGAGATTGCGGATCTCGAAGGGCAGTGGCGGTCGCCGGGGCGGAGTTTTCTTTCGCATGGCGTCGGTCCTGGTTGTTTCCGGTTTGCGCTGCTGTCGCTACTTGATAAGGGAGGTGGCGCTCGAGAGCAGCGCGGTGCACACACCCATCGTCACGGTCTGCGTGCTGACACCGGGGGTGTCGGCCTCCAGCGCCTGAATCAGGTTGTAAATTTCCGTGCGCATCACACCATCCGAGGGCTGCGTGGTCAGGCTCAGGGTGCCAGCGACCTGCCCGGTCAGATTCTCAATGAGCGGCGTCGCGATCAGATCCATCGCAGATGAGCTGGTGAAGACGCTGCTGGCGGAAGCGGAGAGTTGCGTCGACGTCAGGCCCGGGAAATACGTGCCCGGGCTGGTCAGCAGGGCTTGGCAGTAAGAAACCGCCAGCTGCGCGGCAGAGATCACGTTCGCGGCCGTGACACTCCGCATGTCGATCACGTTTGGAAGCTGCTGCTGCACATTCTGATAGGTCGTCAGCGGCCCGCTGGCCGTCAGCGGCACGGTGGTGGCATTGGCCATGGTGTTGTTGAGCTCATCCCAGAGCCGCACACCGATATCCGACGAGGGCGCGAGATCCACCGGTGGCGGGGCTGTCGGCGTCGCCTCCGTGTACGTATGGGAATTGCTGCCGATCCGCGCGAACGTCAGGAAGAACTGATCCGAGCCCGGACCATTCTGCAGCGGAATGACCGTGCCGATCGGCGAGAGCAGCTGACCGGTCGTCGTGGAGTAATCCTTCGAATCGATCGTCACGTTGAGCGGAATGTAGGCCTGATCGACCGGCAGCTCCTGCCCGTTTTCTCCCAGGCGGATGCCCTGGATCGGAATCGGCGCACTCGGCGTCCACGAAGAGTCGAGGCTGATGAAGGTCGGCCGGTAGAAGAGGTAGCTGTAATTGTCGTACTGGCTCGCCTTGAACATGATGTACGACTGCGGCGTGTTGGTGAGCGAGCTGACATCGAAGAGCAGGAAGTAGGTGGCACCCACGCCCGCGGCGTAGTTCTGCTGCACCTGCCCCTGCGTCAGCGCGACGTCGTGGATCGCGGCGAACTTGATGGTGCCCTGCCAGGCGTGCTGGCCGCCCGGGGCGCTGCCGAGAATGAACAACGAGCTCGGATCCCAGTTGGTCAGGGCGCCACCGGTCAACTTGTCGACATCGACACCCGTCGGGCAGGGGCCGCCGGTTGCCGGTACGCAGCTGAGCTGCCCGTCCACGTAGATCTTGCGTCCATTGGTCGGATCGTAGGTCATGACCACGTGCTGCATGGCGGCCTGCGCCAGGCTGTCGTCGTTGTCATCCGGATTGGTGGTGAAGGCCATACCGCTCGGATTGACCGTGGAGAGCGAATAGCCCTGGTACTGCACGGCATCCTGCGCGAAGGCGAAGTTGTTGCTGGTCGCGCTGTCCGCATAGGCCACGACATCTGCATTGGTCTGCGCGGTATTGGCCGGATCGATCCACAGCTCGATGCTGTACTGGCCGCTTGCCTGGATCTTCTGCGCGAGCTTGGAGCTCGTGGCCGTGGTGGCCTGTGCGCTGGCGCCGCCGGCGCCGAGCGTGATGCCCCAGCCGCCTGCCCAGGAGACATTGCCATTGAGCGAGAGGTTCATGGCCGGATCCACGCCGCTGGTGTCAAACGCGGTGAGGCCCTGCCCTTCCTGGAACTGCCACTTGGCGATGTCGTGTGCGTCGTAGCGTCCCTCGCCCGAGGCGATCGTGCCCTGGGTCAGCGACAGCGCCTTGGAGACGATCAGCGAGGGATCGATCGGCGTGACGGTGACCTGGCCTGCGAATTGCTGGATCGCCGCCAGCATGGTCGCGGCGCTGTCCGGACAGCTGACCGGGTTCCCCCAGCAATTGTGCGACTGCTGCGCGAGGCGGATGTAGAACATCGAATTCGTGGGATTGTTCAGATCCATCAACGGCTGCGCATAGGAATATGCCGTTGCGATATTGCCGCTGGCGAAGTACGGCGACTGCGGGCTTGCGGCCGTATCGGAGTGGCAGCGCGAGCACCAGGCCTGCACCACCGGGTAGACGGTGGACTGGAAGAGCGTCGCGTCGGACGGATAGACCTTGGTCGCACCCACCGTGATCTCCGGCGGGGGCGTGAGTGTGATCTGCGTGCCGGCCGAGGAGCCACTGGCGCCACCGGCCCAGTTGCTGATCCAGGTGTTCACGATATCGGCGCAGGCGGAGTTGCTCGACAGCCAGCAGTTATGGCCCGCATTCTCCTGCGCGACCATGGTCGAATTCGACGGCTGCGACAGGTTCACGACGGTCAGCGCCGCCTGATAGGCCTGGTTGATGTCGTCGCTGCGCGCAAAGCTCGGCGAGCCGGAACCGTTGAGGCCGTGGCAGGCGCCGCAGCGATTGGCACCCTGGATGTTGACCCACAGGTTCTGCTCGAACGCCTCCACATCCGGACTCGCCGGCGGCGGGCCGGTATAGAGGTTTTGCGTCGACTGCTGCGAGGTGTTGGGGTTGGCCGTGGTCGCCGCGCCGCCCGAGCATCCCGCCAGCAGCGCTGCAGCCAGCAGGGCCAATCCACAAGTGGTGGTTCGCATGGAAGTGAGCCTCACGACACTCTCCCTACTGGCCCATGCAGTAGACGGCGCTCTCCGCAAAGGCCGTCTTCAGGTTGTAATTGCCAGAGACGAAATCCGAGGTGATCTGGGCGACCTTGGCGCGATCAGCGTTGTTGCTGGGCGGTCGCAGGCACATCGCCTGGAACGCCTTCTGCACCTGGCAGGTCGCAAACTGCTGGCTGTTCTCCAGCTCCTGTCCAAAGGCCTTCGCGCCGTTGCCGGTGCCCGGCAGCGAGTTGCTCCAGCCCAGCAGCGAATTGGGGCCCTGACGCCAGTGATTGATCCAGCTGTCGTCGGTGGTCACATAGCCCTGAGGAAAGTTACCGGTATTGATCGCGTACTTCTGCTGCACCTGGCCTGGCGTATAGACCATCTGACCGGGAATGTTATAGCTCGGACAGCCCATGGCCGGGTCGCAGGAAGGCACGAAGTTGTAGTAGGCAAAGGCCCCCGCGAGCGCATCCATGCCGGAATGACAGCCGATGCACTGTGTCAGGAAGGTGCGGCTGTCGCCGCCCGGGGAGCGCGAGGGATCCTGGCGGATGCGATCGGGCGGACGGGAAGTATCTTCGATCGTCTGCAGGTCATCGCAGAGGTAATCCATCATCGTGAAGCGCACCATCGCGCGGTTCGTGCCGGCGTAGAAATAAGCCGACGCGCCGGCGTAGGTGGTCAGCACCCCGGCGGTCGCAGCCGAGGGGATGCCGGTCACCGACGACTGCGTCGTCTGCATCAGCACCGCGGCCAGATCCGCATTGGCATTGTCGATGTACTCGTAGTGGTTGTCGTTGTTGTAGGCATAAGGGGGCAACCCCGAGAGCTTGGCGGGATTGCCCACATAGAGGATGTCCTGCGACAGCACCGTATTGAAGGGCACGTTGTCACGGACCATGCCGATGATCGTCGCGGTGTAGTCGTTCAGCGGCACGAACAGACTCTGCGGCTTGTTGCTCATTGGCTGCGCAAAATTCCTGATCGTGACGTTGTAGAACGCGTGGCCCGGATCGTTGATCGCGAGGTTGGCTGCACCGGTGTAATCCTGACTGTTGATGTCGCTCGCCATCTGCGTCAGTACCGAGCTGCTCGGCTGCGTGCCGGTGAGGCGCTCGAACAGCCGCGTGGCCTGCTCGTTGGGACCGGCGTGCGCCGCCGACAACGGCTGCAGCGTCAGCGCCGCCACCACCAACAGAGTTCCCGCTTGGCTGCCGGCAAATCTAATTAGCCTGTCGAACATCGCATCGCTCCCTGGACCGTTCGTCGACTAACAACTGGGCGCCATCATAGGCACTCTCAATCCCGTGCGTAATGTCGCTGGTCACAGACGGTCGGTACTATTACGTCAACCGCGATATGCTGCTCTTTAGCGCTCGCAACGCTGTGGGAGCATGCATGTTGATGCGAATACGACGTAACGCACGGTTTGCGCAGTGTGCGTCTGCTCTCATATCGTTGCGATTGCGCGCATCGTATCGTTACGGCTGCGCGAATCGTCGCGACGCTGCATGGGAGTGAATGGTTTGAACCGCAACAAGGTGATAACGGTGAGCGCCGTGTTCGCCACGGCGCTGCTGGCAGGCTGCAGCAGCGGCGGAACGGTGAGCATCGCCGATTCGCAGACGGCCGATGCGCAGAATACCGATTATGCGATCGCCTTCATCAAGCGCGGCCTGCCGATGAGCGGTACGGGCGCCATGGCGAGCATGTCGCAGGATGATCTGCGCACGCCACGCGCTTATTTCGGCAGCACCAGCGCCAATCTCTACGTGCTCAATCCGACCAGCTCGGGGGGCGCCGAGATCAACGTTACCGCCGGCATCACGCAGGGCGGCTCCTTCGACATCAAGGACGTCGACGTCAACTACGACGGCTCGAGCATTCTGTTTGCGATGCGCGGGCCGCTGACCGCGAAGCAGAAGGACTTCGATCCGCCCAACTGGGGCATTTGGGAGTACGTGATAGCTTCCAAATATCTGCACCAGATTTGCCCGACGGAAGATCCGACCTGCAGCAAGTCCGAATACGTCTCACCGCACTATCTGCCCGACGGCCGCATCCTGTTCGCGACGACACGCCAGTACGGTTCGGGCGCGGTGCTGCTGAACGAGGGCAAGCCGGAGTTCGAGGCCCAAACCGACAACCAGGAGACGTCGGCTTTCGTGCTGCACGTCATGAATGCCGATGGCACCGGGCTGCATCAGATCACCTACAACCAGAGTCACGACTACGGCGCGACGGTGCTGCAGAGCGGACGCGTCATGTTCAGCCGCTGGGATCATACCAACGGCAACTCCGCCATCAATCTCTACTCGGCCAATCCGGATGGCACCAATCTACAGCTGCTCTATGGCTTCGGTAGTCATGTCACCGCCAGTACCAATCCGGGCGGAGCGAGCAGCTGTCCGGCCGGCGAGGACTGCACGGTGCAGTTCGTCGGCGCTCGTGAGATGTCCAACGGACAGATACTCGCGCTGGTGCGGCCCTTTACCAACTCCAATTGGGGCGGCAATCTCGAGATACTGAACGTGCAGGGCTTCACCGAGAACAACCAGGCCAATCCCGACACGCCCAACAATACCGGCTCTTCCACCTCCAGCGCCGCCGAACAGGCGGCGACCAGCAACGACATCGTCACGGCCTGCGCGAATTCCTGCTCCGCCACCGGCGCCACCAACCTGCCGCTGATCTCGCCGGGTGGTCGCTTCACCTCGGCCTTCCCACTCTGGGACGGCACGGGGCGCATCCTCGTGACCTGGAGTGAATGCCGACTGCAAAACTCCACGGGCACGATCATGCCCTGCAGCAGCGAGAACCTGGCCGACACGACGCTGACCGAAGCCCCACCGCTCTACAGCGCGTGGATGTTCGATCCGTCGAGCAACACCTTCCTGCCGATCACGACCCCGACCGAGGGGGTGTTCGTCAACGACATCGTGTCGCTCGAGCCGCGCCCCGCTCCGCCGGCCTATATTCCCGACAGCTACACGACCACCACCAATCCCGACGGCATCCTCGACATCCGCAGTGTCTACGACTGGGATGGCGCCGCCTGCAACGGCCAGAATGGTGAGTCGTGCAATGTCGTGGCCGCCGGCGGCATCGCCGCGATGGCCCAAACGGCGGCGGATTCTCGTCCGGTGCGCTTCCTGCGTCTGGTGAAGGCCGTGTCGATTCCGCCCACACAGGCGGCCAAGGGGCAGCTGGCGCTGAAGCTCGATACTCAAACGGCCTTCGGCGCTGCCGGCAGATACATGCGTGAGATCCTCGGCTATGTGCCGATCGAGCCGGACGGCTCGGTGCGCGTCACCGTCCCGGCCGACGTGGCCTTCCAGCTGGATATCGTGAACGTGGATCCCACCACCGGCTGGGTACGGCGCGTCTTCCCGTTGCACAAGTCCTGGCTGCAACTGCTGCCAGGTGAGGAGATGGACTGCAATGGCTGCCACCTGCCGGCGGCCAATCAGCGTCCGGCGGCCGGCGCGAGCTTCTATTCACACGGCAACGGTACGCTGTTCGCATCGATCTGGAACGGTACAACGGCCAGTGGGCCTTATCCTGGCACCACGAGCGGCGATGTCGCCTGTGATTTCCCCAATCCGTACGGCCTCGGCCAGACCATGGCCGAAGCGCTGTATGAATGCCAACAACCTGGCGGGCCCGCGAAAATCCCGGGTGCAGCGACGCCCAGCATGGATGTCGACTTCACGGACCCGTGGCTCGGCGGCGGCACCGGCAATGAACCCTTTCAATTGCGATACGACGATCTGACCACGCCACTGCCCACCTCGCAAGCCTGCGCGCTGCCCGGCGGCTGGACGGACGTGTGTCGTTCGGTCATCAACTACCCGAGCGCGCCGCCCGCCACTGCCACCGTTGCCGTCACCGGTAATATCGAGCCGCTCTGGGACAAGTGTCGCCCATCCACGGCGCCGGTTTGCCAAACGCCGACCAATCCACCCACCCCCGGGCCTGCGACCTGCTCGGCTTGCCACAACGCCAGCACCGCCGCGACGGGCTATCTGGACCTGGCCGATGGCGCCTCCGCGAACAACAACAACGTGGAAAACTCCTACCAGCAGCTGATGAACCCCTTCAGCGTCACGAGTGTCGACCCGGTCACGGGTCAGACCGTGGTCACCCAGGTACGAGGCGCCGAGTTCGCATCCGGAAGTGCAGCCGGGTCACATTTCTTTCAATTCTTCGAGACTCCAGACACCACACATGCGGGTCTGCTCTCACCCGCAGAGATGCGGCTGCTGTCAGAATGGGTAGACATTGGCGCCCAGTACTTCAACAATCCGTTCAACGCTCCGCTTAAGTGAGCTCGCGCTGCTGCTGCTCATCGCGCTGGCATCGCTCATCCCGATGCCCGCCCGGGCCGCGCACGCACCACTGCAGCTGTTCGTCGTCCAGCCGTACCTGGACCTGCATACCGGGCCCGGCCGCGGCTTCCCCGTCACCCAGGTCGTAGCGCGCGGTGAAGCCCTCGATGTGCTCTATCGGCGCACCGACTGGTTCAAGGTTCGCACCGAGCGCGGCATCGAGGGCTGGGCCTCGGTGCGTGATCTGTCGCAGGCGGTGCTCGCCGACGGCAGCCCCTTTTCCGTGGACATGGGCAATCTCGCCGGGTTTCGCTCGCATCGTTGGGAAGCCGGCACCTTCGCGGGCGCCTATGCGGGTGCCACGCTGGTCTCCGCGTATGGCGCCCTGTCGCTCACGGACAACCTGAAGATCGAGGCGGACCTATCACAGTTTCTTGGCAACGTCTCCAACGGCTATCTCGCCGATATCGGCCTGGCGCACGTCTTCGTGCCGGAATGGCGGATCTCGCCGTTCGTAACCATGGGAACCGGCATCACGCGCGTGCAGCCCAAGGCGACCTATGCCCGGCCTATCGATCATGACGATCAGCTCGCCTATGCCGGGGCGGGAGTGCGCATTTACCTGACGCGGCGTTTCTTCATCCGGGGCGAATACCGCAGCAACGTGGTGTTCACCCGGACCAACAACAACGAGGTCAACCCGGAATGGAGAGTCGGATTCGCCTTCTTCTTCTGAGCGCCTGCATCGCGCTCGCGTGCGGCGGCTGCGCCTCGCACCGGGCGCGCGCGGCGAAAAACGCCAGCAGCGTGCCGGCAGGCGCGACCGTGCCCCAGCCCGGCGCCGATGAGGACGCCGCCGCGGACAACACCCCGCCGCCGGTCGTCGTGCAGCCGCAGGTGCAGCGGCGCACCGTCAGCGTGCCGCACATCGGCGCTCGCAACCTCGAGCTCGGCGCCTACTACGGCATCCTGTCGATCGAGAACTTCGGCTCGCAACCCGTGCAGGGCGTGAAACTCGACTACCACGTCACCGAAGACTTCTTCTTCCAGGGCGCCTATGGCCAGTCCCGCGCCGGCCAGACCAGCTACGAGCTGCTGAGCGGTGGCATTCAGCTACTTTCGAACGCTGAGAGGCGCTTCACGTATTACGACCTGTCGCTGGGTTACAACTTGCTGCCGGGCGAGATCTTCATCGGCCACAGTCTCGCCATGACGAGCGCGCTGTACATGCTAGGCGGTATCGGCAGTGTCGATTTTGCGGGCGATCAGAATTTCGCCGTGAACTTCGGCGCCGGCTTTCGCGTGCTACCCACCGACTGGCTGGCCTTTCATGTCGACATGCAGGACATCATCTTTCGCACCAACATCTTCAGCGTCTACCGGCTCACCAACAATCTGCAGGCGACCGTCGGCCTGAGCGTATTTTTCTAACGCGCAGGCCTGGCATCGAACGGAGGCAAACATGAGATCCACATCCCGACTGGTCACGTTGATGGGCGCCGCCCTGGTGGGACTGGGCATCGCTGCGCTGCCCGCGAGCGCACTGGCGGCCGACATCGCCCCCGGAGCGCTCGCTCCCAGCTTCGAGCTCAAGTCCTCGCTGGGCAAACCCGTGGCGCTCAGCGACCTGAAGGGCCAGGTGGTGCTGATCAACTTCTGGGCGAGCTGGTGTGGCCCGTGCCGCCAGGAGATGCCGATTCTCGATCAGCTCTACCGCTCCTATCAGCCGGCCGGTTTCACGCTGATCGGCGTCAACGTCGAGCCCAATGCGGCCGACGCAGAGAAATTCCTCAAGGGGACCCCTGTCTCCTTTCCGATACTGTTCGACCCCACCAGTGCCGTGAGTATGCTGTACCAGGTGTCCGGCATGCCCAGCACGGTCATCATCGATCGCACGGGCAAGATCCGCTATGTGCATCATGGCTACAAGCCCGGTGACGAGGGAGAGTATCTGGATCAGATCCGCGCCTTGACACAGGAGTGATCGCATGCCTGCGCTGCATCCAATGAGGCATCGATTCCACTGGAGGTTGGCGGCGGCCGGGCTCGTCGCCGCCGCGCTGCTCGGCGGCTGCCAGGTGCAGCCCTGGGTCAAGCCCTACGAGCGCGAGCACCTCGCCGATCCCATCATGTCCTTCGATCGCAACCCGATCTCCAGCAGCTACCTGGAGCACGTCTTCGAAGTGCGTGAAGGCGCGCGCGGTGCCAGCGGCAGCGTCGGTGGCGGCTGCGGCTGCAATTAGACAGCACGCGCACCACGGCACTGAGGGATCCCTGCATGCGGCACAGCTCCTGGCGGATGCGCTGGATCCCGGCGATTGCCTTTGCACTCATCGCCGTGGTGCAGGCCGACGTGCTGCCGGATGACCGCAGCGACATTCTCTATCATCACTTCGAAGGCGCCGGCGTCACCGTGCAGGGGCCCTCGGTACTGATCCGTAAGAAGTTCGGAGACTCGATCTCGGCCTCCTATCAGTATTACCTGGACATGCTCTCCAGTGCCTCGATCGACGTGGTCTCGCAGGCGAGCCCGTACAAGGAGCACCGCACCCAGCAGAACTTCGGTGTCGACTTCCTGCATAACAATACGCTCTATAGCGCTGGCTACATCAGCAGCATCGAGCCGGACTTCAACTCCAAGACGGCATTTCTGAACATCAGCCAGAGTCTGTTCGGGGATCTGACCACCATCAATTTCGGCTACACGCAGGGCTCGGATGCCGTCAGCAAGGTAGACAAGGGCAAGCACGTCGCAATCAGCCAGAGCGGCTCCGGCGCACCCATATTTCACGCCGACGCAGACCGTAAGAACTACGCAGTCGGGCTCTCGCAGGTGCTGACGCGCAACCTGCTGCTCGGCATGAATTTCGAAGTCGATTCAACCGCCGGTTACCTGCACAGCCCCTACCGCTCGGTCCGCTACGTCGATTCCACGGTGGCTCGCGGCTACAGCTACCAGCTCGAGCGCTATCCGGGCACCCGCACCAGCAATGCCGCCTCCCTGCAGCTGAAGTACTACCTGCCGCTGCACTCGGCGCTGGATGGCAGCTATCGCTTCTTCGGCGACACCTGGGGCATTCGCGCCAGCACCTACCAGCTCGGCTACACGCAGACGCTGGGAAGTCGCTGGACGTTCGACGCCAGCCTGCGCTACTACACGCAGACGCACGCCAACTTCTACAGCGATCTGTTTGCCTATCCCAACGCGCAGAATTTCCTGGCGCGCGATCGTGAGCTCGCCCAGTTCCGCAGCAAGACGCTCGAGCTCGGCGCCAGCTACGAGTTTCACCCCAGCTGGCCGCACTTCATCCAAAAAGGCTCGCTGAACATCGACGTCGAGCGCATGTTCATCGACTACGAGGACTTCCGCGACGTGCTCGATACGCAATTCAAGGCCGGCCAGGAGCCGCTCTACAATCTCGACGCGACCGTTGGGCAGTTCTTTATTTCCTTCTGGTACTGAAGGATCATCTCCTCTGGCCCCGATGGCCGGAGGATTTCATGAAACGAACCCCGTGGCTCCCGACGCTGCTGTGCCTGGCAGCCCTGTCCTTCTCAGCCCTGCCCGCCTTCGCGCAGGACAACAGCGCTCCCTCCCGCGAGGACGCGCGCCTCATAACGGCCACCGAAGTGCTCGATATGTTGCGGGCAACGCCGGACCAGAATGTTCCTGATTGGCTGATGCGGCGCGCCTACGGCGTCGCAGTGATTCCCGACGTGCTCAAGGGGGCCTTCCTCTTCGGTGCTCGCTATGGCAACGGCGTGCTCACCGTACGCAATGCGCAGGGCCGTTTCAGCGAGCCGATCTTCATCACGCTTGCCGGGGGCAGCTTCGGCGGGCAGATCGGCGCCTCGTCCACGGACGTCGTGCTGGTCTTCATGACCCAGCGCAGCGTGCAGAATTTCGCACGCGGCAAGTTCACGCTGGGCGTCGACGCCTCCGTGGCGGCCGGGCCACTCGGCCGTCAGGGCGAGGCCGCCGCCGGGGTGAACGCGGAGATCTATTCCTATTCCCGCTCGCGTGGGCTGTTTGCGGGCGTGGCGCTCGATGGCACCGTACTGGCCTTCGATCGCGGCGCAAATCGCGCCTTTTACGGGGATCGCCCGGTGACCAGCGACATGATCACCAGCGGCCAGGTCAGCACGAGCGACGCATCCGCTCAGCGCTTCCTCGCAGCCGTGGTGGCCGACACCGGCACGTCCTCGGCCGCGGGCCCGACCCAAGCCTCAGGCACGCCAGCCCAGCCCGCCGCCTCGGTGCCCGCCGCGGCGCCCGCAGCCGCGCCGGCCGACAACGCCACGCATACTTATCCGCTGCAGGACACCCACCCAGGGGCTGAGCCGCCCCCGCAACCCTAGCGGCACCGGATCATCTGCGGCCTGCAGTGCCGCCGCGCTACGTGGGCGGCGCGGGTGACGCTGCGGCCTGAGGGCTCGCCTGCAGAAGCCGCGTGAGCTGCTCGAGGTCCACGGGCTTGACCAGATGGTGATCGAAGCCGGCTGCACGCGAGCGGTCGCGATCCTCGACCTGCCCCCATCCGGTCAGCGCAATCAGCAGCTCGCGCCGTCCGCCACGCTCGCGCAGCCGACGCGCGACCTCATAGCCATTCAGGCGTGGCAGGCCGATATCCAGCAGCACGGCATCAGGCGCCAGGCGTTCCACCGCCTCCAGCGCCTCGACGCCATCGTGGGCGCTTTCGGCCTCGAATCCCATGCTCTGCAACAGCATCGTCAGGCTCGTGGCGGAATCGACATTGTCATCGACCACCAGCACCCGATGCGGCGCGGGCGGCTGCGCGGCCGCCTGTTCTGACACTGCTGCTTGCGCCGGGTCCGGCGCCGTCGCAGCCGTCTGCGGCTGCCTGCCAGCGGCAGCGCCCGCCAGCGGCAGCGTCAGGGTGAACTGCGCCCCACGGCCCGCTCCTTCGCTGCGCGCGCGAATAGTGCCGCCGTGCAGCTCGACCAGCCGCCGCACCAACCCCAAGCCGACGCCCAAGCCACCGTCCCCGTGCCGATCGGCGCGGTCCGCCGGCGCAAAAAAATCGAACACGTGCGCGAGCGCTTCGGGCGCGATACCGCGGCCGTTGTCCTGCACGATGATCTGCACCTCGGCCTCTTCGCGGCGCACGCTGAGCCAGATGTCGCCCTGGTGCGGCGTGAATTTCGCGGCGTTGTCGAGCAGGTTCGAGAGCACCTGTGTCAGGCGCACCAGGTCTCCCTCGACGCTCAAGGAGGCATCGAAGGGGGCCACGTGCAGGTTTTGGTCACGTTGCTGAATGAGCGGCGTGGCGATCTCCAGCGCCCGCTCCACCAGCGTCGAGAGCTCCACGCGCTGACGCTCGATGCTGATGCGTCCGTGCACGATGCGGCTGACGTCCAGCAGGTCATCGATGACGTGCGTCAAGTGAGTGACCTGATGTTCGATGATCGAGGTGAGCGAGTGCTGGGTTTCCGAGCTTGGTGTGCCACGCTGCAGCAGCGCCACCGCATGCCGGACCGGCGCCAGGGGATTGCGCAGCTCATGGCTGAGCACGGCAAGGAATTCATTCATGCGCCGCCCCGAGTCCTCGAGCGCGCGCATATGGCGCAGCCGCGTCAGGTCGTGCGTCACGTGCGAGTAGCCGCGCAGCCTGCCTTCCGAGTCATGCACCGGGGCAATCAGCACATGCGCATTGAATGCCGTACCGTCCTTGCGCACGCGCAGCCCCTCGCTCGTAAGCCTGCCCTGCTCGCGGGCGGCTTCCAGTTGCTGCCAGGGCTTGCCGCCGTGAATTTCCTCCGGCAGATAGAAGCGGGAAAAGTGCTTGCCGACGATCTCCCCGGCCGCGAAGCCCAGGATGGTCTGTGCGCCGGCGTTCCAGCTCATGACGTGCCCGGAGTCGTCCAGCATGTAGATGGCGTACTCCTGCACGCTCTCGATCAGCAGTCGGAAGCGCTCCTGGCTTTCGCGTAGTGCCTCCTCCTGGTGGCGCCGCTCGGTCAGATCTCGGCTGATCTTGCAGTAACCGATCAAGCGGGAGTTTCGATCCCGCAGCGCCGTCACGACCACGTTCGCCCAGTAGCGGCTGCCATCCTTGCGTACCCGCCAGTTTTCGTCCTCGAAACGTCCCTCGGTCGCCGCCATGCGCAGCGTATGCTCGGGCAGGCCGCTCTGGATGGCCTCGGGCGGAAAGAAACGCGAGAAGTGCGCGCCGATGATCTCCTCGGCGCGATAGCCCTCGATCTGCTCGGCGCCCTCACTCCAGCTGACGACGATGCCGCTCGGGTCGAGCATGATGATGGCGTAGTCGCGCACGCTCGCGAGCAGCGCGCGCAGGCGCTCCTCGTTGTGCGCCAGCTGCTCCTCCTGGCGGCGGCGGTCCGACAGATCACGGAAGGTGGCCGCGTAGCCGCGCAGCGCTCCCTGCGCATCGCGCAGCGCGGTGATGACGGTATGCGACCAGAAGCGCTCACCGCCCTTGCCGACACGCCAGCCCTCGTCCTCAGCGCGTCCATCCCGTCCAGCGAGCTCGAGCTCGTGCTCGGGCCGATGGGTCTCGCGGGCCTCGGCGGTGTAGAACTGCGAGACGTGCGCACCGACCGCCTCACTGGCGGTGTAGCCGGTGATGCGCTCGGCGCCCGCGTTCCAGCTGACCACCAGACCCTCGGGGTCGAGCATGAAGATCGCGTAGTCCTTGACGGACTCGACCAGCAGCCGGAATCGCTCCTCACTGTGATAGCGCAGCGTGGTCACGAGATCTTCGCGGGCATGACGCCGGGTGCGGTTCACGGACCTAGGATAAGCCAAGCCTGCGCTTGCTGTGCATGTGTACATGGCTGCGGCGGGGACGGCGCATTCCCACAGACCAGGAAGAGCGCCGACAGGACGGCTTGAAAAAACTGCAGCGGCACGACACCACCGGCCGCTGGCAGGGCACAATGGCGCCCCGCCCTACCCGTACCGCACGACTCAATGGCAGCATGGATCATCCTCGGCCTGACCGTCCTCATCAGCCTCGTCGGACTGGCGTGGCCGCCGCTGGTCGGAGTGTGCCTGTTCCGACCCTATTGGTGGCTGCGCAAGCGTCAGTACTGGAGCATCGTGAGCAACGGCTTCGTCCATGCCAACTTTGGGCATCTGCTGCTCAATTGTCTCTCGTACTGGTTCTTCGCTTTTGCGCTGCAGCGGGTCATCGGCGATGTGCGCTTCATCGAGCTGTATGTGTTCGGCCTCATCGCCAGCAACGTCGGCACGTACTTCAAGCAGCGGGAGAACCCCGAGTACGCCTGCCTGGGGTCCTCCGGCGCGGTGCTGGCGGTGCTGTTCGCAGCGATCATCTATTTCCCGCACGCCTCATTGATGATGTTGCCGCTGCCCATTCCCATCCCGGCGCCGCTGTTTGCGGTGCTCTATCTGGGTTACAGCTTCTACGCCTCGCGACATCCAATCGGACGCATCAACCACGAGGCGCACCTCGATGGTGCGCTGGCGGGACTGGCGTTCGTGGCTCTCACGGACTGGCCGGTGTGGCAACACACCCTGCGCGGATGGATGTAGGCGGCCGTGCGCATCGCGACCTATAACGTCAATGGCATCAGCAGCCGTCTGCCGGTACTGCTGCGCTGGCTCGAGCAGTCGCGACCCGATGTCGTTTGCCTCCAGGAGCTCAAGGCACCGCAGGAGAGGTTCCCCCAGGCGGCCATTGCCATGGCCGGCTATCAGGCGCTCTGGCACGGGCAGAAGAGCTGGAACGGCGTGGCTATCCTCACGCGAGCGGGCGCGGCAGTGCAGACCTGCCGCGGCCTGCCAGGCGACCCGGAGGATGTGCACAGCCGCTACCTGGAGGCCAGAGTCGGTCCGCTGATCATTGGCTGTCTGTACCTGCCCAACGGCAACCCGGCCCCCGGGCCGAAATTCGACTACAAATTGCGCTGGTTCGAGCGATTCAGGGCACGGGCCGCCGAACTCATCGCCGGACCCACCCCGGTGGTGCTGGCGGGCGACTACAACGTGATTCCCACCGAACTGGACGTCTACAAGCCCGAGCGCTGGGTGGAGGATGCGCTGTTCCGGCCGGAAACGCGCCAAGCCTACGCGCGCCTGCTCTCACAGGGCTGGACGGATGCATTGCGCCGACTGCACCCCGGCGAGCGGGTCTACACGTTCTGGGATTATTTCCGCAATGCGTACGCGCGCGATGCCGGGCTGCGCATCGACCATCTGCTGATCAGCCCCAACCTCAATGATGCCCTGCACAGCGCGGGGGTCGATCGCGACGTACGCGGGTGGGAAAAGACCTCGGATCACGCCCCCGTCTGGATAGAGCTGCAGCAGGAGGCGATCGGGGCGCCCTAGCCCGCTGTGCTACGCGATGCTGTGGCTTCAGGCCGATCCGGCCGTCAGCTGCAGGCTCTGCGAGGCGGCGTCCACCGTGACCAACTGCACCGGACGGCGCCAGACGCGCTGCACGTACTCCAGCACGCGCCGTGAGCGCTCGATGTCGAGTCCTCGCCCATCGATGCGGCTCTGATGCTGCAGCACCAGCGTGCCGTCGTTCTTCAGCTCGCTGACGGCCACGCGTGGGGCGCCGAAGTTGTATTTATCCAGCAGCAGACTCTCGCGCAACGTGTCGATGTTCTCCTCCAGCACCTTGACCTGACCATTGTCCTGCTTGCGATACTGGAACAGCCCCATCTCACTGGCCATCTCGCGCGTCAGGAAGTTGCGGATGAAGCTGAAGTCGTCGTCCTGGCGCATGATGCCGCGCGCCGACTCCAGGCCCGCCTCCTTGACGATCTGTTCCCACAGCGTGAAACCCAGGTGATAGGGATTGATGCTCAGGGCGACCTGCTCGCCGGCGGCGATCGGTCGCACGACGTCGGAGTGGCACTTGATGGCATCGACATAGGCGGCCTGGGGCACGAAATCGGCTTCACGCAGCAGCCGCGCGTGCCAGTAGGATGCCCAGCCCTCGTTCATGATCTGGGTGGCATAGACGGGATAGAAATAGAACGACTCCTCGCGCACCGCGAGGAAGATATCGCGCTCCCAGCTCTCCATCTCCGGCGCATAGGTGGCGATGAACCAAAGCAGGTCGCGTTCCGGATGGGGCGGCACGGGAGCGCGCTGCTTGCGCGGGTTCCAGACCGCTTCGGCACCGGCGTCGAGCGCGCTGTATCGTGCGCGAAATGCGTCGTCCACCACCGGCACCGGCGCGCTCTGGTATTCGGGAAAGCGCTCGCGGCGCAGCGGCTGATCGACGTCGATGTACTGCTCGAGCGACAATGCGGCATCGAGCACCTGCTCGACCGCCTCGGCACCATAGGCTTCGATGTGCCGCTCGATCTGGTGCGCGTGGCTGGCAGCATGTTCGACGATGTGCTCGCTGACCTGCTCCTGGCAACGGCGGAACAGCAGGTTGTTCCTGGAAAAATCCGCATGGCCGAGCACATGCGCGGTCACCAGGATATTGTCGGCGAGCGCGTTACTCTCGGCCACGTAGGCATGACCGGGGTTGCCCGGAAACACCACCTCGAACAGACGCGAATAGCCCATGTGCCGCTGGACGAGCTGGTAGATGTAGCGCGCGCCGAAGGACCAGTGAGGCATGCGCACCGGCAGCCCGTAGACGGCGATCTCCGTCATGAAGCTGTCGGGAACCGCCTCGAAGATGACCGGCGACCACTCCAGGCCGAGTTGGCGAGCCAGCTGCTCGAGCCGCGGAATGTAATCGCTCCACCGCTCGCTCACGCGGCGCTGCCCGCCGCCTCGCTATCGGCGGCCTCCTGGGTGAGAAAGTGCCGGATCGCCGCGCCGATGTCGTCGGGCCCGGAGATGCAGAAGCGACCGATCGTCGCCTGTTCGGACACCTCGTCGAACAGCCGCATGGTTTCGGTGCGCACCGAGCGCATATTGGTCGGCGCAATCTCGACGTACCCGGCGTAGCGCATCAGCTCGAGCGTCGCAGCCAGCTCACGCTGCGCTGCGGAGCGATCATCCACGGCGTTGTCGCCATCGGAGGCATAGAAGAGGTAGCAGTTGCAGGCGGACTGACTGAAGCGCTGCTCGGCGATCTCGCGCACCTTGCCCAGACCTGTCGAGGCGACCGTGCCCCCGGCGCCCACTACATTGAAGAACTCCGCCTCGTTGAATTCCCATGCCTCAGTCGTGTGCGCGACGAACACGATGTCCAGCGAGCGATACTCGCGCCGCAGGCCCGCTGCCACCCAGAAGAAAAAGGTCTTGGCCAGCTGCCGGTCGCGATCGGTCATGCTGCCGGAGACGTCCAGCAGGAAGAATACTGCCGCGCGAGTGGCGGGCTGGCGGCGGCGCGTGAGCTGCCGATAGCGCAGGTCTTCATCGATGAGCGCGGGTGCTTCGGTGTTGAAGGCGCGCCGCTTCGCCGCCTCGCGCATCGAGCGGCGCCGATCCAGGCGGGAACGCGCACCGCGCCTGTCCCAGCCCTCACGCCGCCAGTCCGATTCCTCACTGGCGCCCGAGCGCGGCTGCAGATTGGGCAACCTGAGATCTTCCCAGAGCCAGTCGATGATGTCGTCTACCTTGAACTCGAGCATCAGCTCGATGCCACCGCGCTCGGTACCTCCGGCGCCCTTCTGCCCGGGCGTGCCCTCGTTGCGCGGCTGGCCCAGCACATCGCCTGGCTTGGCAGCACCCTGCCCGACGCCCGTGCTCTGCCCTGCGCCACGCAGCCGGAAGCGATAGTGCTCGAGCATGCGCACCGGCACGCGCACGGTGTGGGCGCCGTGATTGATGATGTCGGCGCCTGCGACGATCTGCGGCAGGTTCTCGCGCACTGCCTCGCGAACCTTTTCGCCGTGCCGCAGCCAGTCGCGCGAGCCACGCGAGAACAGTTCGTACCAGCCGCTGATGGCCGGCACGCCCGAATGCCCTTCAGTACTCATGGCGTTGCCTCACCCGCTCGGACGTCGCGTGCCGAGCGCCACGGCTGAAGTTACTCCTGTGACAGTAACGTCGTAACGTAACTCAGCGCCTCCTTTGCACTATGCTCGTCGTAGCCATATTCCTTCACGAGTCGCTCCTGCACCACGGAGATCTTCTGGCGCGCGTCATCGTCCGGGCGCGCCGTGGACGTCACCAGGCGCAGCACGTCGCGGCGCTCCTCGAACAGGTACTGCTCGATCGCCTCGCGCATGCGCGCGTGGCTGCCCAGACGGAACTTCTCACCGGTCTTGAAGGCCACCATTGCCTTGCGCACGACCTCCTGGCGGAAAGACTGCTTGCCGGATTCGGAGACCTTGATCTTCTCCTCGACCGAACGCAGAAATCGCTCGTCCGGGGAGCGGTTCTCCCCCGTCATCGGATCGGTCACCTGCCGCTGGTCCAGCGAGGCCTCGACCTCATCGAGATACTTCTCCAGCAGCTGCTGGGCCTCGTCCTCGAACGAGGCGAACAGCGCCCGATGCACGTCCTCCTTGACCCAGCGGTTGTAGAACTCCTTGCGTGCGCTCACCAGATGATCGAACCATTGCTTCTTCTGCTTGGCGTCGATGCGCGCGTCGTGCTCGATCGCATCCTTCAGCGCCAGCAGCAGCTCCATGCTCGTGAGGCTGTGCGCATCGCCGCGCGTGATGGCCGCCGAGATCGCATTGATGACGAATCGCGGACTGACACCGGTCAGCCCCTCATCGGGCGCCTCGGCGCGCAGCCGCGTTGCTTCGGTTTCCGAGACGCCCTCTACGGCCTCGCCCGCGTAGATGCGCAGCTTCTTCGGGATGTCCAGCCCTTCGCGCTCGGGCTTCACGAGGCGCGTCAGGATCGCGAAGACCGCCGCCAGGTGCAGTACGTGCGGGTCCAGGTGTGTATTGCGGAACGCCGGCGCCCCATACACCAGTTTCTGGTAGATCCGGGCCTCATCCAGGTAGGACAGCGCATACGGAAACTTGATGATCACCATGCGGTCCAGCAGCGCCTCGTTCTCCTTTTCCTGCAGAAACTTGTGGAACTCGGCCAGATTCGTGTGCGCCAGGATCGTCTCGTCGAGGTAGATCAGTGGAAAGCGGGCCACCTTGACGTTCTTTTCCTGCGTCATGGTGAGCAGCAAGTACAGGAACTCGCGCTTGACCTTCAGGATCTCGATCATCTCCAGCACGCCGCGGCTGGCCGAATAGACCGCGCCCGACCACGACCAGGCGCGCGGATCACCCTCATCGCCGATCACCGCCACCTTCGACAGATCCACGGACCCCACCAGATCGGCGATGTCGGCCGTGGAGGGATCGTGCGGTGCATAGGTGCCGATGCCGCAGCGCGAGGCCTCGGACAGGAATACACGCTCCACCGGCACCTGCAGATAGTCCCCGCCGCATTCGCGCTCGATGAACTCGCGGGCCCAGGGACTGATCTCCCCATTCACCTCGACGCCATAGGTGTCGCGAAATCCTGCGCGCAGGCTCACGGGAATCAGATTGAGCGGCGACTCGCGCAGCGGCGAGCCCTTGATCGCATAGATCGCCCCTTCCTCGGTGCGGCTGTACTCCTCCAGGCCGCGTTTGAGCAGGATCGCGAGCGTGGATTTGCCGCCCGACGGGGGGCCGAGCAGCAGCAGCAGGCGACGGCCGACGTCGGAGCCGGCGGCCGCACCCTTGAAGTAATCGACCACCCGCGCGAGCGGCTCGTCGACCCCGAACAACTCGCGCTTGAAGAGCTCGCGAGCCTTGCTGATGTCGTTGCCGCTGGCCGAGCTTCCGTGCCAGAGCAGCATGTCCCAGATGTATTCGTGGCTGGTGCGGGCGAGCGCCGCGGGATTGGACGGCAGCACGCTGGTGAGAAATTCGGAGAACGTGCCTTCCCAGCGCTTGGCACGGTGCAGCTTGCCGTACTCGCTCAGTGACTCGATGAAGTCCTTGGCGGGAGACTGCGAACCCGACGTTCCCATCTCGAACCTCCGCGGAGGGCGGTGATGGCGGCGATGGCTGACACTCACGAACCCTCGTTACATTAGAAGCATGCAATCGATCCAGTACGTGATCGCATTCAATCCATAGCGCCTTATTACGTTAGATGAGTCACACCTTCAAGTTGTTCCTTAACTTCTTCACATCGTTTGTGTGCTGCACAGTGCATGCCAGCGACGCGCCGGCGCGCGCGATCGACGGAACTTTCCGTGCCAGCCCGACCCCCTTATCATCGACGCTCCTGCACGCATGCGGGGCGCCCGGTGCTCCGGCAGCGCGCCGCGGCGGCATGCGCGCCTGTCTGTCATACTGAATGTCCCGCAGCCGCTGCCCCTTTCGGCGCCCGCCGTGGCGTCCCAAGGCGAGTACACGTGATCAAGATCTATTCCTGGAACGTCAACGGCATCCGATCGGTGCTGAGCAAGAACCGCCTGCACCCGTTCCTGCAGACGCATCAACCCGACATCCTGTGTCTGCAGGAGACCAAGGCACAGCGCGGACAGATCGAGATCGACCTGCCGGAGTATCACGAGTACTGGAACTCCGCCGTCAAGAAGGGTTATTCCGGCACCGCGATATTCTCGCGGCAGAAGCCGCTGACGGTAATCAATGGCTTTCCCGAAGAATTCTCCGCCCGTTTCCGCTTCGCAGACGAACTCGAGCGCGACAGCGCCGGCGAGGGCCGGGTCATCACGGCCGAATTTCCGCAGTTCTACGTCGTGACCGTCTACACGCCCAATGCCAAGGACGATCTGAGCCGCCTGGCACTGCGCTTCGAGCACTGGGACCCCGCCTTCCTCTGCTACTGCCGTCAGCTCGAGCAGACCAAGCCCGTGGTCTTTTGCGGCGACCTGAATGTTGCCCATACGGAGCTGGACCTGGCCAATGCCAAGAGCAATCGCGGCAAGAAGGGCTTCACGCAGGAGGAGCGCCGTGGCTTCCAAAACCTGCTCGACGCCGGCTTCGTTGACACGCTGCGACTGTTCAAACAGGGCAACGGTCACTACACCTGGTGGAGCCCGTTCGCGAACTCGCGCGCGCGCAATGTCGGATGGCGCATCGATTACGTGCTGGTTTCCTCTCAGCTGCGCGCCGCCGTAGAAACAGCCGAGATCCATGCGGACGTGCTCGGCAGCGATCACTGCCCGGTCAGCATCACGCTGAGCCTGCCGGCGCCCTGAGCTGGTTGGCCGGCAGGACAGTCTGCGCGGCGACCCTGATGACGCACCGGTAGATCTTCACAGACCCCTGGCGCGCGGGCCGCGACCAAATACCAGCGACAGGATGAACAGCACCAGGAACACGAAGAACAGGATTTTCGCGATGCCCACGGCCGTGCCCGCGATACCACCAAAGCCAAGCACACCGGCAATCAGCGCGATGACCAGGAACACGATGGCGTAATACAGCATGACAGTCTCCCCTCCGCAAAGCAGCGTGAGTTATATAGAACAGCGCCGCTGAGCAGGCGCACTGCAATTTCGCCAAACACCCTGTCGGCGCGATCTGATGCGGACGATGTCATCAGCGCTCTGCTGTCGCCCTGCCGGCCGGCCCGGTCGGGCCGCTCCTACACCCTAACCTCTGTCCTGCCCCGCTTTGAACCGACCCGCTCGCTGCAATACTGGTCTCACAGGGAAGGCGGCCGCGAGGGCGCCGTCCCGGCAACCTCACAGGAGTCATCATGAACAAGGATCAGGTGAAGGGTCGCATCGACGAAGCAAGCGGGAAAATGAAGGAAGCCGCCGGTCGCACCGTGGGCAACCCCGACATGGAAGATCGCGGTACGGTCGAGAAGGTCGGCGGCAAGGCACAGAAGGCCTACGGCGACGTCAAAGAGGATCTGAAGAAGGACCTGAAGAGCGATTCCGACCGCTGATCGACCGGCAATCGGTTAGGGCTGCGATGCACGTCCTGCACGTGCATCGCAGCCTGGGTGCTTGCGCGGCCGGCGGGCCGCTATTGGTTCTTACCCCTGCTGCGCCAGCTCGGCCGGATCGATCGGCAGCTTGCGGATACGCTTGCCGGTGGCGGCAAACAGCGCATTGCACAGCGCCGGCGGTGCGGGCGGCAGGGCCGGCTCACCCAGACCCGTCGGTGAGTTATCCGACAGCAGGAAGTGCACCTCGACCGGCGGCGCCTCACGCATACGCATGAGCGGATCGGTGTTGAAGTTGGCCTGCACGATGCGGCCAGAGTCGAAGGTGACGATGCCATGCAGCGCTTGGCTCAGGCCGTCGAGCACTCCGCCCTGCACGATGTTTTCGGCTCCTGAGGGATTGACGATCTGGCGACCCACATCGACAGCCACCCAGACCTTGTGGATGCGCGGGATGCCCCGCGTATTGACACTGGCCTTGACGACCTCGGCGAAGTAACCGAAGTGGCTGAAGTAGAAGGCAATGCCCATGCCGGTGCCGGCGGGCAGCTGTTGCTTGCCCCAGCCGGATTTCTCGGCCACCAGACGCAGCACGCCGAGGGCCCGACTCGATTGGAACGGCGGAATGTTCATGCCGAACCGCGGCGGCGTTGCGGCGAGGTGCGGCGGGCCGGCGCTGTACAGGTCAAGGCGAAGCTGCAGCGGATCGATCTTGCCTGCAAAGGCAATCTCATCCAGGAATGACTCGAACGCGAACCCCAGGGCGTTGCTGCCGGGTGCCCGCATCGGCCCCGTGGGCGCATTGAGCTGCATCGTCGACATGGCGTATTCCAGGTTCGGCACGTAGTGGGCCGGAAACTGGTCGGCGCCGAGGTCGGCGCTGCCCGCCACCTTCGCGCCATTGGCGAAGGTCACGAAATGATCGCGGAAGGCAATGAGCTTGCCGTTCGCATCCAGCGCAGCCTTGAAGTTGTGATAGCCGCCGGGCCGATAAATGTCGTGCTGAATGTCCTGCTGACGGTTCCACACCAGCTTGATGGGACGGCCGGTCTTCTGTGAGATCGCGGCCGCCTCGGCCATGTAGTCGTTGCTCAGCCGGCGGCCAAACCCGCCGCCACAGCGGGTCATGTTGATGGTGACCTTGTCGGGATCGACGCCGAGCGTGCTGGCCACCAGCATGCGCCCGCTGCCGGGGTTCTGCGTGGGCGCCCAGATCTCAACGCTGCCATCGCTCTTTACCTGGGCCGTGCAGTTCATCGGCTCCATCGGTATGTGCGCGAGGAACGGGTACGAATACGACGCCTGGACGATCTTGCTCGCGCCGGCGAAAGCCTGCTCCACATTGCCATCGCGGCGGATGACTTTTTCCGGCGCCTGCGTGGCAAGGCTGGCAGCCTGCTGATCGAAGCCGCTGGTGCTCTGGCTTGCGGCGGGGTCATCGCCCCACTGCACCTGCAACATGTCCAGCGCCTTGTTCGCCTGGTGCCAGCGGTCGGCGACGATGGCCACGCCATCGACCAGGCCGAGCTTCAGGCGCGCGTCAGGGTCCTTGGCCTTTAGAATGAACGCATCGCGAATTCCCGGCAGGGCCTTGATCTCATCGAGATTGGCACTGACGGCGCTGGCACCGAACACCGGAGCTTTCTCGTAGACCGCATACAGCATGCCGGGCAGCTGCATGTCGATACCGAAAAGCGGCGTGCCGGCGAGCACACGCGGACCATCCACGCCGGGCGTGAAGTGTCCGATGATCTTGTAATCCTTGGGGTCCTTGAGCGCAACGCTGTTCAGCGCCGGCGGCTTGAGACGGGCAGCCTTCACCGCCAGCGCACCATAGGAGAGGCTGCGACTGCTGCCGCCATGATGCACGACGCCCTCGCTGGTCGAGAGCTCGGCGACCGGCACGTGCCAGGTCTGCGAGGCCGCCTGCAGCAGCATCTGTCGCGCCGCGGCGCCCACGCGCCGATGATTGTCCCAGTTCATCGGGGTGCTCATGCTGCCGCCGACGAACTGTGCGCCATAGAGCTTGGGATCCAGCGGCGCCTGCTCGGTCACCACATTTTTCCAGGCCACGTCGAGCTCATCGGCGATGATCATTGGCAGGGCAGTGCGGATGCCCTGACCGACCTCGGGGTTCTTCGACATGATGGTCGTGGTGCCATCCGGCGCAATGCTCACATAGGCATTGATCTCCGCCCCACTCGCGTCGGCGGCAGTGCCCGCATGGGCCGTCGGTTTGGCTGAGGCAATTCGCGGCAGGCTCAGCGCGAGCATGAAGCCGCCGCCCGCCACCATGCTGGCAGTCAGGAACGCGCGGCGCGACGCGTCCACCTCGCCGCCGCCGGGCGCGGTGGGCGCTCGGCGATAAGCGGTCGTGCGCGACATGATTACACCTCCCGCGTATCGGTGGTGGGCAAGCCGGCAGCCTGCTTGATGGCCGCACGAATGCGGGTATAGGTGGCGCAGCGGCATAGATTGCCACTCATCGCCTGATCGATGTCCTGATCGGTGGGATGCGGATTGCGCGTCAGCAGCGCCGTGGCGGACATGACCTGGCCACTCTGGCAGTAGCCACATTGCATGACATCGAGCGCCAGCCACGCGGCCTTCACGCGCTTGCCCACTTCGCTGGATTCCACGCCTTCGATGGTGGTGACCTCAGCGTTGTTGACGCGCTCGATCGAGGTGACACACGCACGCGTGGGAATACCGTTCACGTGCACCGTACAGGCGCCGCAGAAAGACATTCCACAGCCGAATTTGGTTCCTACGAGATTGAGCTCGTCGCGCAACACCCATAGCAGGGGTGTATCCGGCTCAACGTCGACGGTGCGCTGCGTCCCATTAACTGTAATCGTGTAAGGCATGCTGCTCTCCCGCCCACCCAGGCGCTCCCGAGGATATCAGAACGGCCGCTCGATGGCGCACGGTTGGCGTGGATTCTTCCCGGCGGTGTTCGGGGGTCCGGTCCCGCTGGGGGCCCCGGGGGCGGCGCAGCGGCCCCAGTCCGCCCGGCGCGGGCCGCCGGCGCTGCCGACTAATCGATCAGGCCGCCCGTGGACGCCCGCGTGGCGGAAACCACCGCCGGGGCCGCCGGCCCGAGCTCTGCGGGGGCGGCGGCGTTCAGCGCCGACGACGCCACGGCCGCAGGCCTTGCGCCCACCCGCCATCGCAGACCCCAATGCAGCAGGAAGACGAGCGGCGCGAACAGGCCCAGCAGCCAATGCGCCTGCAACAGCGTTGCCAGCGGCCGATCCGCCTCGACGTAGTAAATGAGATAGCCGCTCAGCGCCAGCAATGCAAATACGCTGACCAGCAGCGCCCCGGAATTACGCCGCACGCCGCCGGTCCAATTGCGTTGCACATGGATGGCGCACAGGTAGCCGAATACCCACACAGCCGCCATCGCGGTGGCCGCATGCAGGCGCAACCACCACACCTGCAGCGGATTCTCGGACAGGCCCGCGTCCGAATGCCGCAGCATGTACTTATCGAACGTCCAATACAGCACACCGGTCGTCCAGACGGCGATGCCGATCAGGTACAGCGTGCGGCGGATCTTCGGCGTGGGCCGCGCGGGAGAGGTCGGGTTAGGAGGTGCCGCCACGGGACGATCATAGCCAGCCGCGCGAGCGACCGCATCCGCTGCGCGCGCTCCCGCCCCGCTCAGCTGCCCGTGACGCTTGCGGCAGTGAGTTCGGTGCGCGCCACGCTCGCGGCAGCGGCACCCTTGCCTTCGCGCTGCAGCGCGCTGTACCTCGCGCGACACCGCCCCGTCGAATCAGCGGCCGACCGCTGGTCCAGCGGATAGCGGATCGTCGCTTCCGGGCTATCGCGGAGCGCGGATCGGGCGCCGCTCACGCGCCGAGCGCGCCAGGCGCGACATGCATTTCCATGGCAATGAGATGCATGACGGTCGCTGAGACATCGGCGGCGGCGAGGACCGGCATGGGACCGGCACCCTCACTGAGCATTGAGCAGCCATCCTCAGCGTCGCCTGCGACGGGCGGCGCTGGGATGCATTGACTGGCCCGGTGGCGCCACTATAGTTCCGCCATGAAATATCTGCATACGATGGTGCGCGTCGCCGATCTGGAGCGCTCGCGCCGCTTCTATTGCGGTGCCCTCGGGCTGCGCGAGCTGCGCCGCATGGATAATGAGAAGGGTCGCTTCACGCTGGTGTTTCTCGCAGCACCCGGTGACGACACCGCGCAGGTCGAGCTCACCTACAACTGGGATGCGCAGAGCTATACCGGCGGGCGCAATTTCGGCCATCTGGCCTATGAGGTCGAGGACATCTATGCGACCTGCGCGCACCTCATGCAGCAGGGAGTCACGATCAACCGACCGCCGCGCGATGGCCACATGGCCTTCGTCCGCTCGCCAGATCAGATCTCCATCGAGCTGCTGCAACGGGGCGAAGCGCTGGTCCCGCGGGAGCCTTGGCTGTCGATGCCAAACATAGGCGAGTGGTAGGCAATACCCGCCGCGGCAGCCTGCCGCGCGGGCCTCGATATAGTAGTATGCGCCCCCCGCAGCGCGCTCGCGCCGCGGTCGGTTCCCCCTATCCAAGGATCGCCATGACGCAGGCCAGAATCATTTATACGCTGACCGATGAGGCACCGGCGCTCGCCACCTATTCCCTGCTGCCGATCATTCAGGCCTTCGCTCGCCTTGCCTCGATCGACGTACAGACGCGCGACATCTCCCTGGCAGGCCGTATCCTGGCAAATTTTCCCGATCAGCTGCGGCCCGAGCAGCGTCAGGCGGACGACCTGGCCGAGCTCGGTCGCCTCGCCACGACTCCCGAGGCGAACATCATCAAGCTGCCGAACATCAGTGCCTCGATCCCGCAGCTGAAGGCGGCGCTCGCCGAGCTGCGCTCGCAGGGGTATGCGCTGCCGGAGTTCCCCGAGGAGCCGCGCGAGGAGGCGCAGAAGCAGCTGCGGGCGCGCTTTGCGAAGGTCCTCGGTAGCGCGGTCAATCCGGTGCTGCGCGAAGGCAATTCGGATCGCCGCGTGGCCAACGCCGTCAAGCAATATGCGCGCAAGCATCCGCATTCGATGGGCGCCTGGAGCGCCGATTCACGCACGCACGTGGCGCACATGCAGGAAGGCGACTTCTTCGCCAATGAACAGGCGGTCGCCATCCAGAAGGCCGGTACGCTGCGCATCGAGTTGCAGGATCGAGAGGGCAATGTGCAGCTGCTGAAGCAGGCCGTCACCGTGCAGGCTGGTGAGCTGGTCAGTGCCACCTTCATGAACTGCCGCAGCCTGCGCGCTTTTTACGAGGCGCAGACCGAGGACGCCAAGGCGCGTGGCGTGCTGCTCTCGCTGCACCTGAAGGCCACCATGATGAAGGTCTCCGACCCCATCATGTTCGGCCATGCCGTGAGCGTCTACTATCGGGACGCGTTCGCCAAACACGCCGCGACCTTCCGCTCACTGGGCGTGGATCCAGACAACGGCGTCGGCGATGTCTATGCCAAGATCAAGTCGCTGCCCGCCGGGCAGCGTGCGCAGATCGAAGCGGACCTCGCGGCGACCTACCAGCAGCGCGCACCGCTGGCGATGGTGGATTCGGATCGCGGCATCACCAATCTGCACGTCCCGAGCGATGTGATCATCGACGCGTCGATGCCGGCTGCAATCCGCGTCTCCGGGCGCATGTGGGGCCCGGACGGCAAGCTGCACGACATGAAAGCCATGATTCCGGATCGCTGCTACGCCGGTGTGTATCAGGCCGTCATCGAGGACTGCAAGGCAAACGGCGCCTATGACGTGTCCCGTATGGGCAGTGTCGCGAATGTCGGGCTGATGGCACAGGCGGCCGAGGAGTACGGCTCGCACGACAAGACCTTCGAGATTCCCGTCGAGGGTACCGTGCGCGTCGTGGACGGCGCAGGCGAGGTGCTCATGCAGCACGCCGTACAACAGGGGGATATCTGGCGCATGTGCCAGACCAAGGATCTGCCGGTGCGCGACTGGGTGCGCCTGGCGGTCGAGCGAGCGCGCGCTACGAGCACACCGGTCATCTTCTGGCTCGACGAGCCGCGCGCCTACGATCGGCTTCTCATCGAGCGCGTGCAGCGTTATCTGAAGGATCATGACACCGCGGGCCTCGACATCCGCATCCTCTCGCCAGTGCAGGCCACACGCTTCAGCGTCGCGCGCCTGCGCGCCGGTCAGGACACGATCTCGGCCACCGGCAACGTGCTGCGCGATTACCTGACCGATCTGTTTCCGATTCTCGAGCTCGGCACGAGCGCCAAGATGCTCTCGATCGTGCCCCTGCTGGCCGGCGGCGGCCTGTACGAGACCGGGGCCGGCGGCTCGGCCCCCAAGCATGTGCAGCAATTCCTCGAGGAAGGGTATTTGCGCTGGGACTCGCTCGGTGAATTC
The DNA here is from genome assembly GCA_035553315.1 of Steroidobacteraceae bacterium. Lineage (GTDB taxonomy): Bacteria > Pseudomonadota > Gammaproteobacteria > Steroidobacterales > Steroidobacteraceae > FEN-1191. The sequence continues at coordinate 73,703 of DATNDE010000002.1, forward strand.
CTCGCCTTGCAGGTCTCGATCGAGGATCTGGCCCGCAAGAACAACAGTGCGCGCGCCCGCGTCCTGGCCCGCACGCTGGATAGCGCCAATGCTCAGGTGCTGGAGAACGATCGCTCGCCCGCACGCAAGGTGGGCGGCCTCGACAATCGCGGCAGCCATTTCTACCTGGCGCTCTACTGGGCACAGGCGCTGGCCTCGCAGAGTGAGGACGCTGCCCTGAAGTCCCTGTTTGCACCGTTGGCCGAGCAGCTCACACGCAACGAGTCACGCATCGTCGCGCAGCTCAATGGCGCGCAGGGTAAGCCGGTCGACGTCGGCGGCTATTACCATCCCGATCCGGCACGCTGCTCGGTGGCCATGCGCCCCAGCGCCCTGTTCAACGAGCTGCTCGCCACGCTGCGCGCCTAGGGATTTTCTCCGGATTTCCGCTCATCGGACAGCCGCGAGGCGCGCCTCGCGGCTTGTCAGTACGCCCTGACAGTGCCGAACGGCGCCGCCGCCTAGGCGCTACCGTAGATGCATCGCAAGATGCCCCCGCGGTAGCAACCACGAAGGCAGCACCCATGAGAACACTGATGCGGCGATATCGAAGCGGGGAAAAAGGCGCGATCGGCTACGTGCTTTTGTGGCTGCTGGGCGTGCCGATCCCCGTATTGTTGATCATCTTCCTGGTGCGCGGCTGCACCTGAACCCTCGCGCGCACCGTGCGGGGCATCCCGCGGTGCGCCGCCGCGCCCACGGCCGAGGCCGCCGGGCGGCCCCCACCGGAGCCCGCCGCATCACTTAGACGGCGGCGGGGCTATTTGGCAAGATGCGCGTGGGAGGGAAGTCCCCGTGAACCATCCGGATCCCGCGCCGTCTGAGAGCCCAGCGCCCGTCGGCCTGCTCGCTGCGCTGGCCAGTGCGCTCGCGACCCTTGGCGAGCTGGTATTCAGCCGCGTCGAGCTGCTGCTGCTGGATATTCAGGATGGCGTCGATGGCCTCGGGCGGGTGCTGCTCTGGGCGTTCATCGCTCTCATGGCCACCGGCCTGGGCTTGCTGATCGGCGCGCTGACGCTCATCTTCGCTTTCTGGGACACCCATCGCCTGCTGGTATCGCTGTTGGTCACGGGAGCGTTCTTCCTGCTGGCGTTGCTCGCGGCACTCGTCGTGCGCACGCAGCTGCGCGCGCAACGCGCGCTGTTCGCCGCGAGCCTGGAGGAGTTCATGCGCGATCGCGAGTATTTTCGCCCGCGCTCATGAGCGTTCGCAGCCGGCAACGCGCCGCGCGGCGCCAGGCGCTGCAGCTGCGCTGTGCTCGCCAGCGCGAGCAACTGGTCGACAGCCTGCTTGTCGTGCAGCGTCACCTGCAACCGATCGACCGCACGCTGATGGCGATACGCTCGGTGCGCCGCACCCCCCTGCTCTTGGGCGCCCTCGCGGCACTCACCGCCGCCGCGGCGACGCTGTTCACGGGCCGGACGCGACGGCCGAGAGTCAGCCGCTTGTCCTGGTTGCTACCGCTCGCCGGCCCTGTGCTGAAGCTCCTGGAGGCGTGGTGGCGCGGGCGTCATGCAACCACCGCGGCGCCTCCGGCTCAGCCAGACGCCTGATCCTGGCCGCCTCTGACGCACAGCGCGTAGGCGTGAAAAGGGCTGCGACGCACGGTGCCGTGTAGCTTGCTGCCGATCTTCACATTGTCGTCCACACTGTAGACACGACCAAAATAGACCGCCTCGTGCCGCCCGGGCTGATCTCCCGCCGTGCTGCTCCAGATCAGCACGCGGTTGCCGTTGAACTCATCGCCGTCCACCGTGAACTCGTGCACCTGCCATGCGTCGCGCTTGAGCGCTTCATTCAGGCCGTAATCCGGATCGAACTTTGGCGCTGAGAAGCGGAAGGTCTTCGAGGAGACCTGATAGATCCGCTTCACCTCATCGACGGTGGGTAGCCGCCAGTCCTGCTGCCCCGCCAGCGTCAGCCCGGCGCACAGCGCCTGCGCCTGCGGGAAGTCAAACGGCCCCTCCTGCCCTGAGGGGTAGTACCAGGGGCGCGCCCACGTCAAACCTGCGGAATCGGTCCAGACTGCATCGGGCGAATCCGAGCTGAAGATCCCGAAGGCGGATTTGCGGCCGCGGCGCGCAACTCGCGCCGCAGGCGCAGGGGCAGCGGGCGCCGCCGCAACGGCTGCAGTCCCGGGTGTCGGCGCCGCCTGCGGGGGGACCGGCGGCGCAGGCGCAACCGGAGCCGCTCTGGCGAGGGGCGCAGGGCTCGGGGCAGGTCCCCCGGCCTCGGCGAGCAGACTCTGCCGACGCAGCTCGCGCAGGGCCGGCTGTTCGGCCGCTGGAGCGCGCTCGATCGCCCTGCTCAGCGCATCGGCGGCCATCTCGTAGCGCTTGAGGGCCAGCAGCGCGCGGCCCGATAGCGCATAGCCGTTCCATTTTTCGGGCTCATCCCGCACCGCGGCGTCGCCGGCCGACAGCGCCGCATCGGCCAGCCCACGCTGCAGTGCTACATCCCCCAGCTGCAGCTGCGCATCAAAATCGTCGTTGGATTGGGCCAGGCTCGCCGTGGCGAGCGCCAGCAGCAGCGGCGCGCACAAATACACGAATCGGGATGATGGCATGATGGATTGGCTGCCCCGGGGGCACGATGTTGTTTGTGATACGGCAGTGTAGCCTCATCGGCCGCCTGCGTCATGGCGCCGCCTCCAGCCTCGCTCCTGCCTGCCCCAGCGGCTGCTGCGAATGGCCGCAGGCTAGAGCAACCCGAACACGGCGACACCGTTGGGCGTGCCGATGAATACCTTGCCGTTGGCGATCACAGGCGTGATGAACTTGTTGCCATTGCCGAAGCTGTCGCGGCTTGCGCCGGCCTGGGCGCTGTTGTAGTACTCCTCGCCCAAATTGGCCGGGTTGTAGGCGTGCAATACGGCGGCACTGCCGGGCGCGCTCTCCAAAGCCCAGAGGATGGCGTTGGCGCTTCCCTGTGCGGAGATGGCCGGAGAGGTGCCCGGATAGGCAAACGTCTGCGCAGACTGCGAGCTGGCTGTAGCCGGGAGCTGCGCGTTCGCAAAGCTGAACGCCTGTAGCGTCCCGCCGACGTCGCCGACATAGACCCTGCCATTGAAGTACACCGGTGCGCAGAACAGCCCGCCGCCCAGCGAGATCTGCTGATATATCGCGTTGCTGCTGCTGTTGAAGTGCCCCAGATGGTCGCGATCCAGCACGTAGAGATTCGCGTCCTTGCCCCCGACAGTCATCAGATGATGCATCGTGCCCGCGTTGTCGGTCTGATCCATCAGCAATACGACTGAGCCTGCGCCTAGATCCACATCGTTTGCGGACTCGGCAGCCGTGTTGGCGGGCGTGAAGTAATCGGCGATGGTGAGCGAGGCGCCGGTGGCAGTGAGGCGTAGCGCGGCATTACCGTAGTCCTGCGCGTCGGGCATACCCTGCGCATCCAGCGTCGTATCGAAAGTGCCATTGGCCACGGTCGCATAGAGATTGCCGGCAGCGTCGGCGGCCAGCCCGCCGACATCCCAGATCGCCCCCTCGCTGCCATTGGGAGTCAGTTGCAACACGGCACTCTGCGCCAACGTCGCCTCGACGTACGACATGATCCAGCCGTTATAGGGTGGGATATCGCAATGGGATGCGAAGGCCAGGTAGATCTGACCGTTGACCAGCAGCAGCGCGGCGCGCTCCTTGTATTGCTTGGGATCGAATTGCAGCGAGCCGCCGACGCTGTCGGGGCCGTTGCCGGGCGCGCTGGCCTGGATGGTCGTAGCAGGCAGTCGATCGGCCAGGGTCTGCAGATCCAGCGCGTGCAGCCGCTGATGGTAATTGCCACTGGCATCCCGGGACATGGCGACGACGAACAGCGTGCCATTCGGTCCGGCGCTACGATCGATGACGGGCGTTGCAGTGATGCCGATCTCGGGGGCCACCTGGGAGCAACCGCGCGCATCGCTGCTGCTCTCGCCGCTGCCGAGCAACGAGGTGTGCAGCAACGGCTCGCCACTGTCGGCATCGTAGGCATAGACGCTGTCGTGCTCGCTGGCGATATACACGACGTTGCGTTTCACGCCTCCCAGCGAGATGCCTGAAACGATCAACGGCGCGGCATCCACCAGCCCGTCAGCGGGCAGCAGGCGCAGCTTGCCGAAGGAGGTGGCGTTCACGTTCTGCGGCGTCAGCAGCGCTTCGGTGAGGTCCTGGCCGGTGCGCATGGCATCGTTGTGATACGTCAGCACATCCGTCCCGAAGACGATCACACCCGATCCGGAACTGCCCGTGCTGCCCGTGCCACCTGTGCTGGCCGTAGAACCCGCGGCAGCGGAGTGGCCACCGCAGGCGGTGAGCGCCAGACAGGCCGCAAGAACGCAGATGTTTGCGGTGTCGCGCGTCATGTCCTACAGTCCTCTCGCCGATCGCACCGGCGCCCCAGAGCGCGTCATGGCCCTCCTCAAATGCAGTGAATGCGGTCGAACCATCAGCGATAAAGCCAAGTCGTGCGTCGGCTGCGGTGCGCCACTCAAGTCAGCCACCAACCCTGCGCAGCAGAAGATCTTCAACCTCGCCCCAGAGCCGGACAGGCGGCCGCCGCCTGGCCGGCAAACCCTCATGTGGCGGGCAATACTGTCCACTGCGGCCTTCGTCGCCGGAGTGGTCTGGTCGGGCACGACCGGCAATTCCAACCGACCCGCCGCCATCATCGCCGGCCTGCTGGTCATCGTTGGACTGTGCGGCGCGATCGTGACCGCGGTTCAATTCCCCTGGACGAGAAAGTAATCAGCAACGCCACCGAAGGGGTCGCCTACGCTTCCGACGAACCGTGACTCAGTCCAAGCGCAGCTGCGGCAGGATGGGCAGTGAGCGCAGGCGCTTGCCGGTGGCGGCGGCGAGCGCGTTGTTCAAAGCCGGCAAGGCTGGCGCCAGAGTTGGCTCGCCCAGCCCCGTGGGCGGATTGTCGGTGATGCGGAAATGCACTTCCACCTGGGGTGCCTGCTGCATGCGCAGCAGGCCGAAGGTATTGTAGTTGCCGTTGATCACGGCGCCATTCTGGATCGTGATGGCCTGATGCAGCGCCGAACCTAAACCGTCGAGCACGGCGCCCTGTGCCTGATTGTAGGCGCCGGCCGGATTGATGATCTGCCGACCCACGTCGACTGCCACCCATACCTTGTGGATGCGTGGTATCCCATGCTCGTCGACGCTGGCCTTGACCACTTCAGCCACATAGCCGAGGTGGCTGTAGCAGAATGCCACGCCCATGCCGGTGCCCTGCGGCAGCGACTGCTTGCCCCAACCGGACTTTTCGGCGACGAGCTGCAGCACACCGCGCACGCGTCCGGTATCAAATGGGGGGATGTGCGTCGGGCCGCGCGTCGGCGGGCCCGCCAGAACCCGCGCCGGACCGTACAACTCCAGTCGCATCTGGATCGGATCGCGTCGCGCCGCGAGCGCCAGCTCGTCAATGAAGGACTCGAACACATAGGCGATCCCGTTGTATTCAGGATTACGCCAGAACCCCGTAGGCGCCCCCAACTCCATCAGCGACTGGCTGAACTGCAGGTTGGGCACGAAGCCTGCAGGAAACATGTCCAGCGGCAGATCGGCGCACAGCGCGACCTTCCCGTGCTGTCCGAAGGTTACGAAGTGATCGGTGAATCCGACCAATCGGCCCTGTGAATCGAGCGCACCACGGAAGTTGTGATAGCCCGCCGGTCGATAGATGTCGTGCTGAAAGTCCTGCCGGCGGTTCCACAGCAGCTTGACCGGCCGGCCGATGCGCTGCGCGATCGCAGCCGCCTCGATCACGTAATCGTTGTTGCCGCGACGCCCAAATGCGCCGCCCACGCGCGTCATGTGCACCGTCACCTTGTTGGGATCCAGGTGCAGCGTGCTCGCAACCAGCTCGCGCGCCGCCGTCGGCGCCTGGCTGGGCGCCCAGATCTCAATGCTGCCATCCGGCTTGGCCCAGGCCGTGCAGTTCATCGGCTCCAGCGGCGCATGTGCCAGAAACGGATAGGAGTAGCTGGCCTCGACGACTTTGGCTGCCTGCTGGAAGGCCTGATCGACGTTGCCATCGTGGCGCAGAACCTGCTGAGGCGGCGCCAGCGCCAGCGCGGCGGCCTGTCGGTCGAAACCAGCGGTGCTCTGCACAGCGGCGGGATTGGCTTCCCACTGGACCTGGATCATGTCCAGGGCCTTGTTGGCCTGATGCCAGCGATCCGCAACGATCGCCACGCCATCCACCAGGCCCATGCTGAGCGCCGCCGAGGGGTCCCCGTGAATGATGAAGGCATCGCGCACGCCCGGCTGCGCCTTCAGGGTATCGAGATTGGCGCTAAGGGCGCGGCTGCCAAACACCGGCGCCTTCTCATACACCGCGTACAGCATGCCCGGCAAGGTTTGATCAATGCCGAATAGCGGCTCGCCCGCGAGCACGCGCGGACCATCCACCTGCGCCACGAAGGTACCGATGATCTTGTAGTCCTTCGGATCCTTCAAAGGCACGCTGTGCAGGTCCGGGGTCGGCAGGTGCGCCGCCCGGCTCGCGAGCGCGCCGTAACCTACCTGTCGAGCGCTGGCACGGTGGTGCACGATACCTTGCTCGGTCTCGCATTCGCTCGCCGCCACATGCCAGAGACTGGCGGCGGCTTGCAGCATCAATTGGCGACCCGCGGCCCCTGCGCGGCGCATGGGATCGAATTGCAGCGGTGTATTCAGGCTCCCATAGGAGAATTGCGGTCCGTACACGGCCGGATCCACCGGAGCTGTCTCGACGCGCACGCTTGACCAGGGCACATCCAGCTCATCGGCGATGATCATCGGCAGGGAGGTCTTGGTGCCCTGCCCCATGTCGGGGCTGCGCGCCATGATGGTGACCGTTCCGTCCGGTGCGATGAGAATGTAGGCACTGACCCGGGTGCTCGAGGGCGTACGGCCGCTCGAGGGCGTGTGGCTGCTCGAGGGACGCGCTGCCGCCACGCCGGGCAGGGTGAGACTGAGCATCAGCCCGCCGCCGGCGGCGAGGCTCGCGGTGAGGAAGGCGCGCCGTGTAGGATCGTGAAGTGCCGCGGACTCGGCTGTTGCCGCCGCTTTCGTGCTGGTCGTGTGAGCCATGAGACTCTCGCCTGCAGGAAGGATTGCGCCGAGTATACACCGGCTCGGCTCCCCGAGCCGCCGGCCTGGCCGCGGCGACAATTCCTGGCTGCCGCACGCTGGCTGCTGGATTGGATGGCTGTCGTGAGCGACTGGTCCCCCACCACCTATTTGCACTTCGAGGACGAGCGCACTCGTCCGGCGCGCGATCTGCTCGCGCAGGTCCGAGCCGGTCGTGTACGCAGGGCGGTCGACGTGGGCTGTGGCCCGGGCAATTCCACCGAACTACTCGCACATCGTTATCCGGACGCCCAGCTCCTGGGCATCGACAGCTCGCCGGCCATGCTGGCCCAGGCGCGCGAGCGAGTGCCGCAAGCCCGGTTCGAGCTGGCCGATGCGGCGGCGTGGATTCCCGCTGCGGATGTGGATCTGGTGTTCGCCAACGCCACCTATCAATGGATCCCCGATCACCTCGAGCAGCTCTCACGCGTGCTCTCGGCGCTGCAGCCTGGCGCCACGCTCGCCGTGCAGATGCCCGATAACCTGGCAGAGCCGACGCACCGGCTGATGAGCGAAGTGGCCATGGCTGATCTTTGGAACACGCGCCTGGCAGCCGCAGCGCGCGCTCCACTACCGCCAGCGCGCGTTTACTACCAGGCCCTGAAGCCGAAGGCCTCGCGCCTCGACCTCTGGCGAACGACCTATCATCATCCGCTGCGCGACGCCGCAGCCATCGTTGATTTCGTCCGCGCGACAGGCCTGCGTCCCTTTCTCGAGCCTCTGTCCGGGCAGGAGCGCGACCGATTTCTCGGGCTCTACACCGCCAGGATTGCGGCTGCCTATCCTGCGCTCGCCGATGGCGGGGTACTGCTGGCCTTTCCCCGCATGTTCATCGTCGCTGAACGCGCCCCTGCGTAGCAGCCGGGGCGTCGCAGCTGCGTGGTAGCAGCGTGCGCTCCAGGTCACTTGATCGGCGGCTTGGGAAGCACGGCGTCGCCGCGCTCCATCCCATAGGTGTAGTCCAGGGAGTACCAGGGAGGCTCTATCGTCGCATCCTGGGGATGCGGCTCGTCATGGCGTAGGTAATCGCCGGTGGTCGCCTCGGTGACGCCGAACTGCGCGTCCGAGTCGTAGTTGGGATCGGTTCGATCATAAACCTGACTGATGAGCACCTTGAAACCGGGCTTTACGATCAGCGCATGCAGGTGCCCCGGTCGGTAGGGATGTCTGCCCTGAGCAGCGAGCAGGCGACCGACGAGGCCATCGGTCGGGATGGGATAGCCCACCATCTTCACTGACCGGAACCAAAAGCGCCCTTGCGCATCGGTCCGGAATTTTCCGCGCAGATTCATGTCCGCCTGGCTCGGGTCCTGATTTTCGTAAAAGCCGAGGTGCGAGGCCTGCCAGATGTCCACCTCCGCATCGGCGATGGGCGCGCCCGTCGGATCGATCACCTGGGCATTGACGAACAGGGCCGGTCCCGGCGTGGGCGAGCGCACGATCGAACCGCCATTCTCCGTCGGCGGCGAATGCATCCGCCAGAACGGTCCGAGCAGATTCTGCGAGGTTTGATGCTGATGCTGCCCCTGATTGTGGTTGTTCATCAGGCAGACCAGGATGGATACGCCCAGCGATCCGGCCATCAGCACCGCCTCGTTATGCGTATCACTGCTGAGCTTACCGATCTGGTTGATGATCGAGGTCGCCTCGCGAAACTCCGCTTCGGTCAGCCGCACGTCCCGGACAAAGCCGTGCAGGTGCTTGACCAGCGACACCATGATTTCCCGCAAGCGGGGGTTGGGCGTGCCCTCCATTACCCGCAGGACCTCAGGCGTTACGTCGTCCTCATGACGGATCATGGTCCGTACTCCTGCGTAGCAACGATAGGCCGCTGAAGCATAAGACACGAGACCGCGGCGCGATAGCTGCCGCTGGAGCCGCGCTCTACACGGCTCCGGCCTCCGCAGGCGGCTGGTACTCGAAGTACTTCTCGGCGGCCAGCACCTCGTAGAGTGGCGGAGTGAAGAAGTGCGCGATGCGTGACGCAACCAGCGCGGTGGCCATCATCGGAATAACCATGCCAGTGCCGTTGGTCATCTCCATGACGATCACAAAGGACGTGATCGGCGATTGCGTGACGGCGGCGAGATAACCGGTCATGCAAAGCGCGATGATCGCAGCCATGGAGGTCCACGAGAACAGCGCATGTACCCATTGCGCGACGCCGGCGCCAATCGCCAGCGAGGGGGAAAACAGACCGCCCGGAAGCCCAGCCAGATAGCTGACGGCGAGCGCTGCCCATTTGGTAAAACCAAAGGCCTCGTTGAGCGGTGCCGTGCCATTCAGCAGTGCACGGGCCTGAGCGTAACCGCTGCCCCAGGTCTGCCCGCGCGTACCAATGCCGATCGCGGCGATGACGAGGCCGCTGAGTAATGCATACCAGAGCGGGCGCTTGATCTTGAGTGCGCTCAAAGGCTTCGGCATCCATTTTGCCCAGTGCAGCACCGTGAGGTTGAAAGCGGCGCCCAGCAGCCCACACGCGATCGCCGCGACGATTACCGGCAGCGCGAATGCCAAGTGCAGCTCGTCGGAGACGTTGAGCTGGCCGAAGTACAGGTAGTTACCCGCCAGTGCCAGCGAGGTCAGCCCGGCGAACACCACCGCCGTGATCATGGTACCGTTGGTGCGGCTCTCGAAGTCGCGGGCGATCTCTTCGATTGCAAACACCACTCCGGCGAGCGGAGTGTTGAATGCCGCCGACAGTCCCGCTGCGGCACCAGCCAACAGCAACTGACGCTCGAGCCGCGCACTGCGATGCGGATAGAAGCGGCGGGTCTCGGCCATGATTGCCGCGCCTATGTGCACCGTGGGCCCCTCCCGGCCGAGGGTAAGCCCTCCCAACAGGCCGATCAGGGAGACGCCCACTTTACCGGCGATCACCCGCAGGCCGAACAGCCGTTGCATCAGCTGGTCGTTCTCGCCGCGCGGTGCGTGGATGGCGGCAATGACCTGTGGAATGCCGCTCCCCTCGCTGCCGTAGAACCAGCGGCGCGTAAGATAGACGCCGATGACCGTCAGCCCGGGCGGCAGCACGAGGGCGAGCCACCAATGCTGTGCGATCAAGCGGATAAATTCCTGATATGCGTCAGTGCTCCAGTCCGCATACCAGACCGAAACCAGCCCCACGATCAGGGCGGCACCCCACGGAATCCCGACCTGCAGCAGCAAGCGCCGAGCACGCGTTGACAGCAGATGCCACGCGCGGTCCGTGATTGATATCAGCTTGCCCCATGGAGAATTGGACTGTGGATTTTCCAACGATTCTAGCTGCGGTGACTTTGGGGAGCCCGCGATGTTGCCCGAAGAGCGGCCCTCGTTGCCAGTCTGGGTGACAGGCGAGAAAATGAACTTGTCACGTGGCACACCGGACGGCAACCCTCATCATGTTCAAAGCATTGCAGAGCCTACCCATCGCACTTCTGCTGTTGATCGCCACGACCCTTGAGGCCAGCGGCGATGCCATCGTGCGGCGCGCCATCTATCAACACAGCGCGCCAACCCGAGTTGCGTTGCTGCTGGCCGGAGCAATACTGCTGCTTGGCTACGGCTCGTTCTTGAACACCGCACCCGTGGAGTTTGGGCGCGTAGTCGGCCTCTACATAGCCACGCTCCTGGTCGTCTGGCAGATCATCAACTTTCTGGTCTTTCACACGCTTCCCGGGCCACCCGTCTGGTTAGGAGGTGCCCTGGTCGTCGCAGGCGGCCTGATCATCACGTTTTGGCGCAGCTCCCATGCCTGAGGCGCCCGCGAGACGAGCCGGTAGCGCCAAAGCTGGCTCTGCGCCTTCAACCGCAGATTTAAACGACACCCCGCACGAATGATCCGGGCAATACCCGTCCGGATTCTTCGCCAGGTACTGCTGGTGATATTCCTCGGCGTAGAAAAACGGCGGAGCCGAACGGATTTCCGTCGTGATCTGCCCATACCCCGCCTTGTTCAGGGCGCTCTGGAATTGGCTGCGTGACAGCTCGGCGGCCTGCTGCTGCGCCTGCCCATCGGTGTAGATCAACGAGCGGTATTGGCTGCCGATGTCATTGCCCTGGCGCATGCCCTGCGTGGGGTCGTGTGATTCCCAGAACACCTTGAGCAGCTCTTCATAGGCAACGCGTTTGGGGTCGTAGATCACCAGTACGACCTCGGCGTGCCCGGTGGTATGGCTGCACACCTGACGATAGGTGGGATCCGGCGTATGGCCGCCGGCGTATCCGACGGCGGTGGCGTACACGCCAGGCAGCTCCCAGAACTGCTTCTCGGCGCCCCAGAAGCAGCCCATGCCGAACACCGCCCGCTCCAACCCCGGTGGAAAGGGCGGCTGGATGCGCCGGCCGTTGACAAAATGCGTCTCGGGAATCTCCATATGCTGCTCCTCGCGGCCGCCACGGGCCGCCGCCTGCTGGCATCACCTTCTATCGCTGTTTTCTAACGCTGCTTCTGTCGCCGCGGCATTGCCGCTAAAATTTACGCATGAACGCTATCTGTCAGCCCCACAACCTGCGTCGGCCCATCGTGCAGGGTCCCAAGCCCTACGGCGTGCGTATCAGTCTTCGCCCTGGCGATCCATTCCGCAAGATCATGGGGGCGGACTGGCAGCGCAGCCATTGGTACGCCACGGCCGTCGAGCGCGATGCCGCGTTGGCGGAGATGAGTCGCAAGCACGAGTACTCGCGCATCGGCGACCGGCCGGCCCTGCTGTTCGAGAAGATCGAAAACCTCGCAGCCAGTCACGGCGTCTGAGCCGGCGCCGCCAAATCGGCGCCGGTGCTCAGAAGGTGTGGCCGATGTACAGATAGAACGCCGTGCTGCCGCTCTGATCGTAACCCGCCGCGAGGTAGGCCGGTCCGAGATAGGTATCGGCCGCGACGAATAGCGAGAAATCCGTGCGCAGGCCGCTGAAATGCATCTGGCTGCGCTCGTCCCAGACATTGCCGGATTCGAGTGAGGCGCCGATGTAGGCGGGTACGTCCAGAATGCCTTCTCCGCCGTTGCCGACCTTGTGCAGGTAGATGAGCCTTCCAATGGCGTATTGGGGCCCGGCCAGCGTCTCGGCGCGCACGCCCGACAAATTGAGAAAACCGCCGAGCGGAAAGTAATCGCGGATGGCCGTCTGGCTGCCTCCGGGAGTCATGCCACCGGAGATCCAGGCAACCAGTGTGTTTCGAGCCCAGGAGTGCACGCCGCGCCAGTCGATGGTGGCGAGATCCGCGCCCTCCCCGGCACCGCGGCTTTCGAGTGTGAGCTGGGCGGTCAGCGCCTGACCGGCGCGCGCGAAACTCGGGCTGTCCAGATCATCGAAGCCGAAGCGCGCGAAGTACTGCTGAACATCGAAGTTTGCGCCGGGCACGCTGAAGTCGCCGAGGCTTACGCGCTCGCTGCCGTCATTCTCCACCGCGCCGATGCGGATCTCGCCCCAATTGCCCAGTGCGCGACCCAGATCCAGGCCGGCGTGGAAGCTGCGCACGAGGTACTCGCCCACGTGCCGGCCGCCTTCCACCTGCGCAATCTGGTGCTGCCCGGCGTCGACATGAGGATCAACGAAGTACTGCGTGACGTTGGACAGCGGCTGATAAAACTCCGTTGACAGCAGCGGCTCCGTCCCGACCTGCAGCACCGAGTCCCACTCGGCACCCAGTGAATTGAGCTCCGTGACATCCAGCCGTCCGGCCGCGTTGAAGCTGGTGTCGCCTTCGAAGTCGTCCTGCATGTCCAGTCCGAGGCGCAGATAGTTCGGTCCCCAGGAGTTGCGCAGCGCGGTGAAATCCAGGCCGTACTGGCCGTCCGGATCCTGCTGGAACTGATAATCGAGCGTTTCCAGGTAACCGCGGCCATAGAGCAGCCGGATCTGCTGCTGCAGCGCCTGCGCGTCGAGCATGCGTCCGCTGAAGCGGTCGAACATGTCGTGGATCTGGCGGTTGTAGGCGGTGGAATCCGGATCCACGCGCACGAAGCTTACCTTGGGCGGCGGCGCCCGCACGGCGCGGCGTGCCGCGACGTAGCGCGCATACTCGGCGTCCGACACCGACAAGGCGCGCAGCTGCTTCTGCATGGCGGCCGCGGCGCTCTCCCCCGCGCTGACGATTTTCAGGGTGTCGACGAAGTCGTAGGAGGAGTAGTTGCCGAGCTGCGGACTGATCAGCACGTCGTGTGCACCGAGCGTTGCGAGCCCGCGACCGATATTCCGCCGCAGCAGGATCGCCAGCACCTGGCTGGTGATGCCCGGCAGCGAGACGAGCCCCTTGCGCGACTGCAGCGGATAGCCGGTGTCCACCACGATCAGGACGTCGACGTGCATGGATCGCGCCACATCGATCGGCAGGTTGTCGACCAGCCCTCCATCCACGAGCACCTGACCGTGGTACTCGACCGGCGCGAATACACCGGGCACGGACATGCTCGCGCGCATGGCAGTCGCCAGATCGCCACTGGCCAACACGCTCGCCTCGCCGTTCACCAGGTTGGTCGCAACGGCGCGAAACGCCGTCGGCAGGCGATCGAAGTCGCTGATGCGCGCGACCGGCAGTGTCAGTGCGCGCAACGTCTCGGTGAGTTTCTGGCTTTGGATGAGGCCGCGAGGGATCACCAACTTGCGACCCTGTAATCCCAGCGGCAGGTTGACCAGGTACTGCTCTTCCTCCTGCTTGCGCCGATAGTCCAGCGCTGCCAGCGGCGGACGATCGCGAAATGCAGCCTGCCAGTCGACCGACCCGATCGCCTGTGCGATCTCACGCCCCGACAGGCCGCTCGCGTAGAGCCCGCCCACCACCGCACCCATGCTGGTGCCGGCGATCGCATCGATCGGCACGTGCAGCCGCTCGAGCATCTCCAGCACGCCGATGTGCGCCGCCCCGCGGGCGCCTCCGCCCGAGAGCACCAGGCCGATGCGCAGGCGGCGTGGTGGCGCGGATGCTGCGGACGGCGCCGCGGACGCTGGTGCCAGCGGCGGTGCGGGAGTCGCAGAAGGCGCGGCAGAAACGGGCGGCGGCAGCTGCGCGGCCGCGGCGGCAGAGGAAAGCAGGCACACCGCCAGCGTGATGAGTCGGGGTTTATGCATGCAACCGCTGCGGCCATCGGGCCGGCACCGAGAATCTTAGCATGCGTGCCGGCGCGCATTCGCCACTGCGAGCTCGGAGCTGCGACGCGCTATCGTCACCGCCAGCCAGCCATTAAGCTTGCAACATGGGATATGGCTTTGGATTGATCATCGGTCTGGTCATCGAGGCTGCGCTGATCGCGCACTGCCTGCGCACCGGACGCAATGCGCTGTGGATCGTGGTCATCATTCTGTTGCCCCCGCTCGGCTGGCTGGCCTACGGGATCGTGGAGCTGCTGCCAGGCCTGTTCGGCGGCGCCGGCACCGCCCGAGCCACAGGCGTCATGCGTCGCGCCCTGAGTCCGGGCGCGGACTTGCGTCGCTACGAGGCGGAAATGCAGCGCAGCGGCGACGTCGCGAGCCGCCAGCACTACGCGGATGCGCTGATCAGCCACGGCCGTGCGAGCGAGGCCGTCGGGGTCTACCGCCAGGCTCTCACCGGCCTGTATGAGAGCGATCCGAACCTGTTGTGGGGACTGGCGCGGGCGCAGTTTGCCTCCGGGGCCGTGGGCGAGGCGCGTGCCACGCTCGAGACCCTGCGGGCGAAAAATCCGCAGTTTCCTTCGCCCGAGGCACACCTGCTCTACGCACGCGCGCTCGAGGCGGAGGGCAACGAGGAGCGCGCGCTGCAGGAGTATGCCGCGGTGATGCGCTCCTTCGCGGGTGCCGAGGCGCCGCTGCGCTATGCGCAGCTGCTGCGTGTCGCGGGGCGGTCGAACGAGGCACGGCGCGTGCTCAAGGAGCTGCTGGACAACGCGCGCATCGCGCCGCGCTACTACCGGCGCATGCAGCGCCAATGGCTGGTCATGGCCGAGCACGAGCTCTCCGCCCTCCCCTGAGGCGCGCCTGCGCTGCGCGCGGTTGCTGCTGCGTGATGCAGTGGATGTTGCCCCCGCCGAGCAGAATCTCGCGCGCGGGCACGCCCACTATGCGCCGCTGCGGAAAGACGCGCTGCAGGGCACGCCGCGCAGCGCCGTCGGTACGCGCATCCAGCAGCGGCAGGATCACAGCGCCGTTGGCGAGATAAAAGTTGACGTAACTGCCGGTCAGGCGCCGGCCCGCTCGCAGCGGGCGGATTCCCGGGCGCGGCAGAATCCCGCGCGCCTCGCGCGCACTCAGGTACAGCGGGGGCGGTGCGGGAATGCGGTGCACACGCAGACGCCGCCCGCGCGCATCGCGTGAGGCGAGCAGCCTCTCCAGGGCGTGCTCGCAGACGCGCCGCTGCGGATCACGCTCATCCTGCGGCCAGGTCAGGCATACCTCTCCTGGGCGCGCAAAGCAGGCCAAATTGTCGATATGGCCGCCCGTCTCATCGTCGATGAGCCCGCAAGTGAGCCAGAGCACCTGCGTTGCGCCCAAATAGCGCTTGAGCAGCGTCTCGATGCGCTCTCGAGTGAGCCTGGGATTGCGCCGCCGATCGAGCAGGCTCTCCTCGGTCACCAGTGCGGTGCCCTGGCCGTCTACATGCAATGCGCCCCCCTCGGTCACCAGCGGTGCGCAGTAGCGCTCACAGCCGGCGAGCTCGAGCACCTTTTGGGCGACGCTGCGATCACGCTCGAAGTTTCGATACAGCCCGCCCCAGGCGTTGAAGCGCCACTGCGCGCCGCGCAACTCGCCGTCTGCGTTCACCAGGAAAGTCGGCCCCACATCGCGCATCCAGGCGTCATCGCTCGAGAGCTCCACCAGGCGCACCGTGGCGGGCAGCTGCGTGCGGGCACCCGCATAAGCGGCAGCCGAGACCCCCACGGTCACCGGCTCGAAGCGCGCAATCGCGCTCGCCACGGCGGCATATGCGCGCTGTGCGGGGGCGGCATGGCGTCGCCAATTGTCCGGTCGCTCCGGCCAGAGCATCCAGCAGCCCGCATGCGCGGAAAATTCCGCCGGCATCCAGAACCCATCCCCCGCCGGCGTACTGCGCAACGTCTGCACCATCGGATCATTCTACGATGCAAAAGCGCTATGCTGTCGGCATGCAACGGTTCCTGGTCGTGCTGGGAGCATTGCTGGTCGTGGCGGGCCTGGCGTGGCCCTGGCTGTCGCGACTGCCGATCGGCCGGCTGCCCGGGGACATCCTGATCGTGCGTCCCGGCTTTCGATTCTACTTTCCGCTGACGACGCTGATTCTCGTCAGCCTCATCATCAGCCTGCTGCTGCGGCTGTTCCGCCGCTAGTAGGTGCGCTGTGCCGGCGGCGGTGGCGTGTACTGATAGAGCCAGGTCTCGCTGAGCGGCTGGCTGCCGAGCGCCAGGAACAATCGCAGATTGATCGGCTCGCTGCTCGAATCGGTGAGCTTCAGATCGAACATGGCACGCCAGCCATGCACCTCCTGCAACGGTCGCGCCGATACCAGCTCGATCTGCCCTCGCGAGGTGCTGACCATGGCCTGCACCTCGGCACCGGCGGCAAGCATGGAGAAATCCCCGCCGACGAAGTCGACGACGAACCGCCAGGAGAAGTAACTGCGCTTCTGGCCGACCACGCCGCCGATACCCGAGCGCGTCGCCGAGACCTGGGCGAGGTGCAAGGGCGTGGGATTGTAGCGGCACCAGTAGAGTCGATAAGCAAACAGCAGCTCCTGCCCCGCCTGCGGTTTGTTAGCCGGATTCCAGAAGGCCACGATGTTGTCGAAGGTCTCGTCGGCCGCCGGAATCTCCACGAGCATCACCGCACCACGACCCCAGTTGCTCTTGGGCTCGACCCAGACGCTCGGACGCAGGTTGTAGAACACCCCATCGTCCTGATAGTCCTCGAAGCGCCGGTCACGCTGCATGAGCCCGAAGCCGCGCGGCGCGTTGTCCAAAAAGGAGTTCACGCGCACGACGTTGGGATTGCCCAGCGGACGCCACAGCCACTCGCCGGCACCGTTGTGGATCTGCAGGCCGTCGGAATCGTGGATCGCAGGGCGCCAGTCCTCGGATAAGCGGTGCTGGCTCTCGTCGTAATAGAACATGCTGGTGCCCGGCGCGATGCCCAGGCGCTCGATGCTCCGGCGCGGATAGAGCGCTGCATCCACGTCCATGACCAGGGTGTCGCCCGCCCCGATGATGAAGCGATAGGCGCCGGTGGTGCTGGGTGAGTCGAGCAGACCGTATACGGTCAGCTCGTTGGAATCGGGCGAGGGCCGCTCGAGGAAGTAGGCGACGAAGTCGGGGAATTCCTCGGGCTGAGGCATGCCCGTGTCGATGGCCAGCCCGCGCTGTGACATGCCGTATTGCATGTCACCGTCGACCGCACGGAAATAAGAGGCGCCCTGAAAGGCGGCGATATCGCGCTGCCAGTCGCTATGGAACAGCAGCCGGAATCCCGCAAAGCCGAGATCCGGGGGAAGCCGCCGCCAGTTGACACCACTGCGGGTATAGTCGAACAGCGCCGGATCGAAGGCCAGCTGCTGTGCCATGCCGCCGGCGACCTCGTAGAGGCGCACGGGCTTCTTGACCGTAAATCCCAGATGAAAGAAGCGCGCCTGGAAGCGCAGCCCCTCATTGGCCCAGAGCGAATGGTCCTCGCGGAACTGAATCGACTCCCACTGATCCCAGCTCAGGTGCGCAATCGGCGCAGGCAACTGCGTGGTCGGACCGCGATAGGCGCTGGAAGCCATCGAGCGCGCAAGCCCCTTGAGGCTTGCATAGTCGAAGGGCTGCGCAGAGCCCAGTCGCTTGAGCCCACCGGGGCGCGGCGCGGCGCGCTCCGCCGCCCCCAGAGCCGAGGGAAAGTGTGCGGCGGCCGCCAGGACGGCGCCGGACTGCAGGAATCGACGGCGGAACATGGACGCATTGTAGCGCGAGGGTTACGGCACCGCTGACCGCCGACAGCGTGCGCAGCCTTCGTGAAAGACTGCTGCGCGCCTGCCACGCGGCTGATTGACAGCGGCACCGGGTGGTCGTAAAGCCCCGCCGGCGGTCGCCTTCGGGTGCGCGCGGCTATAATTGCCGGCCCTCGTCCTGCTCACGGAGTTCGTCGCATGAACAGCGCCATTCGCACGGTGCGTGCCCTGGAGATTCTCGACTCACGCGGCACCCCGACGCTGCGCGTCACCGTGCAGTTGGAGAATGGCGTGATCGGCACCGCCTCGGTGCCCTCGGGCGCCTCGACGGGCGAGCACGAGGCCGTGGAGCTGCGCGATGGCGATGGCGCGCGTTATGGCGGCAAGGGCGTGCGCCGCGCGGTTGCCAACGTCAACGATCTCATCGCGCCGCGCCTGAGCGGCGCCGATCCGGCCCAGCAGGCGCAACTGGATCAGCAGATGCTCGATCTCGATGGCACGCCCAACAAATCCCGTCTGGGCGCCAACGCTATCCTGGGCGTCTCGCAGGCGTTGGCCTGTGCCGCAGCGGCTGCCGCCGGGCTACCGCTCTATGCGTATCTCGGCGGCGCGGGTGCCCGGCGGCTGCCCGTTCCGCTCATGAACGTGCTCAACGGCGGCAAGCACGCGGACTCAAGCCTGGATCTGCAGGAGTTCATGATCGTGCCGCATGGGGCGGCGAGCTTCTCGGAGGCGCTGCGCTATGGTGCGGAAACCTTTCAGGCGCTCAAGGGACTGCTGCACCAGCGCGGCCTGAGCACTGCGGTGGGTGACGAGGGCGGCTTCGCTCCTCAGCTGCAGAGCAACGAGCAGGCCTGCGAGCTGATCGTCGCGGCGATCGAGCGCGCGAAACTCAAACCCGGCAAGGACGTCTCGATCGCGCTGGACGCCGCCGCTTCCTCGTTTTTTGAGAAAGGCCGCTATCGACTGACGCGCAGTCGTCAGGGCGACAAGAACGCGGAAGAGATGACCGCTCTGTATCGCAGCTGGGCGGACCGCTATCCGATCATCTCGCTGGAGGATGGCCTGGCCGAAAATGACTGGCAGGGCTTTCGCGCCCAGACCGAGGCGCTCGGGGCGCGCATGCAGATCGTCGGGGATGATCTGCTGGTCACCAATCCCATCTACATCCGCCGCGCCATCAGCGAGCGGGCCTGCACGGCGGCGCTGATCAAGCTGAATCAGATCGGCACGGTCAGCGAGACCATTGATGCCATCAGCCTGTGCCGCCGCGCCGGTTGGGGCTTCATCATTTCCCATCGCTCGGGCGAGACCGAAGACACCTTCATCGCCGATTTCGCCGTCGGCATGGGCGGCGGGCAGATCAAGACCGGCTCACTGTGCCGTTCCGAGCGCATCGCCAAATACAATCGTCTGCTGGAGATCGAGCAGGAGCTCGGGACGGCGGCCCTCTACGGCAACAACTGAAGGCCACCCTACCCGCACGCTGCCGCGACGGGCGCAATTGCATCGCCGCTGCATCTCTGCAAGACTCCCGGGCACGGAGATGGCATACCTCCCTGAACCGTCGCTCTGCGGCCGATGATGCCTACAACAGCCCGCCGGGACGCGCGCGCGCATTCTCAAGCGGGATTGAAGGGCCGCGAGGGAGGGATGGATTGTGTGGAAATCGGTGCTTGCCATCTCCATCGGCGCCAGCGTCGGTGCACTGCTGCGCTGGATACTGGGTAATCGCCTCAACGGCCTCTTCCCTACCCTGCCGCTGGGTACGCTCGCGGCCAATCTGATCGGCGGCTATATCATCGGCGCAGCCGCAGCCTTCTTCGCCGTGTTCTCGACGCTCGCGCCGGAATGGCGCCTGCTCATCATCACCGGCTTCTGCGGCGGGCTGACGACCTTCTCCACCTTCTCGGCCGAAGTTGCCACCTTGATGCAGCAGGGACGCATGCTCGCCGCCGGCGCGGTCATCTGCACGCACCTGGCCGGCTCGCTGCTCATGACCTTTGCGGGCATCGGCACGGTGAGCTGGCTGCACACCTGCACGGGGATCCACGCACCCGCCACGGCGCAGCGGCTGCCGGCCGGCAGTAGCGCGGCAGCGTCCTCCACGTCCACCCCGGGAGATGAAACCACATGAAAGGCACCCTGGTGCGATTCCATGTACCCGAGGGCCAGCGCCATCAGGGCATGCTGCTGTGGGAATGGTTGCTACGCCGGGCCTGCGATCTCGACGCACGCGGCGGCTCGGTACTGCGGCCGGTCGCCGGCTTTGGACGCCACCACGTCCTGCACGAGCAGAAATTTTTCGAGCTCGCCGGCAGTCTGACCGTGCAAGTCGAGCTGCTGATGACCGATGCGCAGCTGCAACAGCTGCTCGAGCTGCTGCACAAGGCCGCTATCCGGCTCTTCTACACACGCAGTGAAGTGGGCTTTGGAGTCGTCAATCCGGATGCGCAAGATTCGCAGCTCGCGCCCTGAAGTCCGGGCCGCCCGTCATCCGCGGCATTTGACCGTCAGGCGCTCTGCGCCCTCGCCAACCCCTGCTCCAGGTCCGCGAGCAGGTCGCCGACATCCTCCAGGCCAACCGACAGGCGCACCGTACCGGGACCTATCCCGGACAGCCGCTGTTGTTCCTCGGACAGATCCCGACTGCCGAGCAACTGCGGCGGCATGACCAGCGACTCGGTGGCTCCCAGGCTCGGCGTGATGGCGAACAGCTGCAGTGCCTCGGCGAAGCGGCGCCCGGCCTCGGCGCCGCCGCGCAGATCGAAGGTCACGATGGCACCGAAGTCGCTCATCTGCGAGCACGCCAGCGCATGCTGCGGATCACTGGATAGTCCGGGGTAGCGTACGCGCTCCACCGTCGGATGTGTGACCAGGTACTGCGCGATGCGCAGCGCCGCGGCCGAGTGCGCACGGTAGCGCAGGAAGTAGCTCTTCAGGCCGCGCTGAATCAGAAACGCTGCATGCGGATCGAGGATGCCGCCGAGCACGGTGAAATCCGGGCGCAGCATGCGGATCAGGCGCGCCTCGCCGATCACGGCACCGCCCATGACATCGCCGTGGCCTGCGACGTACTTGGTGAGGCTGTGCAGATACAGATCCACATCGTAGCGTCCGTGCTGATGCACGCCCGCAAAGGTGTTATCCAGCAGCGTGAGCGCCCCGTGGCTGCGCGCCAGGCGCGTGATCGCGGCGATGTCGGCGATGCGATTGACGGGATTGGTGGGACTTTCAAATACCACCAGCCGGGTGGGGCGCGCGGCCAGCAGCGCCTCGATGCCCGGCAGGTCGTCGATCGACAAGAGCGTATGGGCGACGCCGTACTTGCCGAGAATGCGGCGGATGAGCTGACGGGTCGGCCCGTAGCTCTCCACGAAGCACAACACGTGATCATCGGCGCGCGTCAGCGACAGCAGCGTCTGCGCCACGACCCCCACGCCCGAGGCACACACCAGACAGTCTTCGCGCCCCTGCAGCTCCGCGAGCGTGAGCTCCAACGCTCGCGTGGTGGGATTGGAGCTGCGTGCGTAGAAGAATCCCGGACGTTCGCCGCGCAGCGCCTTGAGCGTATCCTCGATCGTCTCGAACTCGAACTTCACCGTCTGGTGGATCGGCGCCACCACGGGGTGATTATCTGCCGGCACCTGCACCGAGGGAGGATGATTGACGCGCGTTTCGCCCTTCATGAACTCGCCTCCGCGTGCGCGGCCACGCCGGCGACGACTGCTGTGTGTGCCGGACCGGCCGCAAATTCGGCCAGTCGCGCGGCGCCCGCATCGAGCGTGGCTTCACGCTTGGCGATGCAGGCGCGCACCAATGTCATGCCCGGCGGGGGTTGCTGATAGAAGACCGATACGGGAATCAGTGCAACGCCGGCCCGCGTCAGCAGCTCGTCGGCGAACTGCACGTCCGGCAGACTGCTGATCTGCCCGTAGTCGAGCAGCTGAAAGAAGCTGCCCTCCGAAGGCGGCAGCGACCAGGCCGTGCTGCCCGCGCGTATGGCGGCAATGAAACGATCACGTCGCGATGCGAAGAATGCGCTCAGATCCTCGCCCGTCTGCGGTCGCTCGACCAGGTAGCGCGCGATGCCCCACTGCAACGCCGTGGCGATGGTGAAGGTATTGAATTGATGCACCTTGCGCAGCTCACTGGTCAAGGCCGGTGGCGCCACGGCGTAGCCCACGCGCAGCCCCGTGGCGTGCAGCGTCTTACCGAAAGAGTAGACCGCGACGCTGCGCTCGCGCAGCTCCGGATGGGCGAGCACGCTGTGATGACGCAGGCCATCGAAAACGATGTATTCATACACCTCGTCGGAGATCACCGCGAGATCGAAGCGTCGCGCGAGCTCGGCGAGCGCCGTGAGATCCTCGGGGCAGACGCAGCTGCAGCCAGGGTTGTGCGGTGAATTGAGGATGATCAGCCGCGTGCGCGCCGTGCAGGCCGCAGCGATACGCTGCCAGTCATGGCGAAAACGCGGCGGCTCGAGCGGCACGTGCACGCAGCGCGCGCCGGCCAGCTCGATGGCCGGCTCGTAGGAGTCATAGGCTGGGTCGAAGACGATGACCTCATCGCCGGCTCCGACGAGCGCCTGCACGGCCGAAAAGATGGCCTCGGTGGCGCCGAGCGTCACGGTGATCTCGCGCTCGACATCGAAGCTCACCCCATGGCGAGTTTGCAACCGCTCGGCGATGACCTCGCGCAGCGCTGCCAGGCCCGGCATGGGTGCGTATTGGTTGTGGCCGGCGCGCATCGCCTCGTAGATCAGCTCCGCGAGTCGCGCATCCATCTCGTAGTCTGGGAACCCCTGACCCAGATTGATCGCGCCGAGCTCAGCGGCCCGTCGCGACATGATCGTGAAGATCGTCGTGCCCACGCGCGGCAATTTGCTCGTCGGCGTCATCTACTCGCCCCCAGCCGCTTCGCCCCTGGCCACCTCGCCGTGACGCTCACCGCTGCGCGCGCACCGCCGCAAACGCGGCACCGACAACACCCGCCTGCGCGCCGAAGGCGGCGCGGCGGATCGGCGCCGGGCTGTGCAGCAGATGTCCATACTGATCGAAATCCTCGCTGATCGAGCCACCGAGGATGAACAGGTCCGGCCAGAAAAGCGCATGCAGACGTCCCAGATAGTCGTTGACGCGGGCACACCAGGCAGCCCAGTCGAGCCTCTCGGTGGTGCGCTCGCGCGCCGAGGCGATGGTCTCGGCGTCCACACCATGAAATTCCATGTGGCCGAGCTCGGTGTTGGGTACGAGCTCACCATTCAGGAACAGGCCCGAGCCGATACCCGTGCCAAAAGTCAGCAGCAACACCACGCCCTGGACGTCGCGGCCCGCACCGGCCTCGATCTCGGCCAGCCCCGCCGCATCAGCATCATTGATGAACACGACCGGCCTGCCGAGCAGCGCAGCCAGATGCTCACCGCCGGCGAAGCCTATCCAGGCCTTGTCCACGTTGGCTGCGGTCCGCGCGATGCCATGCTGGATGACCGATGGGAACGCCAGACCCACCGGACCGCGCGCCTCGAGCTGCGCATCGATGCGCGCGCACGCCTGCAGCACCGACTGGGGCGTTGAGGGCATGGGCGTCAGCACGACCTGCAGCGGCGTGACCGTGCAACCCTGATCGATATCCACCAGCGCCGCCTTGATGGAGGAACCGCCGACGTCCAATCCCAGCACAGTCTGTGTCATAAGCCCTCCGTCATGAGCGCTGCGCCTGCGCCAGCTGCAGCTCGCGCATCCGCCGGCGAGCGCCCTGCCTGCGCCACAGCGTCGAGCCGATCACCCCGCTCGCCACCAGCGTGATCAACAGCGTCGCGAGCGCATTGACGTCGGGGCTGACCCCGAGGCGGACCTTGGAAAATATTACCATTGGCAAGGTGCTCGAGCCTGGGCCGGCCACGAACTGCGAGATCACCACATCATCCCATGAGAGCGTGAACGACAACAGCCAGCCCGACAGCAAAGCCGGCGCGATCAGCGGCAGCGTGATGCGGCGGAAGACACGCGCGGGCGTCGCACCCAGATCCAGGGCCGCCTCCTCGAGCGAGCGATCGAAGCCGGCGAGACGCGCCTGCACGATGATGGCGACGTAAGAGACCGAAAAGCTGATATGTGCCAACACAATGGTGGCAGCATCACGTCGCGCCGGCCAGCCGAGCAGCTGCTGCAGGGCGATGAACAGCAGCAGCAAGGAGAGGCCCGTGATGATCTCGGGCATCACCAGGGGCGCGGTCGTCAGTACCGAGAGCAGTGCGCGGCCGCGAAACGCACCCAGGCGCGTGAGCGCGAACCCCGCGAAGGTCCCGAGCACCACCGCTCCGCAGGCATTGAGCGAGGCGATCAGTACCGACAGGCGCGCGGCGTGCAGAATCTGCGCGTTGTGAAACAGCTCCACGTACCAGTGCAGCGTCGGGGAATGCGCCGCATCCCACACCGTCACCAGACGCGAGGCATTGAAGGAGAACACCACCAGCGAGACGATGGGCAGGTACAGAAACGTCAGGCCCACCGCCAGGGCGCCTGGCAGCAGCAGCGCTCCTCGCATCCGGCTGCCTGCCCGGCCGCTCAAGCCGCGAGCTCCCGACCGCGGTAGCGCTGCAGGAGCAGGATCGGCGCGAGCAGCAGTACCAGCAGTACCAGCGCCAGGGCGCTTGCCACCGGCCAGTCGCGATTTTCGAAAAACTCCGTCGAGATGACGCGGCCGATCATCAATTGACTGGCGGGCCCGAGCAGCGAGGGAATCACGAACTCCCCGATTGCCGGAATGAATACCAGCAGCACCCCGGCGATGATGCCGGGCACCGATAGTGGCAGCGTGATGCGGCGAAAGCGCTGCCAGGAACGCGCTCCGAGGTCCGCGGCCGCTTCCAGCAGCGCCGCGTCGTGCTTCTCGAGATTGGCGTACAGCGGCAGCACCATGAAGGGCAGGTAGGAATAAACGATGCCGACGTAGACGGCGAAGGTCGTGTTGACCATCGCTACGGGCCGATGAATCAGGTGCAGCGCCAGCAGCAGGTGATTGATGACGCCGTCATCCTGCAGCAGGCCGATCCAGGCATACACGCGCAGCAGGAAGGAGGTCCAGAACGGCAGGATGATTGCCATCAGCAACAGGTGACGGCGCTCGGGCGCGGCTCGTGCAATCGCCAACGCCATCGGATAGCCCAACAGCAGACAGCACAGCGTGGAGCCGGCCGCCACGCGCAGCGAATACAGCAGCGAGTCGGCATACAGCGGATCGCTGAACAGCAACCGATAGTTGTCCAGGTGCGCGTGCAGCGCCGCTCCGTGTCCACGCACCCACTCGAGCAGCGGCGTATAGGGTGGCATGGCCAGCCGCGCCTCGGCGAAGGAGATCTTCAGTACGATCACCAGCGGAATCAAAAAGAACACCGACAGCCATAGCATCGGCACGCCTGCCACGAGCGCGCGAGAAGAGCGAGCTGCATGTTCGGGGCGGGCCTTCGGGCTCATGCAGCACCCAGCACGGCCGCATCGGCGTGCCAGCTCAGGTAGACGGATTCATCGCGCATCGGCACGGGTGAGCCGGCCCGACCGGCATTGGTGAGCGTCACGCGCAGCTCGCGGCCGGAGCTCAGGCGCACCAGCACCACCGACACCTCACCGCGATACGCCACTTCGCGCACTACACCTTGCGCCCAATTGTGCGGCTGCCCGGGCGCCGCGCGCGACAGGCTGATCTGCTCAGGTCGCAGTGCGACCCACAGCGAGCTGCCGGCATGCAGCCCTTCGAACTGCCCGCCGCTGCAGCGTTCGATGAGCAGCGGCGCAGGCAGCTCCGCACACTGCAGCTGCCAGCCTGCGGCGCCCCGTTCCTGCACCTGCGCCTCCAGCAGATTCACCGAGCCGATGAAATCGGCCACGAAGCGCGTGGCGGGTTGCTCATAGATCTCGCGCGGACTGCCCACCTGCACCAGCGCGCCCTGATTCATGACGCCGATGCGCGTGGCCAGCGTCATCGCCTCCTCCTGATCGTGCGTGACGACGATGAAGGTCACTCCGAGCTGCTGCTGCACATTGATCAACTCAAACTGGGTGTGCTCACGCAGCTTGCGGTCAAGCGCCGCGAGCGGCTCATCGAGCAGCAGAAGCTTGGGACGCTTGACCAACGCACGCGCCAGGGCAACGCGCTGACGCTGCCCGCCGGAGAGCTGGTGGGGCCTGCGCGCGCGGTACTCGCCCATGCGCACCACCTCGAGGATCTCGCCGACACGGCGACGGATCTCGTCGCGCCCCAGGCGCTCCTGCTCCAGACCGAACGCGACATTGCGCTCGACGTCCATGTGCGGAAAGAGCGCATAGGATTGGAACATCATGTTCAGCGGTCGCCGGTAAGGCGGCACCTGCGTCAAATCCTGGCCGTCGAGCAGCAACTGGCCGCTGCTCGGGGTCTCAAAGCCCGCGAGCATGCGCAGCAGCGTGGTCTTGCCGCTGCCCGAGGCACCCAGCAGGCAGAAAATCTCCCCGCGCGCGATCCGCAGAGACACGCGATCGACCGCCAGGAAAGCGCCGAAGCGCTTGCTGAGCTCGACCAGACGCACGTAGTCCGCGCCGCCGGCCACGCTGGCCCCGCTGATCAGATCTGCGCCGGTCACGTTCCGGTCTTGAAGTGCGTCCAGATGCGATTGAGCTCGCGCGTGTAGGTCTGGCTGTGGGCCGCATTAGGATGCAGGCGCGCCTGCTCTGCGGGCGTCGGGTAGATGCCCGGATCCTCGTACACTTCAGCCGGCAGCAGATGATAGGCAGCGCGGTTGCCGGTCGCATAGTGCTCCGCTGCGGAGTTCTTCGCGGCCACATCCGCGCGCAGCAAATAGTTGATGAACAGATGCGCATTGCGCGGATGCGGAGCGTCGGCCGGGATGGCCAGCATGTCGTAGAAGCTCACCGCGCCCTCGCGCGCAATGTTGTAGCGGATCTTCACGCCATTGCCGGCCTGCTGGGCGCGCACGCGCGCCTGCTCCACGTCCCCGCTCCAGCCGAGCGCCAGGCAAATCTCTCCATTGGCCAGATCCTCGATGTATTTCGAGGAATTGATGTAGCGGATGTACGGCCGCACGGATAGCAGCACCTTCTCGGCCGCCGCCAGGTCCGCGGGCGCCTCGCTGTTGGGGTCCTTGCCGAGATACACCAGCTCCTCGCCCACGACCTCATCGGGCGCATCCAGAATCGAGACGCCACAGGCCCTGAAGTGCTGCACCACGGCCGGATCGAACAGCATGGCAAAGCTGTCCACCGGCGCGGCCGGCATGGCCGCGGCGATCTTGTCGACGTTGTAACCGACGCCCGAGGTGCCCCAGAGGTAATTGACACCATATTGATTACCGGGATCGTTGACCTCGATGGCATGCGTGATCATCGGATCCAGATTTGCAAGGTTCGGCAGCAGCGCCTTGTCGAGCTTCTGGAACACGCCGGCCTGGATCTGCCGCTGCAGGAAGGAGGCGGATGGCACCACCACGTCATAGCCGGCGGAACCTGCCAGCAGCTTCGTCTCGAGCACTTCGTTGGAGTCGAAGACGTCGTAATTGACCTTGATGCCGTATTCCTTCTCGAAGGCCGGCACCACGGAAGGGTCGATGTAATCCGACCAGTTATAGACGTTCAGCACCTTCTCGGCGTCCGTGGCCCCGGCTTGCGATGCCGGAGCGCCGGCCTGCACCGCGCCGCTGCGCGCGCCGGCCTGCGTCGTGCCGCTTTGGGCGCCCTGCGCGCTCGAACTGGACGGCGCGCCTCCACAGCCCGCCAACGCGCCAGCCAGCAGCAGCGCCGCGGCAAGCGCAGCAACGCGCGGACAGTCGCCTGCGCGATGTGTGCGCCCTGCTCGCCACGGCCGCCCGCCGCCGTCGGTGCTCGTGCTCGTGCTCATGGGTCGCGGCAGATCATACATTCAACAGCAGGTGCTCGCGCTCCCAGGAACTGATCACCTGCAGGAATACCTCGTACTCGGCCTGCTTGACGATGGTGTAGGCCGCAACGAAGGGCTCGCCGAGGATCTGCAGCAACGGATCGCAATCGCGCAGCCGCGCGAGCGCCTCATCCAGCGAGCGTGGCAGCGAGAACGGCAGCTCATGGGCGCTGCCGCTGATGGGCTCGGTGGGCTGCAGGCCCTCGATCATGCCCAGATAGCCGCACGCCAGCGATGCCGCAATCGCGATATAGGGATTGGCATCCGCCCCGCCGACGCGGTTCTCCACGCGTCGCGCTTCCGGCGAGGCGATCGGCACACGCAGCCCCGCCGTGCGGTTGTCGTAGCCCCATTGCACGTTGATGGGCGCGATCTGGGAGCGCGTCATGCGTCGATAAGAATTCACGTTGGGCGCGAACAGCGACATGGCGGCCGGCGCATAGCGCTGCAGCCCGGCGATGTGGGAGAAGAACAGCGCCGAGGGCGTGCCGTCGGGGTTGCTGAAGATGTTCTTGCGCGTGCGCGTATCGACGACGCTCTGGTGGATGTGCATCGCGCTGCCCGGCTCGCGCGCGTGCGGCTTGGCCATGAAGGTCGCGTACATCTTGTGCCGCAGCGCTGCCTCGCGCGCCGTGCGCTTGAAGAGAAACGCCTGGTCCGACAGATCCATGGCATCCCCGTGCAGCAGATTGATCTCCATCTGCGCCGGGCCGTCCTCGTGGATGAGCGTGTCGATGGCGATGTCCTGCGCCTCGCAGAAGGCATAGATGTCGTCGAATAGCGGATCGAACTCGTTGACCGCGGCGATGCTGTACGACTGCCGACCGGGCTCGGCACGCCCCGAGCGTCCCACCGGCGGCTTCAAGGGATAGTCCGCATCGGTGTTCGGCTCGATCAGGTAGAACTCGAGCTCGGGAGCCACCACCGGCTCCCAGCCACGCTGTGCATACAGTTCCAGCACATGTCGCAGAACGTGACGCGGCGCCATCATCACGCGCCGCCCGTCCGAGTAGAAGCAATCATGGATGACCTGGGCGGTCGGCTCGGCCGTCCAGGGCACCACGCGCACCGTCTTGGGATCCGCGCGCAGCACGATGTCGATCTCCGCCGGACTCATCGCCGAGCTGGTATCGGGCGGATAGTCCCCGGTGACGGTCTGCAGAAACACGCTCTCGGGCAGCCGCATGCCCTCGTCCTCGCCGAATTTTTCCGACGGCATGATCTTGCCGCGGGCGATGCCAGCCATGTCCGGAATGATGGCCTCGACCTCGGCGATGCCGTGATCGCGGAAGAACTGCTGAATCTCGCTCGCCATGATCGATCCTTTTTATGAGCGCCGCTTGCGGCAGGCCTCGCCGAAGGCGCGGAACAGCGCGAGCGACAGCGGGTTATCCAGGACGCGCCATTCCGGATGCCATTGCAGCGCCAGCGCGAAGCTTGGCGCATCCTGCACTCGAAAGGCCTCGATGACGCCGTCGGGCGCGCGCGCCTCCACCGTCAGCCCCGCGCCCAGCTCGCGGATGCCCTGCCCGTGCAGCGAATTGACCTGCACCCGCTCCGCGCCGGCCAGGCGCCGCAGCAGCCCGCCCGGCTCCAGAATCACCTCGTGCGCCGGGCCGTACTGCGCCTCGAGCACCTGCTCGCTATCCTCGCGGTGATCGAAGTGCCCTGGCACCTCGTGCAGCTTCTGCCAGAGCGTGCCGCCGAAGGCGACGTTCATCTCCTGGAAGCCGCGGCAGATGCCCAGCACCGGCACGCCGGCGGCCACCGCCCTCGGGATCAGCGGCAATGTGGTCTGATCCCGATGCGGATCATGCAGCGTGCCGGTCTCGCTGGGCTCGCCGCGATAGTGATGCGGCTCGACGTTCGACGGGCTTCCCGTGAACATCACTCCATCGAGGCTCTCCAGCAGCCCCTCGAGCTGCAGCTCCCGGCCAATGGCGGGCAGGATCAGCGGGATCCCTCCGGCCGCGTCCAGCACTGCCGCCAGATACTTCTCGCCGGCCAGATGGTAAGGCTGCTGGTGCGCGCCCAGCAGCCGCCGGTCCGCCGGAACACCGATGACAGGTCGCCTTGCGCTCATGGCGGGGCTTTTAGGGGGTCAGTAGAGATGGCGGGACCGGCGCAGACTTTCGCTGGCCCTCGGGGCATTAGACCATAGCTCCCCGGCAGCGTCCCGGACCCCGGTCATGGCGCTCCTTGATGCGGTGCACAGATTCTGTCAAATGCCTCATGGCGTCGCCACCCTCCTACTACAGCGCCGTAACACCGAGCCTGCCGGTCACCGCCGCGCTGCGGGGCGCTGAGCGCGCCGAGGTCTGCGTGGTGGGTGGCGGCATCGCCGGCTGCTCGGCGGCGCTGGCGCTCGCCGAGCGCGGCTACCGCGTCAGCCTGTTGGAAGACCAGCGGCTGGGCTGGGGCGCTTCGGGACGTAACGGCGGTCAGGTGCTGCCGGGCATTGCAGCCGAGCAGCCGACCCTGGCAAAACTGGCCGGCGATGAGGCGGCGCTGCATATCTGGCAACTGTCGCTGCACGCCATTGCGCTGCTCAAGCAACGCCTGAGCCGTCACGCGATCGACTGTGAGTGGACCGACGGTCAGATGCTCACGGCCATCAAGCCCCGCCAATGGCTGGCTCTGCAGCACTGGCAGGAGTGGCTGCAACGACACGACTACGAGGGCACGCAGCTGCTGGACCGAGTGGCCCTCGGCGGGGTGCTCGAGTCACGCCGTTATCTCGGCGCGCTGTACGATCCGGCTGCGGGTCATCTGCAGCCGCTGCGTTACACGCTCGGCCTTGCGCAAGCCGCATTGCGCGCCGGAGTCACCATACATGAAGCCAGCCGCGCGCTCGGCTATGAGCAGGATGCGCCCGGCACGGGCGGCAGGCTGCAGGTGCGCACTGCGGACGGCCGGGTGGACTGCGACTGGCTCGTGTTCGCCGGCAATGCGTGGCTCGGCGACACCGTGCCCTCGCTGGCGCGCAAGATCGTGAGCGTGGGCAGCTATATCGTCGCCACCGAGCCGCTCGGCGCCGAGCGCGCCCAGCGCCTGATCCGCAACAATGCCGCGGTCTGCGATACCAACTGGATACTCGACTACTTTCGGCGCACGCGCGATGAGCGGCTGTTGTTCGGCGGACGGGTCAACTACTCCGGCCTCGACGTGCGCGCCATCGCGCCGGCCACGCGCCGGCGTATGTTGAAGGTGTTTCCGCAGCTCGCCGGGGCGCGCATCGACTATGCCTGGGGCTGCCTGCTGGACATCAGCTTCAACCGGGCCCCGCACTTCGGACGCCTCGCGCCGAATGTCTATTTCCTGCAGGGCTTCTCGGGGCACGGCATCGCGCTGGCGGGTTTGGCCGGCCAGCTCCTCGCCGAGGCGATCGCCGGCTCCGCCGAGCGCTTCGACGTCTTCGCCCGCCTGCCGCATCGGGATTTTCCGGGCGGGCGCACGCTGCGCCGGCCGCTGCTGGCACTGGCGATGCTGTGGTATCGGCTGCGCGATCTGCTATGAATCCCGTTACAGGTAATCGCTGATGAGCCGCCATATTCTGCTTCCCTGCCTGGGGACCGCTTTCGGCCTCGCGGAACTCGCCCTTTCGCTGCGCAAGCGATCGCACGCAGACGCGGCACGCGCCGACCGCGGCTCGCGCCATGTGCTCTGGATCGTGATCGTGTCGGCCTGGGCGCTGGCATCTATCCTCGCCGCCGATGTAATGCTCGGACGTTTCCGCGTTGGCCCTGCGCTGCTGGCGGTCTCGTTGCTCGCCTTCGCGGGCGGGGTCGCACTGCGCTGGTACGCCATCCTGTACCTCGGACGCCTGTTCACGGTGGACGTCGCGATTGCGCCCGATCATCGACTCATCGACCGTGGTCCGTATCGATGGATTCGTCACCCCTCCTATGCCGGCGCCCTGCTCGCCTTTCTAGGACTCGGGCTCTGCTTGGGCAGTCTGCCAGCGCTGGCGATGCTGCTCATTCCGACCGCGGCAGCGTATCGATATCGGATTGCCATCGAGGAGTCCGCGCTCTCGCGTGAGCTCGGGCACGCCTATAGCGGCTACGTGGGGCGCACCTGGCGGCTCCTGCCAGGAATCTATTGAGGCGGTCGCGTCCGCAGGCAAGCGGCGCAAATATGCCAAGGCGCGGAAATTTGCCAACGCCCGCTCAGAATGGCAGCGGCATCGGCACTAGGATGGCCGCAGGAGCTACCATGACGCGATCCGTACCACTGCTCGCATTGATGCTCATGACCATGGGCGTCGGCGTGACATTGCTGAGCGCATGCGGCCTTGCGGAGACCGCCGCCAGCGGCACGGTCGGTGCCGCGGTCGAAGCTCAGCAGGCACAGCAGGCTCCACAGATCGAGCAGCACGTGCGCGAGCAGGTGCAGGCCGCGCAGGATGCGGCCGCGGCGCAACGCGACAAGGCGGAGCAGGACGCCCAGTAGACCGCCGAGCAGATGCTCAGGAGCCATTGATCTCGTAGCAGCGGTGAATGCGCGGATTGTCCTGAAAGTCGAACGGCAGCGTGCGTCGGGAAAGGTCCAAGACGCGCCAACGCTCCGCCACCGCCGCATCGAGCTTGAAGCGTTGTGCATTCGTGGAAAAGATCAACGTTCCACCCGGCGCAAGTCGTTGCATGCACCGGCCGATCAATGCGAGGTGATCACGCTGAACGTCCAGCACGCCCTGCATGCGCTTGGAGTTGGAAAAGGTCGGCGGATCCAGAAAAATCAGGTCGAAGCCCGCGCGCGCATCACGCTGGGCATCGTCTCCGGCCTGCAGCCAGGCGAGACAATCTGCCTGCAGCAGTCGATGCTGCGCGGGGTCTACGCCATTGAGCTGTAGATTCGCCTCGGCCCACTGCAGGTAACGATTCGACATGTCGATGCTCAGACTCTCGCGCGCGCCTCCGGCCGCCGCACAGACCGTCGCACTGGCGGTGTAGCAGAATAGATTCAGGAAGCGGCGACCGCGGGCGCGCTCCCGCAGTAGCGCGCGCGTCGATCGGTGATCCAGAAACAGTCCGGTATCCAGATAATCGTCGAGATTGACCAGAAATTTGAGACCCGCCTCGCTGACGGTAAGCATGTTCGCCAGCGGCGCAGCGGCGGGGCCGTCACGGCGCGCGGCATCGGCTCGGCGTGGTTGGTACTGCGCAGCCCCGCGCTGCGGTCGACGTACGCGCAGATGGATGCGCTCGGGCGCTACGGCAAGCGTTGCGGGTAACACCGATAGCGCCTCGCGCCGCCGACGGCGCGCAGCGTCCACATCGATACTCGCCGGGGCGGCATACTCCTGCACGTACAGGTGCACGCGCGCTGCCTCATCGGCCGCCCCCGCGGTGCTGGCCGTCCCCGCCGTCTCCTCGTATCGATCGATCGCGAAGGCGTATTCCGGCATGTCCGCGTCATATAGTCGGTAACAGCTCACCTGCGCGGCACGCGCCGCGCGACCCAGACGCCGCAGATTCTTCTCCAGCCGGTTGGCGAACATCGCGGCGCCCGCGGTAGACGGCGGGGATGCGACAGACAGTTCAGCGGACGGTGCGGGCTGCGCTGCTATCGACTCTTGCGCCGTGCGTGCAGTGACAGCCGGGCGATGCATCAGATCGGTCGCGCCGGGCGCGGCCAGGTCGATGCGCAGCAACCGGCAGGCGATCGGTCCATTCCAGAGCTCATGGACGCGATAGCTACGCAGCCGCAGCTCGCGCGCAGCCTGCGGAGCGGCGGTCAGGATCGCGGCGTCCCAGCCCGCAAAGTACTCGCGCAGGACCTGACCCAGCTGCGCGTGCAGCGCACGTGCGCCCGCCTCGTCGCCGAGACGTTCGCCATAGGGCGGGTTCGTACAGATCATGCCGGGGGCGGGACCGAGGGGGCGCACGGCCGCCAAGGCGCCGCGCTCGAACCTCACCAGCGCGGCCACGTCGGCGCGCAATGCATTCTGCTGCGCCTGCTGCAAGACGCGCCCATCCAGGTCGCTGCCGCGGACCAGATTGGGGAGCGAGGCGCGCGCCTGCGCACGTGCCTCCTCGCACAGCGTGTGCCACTGCGCCTCATCGTGTGCGCGCCAACCCAGGAACCCGAAGTACTCGCGCTGCAGGCCGGGGGCGCGCTGCGCGGCGATCATCGCCGCTTCGATCACCAGCGTCCCCGAGCCGCACAGCGGATCGAGGAACTCCCTACCGGCAGCAGCCGCCTCATCCCAGCGCGCCCGCAGCAGCACGCCAGCCGCCAGACTCTCGCGTAGCGGCGCCTCGCCCGCTTCTAGCCGATAGCCGCGCCGATGCAGGCTCTCACCCGACAGATCCACTGCCACCGTGATACGGGCGCCGCGGGCGTGCGCGTGCAGGCGCACGGCGGGACGCGACAGCTGCACTTGTGGGCGGCTGCCAAAGCGCTCGCGCAGCCGATCCACCACGGCATCCTTCAGACGCAGCGCGCCGAAGTGCGAATTGGTGATGCCCGGATGCGTTCCGCTGAAATCGCAGGCCAGCGTGCCGCCCGGTGAGACATGCGACTCCCATTCGATCTGCCCTGCCAGCCGGTAAAACTCATCGGCGCTCTCGGCCTGCAGCTCTGCCAGACACAGCAGGACGCGACTGGCGACGCGCGACCAGAGGCAGGCGCGATAGCCCACGGCGAGCGTACCTTCGAAGCGCACGCTGCCGCCAGCTTCCACGAGCTGCTCGGCCCCCAGAGCGGACAGCTCGCGCGCCAGCAGATCCGTCAAGCCACGCGGGGCCGTGGCGATAAAACGATGCCGGGCGCTCACATCAGCTCAGATCGATCCAGGTGGTCTTCAGCTCGGTGTACTTGTCGAAAGCATGCAGCGACTTGTCGCGACCAAAGCCCGACTGCTTATAGCCGCCGAAGGGCACCGTGATGTCGTCGGCGTCATAGCAGTTGACGTAAACCATGCCGGCGCGCAGCGCTCGGGCGGCGCGATGCGCGGCGGAAACATCGCGGGTCCAGACGGCCGCGGCGAGCCCATAGTCCACGTCGTTGGCGATGTGCACGGCCTCCTCGAGGTCCCGGACGCTAAGGGTTGCGAGCACCGGTCCAAAGATCTCTTCGCGCGCAATGCGCATCTGCGGGCGCACCTGATCGAACACGGTGGGCTCGACGTAGCAGCCGCCGCTGTCGGTGCGGGTACGAGCCCCGCCATACGCCAGGCGTGCCCCTTCGCGCGTGCCAACCTGGATGTAGTCCAGCACCCGATGCGTCTGCGTCTCATCGACAATCGCCCCGAGGCGCGTCGCCGGATCAAGTGGATCGGCCGGTGTGAGCGTGCGCGCGATGGCGGTGATCTGCTCGAGCAGCGCATCGCGCACCGATTCCTGCACCAGCAGGCGCGAGCCTGCCGAGCACATCTCGCCCTGATTGAAGAAGATGGCGGCGGCCGCGCTGCGCGCCGCGCGGGCCAGATCCGGACAGTCCGCGAGCACGATGTTCGGCGACTTGCCGCCGCACTCGAGCCAGACGCGCTTGAGATTGGATTGCGCGGCGGCTTGCATGACGGCGCGACCCGAGGCGGTCGAGCCGGTGAACGCCACGGCATCGACGTCGCGGTGCGACGCGAGCGCGTGGCCGGCCGTGGCGCCCTCGCCGGGAACGACATTGAATACCCCCCGAGGCAAACCCGCCTCCAGGGCGAGCTGTGCCAGACGGATGGCAGTCAGCGGGGACTTCTCCGAGGGCTTCAGCACCAGGGAGTTGCCGGCGGCCAGCACCGGGCCGATCTTCCAGGCCGCCATGATCATTGGAAAATTCCACGGCACGATGGCCCCGACCACACCCACCGGCTCGCGCGTGATCATCGCCAGCGCCGCAGGGCCTGTTGGCGCGATCTCATCGTAGATCTTGTCGACGGCCTCGGCGTACCAGCGCAGGCAGCGCACCGTCGCCGGTACGTCGATCGCCAGACTGTCACGAATCGGCTTGCCGACGTCGAGCGTCTCGAGCAGCGCAAGCTCCTCGGCGCAATTCTCGATCCTGTCGGCAAAGTGCAGCAGCGTGCGCTTGCGCTGCGCGGGCGGCTGGTCCGCCCAGACCCGTTGCTCGAAGCTACGGCGCGCAGTGGCAACGGCAGCATCGATATCGGCCGCATCACCGGCGGCGATGGCTGCGAGCACGCGGCCATCGATGGGGCTCACATCGTCAAAGGTCCTGCCCGAGCTTGCGGCGCGCAATTGTCCATCGATGAGCGCACGGCCTTCAGGCCGCAGTGCACGCGCGCGCTCATGCCATGTCGAGGCGGTCGGTGCGGTCTTCGTATCGGTGTCGGGGCCGGCCATCGCGTCACAATGGCGCCAGGCTGGTGGGCTGTCAAACCAGCGCGCGCAAGCCAAAGCGGGCCCGACCTATGCTCGGTCGGACCCGCTTTTCGATGCGCAGCTCGACGCCGCGCCGGCTGGGTGACTAGAACTTCCAGAGCGCCTCGAGCCAGCCCTGCTCCGTCTTTGGATAGACGTCGACACTGCGACCAGCGGGCTTCGGCATGACGCTGTCGGGATCATCGTATCGACCCTCGATGCGCAACTCGAGGTGACTGACCGGATCCCAGCCGAAGGTGAGCGTGACCTCTTTGAGAGCTTCCTCGCCGGGCGCGGGCAGAGGCGAACCGACCCCGCCGACCGCCGCCGCGTCGGTCAGGAAGCCGTCCGCGTCGTCCAGGTACTCGCCGCGCAGCGACAGTCGCCACTTTGGATTGAATTGGTAGTTCACGTAGCCCGCCACGCCCCACCAATTGGCCGAAGGGATCGCACCGAGGCTGGCCACATCACCGTAATCGACGCTCCCGACGAGGATCAGTTGCGAAGTGATCGTCCAGGTCAGCACCGTATCGAACAGTTCGATATCGGCGTGCGTGCCATAAAGGGGAATGTAGTCGCTGCCGAAGTAGTCCTGCAGCGTCCAGGCCAGCGTCTTGGTGGGATTGAGCGCAATGCCGACCTCGAGCGTCTTGGGAGCGCCGAAGGAACTTTCATCGCCGGAATCGAACCATCCATTGTTTGCACCGATGATGAAACTGAACTTGCTGCTCGGCGCGTAGGTCGCACGCACACCGGTATGTGTCAGCGGCTCGAAGGTGAACAGCAGCGAGCGCGTCACGTTGGCATTGCCGGGCGGCGCATACACCTCGGCACCCGCCAAGGTCGCGAATTTGCCCGCGATGACGCTCCACGCCCCGGTCACGTACTGGGCATAGCCCTGGTAAATCGCGAATGCCGGCGCGCCAGGGCCGGACCCGGCGGTATGCAGATAATAGTTCGAGTCCGGCGCATAGTTCTCAGCGTAGATCGAGTTATAGGACGTCACGACCGGGTTGATGAGCGCGCCAAAACCGGCCGAAGGTTGGTACGCCAGGGTGAGCCCAGCCTGCTGAAAGTTGAAGGTGTCATACCCGCCGGGATGGGACACCTCCACGCCGTTTACAAGTTGCGAGCCCGAGTAACCGAAGGCCGAAAATGTCGCGTCGACATAACCGCTGGCGGTGATCCCTGAGCTCATCAAAATATCGGTAATGCTTGGAATGGCGGGCTTGGGCGGCGCTGCCGGCGCGGCCTGATCGGCCCATCCGGCCCCGCTCGACAGCATCAGCACCGTCGCCGCGGCGAGGGTGATTCCGTTCTTCTTGCGCATGAATTGGCGACTCCCGTGCAGCCACATTGAGTGTTGAGCCGCAGTGCGGCTCGGAGCGTTCGTCGTCCTGTCACAACGTCACGTTCCCAGGCCGGTAATGCAGCCGCCGTGCCACGGAAAGTTGCAGCGACGAATAATTGCGGTTCTGACGCTTAAATGCCGGTAGCTACAGCGTAGACAGGGGCAACGTGTCCCGCGGCGTCCCGGCGAGGTTCACGGTGCCGCACCCTTTTTGCCCGCGCGGGCGCGAGAACTGCACCGTTTTCGTCCCCCGCAGCCTGCAGTTGCGGGCAAATCACCACGACGCATTGGTCGCGCCGCGATGGGCGCCGAGGCGCCACCCATCAACGCTAATCGAAGTCGGCAGGCAGCAGCGGCTCGCGCGAGTGCACGAACATGCGCGCAATCTGTGTGGCATTGACGCGCCCGAGAGATAGATCGGGCAGCGCATCGGCGCAGAAGAAGGCCACTTCGCTGGTCTCCAGGCTCGGTTGCGCACTGCCGCCGATGAGCTCGCAGATGAAGAACATCTTGTAGATCGTATAGGGATGCGGGCATTCGTAGCCCTGGCGCTGCGAATCCCACACCGCCGCGAGCTTGATGGCCCGCGCCTGGTAGCCTGATTCCTCGCGAATTTCGCGCTCGACGCACGCCCCTGCCGACTGGTTCACGTCGGCCCAACCGCCCGGCAAGGTCCAACGCCCGTCGCTCGTCTCACGCACCATCAGGATCTGATCGTCACGAATCACCGCGCCGCGCACGTCGACCTTCGGCGTCGGATAGCCCATGTCCTGGGCGAACAGCGCCTCCAGTGGCTCGAGGGCAGTGCCGGCCCCGAGGGCCATCATCTGCAATGCCAGCGTGCGCAGGCGCCGATAGCGCTCGAGGTCATAGGGGT
Organism: Steroidobacteraceae bacterium; assembly: GCA_035553315.1. Lineage (GTDB taxonomy): Bacteria > Pseudomonadota > Gammaproteobacteria > Steroidobacterales > Steroidobacteraceae > FEN-1191. The sequence goes on from DATNDE010000002.1 coordinate 112,181, forward strand.
CCTTGGAAAAGGTCAGACCGGTCTGCGCCATCGCCTGCAGCTCGCGCGACCACGTCAGCCAGGGCGGCTCCGGGACGGGCGCGGGCGCACCGTCAGGATTACGCTGCGAGGTCACGCTGCCGCCTCCATTGCACCCTCTTGGCCTGCGACTGTAGAGTCATCGGCCCTCCGTCCAGCGATTCATCCAAGGAGCCGCCCCATGAAGCGTACTGCATCGGCGATCTGGTCTGGCGATCTGAAGTCGGGCCACGGGGCACTCGCCACACACAGCGGCGTGCTCAAGGAAACCCCCTACGGCTTCGCATCTCGCTTTGAGAGCTCCCCGGGTACCAACCCCGAGGAACTGATCGCGGCGGCGCATGCGGGCTGTTTCACCATGGCGCTGTCGGCCGCGCTCGGTCGCTCGGGCTTCACGCCCAAACGACTGGCGACGCAGGCGAGCGTGTCGCTGGAGCAGGTGGCAGGCAACTGGACCATCAGCAGCGTGCACCTGCAGACGGAGGCCTGGATACCGCAGATTGACGATGCGAAGTTCCAGCAAATCGCGGCGGACGCCAAGGCCAACTGCCCGGTGTCGCGCCTGCTGCGTGCTGAGATCTCTCTGTCGGCGAAGCTCGAGGACGGCGGCTGAAACGTCGGAGAGCTCCCACTCTCGCGCGCGTGAGCGCGCACTGCGCTGCCGGCGAGCTGCCGGCTAGGATGAGGTCATGAACAACCGAGCAGACATGAGCGTTGACGGACCGGGCGCCCTGCGCTCTCGCGGCGGCTGGGGATTCACGAGCGGCGTACTTGTCGGCCTGGGGGGCGCCATCGCCGGCCTGACCCTGGCCGTTGCAGCCCAGCGCCGCGCGCGCCGACAGCCGATGGCAGACGGTTCTGCCGTATCGGTGGACAGTTCTCAGGGGTCGGGGGACAGGCAGGCGCAAGAAAACGCGCTAGACAAGGAACTGGAGCAAACCTTCCCCGCCAGCGACCCGCTTCCGCAGTCGCACCGGGTGGATTAGCCCTCGGCGCCGCATTTCTTGCCGGCACCGAGGGTCGCGGCAGCCGGCCGCCGAGGCGGCAGGCTGCCGCGGACAACAGGCCTTACTTGGGCGGGGCGCTGCTGTCAGAGCTGGAACTGCTCTTCTTGCTGCCCTTCTTGCTGTGGTGCTTGGCGTGCTTCGCCTTGGTGGTGGTCGTCGCCGTGTCGCTGCTGCCGGAATCGGCAGCGGACACGATGAGTGGCGCACCGGCCAGGGTGGCCGCCAGAACCGCCAGTACTGCAACGTTGAACTTCATCGGTTTAGGTCCTTAACGAGTGAATGAACAGTCAGCCTCAAGGGCTGACGCCCGACTTTACAGCGAAATGAGTCGGGAACTGCGAGCTTAACGTCTACTTAAGGAGATTAAGGGAACTTTTCAATTCCCCGCTTGTCGCCGTGCGTCAAGTGCGCAGTTCGTGCCGGTGCTCCCGGTACCAGGCGTAGGTGGCCGACAGGCCCTCGCCCAGGGACAGTCGCGGCCGCCACCCGCGCGAGGAGAGCCGCGAGACGTCGAGCAGCTTGCGGGGGGTACCGTCGGGGCGGGACGGATCGAAGCGCAGGCTGCCGGTGAACCCCACGGTGCGCGCCACCTGCTGAGCCAGTTCCGCAATGCTCACGTCCTGCCCCCAGCCGACGTTGATCGGGTCAAGCTCGCTGTAGTGCTGCATCAGGAACACGCAGGCATCGGCCAGGTCATCGACGTGCAGGAACTCGCGCCGGGGGCGCCCCGTCCCCCAGACCTCCACCGCCGGAGCGCAGCGCTCGCGTGCCTCGTCGCACTTGCGAATCAGTGCCGGCAGCACGTGCGCATCGGTCAGGCTGAAGTTGTCACCGGGTCCGTACAGATTCGTCGGCATGGCGCTGATGGCGTCGAAGCCGTATTGGCGGCGGTATGCCTGACACATCTTCAATCCGGCGATCTTGGCGATTGCATACCACTCATTGGTCGACTCGAGCGCACCGCTCAGCAGGTACTCCTCGCGCATCGGCTGAGGCGCATCGCGCGGATAGATGCAGCTGGAGCCGAGAAACAACAGCTTGCGCGTCCCGTGCCGCCAGGCGGCATCGATGACATTGGTCTGGATCTGCAGGTTCTCGGCCAAAAACTGGGCCGGGTGGCTGCGATTGGCCTCGATACCCCCGACCCTGGCGGCCGCGAGGAACACAAGTTGCGGCTGCTCTACAGAGAAAAACCGCTCGACCTGATCCTGTCGGCGCAGGTCCAGCTGCGCACGCGCGGGCAGCAGCAGGCGGCGAGCTCCGGCGATGCGCAGACGACGCACGATCGCAGAGCCGACCAGGCCACCGTGGCCGGCGACGTAGATCGAGGCGTCCCGCAGCAGCTCGCTTGGCGGATCGATACTCACGGCATATTCGCCCGCACCCTACTCGCGATGCTGGTAGGTCTTGAAGCCCTCGCGGGCGACGAGCGCATCGCGACGGGCAATCGCCAGATCTTCCTCGACCATCTCCTTAACCAGCTGCGCGAAGCCGATCTGCGGCTGCCAGCCGAGCAGACGACGCGCCTTGGCGGCGTCCCCGAGCAGCGTGTCCACTTCGGTTGGCCGGAAATAGCGCGGATCGACGCGAATGACGGTGCGCCCGGTGTCTGCCAGGACGCCCTGTTCGGCGACGCCGCTGCCGCGCCATTCGAGCCGCATGCCGAGCAGTCCGGCCGCCCGCTCGCAGAACTCGCGCACCGAGTGCTGCTCCCCGGTGGCGATGACGAAGTCCTCGGCGCCCTGCTGCTGCAGCATCAGCCACTGTGCCTGCACGAAGTCGCGTGCATGGCCCCAATCGCGCCGTGCATCGAGGTTGCCCAGATACAGACAATCCTCCAGCCCCTCATGTTGCCGCGCGAGCCCGCGGGTTATTTTGCGTGTGACGAAGGTCTCCCCGCGCACCGGCGACTCATGATTGAACAGAATGCCGTTGCACGCGAACATGCCGTAGGCCTCGCGGTAATTCACCGTGATCCAATAGGCATATGCCTTCGCGGCGCCATAGGGGGAGCGCGGATAGAACGGCGTCGTCTCGCGCTGAGGGATCTCCTGCACCCGCCCGAACATCTCCGAGGTCGAGGCCTGATAAAACCGCGTGCGCCCCGTCAGCCCCAGGATACGGATCGCCTCCAGCAGTCGCAGCGTGCCGAGTGCATCGGCGTTGGCGGTGTACTCGGGTGTCTCGAAGGACACGGCCACGTGGCTCTGCGCGGCGAGGTTGTAGATCTCGTCGGGCTGCACTTGCTGGATGATGCGGATCAGGTTGGTGGCGTCGGTCAGATCACCGTAATGCAGGTGCAGTCGCACCTGCGAGCCGTGCGGATCCTGGTAGAGATGATCGATGCGATCGGTGTTGAAGGAGGAAGCGCGACGCTTGATGCCGTGCACCTCGTAGCCCTTGCCGAGCAGCAACTCGGCAAGATAGGCACCATCCTGGCCGGTGATGCCGGTGATCAATGCCCGCTTCATAACCCTCAGCCGTTGCCGAGGAAATCGCCCTTGCCAATCTTCACCCCGGCATGTCGCAGGATGTCGTAGGCGGTCGCGCAATGAAAATAGACGTTCGGCGTCGCGAAGGTCGTTAAATACTCCAGCCCACTCTTGAAGTCGAAGGAGCGATGGGGAAACTTCAGCGTCACGGCACGCTCGGCGGCGCCCTCGAACTGCTGCGATGAGAGGCCCTTCAGGAAGCCGAGCGTCTTCTCGATGCGCTCGCGAAATTGTGCGAAGCTCGTCTCGTTGTCCTCGAACTTGGGCGCCTCGACCTGCGCCAGGCGCGCCGCGGCTCCCTTGGCATTGTCGGTGGCGATCTGGATCTGCTTGCTCAACGGCAACATGTCCGGATACAGACGCATGCCAAGCAGCACGCTCGGATCGATCTTGTCTTGCTCGGCGTGCGCACGTGCCTTTTCGAGCACGGCACCCAGCGCACTCAACGCGCGCATGTACGGTGGGACGGTTACATCATAAATAGACAGGTTCATGCTGGAGCTCTCCTGGTTTGGACACGACGGGCGCCGGCCGCTCAATCGGCCGCGTATCCTGCCCGAGCACGATGGAAGCCCGCAAGCCGGGGTGATTGTCCTGCAGCTCGAGCATCGTGCCGTGCAGGCGCGCCACTGCATCCACGAGGCTCAGACCCAGCCCCACGCCGGGCGTGCCTCGACTGGCATCGCCGCGGTAGAAGCGCTCGGTGACCTTCCTGCGGTCGCCCTCGGCGATGCCCGGGCCGGTGTCGGCCACCGCGACTTCGATGCGCTGATCGGCCTGACGGGTGACGGACACGACGACGTTGCCGCCCGCCGGTGTGTATTTGAGCGCGTTGTCGATCAGGTTGCTGATCGCCTGCGCCAGCAGCACCGGATCACCGCGCACCTGGGCGGTGTCGGCGCGCAGCAGCTGCAGCCGTGCGCCCTTGAGTTCCCCGGCCGGCTGGTAGAAATCCACGGCGGCCGCAGCGATCTCGCCCACATCCACCGGCACGAACCCCGAGCGACGCATGCCGCTGTCGATCTCGGCCAGCCGCAGCAACGCGTTGAAGATGCTGATGACCCGATCGACGTCGCTGACCGCCGCGTCGATCTCCGCGAAGGTGTGATCGGGCGATGGTCGTGTCAGCGACAGCTCCTCCAGCCGTACGCGCAGCTCCGCCAGCGGCGTACGCAAATCATGTGCCACGGCATTGGAGACGTTGCGCACGCCGTGCACGAGCTGCTCGATCTGACAGAGCATGCCGTTGATGGTCTGAGAGAGCGTATTGAGCTCATCACCGACCGGCTCGGCGGGCAGCCGGTGCGTCAGGTCCCCGAGCATGATCGCCGAGACGGTCTGGCGCACGAGATGGATGCGTGCCATGAGCGCGCGGCGTATCAGGATGCCGCCGAGCGCGCCGAAGATGGAGAGGATCACGGCCGCACCGAACAGGGCATACCAAAAGCGTCGCTCCAGCGGCACGTAAAACGCCGTGTCGCGCCCTACCAGCAGGTGATAGCCGCCGGCGAGCTGCAGGTGCACCAGCGCGACTTCAGCGGGGCGACCGTCGATCTGCAGGCGCAGCGTATTGAACCCGGGGGTCAGCGGGACTTGCGAGGGCCAGTGATCGATGTTGCCGGCCAGGGGCTTGAGCTGCGGATCGGCGAACAACAGCAGCCGTTCGTTGGCGATCTGCATGCCCACCCGCTCGGACAGCAGCTCCGCCAGCGCCCGCGGGCCCTCGTGCCGGAATACCTGGGCGAGTCGCTGTGCATCGGCCTGCAGGATCGCCATGCGATTGTCTTCGATGGTGACGCGCCAGGCATACCACAGAGGCGCGGCGAACAGCACCAGGACGACCAGTCCCAGTGCGATGTAGCCGACCGACAATTTAAGCGCCGAGGAGCGCAATGCCCGCACGTGCCGGGGGCCGCTGTCATCCAGGTTCACAGGCAACGGCTTGCTCATTCGTGTGAGCTCAGCGTATAGCCCGCATTGCGGACCGTTCGCAGCAGCGGGCGATCGAAGTCCGCATCGATCTTCTGGCGCAGCTTGCTGATGTGCACGTCGATCAGATTGGTCTGTGGATCGAAATGATAATCCCAGACGTTCTCGAGCAGCATGGTACGCGTGACGACCTGGTCGGCATGGCGCATCAGGTACTCGAGCAGCTTGAACTCGCGCGGCTGCAGCACGACATCGCGATCCCCGCGGGTGACCTTGCGGGTGAGCAGATCCATGCGCAGGTCGGCCACGTCCAGGCGCGTCTGCACGCCCTGGCCTTCCGAGCGCCGCGTCAGTGCATCGAGTCGTGCCAGCAGCTCGCCGAACGCAAACGGCTTGGTCAGATAGTCATCCCCGCCGGCACGCAGACCGCGAATGCGCTCATCGACATCGGAGAGCGCGCTGAGAATGAGGATCGGGGTGCGTTTGCCGGCCTTACGCAGGGCCTCGATGATGGCCAGTCCGTCGATATCCCCCGGCAGCATGCGATCAAGCACGATGGCATCGTAGGGCTCGTTGGCTGCAAGAGCCATACCGTCGCGCCCGTTGGCCGCATGATCGGCGGTGTGTCCCGATTCCGTCAGCCCCTTGAGCACGAACTGTGTGACGCGCTCGTTGTCTTCAACGAGCAGTACCTTCATGCAGCGCCCTCGGGTTCAGCGTCACCGAGCCTCTGTCCGGCATGTCGTTGGTGTGCGAGGGATGGATGCGGCGCCTCGGGTGTGCCCGCCGCACCCAGCGCGGCCGCCACGGCCTCTTCGGGCGTGCGCAGGCGCACTCTGCGCGCATGGCGCCGGTTCTGCAGGCGGTCCAGGTACAGGTACACCACCGGGGTCGTGAACAGCGTCATGGCCTGACTGAAGATGAGGCCTCCGACCATCGTGATGCCCAGCGGCTGACGCAGCTCCGAGCCGGTGCCCTGGCCGAGCGCCAGCGGCAGCGCCCCCAACAGCGCCGCCATGGTGGTCATCATGATCGGACGGAAGCGCAACAGGCAGGCGCGCCGGATGGCCGCCTCGGGCGCCATCCCCTCGACGCGTTCGGCGTTGATGGCAAAGTCCACCATCATGATGCCGTTTTTCTTCACGAGGCCGATCAGCAGCAGGATACCGACGATGGCCAGCACCGACAGATCGTAATGGAACATCATCAGCACCAGCAGCGCGCCGACGCCGGCCGAGGGCAGCGTCGAGAGAATAGTCAGCGGGTGGATATAGCTCTCATAGAGCATGCCCAGAATGATGTACACCACGACCAGCGATGCGAGGATCAGGTATGGCTCGCTCCTCAGCGAGGTCTGGAAGGCCTGCGCCGTACCCTGGAAGCTGCCTTGGATCGTCCCCGGCATGCCGATGCTGCCCGCCGCCCGGTTGATGGCATCCACGGCTTCGCCGAGCGCGGCGCCCGGGGCGAGGTTGAATGACAGAGTCACCGCCGGGAATTGGCCCTGGTGGTTGATGGACAGGAACGTGACCTGGTGTGTGTCGTAATGCACGAACGTGGACAGCGGCACCATGGCCCCGGTGGTCGGCGACTTGAGGTAGATCTTCTGCAGGGTGGCCGGATCCTTCTGCAATGCCGGAGTGATCTCCAGCACCACGAAATAGCTGTTGAGCTGCGTGAAGTACTGTGTGATATCCGCCTGTCCGAACGCGTCGGCCAGGGTGGCGTCGATTTGCGCCGGCTGGATGCCGAAGCGGGCCGCGGCGTCGCGGTCGATGGTCAACGACAGCATCGTGCTGTTGCTCTGCTGATCGGTGGCCACGTCGCGCAGCTGCGGCAGCGTCTGCAGCTTCGCCAGCAGCTTCGGCGCCCAGTTGTCGAGCTCGGTCAGATCGATATCCTGCAGCGTGTACTGATACTGCGTGCGTGATGCGCGGCCGCCGACATTGATGTCCTGACGGGACTGCAGGAACATCGTCGCGCCGGGTACCTTGTTGAGCTGTTCACGCATGCGCGCGATGATCTGATCGGCGTTCGCGCCGTCCTTGCGCTGAGCGCGCGGCAGCAACGCGGAGAACACCATGTCGTTGTTGAGCGGCCGGCCACCGCCGACGAAGGCCACGTAACCCTGCATGTCCGGCTCGTGCTGGAACACATCGGTGAGCTTGTGCATGCGCTTGACCATCTCCGGAAAGGAGATGTCCTGCGGCGCATCGCTCTGCCCCGAAATCTGGCTGGTGTCCTCCTGCGGGAAGAAGCCCTTGGGAATCAGTACGTACAACACGACCGTGAGGGCCATGGTCGCGAAGAACACGTACAGCGTGGGCCGCTGGTGGCGCAACACTAAGTCCAGGCCGCGCTCATAGGCGTTGTGCATGCCGGTCAGGAAGCGCTCGACGGCGCGATAGAAGCGTCCGTGCTGCACGCCGTGCTCGCTGCGCAGGAACTGCGCCGCCATGGTCGGCGTGAGCGTCAGCGAGACCAACGCGGACACCGCGATGGTCATCGTCACGGTGATGGCAAATTCCCGGAACAGGCGCCCGACGATGCCGCCCATCAGCAGCAGCGGAATGAACACCGCCACCAGCGAGATGCTCATGGACAGAATCGTGAAGCCGATTTCCCGCGCCCCCTTCAGCGTCGCCTGCAGCGGCGACAAGCCCTCCTCGATATGCCGGTAGATGTTCTCCAGCATCACGATGGCATCGTCCACGACGAAGCCGACCGCAATGGTCAGAGCCATGAGCGATAAGTTGTCCAGGCTGAAGTGCAACGCATACATCGCAGCGCAGGTGCCCAGCAATGCCAGCGGCACGGTGATGCCCGGAATGATGGTCGCCCAGGTACTGCGCAGAAACAGGAAAATAACCATGACGACCAGACACACCGTCAGCGCCAGGGTGAACTCGACGTCATGCAGCGCCGCCTGGATGGTGATGGTCCGATCGCCGATCTCATCCACCTTGATCGCCTTGGGGACCGACAACATCGCCTTGGGCAGCAACTGCTTGACGCGCTGCACGGTATCGATGACGTTCACGCCCGGCTGCTTGAAGATGATCAGCAGCACACCGGGTTTGCTCTGCGCCCAGCCATGGACCCACTGCCAGCCGGTCACCTGGGTATCCTGCGCCCCGTCTACCGCCCGGCCGATATCCTTGATGCGCACCGGTGCGCCATTGCGGTAAGCGACCACGATGTTGTTCCAGGGCGCGGCATCGAGCAGCTGGTCGTTGTCATAGATCGTATAGTTGTGCGCCGTGCCGTTGATGGACCCCTTCGGCGCATCGACACTGGCGGCGGCGATGACGCTCGCAACATCGGTGAGCTGGATGCCGCGCGCGGCGATCTTGGCGGGATCGATCTGCACGCGCACGGCCGGTTTCTGCTGGCCGGCGACATTGACCTGCGCGACTCCCGGTATCTGCGACATCTGCTGCGCCAGCACGTTTTCCGCGTAATCGTCGACCGTCGTGATCGGCAGCACGTCGGAGTGCACGGCCAGGATGATGATGGGTGAGTCGGCCGGGTTGACCTTGCGATACGTCGGCGGCGACGGCAGGTTCTTGGGCAGCTGTCCGGCGGCGGCGGCAATGGCCTGCTGCACGTCCTGCGCAGCGCCGTCGATATCGCGATCCAGCTGGAACTGCAATGAGATCGAGGTGCTGCCGAGCACGCTCGTGGAGGTCATCTGCGAGAGCCCGGGAATCTCGGAGAAGTGGTATTCGAGCGGCTGGGCGACCGCGGAGGCCATGGTCGAGGGACTCGCGCCCGGCAACCTCGCGCTGACCTGCAGGGTCGGGAAGTCAACCTGGGGCAGCGGCGCGACCGGCAGCAGCGGGAAGGCGACCAGGCCGAGCAGCAGGATGCCGCCCATCAGCAGCGACGTGGCGATGGGTCGGCGGACGAATGGCTCGGAGATGCTCACGAGGTTCTCACCCGGGCGCCAGGCTCGAGGCGAAACTGATTGCTCGTGACCACGCGCTCACCGGCGCTCAGACCGTCGCGCACGACCGTCAGGTCCCCGCTCTGCTCGCCGAGCTTCAGCGGCCGCACTTCGACAGTGGAATTGGCATTGACGACATAGGTAAAGGGCCCGTTGGGACCATTCTGCACCGCCTCGTTCGGCAGGGTCACGACGTCGTGCTCGCGGGCCGTGAGTACCCTGGCATTGACGAACTCGCCCGGCCAGAGGCGATTGCGCGCATTGGGAAAGGTGGCCTTCAGACGCATGGTGCCGGTGCTGGCGTCGATCTGGTTGTCGAGCACCGTGAGTGTGCCCGTATCCAGCACAGTCGCACCGTCCTGCGAGAACGCCGTGACACTCACGGGTCCTGCGGCCAGCGCTTGCTGAATGCGCTCCAGCGCATCCTCGGGCAGCGTGAACACCACCGAAATGGGCTGCATCTGCGTGACCACGACGATGCCCGCCGTATCCGTGGAGCGTACGTTGTTGCCCGGATCGACCAGGCGGATGCCCGTGCGTCCATCGAAGGGCGCGTTGATGGTCGTGTAGTCGAGCTGCGTGCGCGCATTATCGATCGCGGCCTGATCGATCTGCACCTGCGCCGTGATTTGCGCGACCAGGGCGCGCTGATCATCCACCTGCTGTTTGCTCGACAGGTGCTGTGGCTCGAGCTGCTCGTAGCGGCCCAGGTCACCCTTGGCGCTCTGCAGCTGCGCCGCATCCTTCTGCTCTGTGGCCATGGCCTGATTGAGGGCGGCTCGATAGGGTCGCGGATCGATCTGCGCGAGCAATTGGCCCTTTTTGACCATCTGGCCTTCGGTGAAGTGCACGCTCTCGAGCTCTCCGTCCACGCGCGCCGTCATCGTGGCTGTGTAGAAGGCTTGCACGGTACCGATGCCCTGCAGATACACCGGCACATCCGAACGCTGCGCCAGCGCGGTCTGCACGGGTATGGGACCGTCGGGACGCGGCGCCTCGCTCGCCCCCGCCGGCTGATGCAGGTAGACGATGGCGGTGGCAACGGCTGCCAGCACCGCAACGGCGCCCAGCCATGCCCGCACCCGCGAACGCGGCAGCGCTCGAGTCGTGCGATCCTCGACGTTCTCGCCACTCATAGAGATGCCTGCCCCTGCTGCCAGCCGCCGCCCAGAGCCTGGTAGAGAGCGACGAGGGCCTGCAGGTGCTGGAATTTGACCTGCACCAGTTGGTCCTGCGCGCTAAACAAGGTCGTCTCCGTATTCAAAACAGTCAAGATGTTGGTCACTCCAGCTCGCATTTGTTGCTGTGCGTAATCAAACGCCCGCTGCGCCTTGTCGGCCGCATCCTGCTGGCGCTGCTGCTGATCACCCGTCTGCTGCACGGCAGTCAAGGCGCTCTCCACATCGCTGAGCGCCGACAACACGCTCTTGTGGTAATCGGCCAGCAGCTCGGCGTAGTGCGCCTGCGAATAGTGGTACTGGCCGCGCAGCGCTCCGCCCTCGAAGATGGACTGCGCGACGGAGCCCGTGAGGCTGTAGATGGTACTGGAGGGGGTGATGAGCCGGTCCAGATAGGAGCTGGCATACCCTCCGCTGGCCGTCAGGGTGATATTCGGGAAGAAGGCGGCGCGCGCCACGACGATGTTGGCATTGGCGGCGTGCAGCTGCGCCTCGGCTGCTGCGATGTCGGGCCGGCGGGCCAGCAGCTGCGAGGGTAGCCCCTCGACGACCGGTGGCGCGGTAATGCTCGCCAGACCTGCATCCTGAAACTGCAGCGTCTCGGGGGGACGGCCCAGCAGAACGGCCAGCGCATGCATGCTCTGCTGCAGCTGCTGGCGCAGCGGCGGGATGGTGGCATTTTCCACCGCGACCACAGCCGCCTGCTGCGCGACGTCGAGGGCATTGGCGGTGCCGACCTGCTGCTCGGTTTCCAGGCCATTGAGAATCGCCTGTGCATTGGTCAGATCATTGGTGGCCACGCCCAGCCGGTCGCGCATCTCCAAGGCCTGGAAGTAGTCCGTCGCGACGCCGCTGAGCACCGTCAGCACGACCGTCTGCCGATCATAGGCGCTGGCTTGGGCCGACAGCACAGCGGCCTCGTGCGCCGCGCGGTTCTTACCCCAGAAGTCCAGCGCGTAGCTGGCGCTCAGCAGTGGCTCGAAGGCTCCGAAGGTGGCGGTCTTGTCGGGCGGGGTGAACTGACGAGCCTTTTCCGCGCCGAGCTGGCCCGAGAGCGAGGGATAGAGCGGCGCACCGGCTAGCTGCGCCTGGTCCTCGGCCTCGTTGATACGCGCCACCGCGGCGGCGATGTCGTCGCTGCCGGCCAGGGCCTGGCGCACATACTCGTCCAGCGTGTTCGAGCCGAAGCCGCGCCACCAATCCGCGCTCGGCCATGAGGTTTGCTGCGCCGCAGAACCTTGCTGCCAGGCGCTGGGCAGGGGCGCGGCGGGACGATGGTAGGCGGGCCCGACGCTGCAGGCGCTGAGGCTCAGGCACAGCGTGAAGCCGCCCATCGCCACGAAGAGGGAGCTGATCAAGCCGCGAGCGCCACCGGCGCCGCGAGAAGCATGTCTCTGCGCGAAGATCATGGAGGGAGTCTCTGGGGTCCGCCGGCAAACCTACATCAGTAGGGGTCAAGTACAGCCAAGCCGGAAATTAAAGTGTATTAATCAATGATCCAGCGTGTATTTTAGCTCCGCCGGCCGGCGCCCGGCTGCTCGAACCCCTGGCCCTGTCACGGCGCGATGGGCAGGCCGGCGTTCTTGACGATGGAGCGCAGCACAAAGCTTGAGTCCACGCGATCCACGCCGGGCAGCTTGGTGAGCACCTTGCTGTGCAGGCGCTCGAAATCTGCGGCGTCGCGCGCCACCACGCGCAGCATGTAATCGGACTCGCCGGTGGTGAGGTCGCACTCGGTGACCTCGGGCACCGCCGCCACGGCCTGCTCAAAAGCTGCCAAGTCCCGATCCGTCTGCCCGCGCAGCGTGATGCGCACCAAAAAGCTCACCGGCATCCCCACCCGCGCGGCATTCAGCACGGCCGCATAGCGCTCGATGATGCCTGCCTGCTCGAGCAACCGCACCCGGCGCAGGCAGGCTGACTCCGAGAGGCCCACCCGCTCGGCCAGCGCGGCATTGCTCTGGCGTGCCTGCTGCTGCAGCTCCCGCAGGATGCGCCGGTCGGTGCGATCGATCTGCATGATCCCTCCAAAACGGCAGATTCCACCATCAAAGGACAATAAAAGCATACTTTCTGCGAAAGATGCCGGAAACCGCCGTCGTTTTCGCAGTGCATGCGAGCGGTCGTGGCGGAAAATCGGTGCCTGACCCGGAGGCTCCCCATGCGCATCGGAGTACCCAAAGAAATCAAGGTTCACGAGTATCGCGTCGGCCTTATTCCCGCGGCGGTGCGCGAGCTCTGCAGTGCGGGCCACACGGTCCAGGTGCAGACCGGCGCGGGCAACGGCATCGGCTTTGGCGACGAAGATTACCGCCGCGCCGGGGCGCGCATCGCAGCAGACCCCGATGAGCTGTTCCGTGATGCTCAGTTGATCGTCAAGGTCAAAGAGCCACAGCCGCAGGAGCGTGCGCGCCTGCGCCCCGAGCAGGTGCTGTTCACTTACCTGCATCTGGCGGCCGATCACGCCCAGGCCGAGGCGCTGTGTCGTTCGGGCTGTGTGGCGATCGGTTACGAGACCGTGACCGCCCCCGACGGATCGCTGCCACTGCTCACGCCCATGAGCGAGGTGGCCGGGCGCATGGCGGTCCAGGTGGGTGCCAATTACCTGCAGCAGCCGATGGGCGGCAGCGGCGTGCTGCTCGGTGGCGTCGCCGGTGTGGCGGCCGCCAACGTGGTCGTGCTGGGAGCGGGGGTCGCCGGCACCAATGCGATCGAAATGGCACATGGCTTGCGCGCCGATGTGACCGCCATCGACCGCTCTCTCGCGCAGTTGCGGCGTATCGATGCGCAGTTTCATGGCAACGTGCGCACGCTCTATGCCACCGCCGAGGCAATCGAGCGGGCCGTGAGCGATGCGGATTTGCTCATCGGCGCGGTCCTGGTACCCGGCGCCGCGGCGCCGCGCCTGGTGAGCGAGGCCATGATCAAGAGTATGCGAGCTGGCTCGGTGGTCGTGGATATCGCGATCGACCAGGGGGGCTGTTTCGAGACCAGCCGCCCGACCACGCACGCTGCGCCCACCTACGCGGTGCATGGCGTCACCCACTACTGCGTGACCAACATGCCGGGCGCCTACCCTCGCACGTCGACGCTCGCGCTCACCGAGGCGACGTTACCGTACGCGCTCGTTCTCGCGGACCGAGGCATCGGCGCGGTAGCGGAAGACGACGGGCTCGCCAAAGGCGTCAACACGCACGCGGGCCGAATCACGTATCGCGCCGTCGCCGATGCGCTGGGACTGACAGCGCTCTACACCGATCTTCGCTTGGCAACGAACGCCTAAATCTTCTCACGCTTGTTCGGATCGGTTGCATCGACCGTCGTCAATGCTGTGGTGGAGTCTTTACCGCGAGAACGTCCGCAACCGAGCCGTTGAGCACCCGCTCCGTAGTGCTCCCGATGAGCCACTCGCCGAGCCGGCCTCGCGCCAATGCCCCCATTACGATGACATCGGCATCGCCGCGCTCGGCGATTTGCCTGAGCAGCATGTGCGGCGCGGCACCGCCAACCAGGCGTGCGGCAGACTGCGGCAGACCTGCTTGGGCTACGAGCCGTTCGAGCGCTTCGCGCCGCACGTCAGCTTCTACAATCGCAGCGCCGGCGATGTCGT
>DATNDE010000003.1:0-26495 GCA_035553315.1 Steroidobacteraceae bacterium
GTGGATCACTCCACACATATGGCAGAGCCGCGGTCTGTAGATGAGAGGATGAGCGCGTGTCGCGCGCAAAGGCGTCGCCCACCATGCCGCTGAGCACCGCAAGCTGCAGCGAGCGCTTGCGCACCACGGCCGCGTCATAGGCGAGCTGTCCGCGCTGTATGCGGAACAAAGGTTGCGTGACGACATCGATCACCGTCATCAGTGCCTGACGGTAGTCCACTGCCTGCTGATCCGCGCTCGGCCCGTTGCGGGCGATCACGATACCGAGTGCGACCGCCAGCAGCGCCAGCACGAGTATCATGAACCGCTTCATGCTTGACATGATGCCAGATGCGGCAGCGAGGCGCCGCGCGTGCAGCGCGCCGCTATAATCGCGGCAAATATAACGCAACGGGGGGCAGGCCGATGCGCCGACTACTGCTCTGGTGGTTCGTATCGATGGCTACGCTGGCCTGGGCGGGGCTGGCCGCTGCCCAGAATGCTGATGATTATCGCGGTGGCTGGGAGAGCGGCGGCACGGACCCGCATATCTTTGAGTTTTCGATTCGCGGCCAAACGGTGCGCGGCATCTACTGCACCCACTGCAGCGATGCCACCACGTTGGCGTTCGTGGATGGCACGTTGGGTCCGCGCGGGCTGTCCTTCACCGTCACACACGTACGCGACGATGGCAGCACGACATACCTCGAACATGCGACCGGCAGGCTGGAGGGCGCGACGCTCGTGATTCAGGGCGATCGCGTCGGCGCTCCGGGCGTGCATTTCAACTATAGGCTCCACAAGGATCCGCGCGGACCGGATCCGCTGGTGTTCGTGCCGGTGTCCCGGCTGCCGCGCGGCACCCCACCGGTTGCGCCCATCATCCCGCGGGGTCCGGCGCCTGCCGCTGCAGCGCCGTGGGTCGCGCCGGGCCCCTGGGAGCGATTGACACCCGCCAGAGTCGCGGGGGTGTGGATTGGATTCGGGACCGGTATCAACAAACAGTACTTCATCATCCGCCGCGTCGGTAACGAGCTGCGCGGCATGGTCTGTGGCCGTTGCGACAATCCCTTCACGATGGCCGCGCTGGACGACTTTCGGATCGACGGGGATACCATGCGCTTCAACATCCTGCACGAGGACTGGGGCGATGGTGACATTCCCTTCTACAAGCACGTGACCGTGCACGTGGCCGCCAACGAGATGCGCGCGGTGTTCCAGGCGGATCATCCGCCCAAGGAATATGCACGCTTCCCGAAGAATCCCCACCCGGGGACCTCGCTGATCGGGCCGATTGCGGCCAGTGCCACCGCCGGCAATGCTCTGTAGATCCGTGCGCCTGAAGCGCTAGCGCGGCAAGGGCGACTGCTTCGGTGAGATGATGTAGACGCCGGTCCCCGGCTCGCGTCGAAACGACAATCCCACCGACTGCAGTCCAGTGAGCAGTTGATACAGGCTGACCGACCCGTCGATGCGGATGGGTGTGCAGCGTTGCGAATCGTGCGGGCGCGCCGGTGAGGACTCCTGCTCTGCGCTGCGGTAGCTGGGCGATGAGCGCCGCGGGCGAAACGGAACGACGGTGGCGCTCATGGCAGGCCCTCCTCGGCATCCGTGGCCGGTTGCTGCTGGTTTTATCTGCAAACCCGGCGCTGCCACAGCCCCGCACTGCCGCGATGCAACCCTCCATCCCTCCGACTGCAGGCAGTGGAGCGTGCGTCGCTGTCAGCGCCGTAGGGCGAGTTCGACACGCGCTTTGCGCAAGGGCATGCGCGCGGCGAGCGCAGGCGAAGTGCGCGCCGCCCACAGGCGTGAAATGTAGCCATGCTCTTACAGCCCGATCGGGCGCCGGCTGACAGGGGGAGCGCGCCTGGGCCCCAGGGCTCGACGGCGAGGTTGGAAATTGTGGTCGGCGGATCGAACCGAAACGCCCTTTATTTGTTTAGCGATCGGCAGTTACGTGATTGCGCGGCGGACATTGCTATTGCAAACTGCGGCCCCATTTTTCGTGGCGGGATCGGCTGGATGACCGCTTCGGCGCCCTTAAAGCCCGTCAAGCGGTCAGTTGCCGGCCGCCTCGGGACGAACAACTCTGACGGGAGATCCGATGATTGCTGAGGGCGCGCCCCGCTTGCGCACTGGCGTAGCGGGGTTGGATGAGATTCTGCACGGGGGCTTGATTGCGCAGCGACTGTATCTGGTGGATGGCAACCCCGGTTGTGGCAAGACGACCTTTGCGCTGCAGTTCCTGCTCGAAGGTGTGAAGCACGGCGAGAAGGGCCTGTACGTCACGTTGTCGGAAACACGGGAGGAGCTGCAGGCTGGCGCCGCCTCGCACGGTTGGTCGCTCGATGGACTGGAAATCGTTGAGCTGACCGCCGATCAGCAGTTGGAGCTGCTCTCCGAGGGGCCACTGACAATGGTGCAGCCAGCGGATGTCGAGCTGTCGGAGACTACGCACCGCATTCTGGATGCCATCGATCGCACGGGACCGGCGCGCATCGTATTCGATTCGCTGTCGGAGATGCGGCTGCTGGCGCGAAATTCCCTGTTGTATCGGCGGCAGATCCTTGCCCTCAAGCAGTATCTGATTGGTCGGCGCTGCACCGTGTTGCTGCTCGACGACCGTACTGCCGAGGGGGGCGATCTGCAGCTGCACAGCATCACCCACGGAGTGCTGGCGATGTATATGGAGGCACCCGCCTATGGGCAGGCGCGCCGCAGGCTGCAGGTCCTCAAGTTCCGCGGCAGCGATTTCGCCAGTGGCTTGCATGACTTCGTGATCCGCACCGGAGGGCTGTCGGTATTCCCGCGGTTGGTGGCCGCCGATCATGCGCAGCGTTTCGAGCGCTCCATAATCGCCAGCGGTGTGGAATCGCTCGACCGGCTGCTCGGCGGCGGAGTGGAGCGTGGCACCAGTACTCTGCTGGTCGGGCCCCCGGGCTCGGGCAAGTCGACGCTGGCGCTGCAGTATTCAGTCGCGGCCGCGCGTCGCGGCGATCATGCCGCAAGCTACATCTTCGACGAGAGCAAGGCCGCGCTGCATGCGCGTGCCACCGGCATCTCGCTGCAATTCAAGGAGGGCCGGGGCCCCGGCGAGATTGCTCTGCGCCAGATCGATCCGGCCGAGATCACGCCCGGAGAATTCGCCGAGGACGTGCGCCGGGCGGTGGAGCATGACCATGCGCGGGTGGTCATCATCGACAGTCTCAACGGCTATCTGAATGCGATGACGCATCAAAACTTCCTGATTGCCCAGCTGCACGAGCTATTGACGTATCTGAACAATCGGGGCGTGGCGACCTTTCTCGTCGTGGCACAGAGCGGCATGCTCGGTACCTCGATGACTTCGCCCGTCGATGCCAGTTATCTGGCCGACTCGGTGATTCTGCTGCGCTATTTCGAGTACGGTGGCGCAGTAAAAAAAGCCATCTCGGTAATGAAGAAGCGCACCGGCAGCCATGAGGAATCGATCCGCGAGATCCGCTTCGACAAGAGTGGCTTGCATCTGAGCGATCCGTTGCTCGGACTGCGCGGGATTCTCACCGGTGTGCCTGCGGAGGTGGGCAGTGCCACGCCGACCGTCATCCCAAACGTTGACGGCAGCCAGGGACGGACAGCCTTGACCCGTGGATGACCAGCGTGTCCTGATTTTTCCGCCCACCCGCCGCGACGGGGAGGTCACGCGCGAGTTGCTGCAGCGCGCGGGGCTGACCTGTGTGGTGTGTCGGGATGCTGCGCTGCTGGCAGCCGAGATGCGCGCAGGCGCGGGTGCGCTGTTGCTGACCGATGTGGCGCTGAGCGCGCCGGGTTTCGACGTGGTGCTCGAGCAGCTCGCCGCGCAGCCGCCCTGGTCGGATCTGCCGGTGGTATTGCTGTGCGCGCAGGACCTGTACTCCACCGTCAGCGAG
Source organism: Steroidobacteraceae bacterium (assembly GCA_035553315.1). GTDB lineage: Bacteria > Pseudomonadota > Gammaproteobacteria > Steroidobacterales > Steroidobacteraceae > FEN-1191. The sequence continues at coordinate 3,888 of DATNDE010000003.1, forward strand.
CGCATGCTCGCCCGGCTCACGAACCTTACGCTGCTCGATCGGCCCACGTCCGCGCGGGTGCTGGTGAGCGTGGTGCAAGCGGCTGTGCGCGGCCGCGGCCGACAATACCAGACGCGCGAGCAGCTGCAGGCATTGCAGGCGGCGGAGGAAGCGCTGCGCAGACGCGAGCGGCAGCTGGAGGCACTCGCCGAGCAGTTGCGGCGCGCGGATCGGTTGAAGGATGAATTTCTTGCCATGCTGGCGCACGAGCTGCGCAATCCGCTCGCGCCCATCCGCAACGCCAGTGAGCTGCTGGAGCTCAGATTGCCACCGGATTCCCAGCTGCGTGTCCCGGTGGGCATCCTGCGGCGCCAGGCCACCCAGTTGTCGCGCCTGGTCGATGACCTGCTGGATGTGGCTCGCATCACGCAGGGTCGCATCGAACTGCATCGCGACGCCGTCGATGTTGCGTCCATCATCGACCAGGCAGTCGAGAGCGCCGAGCCGCTGATGCAGCAGCGCACCCATCAACTGCGCGTGATGGGAGAGTACACAGGACTCTTCGTGTACGGCGATCGAGCGCGGTTGGTGCAATGTGTGGGTAATCTGCTCAACAATGCCGCCAAGTACACCGAGCCCGGCGGTCACATCGACATCGACGTGCGGCGCGATGCCGACCGCGTGAACATCCGTGTCAGCGATGATGGCATGGGTATCTCTGCCGAGCTGTTGCCGCAGGTCTTCGAATTCTTCGTGCAGGGTGATCGCTCGCTGGATCGCTCGCAGGGCGGACTGGGTATCGGACTGTCGGTCGTGCAGCGGATCGTCGAAATGCATGGCGGCCGCGTGAGCGCGCAGAGCGATGGCGTCGGACGGGGCGCGGCGTTCGAGCTGAGTCTGCCGCTCGCGCCGGCACCGGCACAGCAGGCCTCACCGCCGGCGCTGAGCCAGGGCGCGGGCAAGCGCGTATTGGTGGTCGATGACAATGTCGATGCGGCTGACTCCCTGGCGCTGATCCTCAACCACGAAGGCCACGACGCCACCAGCGTTTACAGCTCTGCCGAAGCGCTCAAGCAGGCATTCACCGATTTTGCGCCTCACGTCATCCTGCTCGACATCGGCTTGCCGGGCATGGACGGCTACGAGGTCGCGCGACGTCTGCGCTCCGGCGGCAGCACGGCGAAGTTGATCGCGCTGACCGGCTACGGTCGAGGAGAGGACGTGCGACGCGCGAAAACCGAGGGCTTCGATATGCATATGGTCAAACCGGTCGATATCCCGATGCTGTTGCGGCGGCTGGCCGGTTGACCGTTCGCCTGTGTGTCAGGCCTGCCGCGCCTGCCCGCTAAGCTACTGATCGGACAGGGCTGTCCTGCGCATCTTTGCAGCCCTGAGTACCACGCCGGCAGCCGGCGTCCGCCACAGACGGTGCGGCTAAGACAGCGGCAGTACCTTCGCGGCGCCGCTTGCCAGCCTCAAGATCCGGCTTCGGAAGCTTGCAGGCGCCCCACGCCGGCCGCCTCGTTGGCGCGGCGGGATTGAAAAGGTATTTGGCAGCAGCCTCGAAGTGGCATAGCTTTGGTGGCATTCCGGCCCGGCGGGCCAGACATCACGGTCATCCGCCATGAAGAGGCAGCCTTTATACAGTCGCGCGACGCGAACACGCAGTGCCGCGCAGGCGCGTCAGTGGGATTCCGAACGCACCGGCCCGCAGTCGCAACAACCCGACTCGTATGCTGACTACGAGGATCAGGGGCCTTCGGGCTGGGTGCAGATGGGCGGTTGGCTGAAGCGCTTTTATGGGCGTCACGAGCGCACGCTGATGCTTGCCGCCAGCGTGCTCATCGCACTGACGATCGTGGGGGCGCACGCCTGGCTGTTTCCGCCGCCACGCGCACTGACCCAGCACGACATCGATGGCGCCGTGCTGTACACGATGGCCCATACGCCGCGCGGCCCGGCCGATACGACGGTCGCGGCGGCCATCATTGCGCCGGATGTAGTGGAGGTGGAAGGTTTCCTATCACCGCAGCATGCGGCGGAGCTCGCGGCCAAGGAAGCCAAGGAAACCAAGGGGGCCAAGGGGGCCAAGGGGGCCAAGGGGGCCCAGGGTGGACATGCACCGTCCGTGCCAGTGCCGCAGGAGGGCCCGGACAAGGCCAGCCCCGCCCCCAAGCCGGGCCCGTTGCCCGATCATCCCCTGCCCAACGCGCACCCGGACGAGCCAGAGCCCGACGCGATCGGCAGCGGCGTGGTTATGGACCAGAGCGGCAAGATTCTGACCGCCTTGCACGTGGTTTCGGGCACCGATCGATATGTCGTGGTGTTCGCCGACGGCAGCCATTCCGATGCGGAGATGGTCGGTGCGCAGCCGGAGAACGATCTGGCAGTGCTGCAGCCCAAGCATCTGCCCGATGAGCTGCAACCGGCAACGCTGGCTTCAACCGCCGGGCTGCGTCCGGGCGATAAGGTCGTGGCCACCGGTTTTCCTTTTGGCATCGGGCCTTCAGTCAGTGCCGGGGTGGTTTCGGGCCTGAAGCGAGAATTCATCGATCCGGACAACGACAAGATCAAGCTGACCAATCTCATTCAATTCGATGCAGCGGTGAACCCGGGTAATTCCGGCGGCCCGCTGGTCAATCGCGACGGGGAGGTCGTGGGCATCGTCACTGCGATCGTCAATCCGTCCGGTGCGCATGTGTTCGCGGGCATCGGCTTCGCAGTGCCGATCGAGAACGCAGCGCGCGCCATTGGGGACAATCCGCTTTAGCTGTCCGCTTCACAGACAAAAGAGGTTCGTGGCATGGCAATCGCCAATAACGGTGCCGGCGCGGCGCCGCAGATGGAACATCTGCTTTACGAGGTCAAGAAAATCGTCGTGGGCCAGGATCATTTCCTGGAACGCGTGCTCGTTGCGCTGCTGGCCGGCGGGCATCTGCTCGTCGAGGGTGTGCCGGGCCTGGCCAAAACCCTGACCGTCAACACGCTGGCGCGTGCAATGCAGGGTCGCTTCCGGCGCATCCAGTTCACGCCTGATCTGGTACCAGCGGATCTGATCGGCACGCGAATCTTCAATCAGAAGAGCGGGGAGTTCAGCACCACTCTCGGCCCGGTGTTCGCCAATCTGCTGCTGGCCGATGAGATCAATCGCGCGCCGGCGAAGGTGCAGAGCGCGCTGCTCGAGGTGATGCAGGAGCGGCAGGTCACCATCGCGGGGGAGACCCATCCGGTGCCCTCCCCATTCGTGGTCATCGCCACGCAGAATCCGATCGAGACGGAAGGTACCTATCCGCTGCCCGAAGCGCAGGTCGATCGTTTCATGATGAAAATCCTCGTGGGCTATCCAAGCCACGACGAGGAATTCGCGATCGTGGAGCGCGTCACCGGGGTGCCGCCGGTGATCGCCGCGGTGACCACCGCCGAGGAGTTGCTGGCCGCGCAGCGCGCCGCGCGTGCGCTGTATGTGGATCCGGCACTGATCAGCTACGCCGTGCGGCTGGTCACGGCCACCCGCACGCCCGAGCGCGTGGGCCTGAAGGAGCTCACCAACAAGATTCTGTTTGGCGCCTCGCCGCGCGCGAGCATCTACCTGATCGAATGCGGTCGAGCGCTCGCCTATCTGCGCGGTCGCGACTACGTGCTGCCCGAGGACGTCAGCGATGTCACGGCGGATGTACTACGCCATCGCATCGTGCTCTCTTACGAGGCGCTCACCGACAATCTGTCCACCGAGGAGATCATCCGGCGCATCATGCGCTGTGTCTCGGCGCCCGATAAGGTTCTGGATACGCATGCCCGACTCAGCGCAAGCGCCTGAGGCTCTGCTGCGCCGTCTGGAGTGGACGGTGCTGCGTCGCCTGGATGGCCTGCTCCAAGGGGATTACCGCAGCCTGTTTCGCGGCTCGGGGATCGACCTCGCCAACCTGCGCGAATATCAGGAAGGCGACGACATCCGCTACGTGGACTGGAACCTCACGGCGCGCATGGACGCGCTGCATGTGCGCGAGTATCAGGAGGATCGGCAGGTGACCGCCTGGTTCCTGCTGGATCTATCGCCCTCGGTGGACTTCGGCTCAGGCGCGGTGTCCAAACGCGCCGTGCTCGCCGAGTTTGTCGGTGTGCTGGCGCGTCTGCTGAACGGGCGGGGCAATCGCTGCGGAGCGGTGCTGTTCAGCGGTGGGGTGGACCGCATCGTGCCGCCGCGCGGCGGACGGCGTCAGGTGCTGCATCTGCTGGAGCTGCTGGGCTCGCGTCCGCGGCTGGTGCGTGCACCAGCGACGGATCTGGGGGCCGTGCTGCGGCAGGCGGGCAACGTGCTGCGTCGTCACTCGCTGCTGTTCGTCGTATCGGATTTCATCAGCAAGCCTGGTTGGGAGGCGGCGTTGGGGTTTCTGGCCCGGCGCCATGACCTGGTCGCGGTTCGCCTGTTCGACCCGTCCGAGACGCGACTGCCCGACATCGGCATGGTGGCCTTCCAGGACGCCGAGACCGGCGAGCAGCTGATGGTGGATACGCATGATCGGGCATTGCGCCGCCGTTTCATGGGCGCAGCGCAGCGCGAACAGGAAAACCTGCGCGCCGGCTTTGCGCGCGCTGGGGTTGATTGTCTGGAACTCTCCACGGAAGATGATCTACTCGATGCCCTGATGCGCTTTACGCAGATGCGTAAGCATCGTATGGGCACCGGCGCGTCGCTGCCCGCGCACCTCTTAGATCCGACAGCGGGGATGGCCTCATGAGCCCGACGTCCACTGCGTCCGCCCATTTGCCGGCGATTCATCTGCCGGCGATGTCCTTTCTGTCGCCCCAGTCGCTGTGGCTGCTGCTGCTGCTGCCGCTGGCCGTCGCGACCTACGTCATGCTGCTGCGACGGCGCAAGCGCGCCGCTGTGCGCTACGGCAATTTCGGCATGCTCAAGCAGGCCGTGGGAGGCGGCAGCCGACTGCGTCGCCACATCCCGCCGGCGCTGTTTCTGGCGGCCTTCGCCTTGATGTTGATCGGCATTGCACGGCCTACGGCCGTCATGAGCGTGTACTCGCACAAGTCCACGGTCATTCTCGCCATGGATGTCTCAGGCAGCATGCGCGCCACCGACATCAAGCCCTCGCGCGTGGAGGCGATGCAATCGGCGGCCAAGGCCTTCATTGCTCAACAGCCCCGCGGCGTCATCATCGGCATCGTTGCCTTCGCCGGCAGCGCGTTTTTGGTTCAGCCGCCGACCACGGATCGAACCACCCTCAATGCCGCCATCGACCGCTTCGAGCTGCAGCCACGCACGGCCGTCGGTGCGGGTATTCTGACCTCGCTGGCCGCACTGTTTCCCCAGGAGGATTTCGGCGTCAACCCGTTCAATCCCAGCGGGGATTCCTTCGGCCCGTTCGGCAATGTCGTCAATCGCGGTACCGCCCTGGGCACCCCGGAAAAGAAGAAGGCCGTCCCGGTCGAGCCCGGCTCGGACAAGTCGGCCGTCGTGATCCTGCTCACGGATGGGGCGACCAACGCCGGCCCGGACCCCATCGATGCTGCGCGCGAGGCGGCCAACCACGGAGTGCGCGTCTACACCGTGGGTTTCGGTACTCCGCAGGGGGAGATCGTCGGGTTTGGTGGCTGGCGGATGCGCGCCCAGCTCGATGAGGACGCGCTGAAGAAGATCGCCGATATCACGCGCGCGCAGTACTTTCGTGCCGGAAGCGCTGAGGATCTACAGGCGGTTTACCGCCTGTTGAGCAAGAGCATCATCGTCGAGACCAAGGAAACGGAGATCACCTCGCTGTTCACCGCCGTTGCCGCCGTTCTGGCGCTGCTGGCGGCCGGCCTGTCGCTGCTGTGGTTCGCGCGCATCCTCTGAATGCGGCTGGTCGGAATCGGGCTTGGGGCGCCGTCCACGGTCGCGAAGCGCGGCTATCAGCGCTGTAGCGCCAGCAGCACCGTGCTCCAGAGCTGTGCCGCGTTTGATTCGGCCTCGCCGGGGCCCGGCGGGTGAAAGGGCTGTAATCGATATTTTCCCGCTGCATACGACCAGGACCAGAGTTCCGCACCGCGGAAAGCGCCAGCCCGATCGATGGCCTGCCACAACGCGTCGTGCGCCCGTGTCAGGCGCTCGCGCAGCGACGCCGGCAGGTCGCGTCGCTGCAGTTGTCGCGCGATGCCCGCCAGCAGCATCGCCTGCTGCCAAGCCCACACCACGGTACCGTGATAGGCATCGCGTGTGAAGCGTCGCTGAGTCTGCGCGTCCGCGAATGCCGGGTTGGCAATCAGCAGGCCGATCGGTGTCATCAGCCCGGCAGGAAACGGACGCATCAGCGTATCCAAGGCCGCGCCGAGCGCCGCGGCGTCGGGGTCGGATAGCAGCAGCTGCATTGCAACGTCCGACTGCATGACTGGCAGCGCGCGGCCATTGCCGTCGAGTGACAAGGCCTCGAAGCGGAAGGTCGCGCCGTGCAGGGTCGCGGCAGCCGGTGCGCCATCCAGACCGAGCGCGTGCGCATAGGCGTGCAGGTGTGCGAGTGCGACGGGGCGCTCGAGCTCGATGCGAAACAGGGGTGCCGAGGACTGCTGCCAGATACGCCATTGCATGCCGGCCTGCGCCAGCAACTGTGTGTCGTTGCCGGACAAATACGGGCGCAGCAGCCCGCTGTCGAATAGACGCTGCGTTGCCTGGAGGGCCGCAGGCGCCAATACCACGTTGACGTCGAACGGGTAGCGCCCGCCATCCAGACCGTCGTCACTGTCGCGCCAGTCCCCGGCGCGCTGTCCGGGCTTGAGCCCGATCAGATTGCGCGCAGTCGGCGCGCGCGCAAACGGACGCGTCCGCAGCACGATGAAGCGCAGATTGCGCAACAGCGCATCGCCGCGCCGCTCACCGCGTGAATCGCGCGCCGCGAGAAAGGCGGCCGCCGCCGTACGTTGCTGCGAGGTCCCAAGTAGCCAGCGGGCGACCAGCGGCGCGAGCAGAAAGTCCTCGTCCACCATGCTGTAGTCGTAGACGGGCGCAGCACTCGCAACGCGCCCGGCCGCCTCGTTGAGCAGCACGGCGTACTCGCCGATGGCCTCTTCGTGCGCGACCTCTCCCCGCGCCGACAGACGCGCCAGTACGGAATCGATGCCGTCGCTGACGGCGGCCGGCTGCAGCACCGGGGCCAGCAACAGCAACGAGAACAGCGTGTCGCGGCCGAAATAGGTGTCGAAGCGCCATGCGCCGGCCAGATACTTCTGTTGATAGGCGAGGAAGCTGAAGATGTTTCGCTCGCGCTGATCGGGCGCCGCCGAGGCGCGCAGCAGGCTGCTCGCGGCAAGCCCGGTGAGCGGTGGCTCACCGCTGAGCGCCTGCAACCGCAGATGCAGTTGGTGCGTGCCACGCGGCGCTGCCAGAGCGGATGCCGTCACGCGCGCGCCGTCCAAAGCCTCGAGGGACAAGCGATAGCCCGCGGCCCCGTCCAGCCGGTCGCGAGCCCAGATGAGCCGATTGCCCTCGATGCGAGGCGCGCACAGCACCTGCCGTGGCACTGCTACCCCCGCCTCGTAGTTACGCAGGACGCGGACCGAAGACAACAGGACCTGATCGAGTTGCAGGCTGGGCGCGTCCGCTTCGAGGTCCACCTGCAGGCCACGCAGCGCTCGGCCGTGCGCATCAGTCAGACGCAGGGGCCGCGGCGCCTGCAACAAGCGCCAGTGCACCGGGCGGCTTTGTGAGGCCCGCAGCCAAACCCCGATGCCGCTATCGCCAGCCGGAAAGGCAACGACCAGACGAGGTACCGGGCCGTTGCGCAGCACCAACTGAGCCGCGAGGTCGCCACTGCGCAGAAAGGCATTGATCTGATCGCCCTGATCGATGCGAAAGGCGAGATTGGTCGACTGCGAGGGCCGGCGCGATGCGCCGGAGCGGCTCGGGGCGGCGATGCCAGCTGGATCGTTTCCAGCAGCGTGAGCGCCCGGCAGTACCAGCGCCAGCAAAGCAGCGCAGACGGCAGCGCCGGCACGCGCGACGCGGCAGTGCGACGCCGCTGCCGGCGGCGGGGGGTTGCCGCTGCGGGCCGCCATCACGTTGTAAACCGGCCGGCTTGAGAGCGACGGCACGTTTTGCGAGCACTAGTCAGCATGACGGGCATTCTGGCATCTGTCGTGCAGCCAGGGGATGACCATTCCTCACGAGCCGATTTCATGACAGCGATCCGACGCCCGGTACTGAAGATTGTCGACGCTTCTGCGAGCGCCCCGCCCGAGGCGCAGTCCCGACGCGTCCAGCACGATGCACGCGGCAATGCGATCTGGTCGATACCCATCAGCTTGAAGGACACGGGAGATCTGGTGCTCGAGGGCGAGGTGCCCGTGAAGTCTACGAGCGATGGTGATCCGTACAATCGCGGATCACGTACTCGACAGCCCCGCTGAGGGCCTTCACCCGGCCGTTTGGCGCATCCGCCCGCCCGTCGGCGCGCTGCAGCGCTCCTGCGCTTTCGCGCCTCCCACCGGGGACCTATGATGCAGGGCGCATGAAAGCGCTGATCAAGTCGCAGGCCGGGCCTGGTCTCAGGATTGCCGACGTGCCGGTGCCCGAGCCCGGCATCAACGATGTGCTGATCCGCGTGCACAGGACCGGCATCTGCGGCACAGACTTGCACATCTACGAATGGGACGCCTGGGCGAGCGCCACCATCGTTGCTCCGTTGGTGATCGGACACGAGTTCGTCGGTGAGATCAGCGCGGTGGGCTCCAACGTCGCCGACTTTCACGTCGGGGAGATCGTCAGCGGCGAGGGGCACGTCGTGTGCGGCCGTTGCAGGAATTGCCTGGCTGGCAGGCGGCACCTGTGTGCCAATACCCAGGGCGTCGGCGTCAACCGCCCGGGTGCGTTTGCCGAATACATCTGTCTGCCGATGAGCAACGTCTGGCGCCACAGTGCCCATGTGGATGAAGACATCGCGGCAATCTTCGACCCCTTTGGCAACGCCGTGCATACGGCGCTGTCATTCCCAGTGCTCGGAGAAGATGTGCTCATTACCGGGGCGGGACCCATCGGCATGATGGCCGCCGCCGTGGTACGTCATGCCGGAGCACGGCACGTGGTGGTCACCGACATCAATCCCAGGCGCCTGGAGCTTGCACGCCGCATGGGGGCCACGCTCGCCGTCGATCCGCGCAGCGAACCGTTGTCGCGCGTGCAGCAGCGGCTCGGTATGAAGGAGGGGTTCGACGTCGGGCTGGAGATGTCCGGTCAACCCGTGGCGTTGCAGGACATGCTCGACAACCTTTGTCATGGCGGCAAGGTCGCGATGCTCGGTATTCCGTCCCAATCGATAGCGATCGACTGGCGCAAGGTCATCTTCAATATGATTACCATCAAGGGCATCTACGGGCGGGAGATGTATGAGACCTGGTATTTGATGACGGTCATGCTCGAGTCGGGACTGGATATCTCGCCGGTGATCACGCATCGGCTACCCTGGTACGAGTATGAGCAGGGCTTCGCGGCAATGCGCGCCGGAGAGGCCGCCAAGGTGCTGTTGAACTGGCAGGTTTAGACCTGCGACGGAGGTGGCATGTACGGCAAGCTGGCGGCACGGCTGCAGGCGGATCTTGCGCAATTGCGCGCCGCCGGGCTCTACAAGCAGGAGCGACAGCTCGAGTCGCCACAGCGGGCACACATCCGTGTGCGCACGGGCGAGGTCATCAACTTCTGCGCGAACAATTATCTGGGCCTGGCCAGCGAGCCGCAGGTCGTGCAAGCCGCGCACGAGGCGCTCGAGCGCTGGGGCTATGGCATGGCCTCGGTGCGTTTCATCTGTGGCACGCAGGCCATACACGTCGAGCTGGAGGAGGCGATCAGCGCTTTTCTCGGCACCGAAGCGACCATCCTTTATAACTCCTGTTTCGACGCCAACGGCGGCCTGTTCGAGACCCTGCTCGACGAGCAGGACAGTGTGATCTCCGACGAGCTCAATCACGCCTCGATCATCGACGGGATCCGCTTGTGCAAGGCGCAGCGGCTGCGTTATCGAAACGGTGACATGGGCGAGCTCGAGCAGCGGCTGCGCGAGGCCGCGCCGCGCAGCCGCCGCGTGCTCATCGCCACCGACGGCGTATTCTCGATGGATGGCTATATCGCGCGTCTGCGCGACATCTGCGATCTGGCCGACCGTTACGGCGCGCTGGTCATGGTCGATGACTCGCACGCGGTCGGGGTGCTCGGTGCGCATGGTCGCGGCACGCCCGAGTATCACGACGTCATCGATCGCGTCGACATCCTCACCGGCACGCTGGGTAAGGCGCTCGGCGGGGCCTGTGGCGGCTACACCTCGGGACGCCGCGAGATTATCGAGTGGCTGCGCCAGCGCTCACGGCCATATCTGTTTTCCAACTCGCTGCCGCCACCCATCGCGGCGGTGACGCTCAAGGTGCTCGAACTGCTGGCCCGCTCCGGGGAGCATCGCCGCCGGCTGCGGGACAACACCACATGGTTTCGGGCGCAGATGAGCGCGCAGGGCTTCGATATTCTGCCCGGCGAGCATCCGATCGTGCCGGTCATGATCGGTGAGGCACGCGTGGCGCTGCAGCTGGCCGAGCGGCTGCTCGAGAAGGGCATCTACGTGGTGGCCTTCTCCTATCCGGTCGTGCCGCGAGAGCGCGCACGCATCCGCGTGCAGATCTCCGCGGCGCACCTGCACGAGGATCTGGCCCGGGCGGTACGCAAATTCGCCGAGGCGCGCGCGGAACTGGCAAGCTGAGCCGCAGATATCACGCCGGCGATCCGCGCTGCGCCTCGAGCGTTTCCCAGCGCGCGAATTTGTGCGCCAGCAGGCTCTGGATCTCTGCCAGTCGCTCCGCGTCGATCCGGGCACGCTGCGCATCGTTCCAATAATCATCGCCGCTCATGCGCTGTGAGATGGTGGTCTGCTCGTGCTCGAGCGCCTCGATCTGCTGGGGCAGCGCCTCGAGCTCACGTTGCTCGCGCCAGCTGAGTTTGCGGCCGCCGCGGCTCGTCGCGGAACTGCGGGCGCCGTCCGCACTGGGCCGCGCGACAGCTGCGGCATCGGCAGCAGCGGCAACAGGCTGCGTGCTGCGATGGCGTTGCCAGTCGCTGTAGCCGCCGGCGTATTCGCGCCACAGGCCACCACCTTCGGCCACCAGCAGCTGCGTGACCACGTTGTCGAGAAAGCGCCGATCGTGACTGACCAGCAATAGCGTGCCGGCATAGTCCTGCAGGCGCTGCTCGAGCAGCTCGAGCGATTCGATGTCCAGGTCATTGGTCGGCTCATCGAGCACCAGCAGGTTCGCCGGCTGCGCGAACAGCCGCGCGAGCAGCAACCGATTGCGCTCACCGCCCGAGAGCATGCGCACCGGAGCCTGCGCCCGCGCAGCAGAAAACAGAAAATCCCCAAGGTAGCTGATGACGTGACGGCGCTCTGTGCCGATCTGGATCCAGTCCGAGCCGGGACTGATCATCTCGGCGAGCGTGGCGTCTGGCAGGAGCTGCTCGCGCAGCTGGTCGAAATACGCGATGCGCAGATTCGTCCCCAGTCGCACGCTGCCCTGATCGGGCGACAGCTGCCCAAGGAGCAGGCGCAGCAGGGTGGACTTGCCGGCGCCGTTGGGACCGATGAGCCCGAGCCGATCGCCGCGCAGAATCCGCATCGACAGTGCCGCGATGATCTTGCGCTGCCCGAAGCTTTTGCCAACCTCGGTGAGCTCCGCCACCAGCTCGCCCGAGGCGGTGCCGGCATCCAGGCTCATGCGCAGCGCGCCGATGCGATTGCGCCGTGCCGCGCGCTCGCTGCGCAGGTGTTCCAGGCGTCGCACGCGACCTTGATTGCGCGTGCGGCGCGCCTCGACTCCGCGCCGGATCCACACTTCCTCCTGCGCCCAGAAGCGGTCGAAGGCGCGGCGCGCGGTTTCCTCCGCGGCGAGCTCCTGTTCGCGCCGGCGCTCATAGGCGGCGAAGTTCCCAGGATAGGAACGCAGCAGGCCTCGGTCGAGCTCCACGATGCGAGTAGTGGTCGCATCGAGAAAGGCGCGATCGTGGGTGACCATGATCAGCGCCGGCAGCTTTGCGAGCAGCTCCTCGAGCCGCTGGATGGCGTCGATATCCAGGTGATTGGTGGGCTCATCGAGCAACAGCAGATCGGCATCGAGCGCCAGCGCCAGCGCCAGCGCGGCACGCTTGCGCTCCCCGCCCGAGGCTGCCGCGGGACTGAGATCCTCCGCAATGCCCAACCTGTGCATGACCGCGTTCAGCCTGGGCAGCAGCTGCCAGTCAAGTGGTGTGCCCTGGGCGGCCGCGCGCGCCAGCAGGCTCTCGCGCAGCGCGGGCGCCTCGGGCAGGCTTGGCTCCTGTTCGACCAGCGCCAGCCGCAGCCCATCGGCGCGCTGCACGGCGCCCTCATCGAGCGGTAAGCGCCCGGCGATCACGCCCAACAACGTGGATTTGCCGGTGCCGTTACGCCCGATCAGGCCGAGACGCTCACCGCGATGCACGGCGAGCTGGGCGCCATCGAGCAGCGGTCGATCGCCAAAGGCGAGCAGGGCATCCTGGAGCGATAGCTGCAACATGCGCAGATTGTGCGCGAGACTCGCGCATTATTGACACTGCTGCAAGGCCTCATTTAGCTTTCGCAGCACCATAGACGCAACACGGGTCGGCGGCTCGATCATGCTCTCGCAGCAGCACTCGCTCGTGCGCCGTCTGGCCACGCGCATCCGTCTGAACGCCACGCGCATGGTTGCGATCCAGGGATTCGGCTATCTCGGCCAGGCGCTCTCGTCGGCAGAGGTGTTCGCAACGCTGTTCGGCGGCGCTGTGCTGCGCCCCGGTCGCGATCGTTTCGTGCTGTCTGCCGGCCACTACGTCATCGCGCTGTACGCGGCGGCCGCCGAGGTCGGGCTGCTGGATCGCGCCGAGCTCGCCGGCTACGGCCGCGACGGCGCGCTGCTCGAGGCGATCGGCTCGGAGCGCACGCCGCTCGTGGACATGGTGTGCGGTTCGCTCGGGCAGGGGCTCTCGGCGGCCGTGGGTTTTGCACTGGCCGCACACCTGGCGGGCGAGCAGCGCGCTACCTTCGCTTTCCTCAGCGATGGAGAGCTGGAGGAGGGGCAGGTCTGGGAAGCCGCCATGTTCGCCTCGCATCAGCGACAGCGCATGGGCCGGCTGGTTGCCATCATCGATGCCAACAACTCGCAGGTCGACGGACCGGTCAGCGCCGTGACGACGCTCGAGCCAATGGCCGACAAGTGGCGCGCCTTCGGCTGGCAGGCACTGGAGGTGGACGGGCACGATATCGCGGCGTTGACTCAGGCCCTGACGTGCGACTTCGCGGGTGCGCCGCTGGCGCTGATCGCGCGCACCAGCTGCGTCGGCCGCCTGCGCTGCCTGCCCGCAACGCTCGATGCACACTTTCTCAAGCTCGATGAGCCGTTGCGTGCGGCACTGGAGCAGGAGCTGACGCGCGAGTTGCAGAGCGCCGATGCGTGAGCCGCCATACGCCACGGTGCTCAAGCCTTATGGCGAAGCGCTCACGACGCTGGCGCGCACGCGGCGCGACATCCTCTGTCTGGGAGCCGATCTGACGCGCCAGACGGAAACCGACCTGTTTCGCGATGCCATTCCGGAGCGCTTCTTCAATGCCGGCATGGCGGAGGCCAACATGATCGGCATCGCTGCGGGACTGGCGCGCGCCGGACACGTGGTATTCGTCAATACCTTCGGAGTGTTCTGTACACGACGCTGCTTCGATCAGATCGCCATGGCCGTGGCCTATCCGCGCCTGAACGTACGCCTGGTCGGTTTCATGCCCGGACTTTCGAGCCCAGGCGGTCCGAGTCACCAGGCGATCGACGACGTCGCGCTGATGCGCGCGCTGCCCAACATGCTGGTGCTCGAGCCCGCCGATGCGCTCGAGATTCGTCAAGCCGTCGTCGCGCTGGCCGATCATATCGGCCCGGCGTACATGCGCCTGAAACGTGGCGAGAGCCCGCTCATCTTCGAGGAGGCGCATCGCCTGCAGCTCGATCGCGCCCAGCATCTGACCGGCCACGGCAAGAGCGATGCCTGCCTGATCGCCGCGGGCATGATGCTGCCGGCGGCGCTCGCGGCCGCGCGTACTCTGCAGCGCGAGGGACTCGGCGTTGCGGTGCTCAACGTGCCGGTCATCAAGCCGCTCGATGTCGACACCATTCTTGCCGCCGCGCGCGAGGCGCGCGTCATCGTCACTGCGGAGAATCACTCGATCATCGGCGGTCTGGGCTCGGCCGTGGCAGAGACCCTGGCGGGTGCGGGCCTGGGCGTGCCGCTGCGCAGGGTCGGAATCGCCGATGTGTTCGCCGAATCCGGGAGCCGCGAGTACCTCTTCAGCCGCTACGGTTTGGACACTCAGGCGATCGTGCGCACGGCCTGGGAGGCGCTGGGACGCGCAGGCCCCGTGCCACGCGCGATCAGCATGCCCGCCGCACCCGGCACCTACGCTCCCGTCTAACGCCGCAGTCGACGGTCATGGCACCGTCATGGAGAAACCCATGTCACTGACATCGTTCGTGTCCGCGCCGCGGTTCGAAGAATATCGCGAGCGCTTCAAGGAGCATTACCGCATGCAGCGCCGCGCCGACGGCGTGCTGCTGGTGGAGGCCCACACCCAGGGAGGCCCGATACAACTGAGCGTGGAAAATCATCGCTCCCTCGGCCAGATGCTCAAGACCGTCGGGGCCGACCCCGAAAACGAAATTCTCATACTGACCGGCTCGGGCGAAGAATTCATGATGGACGCGGCCCCGCAGGGTTTTGCGCTCGAGGAGCAGGACGGCGATTACTGGGCCTACGAATATGCCTACAAGGACGGGCGCATCAACGTCAGCGCGCTGGTCAACGATCTGGAAATACCGACCATCGGTCTGCTCAATGGGCCGGGTTTCCACAGCGAGATCTGTCTGATGTGCGACATATCGCTGTGCGCGCAGGACGCGGTGATCTTCGATCTGCACTACGACATCGGCTCGGTACCCGGTGACGGTATTCACTGCTGCTTTCAGGAGCTGTTAGGTGTCAAACGGGCCGCCTATGCGCTGCTGACCGGAGAGGCAATCGATGCGCGTAAGGCGCTCGAATACGGCCTGGTCAACGAGGTGCTGCCGCGCGAGCGGCTCATCGAGCGCGCCTACCAGCTCGCCGATCACATCATGACGCAGCCGCGCACCACGCGGCGACTGACGACGCAGATCGTGCGCCGCCCCTGGCGTCAGCGCATCGCCAACGATCTGGACGGGGGATTTGGCATCCAGATGTTTGCGCATGTGGCCAGGAAGCGCGCAGTGCACGGACGCAACCACATCCGCTCGACCGTGGACTACGTCCGCAAGGGCAAGAAAAACAACTTCGATTGATCCGGAGGCATGTATGCAGATCGGCTGGATTGGCATGGGGCGGATGGGCTACGCGATGGCGCAGCGCTTGCTCGCGGCGGGTCATACGCTGCACATCTGGAATCGCACGCGCTCCAAGGCCGAGCCGCTGGTGGCGCGCGGGGCGCGACTGGCCGCCCGCAGCTCCGAGTTGGCCGGCTCGCAGGTGCTGTTCACGATGCTGGCGACGGGACAGGATCTTCTGGACGTGCTGTTCGGCGCCCAAGGGGTGTTTGCCGAGCCCACCGGGGAACGCAATCGCGGTGGGGAACGCAAGCCCCGGGCTGACGGCAAGCCGGGCATCGTCGTGGACTGCTCCACCATCGGGGTGGAGGAATCGGCGCAGGTGCGCACGCGCCTGGCTGCGATTGGCAGCCGCTATCTGGCGGCGCCGGTCAGCGGCAATCCACGCTGCGTGCCCGCCGGCAAACTCTCCAGCGTCGTCTCGGGCCCGAAGGACGCCTTCGAGGCGGTTGAGCCGCTGATCCGTCTCTACGCGGTGCGCGGCGTCTCCTATGTGGGAGAAGGGGAGCTGGCGCGCATCTGCAAGATCGCCCACAACGTATTTCTGGCTGCGGTCATTGAGAACCTCATCGAGGTGACGCTGCTTGCGCAGAAGGCCGGGGTGCCGCGCCATGCGTTTCTGCAGTTCATGAACGACAGCGCGCTCGGCTCCATCTTCACGCGCTACAAAACGCCCGCGCTGGTGAATCTGGATTTCACGCCGACCTTCACCATGCAGTTGCTGCGCAAGGACGTGGAGCTCGGACTCGCCAGCGCGCGCCAGCTGGACGTTGCCATGCCGGTCACCGCGGCGATCCGCGAGGTGTTGCAGGCCCATGTGGGCGTCGCCAGTCTGCGCAAGGACGCCGAGGCGTATCTTGGCCAGGACTTCGCCACGCTGATCGAGACGCTCGGGGCGCAGGCCGGGATGCATCTGGCGAGCGAGAATGTGCCGGTCGCCAGCGGGCTGGAAATCCAGCAGTAATGCCGTTGTCTATATAGGTAACTATACAGCGATTGGTCGTGGCGGCTGAGGCAGCTTCGCGACTGGTCGTTCTCAGCGCTGTTTGATTGTGGGAAGATCCGCGCGGCGACGGTGCCGCTGCCGTTCGCAATAACGAGGCGGGAGGGGGCGGAATGCAACGTTCACTTGCAAAGCTGGCGGTATATGCCGTGCTCTCGGTGGGACTGCTGCTCACGGGCCGAGTGGTGCTCGGTGAGGCCCCCGCAGCCCCCGCAGCCCCCGCGACCCCTGCGGCCGCCGCACCCCCTGCGGCTCCGGCTGGCGCTGCGGCCCCGGCCGGCGCCCATGGCCAGGCCAATGCGGCGCTGCTGCCGCAGGGAGAGTACCTGGCCCACGCCGCGGATTGCGTCGCCTGCCACTCTGCGCCGGGCGGTGCGGCCTATGCCGGTGGGCGTGGCATGGGCTTGCCGATGGGCACGATCTGGACGACCAATATCACGCCGGATGCCGAGACCGGCATCGGCAGCTACACCCTGCAGGATTTCGATCGCGCGCTGAGGCGAGGGGTCGCGCGTGACGGGCACCATCTCTACCCGTCGATGCCCTATCCCTCCTACGCCAAGCTGTCCGATGGGGACGTGGCGGCGCTGTATGCCTATTTCATGCTCAGCGTAAAGCCGGTGCATCAGGTCAATCATCCGCCACAGGTCGGCTGGCCGGTCAGCATGCGCTGGCTCATGGCCATCTGGAACATGTTCTTCCTGGACACCCATCCCTATCAGAACGCCCGTGATCACGATGCGCAATGGAACCGCGGTGCCTACCTGGTGCAGGGCGCCGGTCACTGCGGTGCCTGCCATACGCCGCGCGGATGGCTGTTCGAGGAAAAGGCACTGTCCGAGCACGGCAGCGGCTACCTGGCGGGCGCTCCGCTGGACAACTGGTCGGCCGCCGATCTGACCGGGGATGGCGCCTATGGTTTGGGTCGCTGGAGCGAGGCGGATCTGGTGCAGTTTCTCAAGACCGGTCACAACGCCAGCGGCACGGCCTTCGGCTCGATGATCGACGTCATCAACTACAGCACGCAATTTCTGAGCGATGCCGACAACGCCGCCATCGCGCACTATTTGAAGTCGCTGCCGCCGGCGCATCGGGACGCGCCGCAGACCTGGCAGGCGAATCCGGCCAGCGCCGCGGCGCTCAACCAGCTGCAGTTCGGTGCCCGTGGCTCACAGCTCTACTATCAGTACTGTGGTGATTGCCATCGCCGTGACGGCTCCGGCCAGGCGCCGTACATTCCACCCCTGGCCGGCAACCCGGCCGTGCTGGACAGCGATCCGGTCTCGCTGATCAACATCACGCTCAACGGCTCCTCGCCATTGGTCGTGGCGGGAAATCCGGATTTCTACCGCATGGCTTCCTTCCGTGGGCTGCTGGACGATCAGCAGCTCGCAGATGTGGTGACCTACATGCGCGGGGCCTGGGGCAATGTTGCGGCAGGAGTCAGCCCGGATCAGGTCCGCTCGCTGCGCACGACCACGGGCGCCGTGCAGGTCGAAGAGCTCAATCTGTTGCGCATGCGCTAAGGTCGGATCAATCCGACAATCGAGCGGGAGCGCGGGCGGGGGAGCAACGCACGACGCCGGAGGTGCGCCAGGCGCCGATCTCGGCAACATTGCGGGCCTATGCGCTACATGCTCGCATGGTCGATGCTCTGGGCGCTCTACCTGGCGTTGACGGGCACTCTCAGCGCCTCCGAGCTGGTGACCGGCGCCATCGTCGCGGCTGTCTGCACGGGCTGGAGTGCGCTGCTGCGGCACTGCTCGCCACATCGATTCCAGGCGGATATGACCCACCTGGCGCCCTGGGGGCGAAGCCTGCGACAACTGCTTCCGGAGGCGTTGGCGACCGGTGCGCTGCTCTGGCGGGTGCTGTGGCGGGGCGGTCCGATCGGCTCGATGCGCAAGCAGCCCTTCACCCCGGGCAGGGGTGGGCAGGCTGGGACACGCGCGCGACGCGCGAGCGCGCTGCTGTGCGCCTCGCTGGCGCCGGCGCGCTTCATCGTGCGTCTGCACAGCGCCGAGGCGCACGCGCTGGTGCATGAGCTCTACGCTGAGGATGAGCACAGCTTCAGCGAGGCAAAGAAGCGTTGGCTCGTATGAGCGGTCCACTACCCTGGCGGTGGCTGTGTCTGGCCTTGCTACCGGCCTTGCTGATCGCGCTGGCGCTGTGCAGTCTGGGGCCCGTCCGCCAGCGCCTGGTCGGGATTCAGCTGGCGAGCTCACTGCTCACGCTGTTGCTGGCGGCCTGCAGCTTCGCTTTCGACCAGTCCTCCTCGATCGATGTCGCGCTGACGCTGGCGCTGCTGTCGCTGCCAGGTACGCTCGTGCTGGCGATGTTCTTCGAGCGATGGTTGTAGCCTATGGGCGCTGGTTCGTTGAGCCTGGCCGTCGTGCTGTGCCTCCTGGCGCTGGTCAGCCTGCTGGCGGCGCTCGGCTGTCTGCGCCTCGCCACGCCGCTGGCGCGGCTGCACGCGGTGAGCTTTCTCAATGTGCTCGGTGGCGCGGCTCTCGTGCTGGCTGCGTTGCTCACCGACGGCTGGGGCTCGCGCTCGCTGAAGTGTCTGGCGCTCGCGCTGACGCTCATGCTCGCCGGAGCATTGCTCACGCACGTCACCGGACGCGCGCTGCTGATGCGCGAGGCGCGTCACCGATGAAGGCGCTGACCGCGGCGTTGCTGCTGCTGGTGGCCGTCGCGGGCCCCAGCGTCGTGCTCTCGCGCGACCCACGACGCCAACTGTTCGCGCTGACTGCCTTCGGGGCTCTGCTGGCCGCGCTGTTCGAGGTTCTGCAGGCGCCCGACGTGGCGCTCTCGGAGCTCGTGGTCGGCACGGCGGTGACGCCTCTGCTATTTGCGGTGGCGCTGACCTCCATCGCGCTGGATCGGCGCCGCCGATGAGCCCGGGTCTGCGCAGCCTGCTGCTGTTGCTGGCGCTGGCGCTCCTGGCCCCGTTCGCCTGGCACGTTGCCAAGGCTCTGCCGCAATTCGGCTCGCCGACGGCCGCCTATGGCGCGACCGTCAACGCGCTCGGGCCACCTCTGCGGCATGTGTCGAACATGGTGGCGGCGGTGAACTTCGACTTCCGCGCTCTCGATACGCTCGGAGAGGAGAGCATGCTCTTCTGTGCGGTGACCGGCGCCGTGGTGCTGCTGCGTGGCACGCGCGGCGAGGGCACCAACCGGCGTGCGGGCTTGATTCCCGGGCGCGCGGTCCTCGCGCGCAGCGACGCGCAGGTGCTGCTCTGTCGCATCGCCTGCACTTTGACCATGCTGTTTGGCCTCTACATGGTGCTGCATGGAACGGTGACACCGGGCGGGGGTTTCCAGGGGGGCGTGATCATCGCGAGCGCAGTGCTGCTGCTGTACCTCGCCGAGGGCTACGGCCCGTGGCGCAGGTTGATACGCTCGCCGCTGCTGGACGTGCTGGAGTCCCTGGGGGTGCTGCTGTTCGTCGGCGCCGGGGCGGCGCCGCTGCTCAGCGGACACGCGGCCATGAGCAATCTGATGCCTCTTGGCCATTTTCGCGATCTATTTTCCGGTGGCGTCATGCTGGTGACGAATTTTGCGGTCGGGCTGGCGGTCGCAGCCGGCTTCGTAATGCTGCTGCTGGAATTCCTCGAGGAGACCCGCGCACTGCAATCCGACAGTCTGCCGGATGAGGCGCAGCGATGAGCCTGGCTCTGGGAGTACTCCCCTGGCTGGTGTCGGCATGGCTGTTCGCGGTCGGCCTGTACGGCATCGTGCGCTCGCGTCACTACGTGCATCTGATTGCCTGCCTCGCGGTGTGCCAGTCCGCGACCTACGTGCTGCTGCTGTCCATCGGCTTTCGCTGGCATGCGGGCCCGCCAATCTTCTACGATCACCCGCCGGGCAGCGCAGCCGTCGATCCAGTGATGCAGGCGCTGGTATTGACCGACATCGTCGTCGGCGCCGCCGTTTCGGCGCTGCTGCTGGCCATCGCGCTGCAGGTCCACAAGCGACGCGGCTCGGTGGATCCGCAGTCGCTGCGTCCGCTGCGCCCCAACCGATGAGCGCTGCGACGTCGCTGCCGCTGGCGGGACTGCTGCCGCTGGTAGTACTGCTGCCGCTAGGCATCGCCGCGGCGCTGCTGGCGGTGTCGCACTGGCTGCCCGCGCGATTCATCGAGCTGAGCGCACTGGCGACTTCGCTGAGCGTCGCGGCCGCCTGCGCGCGACTGGCGCAGGCCGGACTCACCGGCCCGATCGTGCAGTGGATGGGCGGATGGGCACCGGCCGCCTCCGGCCGCAGCGGCGTCGTGCTCGGTGTCAGTTTTGCAGCCGACCCAACCAGCGCCGCATTGGCCGCGTTCGCGGCGCTGCTGTTCGCCCTGGCGTTTGTCTTTGCCTGGGGCGAGTTCGATGACACCCACGGGCATTTCCACGTGCTGATGCTGCTGTTCCTGGCGGCGCTGGCCGGCTTCTGTCTGACGCAGGATCTGTTCAACCTGTTCGTCTGGTTCGAGCTGATGAGTGTCGCCGCCTTCGCGTTGACGGCCTATCCGCTCGGCAAGAGCTCGCTGGAAGGTGCGCTGAACTTCACCATCACCAATGCACTGGGCAGCTTCCTCATGCTGGCCGGCATTGGTTTGCTGTATGCACGCACCGGTACGCTCGATATGGCCACGATGGGCAGGATGGTCATGCACCTGTCGGGCGATCCGGTGGTCGCGGCCGGTTTCTGCATGATAGCGGCGGCGCTGCTGACCAAGGGCGCGATCGTGCCCTTTCACCTGTGGTTATCGGACGCGCACACGGTGGCACCCGCGGCCGTCTCGGTAACGTTCTCGGGCGCAATGGTCAGCGTGGCGCTGTTTGGATTGGCGAAGCTGCTCGCTAAAGTGTTCCTCGGCAATGCCCAGCTCGCGCATCTATCGCAGGAATTTCTCGCGCCGCTGGGCATCGCCACGGCCATACTCGGTGCGCTGATGACCTGGGCGCAGCGGCATCTGAAGCGCCTGCTGGCATTTTCGACCATCTCGCACATGGGCGTCGTGGTGCTCGCGATCGCGACGCTGCGGCCGGCGGGCCTGGCCGGACTGCTGGTCTACATCATCGGACACGGGCTGGTGAAGGGTGCGTTGTTCATGCTCGCCGGGATGCTGCTGGCGCTGCGCGCCTCGGGCGATGAAATCATCCTCTACCGCCGCGGCCGCGGGCTGGGTATGGCGGCACCGGCGATGCTGCTGGCTGCGCTGCTGTTCTGTAACGTGCCGTGGGGCCTCTTGCATCGCGGCGAGGACCTCATCGCAGCGGCGGATGCCGATGCGACGACGCGGCTCGTGTTGTCGCTGGCAACGGCGCTGACCGGCGCGGCCATATTGCGCGCGGCGCTGCGGATTTTCTTTGGCTGCAGCGGGGTGCCCGGAGTCGAGCGCGCTGCGCCCTCGGAGCCCGAGCACGAGAAGGCACAGCGGCCGCTGTGGGTGATGCAGCTCAGTTGCTGGATACTGCTCGGCTTGGCGGTGCTGCCCGGCGGTTCTCTCGTCGCCTTTGCCCGTGCAGCCGCCCAGCAGCTGCTGCCCGGTACGCTCAGCGCCGCAGCGCTGTCCGGCGAGAGCAGCTCGATTGCCGCACTGTTGTTCGTGGTGGCCGTGCTCGCCGCGGCGCTGCTGCGCGTGCGCCCGGTGCGGCCGTTGATGCGTGCGGTCGCCCGAGGCGAGGGACGCCTCTTTGGCGCACTGCAGGGCCTGCACAGCGGGCTGGTCGGTGATTATGTCGTCTGGATGCTGCTGGGGCTCGCAGCGCTGATCGTGTGCGCGCAGCTGCTCGGCTGAGCCATGTTCAGGCGGCGACGCCCGCCAATCCAAGCGAGCGGGCGACTGCCGGATGCACGACCCGTCCACGCACGACGTTCAGGCCACCACTGAGTCCGGGCATCTCGTGCACCGCGCGCTCCCAGCCGAGATTGGCCAGGGAGAGCACGAAGGGCAGGGTGGCGTGGTTGAGCGCGAAGGTCGAGGTGCGCGGCACGGCGCCCGGCATGTTGGTCACGCAGTAGTGGATGACGCCGTCGACCGCGTATGTCGGTGTGGCATGCGTAGTGGGCCGGCTGGTTTCGATGCACCCGCCCTGATCAATCGCGATGTCCACAACGACCGAGCCACGCCGCATCCGGCCGATCATCGCCCGACTGACGAGGCGCGGGGCTGCGGCGCCCGGGACCAGCACGGCGCCGATGAGCAGGTCGGCATCGGCTACG
>DATNDE010000004.1:0-242844 GCA_035553315.1 Steroidobacteraceae bacterium
CGGTCACGTCGAGGCCAGGACGCGGCAGCAGATGGTCGGCGGCCAGACCTACGAGGGCTGGCTGTGCAAGGATCCCAAGTGCGCGCGGCTCATTGCGATTGCGCCGCCGCCGGCGGGCGCAAAGCACGCTGCCGGCGGATCGGAGGATCGGCTGGTTGCGCTGAAATGCCCACATTGCGGCAACGAAGACCTCTATCGCTGGAACCAGCGCGCCGAGCACCCCTATCAGGCGCCGCCCAGCGGCTGAGCGGCACGATCGGCGGTAGTGCCGATCGCATCGCAGCGTCTGTGCAGCCGCTGAATTTGTGAAGCGCTCGGCGGTTTAGTCAATGCCCCTTCGCGGACCCTAGGGCCTGGCGGACGGAAGGGGACATGAGGCACGGTTACACCAACCAAGAGGGCGGCTGGATCGACACCGTTTGCCGCGCCATGAATCGCTGGGCGATGGCTAAAAGCGAGCTGGAAGCCGAGGCGCGACTGTGGGCCGGTCAGCCCGACAAATCCGAAGCCGCTGGCGAGCTGCGCCGCGTCTTCGCCTCGCCCGAGACTCAGATAGGGCCGGCCCGAGGCCAGGCGGCTGCCTCCATAGCTTCGGAGGTCGGTGAAGCACAGCAGTGCTCGCTGCTGCCTGCCCTTGAAGATCAGCTTCGGCCGCCCCGTCTCTCCCACCGGAACCAGTCACGCGCCGCTTGAGTGCGGGTGTTTAGGGCCGCGCTGATGCAACGGCGCGGCTTGGCCAGCGCTGGAAACAAATGGAAACATCACTGCCTGCGTGACATCCGAGTCAGGCAAAATATCGCGCAAGCTGCTGACACGGTGAAGATGGAGAGGTGGCAGAGCGGTTGAATGCTCCGGTCTTGAAAACCACCAAGTGAGTTAGCGGACGTCAGGCTACATAAGCCAATACAGCCAGTTACCGGCAGCACTGTGTGCTGTGACCCCACGGAAGGTTAGGGCACCTTGGAAACTGCCATGGAAACATCTGGGACCTGAGCCCAGCTGGGACATCCGCCGCGGAAGGTACACTGCCCACATGAGCTCCGATACATACAGATTCGCGACGGCAAACTTCGGATGGTACGTCCGCTTCGAGCCGACGGGCCGCGACATCCTCGCTACGGTTAGGAGCCTGAAGCCGGCGGTTGCGCGGCAGTTACCCTTCGGCGCGGAACTCCCGCCGTCAGGAGCGCACCCCAGTTTCACAAAAGTCGCTGCGAGCAAGGACAAGGTCCTGGATCTCGTTCGCGAAGAGATAACGCGGCTGGACGGCCCCTTGGTGGATACGCCATCGGATCAGTGAAGCGCAAGGCGCGCCTCCGGCAAGCTCCGGAGGCCTCATGACAGCCGCTCGGTTGCCAGCCCCTCAGAGTCCAGTATGTGCTCCCATTCCGCGACGCATTTTTGCGCCAACGCCTTACCGCTTAACTGGCCGCCCTGACCGTCCTCGATGATGCAGTCCATGTCGGACGGTTGCCCACTGCCTGGCGTAATCGTTGTGTTCACATGTGAATGATGAGCCGGGTAGTCGGATAGATGCTTCGTGCCGTTGCACAGCTGCCGGCAAATCTTGAGCACAGGAGACGCGTGTGCCGCGTTGATGACCGCCTGCTTTGTATCTTCCGACACCAGCGGATCGTGCTTTAGCCAGTCCTTGATATGCCAGCAGTGCTGGAAAAAGGACCACGCCATGTCCTGAAATTCTACGTCGCTCGTGAGTTGACCCTGAATGCGCTCCAGGAAGCGCCGCGCCCGGTCAAGCTGATGCCCGTACCCTACATTGCCGAACTTGCTCTGAACTTGCATATTCCATCCTCGATAGGACAGCGCCCCCACGCCGGCTACACCTCTATCCTCTCCCAAATCGCAGCTGCACCGGATGCCTGCCGAGGTTCACGGTGCAGACCGTGTTGATATGCACCCCCAGCTCCTCGGCGATGCGCTTGGGCGCGTTCTCGCGGTACAGGCGAAGTCGCCGCTCGATCTCGGCGACGTCGCGTTCCAGGAGCATTCGGAAGGGACGGCGGCGCAGGCTGCTCACTGGAGCGCTCCCGAGAGCTTGGCCTCCCGGGATTGGCAGTACGCGGTATAGATTGGGTCCTCACGCTCCTGGACGCGCTTCACGATTTGCAATGCCTCTTGCAGCAGAGGGATTGCGAGGAGTAGGTCCCGCCGAGTCTCCTCAGATAGCCGAAAACCCTCCTCAAGACCATCTCCAGGTGTACCGCTAATCGTGTCATGAATTTTATCCGAGGCAACAGCGGCTTCGCCCCAAAGGTCTCGCCGTTCGTCGAAAATCATGGCCGCACCTGACTGGCAATCGGCTGCGTGAACCGCCCGCTGGTGACCGCGATATCCGGCTCTCCCGCGTGCATGTTCATCGCGAGGTAGTCCGTCAGGACGGCGGCAAAGGCCATGTCACAGCGGGTGTCCTGCAGGTCCCGGAGCTTGGCGAAGTAAGCGGCGACCACGTTTCGCTGCGGCCGGCCATCACGGTAGGTGTCCTCGTAGGCCATATCCTCGAAGCTGCCCGCGGCGATCTCGCGCAGCATCTGAAAGGCCAGCGCATTGCCGGTCTGCCATGCGGCGGCGTCGGTGTTACCCATGGCGCACCTCCTGTGTCCCGATGCGCTGGAATTCCTCTTCCCGCGCAATCCAGTCCTGTAGGTGCAAGGCGTCCTGCTTCGCAATCGACTCGGCGAAGTGACTCAGCCGAGATAGCTCCGCCTGCGCCGCCTCGACGAGAGCTCGCAGCGCGACGCTCCCCGGACCTCGGGCAGGTGGGTCCGTAAAGTAAAACCCACGCATGGCGTTGATCGACATGGCACGCTTCGTAAGCTCCGACGCCAGCTCCAGCACGCGCTTCTCCGCCTTGACGTCAGGTCGGTGCCGCCACAACAGGTCACTGAAGCCGACGCTGTGCGCGTAATCGACGGGATCGCCAACGCCCGGTACGCCAGCGGC
This sequence comes from Steroidobacteraceae bacterium, assembly GCA_035553315.1. GTDB lineage: Bacteria > Pseudomonadota > Gammaproteobacteria > Steroidobacterales > Steroidobacteraceae > FEN-1191. The sequence goes on from DATNDE010000004.1 coordinate 2,962, forward strand.
CCTATCGGGGCGCATGGCAATCCGGTAACGATCCTCGACGAGTCCCCGGAACTGCTCGATCCGCTGAGCGTCAAGCCGGTGGCCGTCGATCTCGATGCAGCCATTGACCAGCTCGTAGCGGCGCTCGCAGATTTCAATCTCGCGCGGCCGACGGGTCGCCTTGCGGCTGGGCTTACGCTTGGCCATGGGACACCCCCTGCGCCGCCTGCAGTAGCGGACCCTTCAGGCCCCGCGCATCCATGTCGATCAGGTCCAGAACGTCATCGAGCTTCTGGACCGGCGCCATTAATGCCTCAAGCGATGCCGTGACGTGACACGGCTCCAGGTCCCCGTGGCCACTCTCCATGGCCTGAGATGCTGCGGCCAGTACACGCAGCTGCGCTTTAATTTCGGCGAGTCGTACTTGGGCTTCCCGCGCTCGCCCCTGGATGCGGGAAAGCTGTTCGGACGGGTCCGTCGGGCGACGGGTAGACTTCGATTTAGCCATGGTCATCCCCTTTAGATGGCTGTGGTTAGGCGTCTTGGGCTGTTAGCGCAGCCCTAGGCGCCGCTTTATGAAATCTGTGGAGCGCTCACCTCTACCAGAGCATCCCTAATTGCAACCTCAGTCTCTTCGCACTTCTGTTGCCACGCTTTTTCCAAGCGGGGAGTTGACCTGAGCCGCCGCACACATTCGCTGGACTGCTTTAGCGCATCGCGAATGATGCGCGTGGTCAGCGTGTCCCCCATCCCGTACATACCGAGCAGGTTATCCACCGCGATACGCAGCATTTCGGCCTTTGTCTTTCCCATCGTCTCTGCGAGCTCATCTAGCTTCGCTGCCTGTACCGGCGTTAGGTACAGGGACTGCATCAAAAGCTTTCGAGGTGCCATGGCGCCCCACTCTAAGACTATCCGTATGAATAGTCAAAAGACATTGCAAGAGAACCGCCCTAGTCGGGAGTTTCTGCAAGGACTCGCTCAGGGTGGAGGTGTTTGGCAACAGCTCGCCAGAATGTCTAGCTACGCTGGATTTCCCAGGCAAGAATCCCCATTCCTGCCAAGCCGATTGCCCCCAAGACCACCCCAGCGATGAAGTGCCTGAGGGAGATTAGAAATGCTAATCCAGCCACCATGGCGACCACGCAAGCAGCGTAGCTCAACCAAAGCGTCTTCTGATTTATCGCCATAAATCCAACAATGCCGGAGGCGCATCCGGGAGACAATGAGTGCTGCGCCAAGTGCTGGGCGATCTGATGTACGGGCGGAGACTGAAGACCGCTCAAAGTGAACTCGGGTTGGAATTCCGCGCCACTGCGTGAGGCGCTCGATATATCGGGGGGCGGCGAGCCTGTATCCTCTGGGAAGGGCAGGGCGATGGAACCACTCAAAAAAGGGGGCGCAAATGCCACGGACATCAGCAATTGCTACTGCTACTTTGGTAATCCTCGCAGCTTTTTCAGCGCGACCCGCTCAAGCGCTCAATTACTACCTGTCAGGTGACCTTGGCGTGCATGGGCTGTTCCACCTTTGTCAGTACAGTGACGGCAAGGTGTACTCCTTCAATGCAACACAGTTATGCCCCCTCCAGATCAGCCAAGATGGCACTCAAACCTCGGGCACAGTGGGACCCGTAGGGTTCAAAGCCGGCGAATACATGGATGGCATGACGAAGGTCTGTGTCTATAACGTCTTGGGGAATACCAAAGCAGTCCGCGTGGGCGGTACCGAGATTTGCCCCCAGACTTATCAGTTCTAGGCCACAGCCGCCGCGAGGGGAAATCACTTATGCCCGGCTTTATCTTTTGGCTGCTGATCTTAGGCGCCGACGGAAAGTCAGCTGTGGCCATTCCAGAGGCCTCGGCGCGGGAGTGTACGGGACAGGCCGCCGAACTGCAGAAGCAGCACGCCCCAGTCACTACTTACTGCATCAAGGGACTGCCACCCGCACGCCTGGTCAATTGATGACACTCTCAGATATTGGACAGTGCGACCGGCACAAGAGGGCAAAACGCCTCCGGAAGTCACGCGGCCGGACCAAGAAGCGACGTAGCCATCGAAGCTCTGACTGGAAAGAAGTCTGAGGCTCGCTTGCCCCTGAAATTTTCTCAATACGCGGATGTAGATCCGCAACTGCTAGCACGTTTCGGCGCATTCGATCCCATCCTTGACGTCGATACGAGGTTATTTTTAGATCCACACTTGCTATCCAAGACAGCCATTCCTGAATTCGCGGGGAGCTATGGGCGCCTTCAGCAGCGATTCACCGAAATTGCCAGGATACTTCTGGCGAGCGACGTAAGGGGCGATGAGTTTTGGCGAGCCGCTGACAGGCTAATGGTGTGGCCAGAAGTCAAAGGGCTGTGTATTGGCTACACCTCCAAGGGCACAGACGGGCGCGGCATGGGCCCCATCCTTAGGGCGCGACTGCTTGATACGGCAAGCAAGATCCTGCGGAAGGGAATAGTTGATCCGGTCATCTTTGAGCTAGTGGGCCTTTTGGAAAAGGACATCGGGCCAGATCTCATCGGCGATATGACCGCGAATGTTATTCGCGACGATCTAATCCGATATTCGCGCCAAATTGTTCACCAATTTCCGGCAGAGAAGCTTCAACGTCTACCATTGGATAGCGGCACCACCTTACCCATCAATCCTTATAGCGGTACGCCGATAATCCTCGTACCCCGGGAGTTCTTGCGAGATTTGCCCATCGCATTCGATTGGAGTTCGCGCGACCGCATTCAAATCGAAAATGACTATACCCGCGAGACTGTAAACCAAATGATTGGTGAGACTTGGAAGCGAGCTACGGCCGGTCCAAAGGAAACGCTCAAGGAGGCGGCGATAACGTATACGGACGTACTAGAGGACCTGATTCGAAAATACAAAGCACGTGGCTCCGAGCAGTACGACTTTGAGGATGATCGCGCGGGCCAGTACATATGGGCCCAAGCTTCGCAGGCATATGCGCAGCAATATCCTCTTGCACTAAACCTGTCCCTAGCCCCGACCACGGACGACGTTGTGACGATGGTGTTGGCTATCTGCGAGCAGTTCAAGAGGCTGGTAGAGCAAAATGGCCTTCATAAACTCTTTTATGATCGCGAGGGAGCGGTAAAGCACGAAGAAGCAATGCAGCTCCTCTTTTATGGGATTGCCGAGAGCTACTGCAATGCCAATCAACTTATGATTGCGCGCGAATCAGATGCTGGGCGAGGACCTGTCGATTTCAAGTTCGGAACGAACATGCAAAACAGCGTCTTGGTGGAGGTAAAGAAGTCCACCAATACGAGCGGCCTAAAGAAGGGAATCACGAGACAGCTGCCCGTGTATATGAATGCAGAAGGCTCCAAAAGGGCTATCTACCTCGTTGTGGATGTGGGCTACTCGCGAGCGGCCGTACGGAACTTGCGCGAAATCAGTGCTGCTGTTAATGGCACTGCTATTAGCATCTTTCATGTGGATGGCACTCAGAAGCCGAGTGGCTCGAAAGCTTAGCGGGACTCGGAGGTTTGCCCCTCATCACAGTCGCACTGCTCGTCTCCACTGATCCAGTTCCGGCGGCAATTCGGGCACAGCCGGGGCAGCTTAGGCCGTTCGTAGGCATTCGATTTAGCTACGGCCGCGCGCGCCATATCCCGTTGCGTTGCCGCCCTAGGCAGGCGAACCACTACGATCAGCTGATGGCCATCATCGGCAATCACATCATATGTACCTCTGAGCATGGCCTTAGCGCTCTGAATCAGAACTTGATCCGCAGCGGGGCATACATCCCGCCCTGCTTCCCGCTGTGCCGCCACAGCTGGCCACCGATCGGGCACCGGTACACGCGGCCTTCCTGATTGAGGTACCTATACTGGCTGCCATGGAATGGGCAAATCGCATCCTGTGCCTGCTGCGCTTCCTCGAGCGTAATGGGCGGATCGGCCAGCGAGCTCGCCGGGTGCGGCAGCTTCGGCCGCTCGGACTGGCTGTCGGTCATCAGGTCGCTGAGTCTCATGCGATCTGCCTCTGCCTGCGGTAATCCTTGGCCCATTGCGGATTGAGCTGCTCGAGGGGCGGCAGCTTCAGCCCTTCGCGGCCTTCCTCACGTCCCCGCACGATGTTTCCGAACACCGCCGTGGCGACGTACTGCAAGGCGTCGTGCGCGTGGCTGTACTCGTTCTTGTCCGGCACGTCGTGATAGCGCTCGGCACTGCCTGCGATCTTCACCCGCTTGAACTGGTAGCGTCCCCGGAAGCCCTTGCGCAGCACTTCGCAGCGCGGGTGCAGCTGCAGCTGGGGCTTGCCGCTCCGAAGCGTATTGAGCGGCTTTCGCACCGACTCCAGGCGAGCCGTGATGTTCTGCTCACCGCCCCGGATCTGGATGCCCTTGGCCTGCAGGATGTCGAAGCAGGTCTTCTCGGCGCGGTCCGCCGACATGGCTGATCGCTGCTCGCCAGCAGGATCGCCCCAGTCCTCGAACTTGAAGCCAGGCCAGCGCTCGCACAGTTGCAAGACTCCCTCGGCGAAGGTGCTGATACCGACATCCTCGCCGATCAGCTCCTCGAAGATGATCCACCGACCGTCCGGCAGGACCTGAGTGAACACACATGCCGGTGTCAGGCCGAAATCCCAGCCGCGCTGGATGGTGACGCGCTTGACCGGTTCGACCTCGGCGCAGTGCATGGCGTCGTTGTACTCGGGATAGACAGGCTTGCCGTCACGGATGGAGCCGTAGAGGCCATCGACATAGACGCGGATGAAGTCAGGATCGGCCCCAACGGCCAGGTTCCGGTAATAGTTGGGCGAGAGGTTCGGCAGGTTCTCCGCTTCGGCTGATCTGCCGGATGGCTGCTTGAAGATCTCGACGCTGTCAGCTTCGTCCTCGTCGGCCTTCTTCTCCTCGAACAGCTTGTACCACCAGGAGTCATCCTCGGGGGGGTTGGTGTCCATAATGATGCCGGGATCAACACAGCCGCCGTCGATGCGGGCCGGGTAGCGATCAACGCGACCCTTCAGCGCCTTGATGACAGCCCAGGGGATCTCGCGAGCCTCATTGACCCATGCGCCGGTGAGCTCCAGCGAGAGCAGATTGGCGACATGTTCCGGACGGTCCAGCGCTCGAAACAGAATCTCGACTTCCAGATCCTCGAGGTTATCGAGCCGGTAGACGTGGTCGCCCTTGTTGAGCGTGCCGAAGATGCGATCGGGCAGCCACTGCAGGAAAGTCTTGATCGTGGTATCTGCCAACTGACCGTACGTGTTACGGATGCATGCGAATCGGGCCCGGCGCTTGCCGTCCGCCTGCACTGGCTGGCGCGATGCCCACTTCACGAGCTCCATGACGCATCCAGAGGACTTCCCGGAGCCGAATGGGCCCATCAGCCCCCGGATGAATGCCCGCGACTGGCTGAATCGCTTGATCGTCGGGACGCTGGCGTATGAGTATCGGCGCTCGATCTCCAGAGGTGCATTCATTCGGTGAGCATCCGATGACAACCCGCCAGTTCCTTGGGCGCCGTAGGCTGTGGGCTATTGCGATCGCTCTCGTTTCGTTGCCAATTACGGCGTTTATCGAGGCGACATGGCCCTGGAGAATCCATCTGGGCAGCACCCTCTGGCTGCTGATAATCGGCGGGCTGGCGTTTTGGATTTATCGGACGCCTTGCCTTGCTTGCCACGATGAATTGGGGCCCTTGGCTGTGACGTGGGCCATCCGACCGTATGCAATCGCGAGAAGGTCGCCGCATTGCCCACATTGCGACGTGAGTATCGACCACGACGTTAGTCCGTGATAACCAGCCGACCGCGTACGCCGACCTCGCCTGACAGCTCTGTCCTGGCAAGCTTCGGCTGCACGAATTCGGCGAGCTTGGCATACAGGTCGAGCGCCTTTCCTGGATCCTCACCGGCCACGTTCTCCCAAAGCGCCTGAACGCGGGAGGCATTGCCCTCCACGAACTGCGAGAGAGCTTCGCGCACATCCCGCGTCACCTTGTTCTGCATGCCCTTCGGCCGGCCGGGTCCCGGTTTTCCTGCGCCGATCCGGGCGTTTTCTGCCGTTTTCTTATCGACCATGACCGTTTTCGCTATGAACGTTGGCTTCCTCGGACGGCCGACGCTCCGGTGACGGCCGAATGGGCATCAGCGCCCAGTCAGGCACCAGATAGCCGGGGAATTTGCCCAGCGTGCTGTCCCATTCCAGCTCCCGGTCGATACGCCACAGCGGGCCGTCCTCGACGCAGGCGTTGCATGAGCCTGCCGGCAGCAGCTCCAGGCAAGTAACGAACTTCCCGATGTTCGCCGAGTTGCTTCGGATGACCAGCGCCAGGTCCCCTTGCTTGCAGTTCATTTGAGCCCTGCCATCCGTCGCTCAATCGCCTCATCTACCGTCAGGACCACTGGGGTCTTGCCCTGCGCCCGTACGGCCTGGACTCTCTGGCGAACTTCGTCTGGCCGCTCAGCTCCCTCAGTTGCTACCGCACCGCTTTGCGTGCGCCCCTGAACGACGATCGTGTGGTCCGGGGACTTGCCTTGCCCAGCACCGGTAAGCTGGCCAAGTACCTTCTGCAGGTTGGGCTCGGATTGGCGCAGATTCTGAGCTTCCTTTGCTCTCTGGGCGTTCGGAACAATTAGCACGCCGCCCTTACCATCAAAATTTGATATCGCAGCGTTCCCCATCGCTAGTGCCTTCACGCCATCGACACCGTGGTAGTGCACGTTCGCGGGCGAGAGATAAACGGCCCGACGAGGCGTTGACGGGTCGTGCATATCTGTCAGCTGGGCCTTGAGGTCCACGAGCGGCTCAGCCGACGGCGCATCGGGTAGCGCACTCGCCAGCGCCAACAGCCCGCTCCGAGGCAGGGGATTTGCCAGGAGGCCGTATATCGGTTCCGTCCCAGCGAGGTGCCCCATCAATCCCATCAATCCCAGTCCGGTCCTTACCATCGTCAACGTCCCCGCTCGACGTCCGTACCTGCCGACCGCCTCCCTGGCTGGTTGTAAGAGGTTTCCCAACAAGCCCTGCACGCCACGCTGCCAGCCACGCCCTGGCTGCAGTTCATTGCATGCCTCCAACCGCGAGCAGATGCGGCACTGGCGCCAAGTGTTCAGTCGCTTCCGAGCAGTCGGTCTGCAGAATCACGCCGATCCTCTTGAGCCCAAGGACATGCTCCCAGCCTTGGCGACCCCAGACCCGCAATACGTCGATGCCCAGCGCCCGACACTCACTGCGGGCGAAGGCGAAAGCCCCTCGACACGCCTCGAGGCTGTTACCGCCGACATACAGGACCGTCAGTACCGACTGCCGCGGGCGGCGTACGAGCTGCGTCACAGCGGCGAGATCGTCATTGACCCACAGGGTATAGGCGCCCCTGGCGAGTGCGATGAAGATGTCCAGCACGTTCTCGTCGCCGAGACCGTAGGGCAACGCTGATTCGATCCACGCTGATACGCGCGGCCAGGTGCTCGCGAGCTCCTCAATCGGTACTTGGCGCATCTCGCGGCTCATTCAAGGCAGCAGCCCAGTTTTGGGCGGCATGTGCAGCAGTCCAGCTCCTGGTGCAGTCGCCTGCTTCACGAATCGACCCGCGCCCAGATGGTCGAAACCCCTGCGAGCCCACGTGCCCACCGGTACTCCGTGCGCGGCGACATTGGCAACGCTCTCCAGGGCGTTCTTACCCTGATTGGCGAGCGCTGCCACTGCCGTGTTCGAGTTGTTCACCGAGGACCCGACCGGCTGCTCCGCGACATTCCGCGAGACGCGCCCGAGCCGGTCCAACGTTTCGGCCGTCTTCGGGTCGAGCAGTGAGCCGAGCTTGGGCGAAAGCGCCTGCAGTGCCTTGTTAAAGCCGCCCTGGCGGAAATTGCCGGTCCAGTCGTCGGAGATCCCCGCCGCCTTCTTCAGATGGTCGAGCGCGGCCACTGCCATGGTCTGATTGGCGCTCGGCTGATCGGCGAGATTGGTGCGCATCGTGGCCACGCCATCACGGGTGGCGCTGGGACCAGTAATAAAGCGCTGTACGAAGCGATCTGCCGGCACCGAATCGTCAACCGCTGCCTTATAGGCGGGGTCGGCGTCCATCGCCTGAAAGCGAGCCCTGGCGGCGCTTCTGGCCTCATCCGCAAGCGCCTTTACACCCAGTGCGTCGCTGCTGATCGGCATGTTCTCGAGCGAGTCGCGCACGACGCTGATGGCTCGGGACGCATTACCGTCGCCAGCGCGATCGGCCTTGCGTGCCTCTGCCGCCAAAATTGTCCGAAGGTTTTCAAAGTTCGTGAACGTCATTGGCTCGCCGTCAGCGAAGCCGTCCACGATCTTCTGCACTGAACCCGGCAGGAATGGCGCTTTCATGTCCTGCTTAAGCGCCGTCTGAGCAGTGCGCGCAAAGGTTCGCCCATCCATCGGTAGGTCCCCGCCGTTCGCATCGGAGAGCGCTTTGTACTTGGCGGAGATGTCAGCCTGCGCAGCGGTGTCCTTGGCCTTGTAGGCGGAGATCAGCGATTCCCCATGATCGACGGGGTTAGCAGAAAAGACTTCCGGCCCCACCGCATCGCGAATCGCCTGCACGTTCTGCACGAGCTGGCCATTCTGCTGGTTGTACTTATCGGCGAGCGCAGGGTACTTGGCCCGTAAGTTGCGCTCCTGGCTGATGATGGTCGGATCCTGGGTGGCTTGTCCCTGCGTCAGCTGGATCTTTACCGGCAGGGAATCGGCCTCGAGGTGCCGAGTCAGCACGTCCTGATTGACGGCGCCACCACGCTGGGCTGCATTCCGTACCGCTTGCTGTAGCTCAGGGCTCGCGCCTGCTAATGCGGGCGACGCGGCGGCAGCGCTCAGAGACTGAGGACTATTGATCCCGCCGATAGTCGGCGCCTCCGCGTCAGAAAGCGCGCCTCTGATGGCGCTGATTCCCTTCGGCAGGAAGGCTGGCGCGACATCTTCAGCGGCTCGAACACCTTGCGCGAGAATCGGATGACCCGCGTTCTGCAGCGCCTGCGCCGGCGAGTTGAGCAAGGAGGTGAGCGGGCTCGCCATTGCGCCAGCGTATTGGAGGCCAGCCTGGCCAGTTGCCGTGCGCGGCGTGTAGGTCAGCGCATTCCTGACAGCGTCGCCGCGCTGAGGATTCTGGGTCGCAATCGACGTCAGCGCGCCAGCGACGTCACCGCCGAGGCCTGAGACCATGGAGAGAGCATCCTCACCGGCACCGAGCGCCGTGCGACCCAGGCTCCCAAGTGCTCCGCCACCGCCGGACCGTGCCGCTTGATCGACAGCGGCACCCGTCTGGTTGAGGCGATCCCAGTAGGACGGACCGGCCGCTGGGACAATGGGCGGCTTGGCACCCGAAGCATCGTACGTGCGAAGCGCAGCCATCGCGGTATCGCGAGTATCTCCAGTGAGCTTGCCCTGCTGGATCAGTCGCGCGAGCGATTGAGCTTCCTGCGGAGAGTCAATCGTCGGCATCAGCCGCCCCATTTCTTCAGGAGCGCGGCATCACTGGCGGACGTCTTGGCCGCCGTATTCGGTGCGTTCGATTCCACTTCGCTCTGAGCCTGGGGCGAGAGCATGGAATCGAAGTCGTGAAGACCGGTGCTATGCTCGTATTGACGGCGTAGCCCGTCGAGCTGCCCGCCCATGAGCTTCAGATAGTTCTGAATCGCGCCCTTAAGCTGTGCCGGCGAGTTGGAGCGGCCGATGACCGCTGCGGCCTTGTCGCGGTCCGCGGTACTTCCGCCGTAGCCGATAACGGCCTTAGTGACCTCATCCGCCACGACGTTCTTCAGCGTGTCGAAGTTCGTCGGGGCAGCGCCGCCGGTCTCCTGCGTCCAGCGATTGCCGATGGTGTTGAGCACGCGCACATTGCCGTTGTTCAGCGCATCCACTGCCTGATTGAGCAGATCCAAGTGATCAGTCGCCACCGATAGCGAGCGCACCGTATCGCCCTGCTTGCCGGTCGCGAAGGACTCGCGGGCCTTGTTCTTCGTCGAATACTGCGTCGCGTCGTATGCCGGATTGAGCTGGCGCACCTGCGCCATGATGGCCTGTCCCTGCGGGCTTCTCATCGCAGAAGCACTCAGCGGCGCCATCTGATAGTCAGCAATCATCTGCGCAACGCCGCCGGTCGTGCCGGTGTTGACGAATGTCTGGGGCGTATACGGCGTGTAGCCCAGGCGCATCCCCTCGGCCTTGGGCATCATCCGGATTTGCCCCTGCGGTGTGACAAAGTTTGCCGTGTCCTGCTGGGCAACTGGCTTGTATTCGTTGTTCACCGGATTGATCTGCGCCAGCGGTGCACCGCCTACGCCTCCCGGCACGTTCTGAAGCCGGATGGGAGGCGCTACGGTCGGCTGAGAGACTGAGGCCGCAAGGCTATTGCGGGCTACCGCCAGCGCTGTCCTGATGGCTCCTGCGTCGGTTGTAGCGGGGTCTACCCCAGCGGCAGCTGCGATCTGCGGCCATGCGGATGAGAGCTGCTGATTGGCGCGAATCAGCTGCATCGGATTAGCCGACTGGCGGGCGGTATCCAGCATGCCGATGAGCGGGGCTTCGCGCTGCTGAACGGCCGCAAGCTGGGCAGCGTGCAGTTTCTGGAGGTCGCTGGCAGGGTCCTGCGACCACATGGCATTGGTGCGCAAGAAGTTCGCAGGAATGCCACCCACGGCCGTCTGGTCGATGCTGTCAGGCGTGGGGGCGGAGAACAGGCCACCGGCAGGCTGTGGTGTAGGGGATGGCAGAAGGCTCTGCGGCGCGCCCTGCGGGGCCGGCGCATTGCCGATTCCAAAGGTGCTCACAGGACCTGTGGGGCTCTGCGCGACGCTGGCCGGCGGCGGGGCGGAAACAGCGGGAGCTGGTGCCGAGGATGTGCCCACGGGACCGATACCGAGGGAAGACAGGTCAATGCCAAGGGATTTCGGGTCAATCTTTAGCGCCTGCATGCGCGAGAGCATCGGCACAAGGTTGAGCTTCTGCATCGCCATCTGCTGACGCGCCTGCTGCTGGGCGAGCATGTTCGGATATGCCTGCATCAGCGACGTACCGGGATTATTCAGCCCCGTCCCGCCCTGCATGAGGGCGGTCCCGAGCTGAAACAGCGGCGACTGCATGCCCTGCGCGATGCCGTTATTGATGGTCCCATTCGGACCGAGGTACTGAGCGAGCGCGTCGAGCAGTCCCATTAGCCTCTCCAGGCGCGCTGCTGCATGAGCTGCAGGAGGGCCTGCAGCTGCCCGGGGGCGCTGATGCTGCCCTGACCGCCCTGCCCACCTTGGTTCTGCCCCTGGGCCTGTCCACCCTGCAAGGCGCCGCCCAAACCCTGCAGCGACTGATTCATCTGCGGAGCGTTCAGCGTGAACTGAGGATTACCCGTCAGCGCTCCCATGACATTGTTGAGCCATGCAGGATTCTGCTGGAAGGTAGGCATCGCTCCAGGAGCGGCCTGCACCACCTGTCCATTGGCGCCGATGCTCGGCAGCATGTTGGCGGGCATTGAGAGCTGCCCACCAGAGACAGTGTTTCCGAGGCCCATGAGTCCGCTGCCGCCTTGGCCGCCTCCGGCCATCACAGAAACCCGCCGAGCATGCCGAGCATCCCGATGCCCTGGCCGATCTGGCTCATCGTGCTCGGGTTGTTCTGGACGGTAGATGTTCCGCTGCCCGTGGACTGACCGAACGGCGAAGAGATGCCGTTCATCAGCTGACTGTAATAGCTCAGCGTGTTGTACGGCGCGTTCAGCACCTGCTGCTGTTGCTGCTGCTGCTGGGCTCCCGCGTTGAGCAGCGCCTGCCCTGGCGTGAAAAGGCCCTGAGTCACCCCCGGAGCGAGTCCAGAGGCCTGCAGCGCATTGCTCATGTTTGTGTTGTAGGCGCCACCATAGATGTTCGTGGCAAGGTTATTCATCGCATCCGCCTGAACAGGAACGGAAGCGGTGACGTTCCGTCCGTTCCCGGCAAACTCGCTCGCAATCTGGTTCTGCACGCCATTCGCCGCCTGGTGGAACGTATCCTGCAGATAGGGATTGGTCGAAGGGTCCAGATACTGTCCGCTCGCGAAGTTCGTCAGCTGGTTGTTCGCAGCACCGATGGCGGTGGGATCAACGCCACCGATGGAGCTGAAGCCCTGATTCTGCAGCGGTGAGAAGGGAGCCACCGGCATCGGCGCAAAACCACTCGCCTGGCCTGTGGTCTCAAGCGTATTAGCCTGATTGGCAAGCCCCTGATAAGAGGGAGTCAGCCAGGAGGGGAGTGAGTTCTGCGTGCTCGTATTGCTCTTTGTAGTCTGGCCGCCGCCGCTCATTAGTGCTTCACCTCGGAATTTGTAGGGGGCTGCCGCTCTGGGCAGACGGGAATTGCCATCTTCGCCTGAGCCGCAGCGATCTGCGGATTACCCTGGGCGCATAGGGCGTCGATGATGGGCGCCACATCGACATAGGCACCTCGCGCGAGGTGCGTGAGGACGACGCGCCAGGTTGACAGCGGTAGCTCAACCGTCAGGGGAGTGTCGGCCGGAAGACCAGTCACAGAGTCAACGGCGTCGTTCATGCGGCCACACCTTCGCCACGGCAGAGACGCTCGAGCGCATCGCGTGGCACGAGTCGCCGCTTGCCGATCTTCACGGTGCGCAGCTGGCCGGAGTCGATCAGCTCGTACAGCTTTCGTCTCGATAAGGTCGAAGACTCCGCGGCCTCGCTAACCGTGAAGGCAAACCGCGGAAGCGGCTCTCTGTGTGCATCCATGAGCCGCAATATGCTTCTAAACACGCGCAAGATCATCGCTCGCGGTGGCATCACGCACGCGTGGTGCCACGGAGGGCGGCCATATGCTTGCGCACAGTTCGCAGCGCCAGCTTAGGACATCCGAGAGCGGTCAAATCCAGCTCGCGGATGACATGCTTTGCTGTCAGCCGATAGGGCTGCGACGCGACTGCCAGCACTTTGGCGATGGCTTCCTGTAGTCGCACCGCTTGCGCGATCTTCGCCGCGTTGTAGGCAGCAAATTCAGACGGAGCCAACCGCGAGCGCTCGAGCGCCTCAATGCGCCGTTCAAGATCCTGGAGCGCGACGTCCGGAACTGCGCTCATGCTGACTAGCTCAGCAGGTGCGTGACGAATCGATCCAGCCAGCCATCGATAAACTGCACATGCTTGCGCAGTTCGGCGGCATCGACGGCCGGGATGACTCTGGCGATCGCGCGCGCATCGTGCATCTTGCAGAACTCGGCGAACCCCCAAAGCGCGGTCTGCGTCTCGTCGGCTTCGGCTGGGTCGGCCGGCGGAGGCTCCGGCTCAGGCGGTCGGACTGCAGTTCCCCGCATGGCGAGCTCCGTGATCGTCGGCGGCCGTTCGCTGTGGATCGCCGCGACGAATTCTGGTTCTGGCACGTTCGCCAGGCGCAGGGCCGTCTTGCGCTGGCGCTCTGACAGGCCGGCGTCATCGGCTGCCTGCGTACGAGTCAACGGCGGGACGGCACCGTCCTGCCGTTTGCCGTCGCGAGCACCGTTGCCCGGTTCAATCAGCTTCAACAGTTCCCCCATCCGGCGGGTGGCGCGCTGCTGGATCCGCAACGCCATCAGCCGCATGGTGTCGTCCTTCGCCTGGCGCGCGTAACTGGCCAGTGCCGCCGACTTATCCGCCCAGCTCTTGCATTCATCGATGCGATCGCACTGGGCAATCGCTCTCTGCGCGTTCTCGTACGTGTCCGGCAGCTTGGCGTCGGTACTCCTTGGCAATGCTGGTAGGCTTTCAGTCATGAGATGATCCTCCGCCGCTGCTGCGGCTCAGTAGTGCGTCGTTGAAGTCTTTTGCCGGCGATGCCGGTACGCGCAGTTCGAAGCGGACTCGGCCCTGTAGCCGTTCCATGAGCCGACCGGCGGCGAGTAGCCCCGCCTCATCGCGGTCCGCGTAGATGCGTAGGGTGTGAACTTCGGCCGGAGGGTCGAACTTCGCGAGCAGAGACGTGTTTAGCGCCGACCAGACCGGCGCGCTGTCCAGAGCCGCGGCGGACAGGGCTGTCTCGATTCCCTCGGCGATCCCAAGCACATCGGTCGGCTGCATCAGCCGTACCGCGCAGCTGTCGCGTCCCTCGACGCTGGAGAGAATCTTGCGAGGCGCTTCGACTTGAAGCTTCTTGCCGCCTTCGAGGTAGGTGATGTGCACGGTGGCGAGCTCGCCAGCCGAATCGCGCACCTCGGCGATGAGCGCCGCGTAACGACCGATTAGCTTGCCGTCCTGCCAATAGTCGGCTCCCGGGTGAGCCCGTAGCTGGCAGGCATCTGGAAGCGGCCACAGCCCGCGACTGCTGAGGTAGGCGACCGCATCGGGACAGTCCGCAACAGCACACGCGCTGCGGGCGATTGAGCGGACACGAGCCGGCGGCACTGCTGGACTAGGCTCTGACGCAATCGCCGCTCTGGGGACGCGAGGCGCAGCGCTGGGCACGTGTTCATCGGATAGCCCGGCGGCCGAGAGCACATTTCGGCGCGCCTCGGCGAAGTTCCAGCCGTGTACCCGCTCAAGCAGTGCGAATCCGTCGCCAGCACCGCAATGCCGGCAGAAGAAATCTCCGCGACCTTTGCGGTTGTCGAACACGTAGCGATCGTGGCCCCCGCAAGCGGGACACGGGCCGGCCTTCTTCCGGCGCAGAAACTGCTCAGCAATGCCACACCGAGCGAGTACTGAGGGCCAAGCGCTGCCGATGCGAGCGTGGATATCGGCGGCGCGGATCATGCTGCCCTCGCTTTGCCCTTGGCGAATTTGATGCGGCGGTACTGCAGGTAGCCGGCTGTCTCGAAGCTCGGCGGGGATGGTGCGAGTGCCGCATAGGAGCTGGGGGGCCAGTCCGCACGGAGCTTGAATTTCTCCTTGGTCGCGAACCAACAAGCGGCACGAGCCTTCCTGGGCTGGTCGCGCCAGATATCTGGCTTTCGGCGCACGTAGTCGCCGAGCGCTTCGCTGTAGAAACGCTGCACTGCCGGCGAGAACGCCGTGACATGCTCGGGATCGTCGGCGAGCTCGGCCAGCTCCGCGGATTCAACAATGACCGCCTTTGCCCTCGGGGCAGGCGCCCAACCGCAATGGCGGCATCCCGGACCATCCTCCGAGACCAGCCAGACGTGATGGCATTCCGGGCAAGTGCGCGGCTGCTCCGTGACTAGACGCCGCGCTCGAGCCTCCGCTTCGCGGTTGACGTTGCGCCGGTCATCGAGTGTCCATCCGAAATCGGAAGTCGGGAGGCCCAGCGTCTCGACGCAGCGGCCGTGATCGATCAGCAGGCAGTGCTCTTTGCCGTCGGCCGGTCGCAATCCACGGCCAGCCATCTGCAGGTACATGGTGAGGCTGCGGGTCGGTCTCGCCAGGACCACGCACTCGACGGTAGGGATATCGATGCCGTAGGCCAGCAGAAAACAATTCACTAGCACCAGCGTCTGGCCGCTCTCGAGCCTTGCGATAGCCGCCTCCCGGCTTTCGTCGCTGTCCTGGTCGGTAAGCAGCTCCGCGGCGATGCCCGCGCGTGTGTACTCCTCGACCAGGGAGGCGCCGTGCGCCTTGTTCACTGCGAACACCAGCGAGCGCTTGCCGGCGGCGATTTTCAGCCAGTTCTGCACCACGTCCCCGACCAGCTTCGGCCGGCGCAGCAGTTCACCCAGTGCACCCGCCGCGTAATCCTTCGCCGCATCCTTGGGTAGCGCCTTGAGCTCCTTGGCCGTGACGATGGGGGTATTGAAGATTCGCGGCCGTACCAACTGGCCAGCAGCGATCAGCTCGAGCACCGTGGGGCCCCGGATGAGGTACTCAAAGGCCGCCGACAGAGAGCTGCCGGACTTCCTGGCCGGTGTGGCCGTAAAGCCGATCCATGCTGCCTCGGGGTAGGACTGCAGTATTCGTAGGCGTGACTCGGCGGTGGCCAGGTGCGCCTCATCGAAAATGACCACATCGGCGCCTGGCAGTGGTCGGCGCTGATCGGCGATGCAGCGACGGTAAAGCGTGTCGGCGCTGGCCACTTGCACCGACATGGCCGCGTGCGTCATTCCCGGGAGGCTGGCGGCAATCACACCGTGCGGCACATTGAACGCGAGCAGGCGCTCGCTGATTTGCCGCACCAGCCGTGTACGGGTCGCAAGGATCAGCACCCGGAGGCCTGCGATGGAAGCGGCTGCCGTGACAGCGGCGATGATGTGCGTCTTGCCGTAGCCGGTCGGCCCCTCTACCAGCGGGCGACGACACCAACGCAACACCTGGGCCAACTGCTCGAGCTGCCGGCGCTGATTCGGCCTCAGGACATCGCATTCCGGAGGCAGGACATTCAGGAAGCTTGCGAGGGGAGAAGCACCGTCCTCAGAGGGAGTCTGTGTCCCTACTGCTATAGCTCTTACTAGAGGTATATCTCTCCCCTCGTAAGCAATTCCACTCCACTCCAACGCGCGTGCCATCGTTTTGCCATTGGGGTCGGCAATGGGGTGGCCATTAGGGTGGCCATTCAGGAGATCATTCATGACGCCCCTCCTGAGCTGGGAAACTGGACCACGTTGCCCCGCTTCCAGCGCTTGGCGGCGCCCTTCCGGCCGCTCTCAGAGAGGTGTCGGCGATACTCCAGGTAGTTGCGCCGGTGGGCCTCCATTCGGACGTTCACGAGGCCACTTTTCGTGTGCTTGAACTTCTTGGCGAGCGTCGGCCAGAGGGAAGCCATTTCGGACTGCTCGATGCCGATGATGCTGGCCAGGCGCACCGGATTGTTCGGGAGTGGCCCAATTTCCCACTGGGCACACAGCAACATCCAATAGGCGCCGCGCTCCTGGAGCGTCCAGCCGGCGGTGCTGCGCAGGAAATCACCGTGAAACCACGGCACGTAGGGACCCGCCTTGCTCACTGGCGCTCCTTGAGAATTGCCATGACCTCGGCGATGGACTTGTGCGTCCCAGCCGCAATGAATGCCGGTGACTGAGAACACGCGAGCTCGCGGATACGCCTGGCTTGCCACGCCGGCGGCATGTCGAAGAACAGCCCTTCGATGCCGCGCCTAGCGTGATGCCGTCTAAGGCGTTGCGCGGAGAAGGACTGCGGAAATACGATAGCCATGTTCGATGAGCCTTTCTGCGTAGGAGCAGATGATCTGAAGCCGCGCGGTGCTAGCCGTAGCGGCTTCTCTGCTTTTGAGGGGTCCTGAATGCGCGCCGATTGCCTCAATTTCCCCGGAGGCCGTGGAAACAAGACCGGAAACACTGTCTGGCAAGCGCTCTAGATCAAGCACTTGCGGATGCCTTCCGGTCACGATGACCGGTGCAATTCATCTGTCCGGCAGGGATGGCGCGGCGGTTGAAGGCGTCCGAGGACAGCACTTCGGTGTAGTCGAACCGCACGTACCGGCCGATCTTGCGAAAGGGGATCCGACGCTCCCGAGCCTGGGAGGCGTACCAGCTAGACGGCACACCCGTTGCGTCGGCCATCTCTTCGGCACTCATGAGCTTTGAACTGGCCGTGGCTTGAGCAGCAGGACGAGACGGATTCATGAGGCTCGCCCCGGCAGCCAGGCCTGCGTCGAAGGTCTCTCGATCGAGCGCCAGCCAGCGGCCGTCTGGCAGACAAACCAAGATGCGATCGCTCATGCCGCGCACCTCGGCCGGCGGGCGCGACGGTAGTGAGCCGGCTGGAGAAGCCAGCAGGTAAAGCGCGGCGGGTCGATCAGCAGCCCGACGGCTGTCTCGACCACCGCCCCATCGGCGGCTAAGCCGTTCGAGTAGCGCCGCTCGAGCTGCTTGCGGAACGCTTCGCGACTGGCAAAGAGGTTCTGATTCTGAGTGAAGAAGCGCTGCGGCTTTTGCAGCAGGCTTACATCAGGAGTGTTGTTCGCGCCGGACATGGCGCGAATTAAAGGACGGCAAGCGACTCCTGAAGAGTGGGGTTATTTTGCGGAATTTCCCCCGGGCCGCTTTTGCCCTTTCCACTTGGCAAACTCGCGCTCCACCGTTTCCGGTGAGCATCGCGCGTGCTTAGCGATGTCCGCGTATGCCTGCTCGATAGTCCATTTCCTTGGAGCGACAGGTGAGCGTGGCGGCATTATTGGGATCCCCAGCTCCTGGGCTTGCTTCGCTTGGAGTGCAGCAGACCGCTCAAAATGTGCCATCACCACCGACATGGCATTACCGTCTTTCTTGATCCCGGCTATGTACATTTCGAGTAGGGGGAATAGCGATTTCAGGGTCGAGGGTGCGCCTGGACGGGCCGGAGGCATGAAATAGGGCACGTGCGTCTGCAGGAGCGTTATGGCGAGCTCGAACCAAAAGGAAAACTCAGTCTCCAGGATCCCGCGAAACTCGGCCGTGAGGCCAAGGTGTTTTGCTATGAGCGCAATTCCCTCGTCGTAGTAGCTGCGCTCTATGAAGGGATCCCCTAATGCCCGGGCCCTGTCTTCAAAAGCCGATGCGCGGCTACCACTCGCGGCCATAAGTCCCGCGAGATCATTCTGCTCCATTGTCGGTCGTCGGCGCCGGCCGAGCTTTCCCGGGTATTTATTTCCGGATTGTCCCCTCTTGTCTTTTCTTGGAGCGGGGACCATGATGCTGGTATATTACTAGTAAATTACTGGTGCCGCAATGGCCACGATGAAGGGATCCAGAGAGACCACAAGTATTTACCTGCGCCCAGGAGTCCTGGACGCGCTGCGCAAGCTCAGCGAGGAAACGGATACTCCTGTCGCCCATTACCTTCGCCTAGCGGTCGATGATCTGCTGGCCAAGCATGGCATCGAGGTTCAGAAGAAGCCGGAAAAGGCGCCCCGCGCCAAGAGGACCCGTCATGGCAACCGTTAGGCTGTACCGCAGCAAGTACGTCGCGGACTTCAGGGATCAGACCGGGCGTCGTCGCATTGAGGTGCCGCAGGGGCCATTTGAGACCCGAGCGGAGGAAAAGCGCGCCGCCAAGGAACTGCTCGACAAGCGTCTGGCTGAAGTCAGGCAGCACACGTACTCGCCTGATCGGCAACGAATGGAGTTCGGCCGGCTCTGCGAGCTATTCCTTGCCAGCAAGGTCAAAGCGCGCAAGACCACCCTCGACGGCTATCGAGAGCTGATCGACTGTTACTTGGTGCCTTACTTCGGCGCCGACCGTAAGGTCGAGGCACTAACTCGCTTCGAGGTCGAGCAGTTCCGTAATGCGATGGCGAAGGGTGCGCCGGCGGCTGTAGTGGCTGCACGCGAGGCGCACATTCAGAAAGCGCTAGTCGTGAACCCACGCAGGCGGCTCCGGCCGCTGAGGCCGGGCCCGCGTACGACGAACAAGTGCCTGACACTCTTGGTCGGCATACTTGGCTATGCGATCGACCATAGCTTCGCGAGCCGAAATGCCGCCTCTGAGCTGGACAAGTTGCCGCTGCCAAAGGGGGAGGGCAGCGTTATCGAGAGCAACGTGCTTACGCCTCCCGAGCTGCGCCGATTAATCGCGGCGACGGTAGAGCCCTGGACAATGCCGATCATGCTGGCGGCTTTTACGGGGATGCGCCAGGCGGAACTCTTGGGTCTGCAATGGGGCGATATCGACTGGGCGAGCCGGTCGACTTTGATCCGCAGGCAGTGGCGCAGGGGTGCCTTTTACGAGCCCAAGACTCTGGCATCGCGCCGGACGGCGGAGCTGCCTGACGAATTGATCTCGGCGCTCAAGCGGTGGCGTTTGGCATGTCCGAAGGGCGAGCTCGACTTGGTCTGCCCCGGCTATAGCGGGGCTCCGATGAATAGCTCCGACTTGCTGCGCACCGGTTTACACTCGGCGCTTCGGCGCGCTGGGCTGCGGCGGGTACGATTCCATGACCTTAGGCACAGCTTCGCTAGTAACCTACTCGCGGCCGGCGTAGATGTGGTGACGGTTAGCAAGGCGCTAGGCCATGCCAACGTGCACATCACACTGACGACGTACGCGCATGCCATACCGAAAGCGCGGCAGGGCGCATCGGACGCGATGGCGAGGCTTTTGCGCGGCGATGGAAACAATTTGGAAACTTCGCTGCCTGCAGGCGACATCCGAGTCAGGCAAAATATCTCGCAAGTCTCTGATGTCGAAGAAAACGGAGAGGTGGCAGAGCGGTTGAATGCACCGGTCTTGAAAACCGGCGTGCCCTCACGGGCACCGTGGGTTCGAATCCCACCCTCTCCGCCATCCGAGCGCTTGCGCGACGCGCTTAACGGATTGCCGATGATGGCTATCGCCGTGGCCTCGCGCGGTCGGAGAGCGCGATCCGCAATGGATTGGCCAGACGATTGTGCACGGAGTTGTCGAGAATCTGACGTTTCGAGACCGGCGCGTGATAGTAAGCATGGTCCAATCTGTAGTTGCTCGCCACATCGGTGGCCTCGAAGGCCACGCCGCCAAACAGACCCGCCGTTCCCGTCCACACGATCACATCCGCAGTGGGCTGCGTCGAAACGATATGAGCCGAACTGGAGAATCTGGCGACCGTGAGGCCGGCATCAGCGCCCAAACTGAACTTGCTGCTGCGAGTCTCAAACTGGCTCACGGCCTTCTGCGTCATCAGCAGGTACGCGACAGCTCCGGCATCGCCGCCAGCCTGCAGCCCCACGCTCAGGCCGTTGATCGTAAAGAACGCCGGATCACTCCAGCTGCCACCATGGCGGTCCACCAGAACACCTACGCCGCCCTGACCCCCCACGATCAACGCTGCCTTGAGATACTCGGGGACGATCAACACCCCGCGAGCGCTGCGCAGCAGCGCGGCCATGTTGGGGTCGGTCTTCATCTGATCAATCACGTGGACTGACTTTTCCACGAAACTCTGGGCGTCTGCGGCACCGTATTGCGCTGTGCTCGACGCGTTGCGCGCGCTTGCGACGCCAACCGCGCAACTGGCGATGAGAAACAGGCTGATGAGCGGGTAGGTGAGTTTCATCGGTTCATCCTCCGAGAAGCGGCTCGCCTGCCGCCGATCGAAGTGATGGTTGTACGTGCCGGCCGCGAACGACGGCAGGCGCCAAGGACGAATTGCGGCGCTATCAACAATCTAGAAACGCTGTAGGAGCAGCGCCGACGCGATTCTCGAGCGCCAATTGGCGCTGCGCGACGGGCTATACCAATGGCGGTGCGGAACGTGTCTCGTCGGTCACTGAACTCATGAGGCCGACAGCGATCCCATCCGGATCTTCGATGATCGCATAGCGCGCACCCCAGAACGCGTCGCAGGGTGGCTGCAGGCCTCGGTGCCCGGCCCCGGTCATCCGGGCGTAAATGGCATCAACGGCTGCGCGCGAGGATAGCCTGAAGCCGACGACGACCCGGCCGCGCAGGTCTGCTGCATCTTGCCATCCGCGATTCCACAGGCGCGCAAAGGCGACGCTGTCGATATCGAGACCGACCGCCGACACGCCTTCTCCCCGCGACGCGCCCACGTGCTGCGCGCCGCTTGCCGTGCGCCAGATACGACTCTGCGGTATCTCTACGCCCAGGCGTCGATAGAACGCCACGGAAGCCTCGACATCGCTGGATACGATGTTGATCTGATCCAATGTTGGAAGAAGGTCGTTCATCGCCTCCTCCGGCGCAGTGATGCGGACTTCCGAGGGGCCCGGGGGAGCTCAGTGGAAACTGAGATGTTCGCTGAAGAAAGGCAGCACGTGCATCTCGAGGCGCTGCTGGATGTGATCGACGTGGTTGCCTGCGTAGATTTCCTCGACATGCTTGACGCCGAACGCCGTGAGCGTGCCGTCCAGGGAGCGGACGGTATCCGCAATGCCCGTGTCGCGGTCACCGGCGTCGAAGGCAATCGCGCCATAGGTCTTCAGATTCGGAATGGACTGGTAGACCATCGCCAGCGGCGAGTTGGCCGCCCACGCGGCGATTACGGTGGGGTTCGGCTTGCCGTTCGCGACGGGCAGATCGAAATAACTTGGAGGATTGCGGGGATCCGGTGACCAGGCCGCGGCCTCGGCCAGCATCGCCTTGATGCCGAAGCTGGCCTTCGCAATGTCACCCGAGGACTGTACTTGCGCAGCGCTTGCCATCACGGCGGGATTTGGCATGAGGCTGGATGACAGGCAGCAGGGACTCATGGCGTAGACGCTCGAGAAAATGCCCGGATACTTCATCGCCAGGCGCAGCGTGCCGTAGCCGCCCATCGAATGACCTGCCAGGCCCCGGCTTGCCAGGCGCGCCAGTGTCCGGTAGTGGCTGTCGATGTACGTGACCAGATCGTGCGTGATGAACGCATCCCAGTTCCCCGTGACCACCGAATCCGAGTACATGCTGCCGGCGTATTTCGTGAATGCATCGGGCATCACGATAATCATCTCGCGAGCACCATGGGCGTACGCCTGATCCGCTGCGTTCGGCACGAGCACGAAGTGCGGTCCGCTCTGTCCGAACCACAGATCCGCGGTATCGGTGAACCCATGCAGCAGATAAAGCACCGGGTAGCGACGGCCGGGCTGCTTTGCGTAGCTGGGCGGCAGATAGATGATTACTTCGCGATCGGGGGAGTCGCCCTCGAGGTTTCCGACGAGCGATGCGCCGTGCACGGTGATCTTTTCGATCCGCCCGGCGGGCTTCTGCAGCACATAGGATGGGCCGGGAATGCTGGCTCGAAAGGCCGCCCCCGCGTTTGGCGGGGATTGCGAGTAGGCCGATGCGCCAAGCAGCAGCGTGCAGAGTGCAAAACCGATCAGCGTGGAAAGTCTCGTGCTCATGAGAGCCTCCCTCCGGGACGCCAAGGCGACGGTATGCCCTCTAAGCTTACTCTCGCTACAGTTGGACTGCGGGTCTTATTGCACCACCTTGAGAACGTGCCACAGGTGGCTTCCCTTCGGGCCGGCGTTGTCGCCCTTGGCATCGCCGGGCACCTTGTCTCCCGAGTAGGTATAGACCGGTTTGCCTCGGTATGCCCATTGCTTGCTGCCGTCTTTACGCATCATCATGCCCCAGGGCCCATGGTTGTGCTCACTCCGGGCGGGCAGAGGCAGCCAGGTCCTGGCGCATTGCCCATTGCAGCTCGACTGGAAGGTGGAATCGCGATCGAAGGTATAGAGCGTCTTGCCCTGGGCATCGACGTACAGCAGTTGGCCGCCGACTTTGGCCGTCGTTACGTTGTTCGGCGTGAGCGGCCGGTACTGGGCGAAGCACGCAGCGCCTATGACGAGCGACAGCGCAGTCGCTGCCGCTACGAGAGCTCCTCTCCTCACGGTCCTTCTCCTTGATATCAGGGTTCAATCGTGTCGGTACTGCCCCACTTTACCCCGCGGCGAGCAGCCTGATGGTGGACAAGATCACCACCGTGGCGAAGTCGAAACTCGGCCGGCGGATTGGGCGCCTCGATGATGCGGATATTATGCGTTTGAACCGCGCCGTCGTCGTATTCTTCGGGCTCGGGGGCGGAAGCCCGGAAACCTGACACCGAATTCGCTAAGATCCTCGAAAACGGGGGTCGCGATGGACGCATTCAATGCCGTCATGCGGGTCGTCAGCAGCCTGATCGGTCTGGTGATCGTCGCGACGGGCGTAATCTGGATCCTGCAGGGCTTGAATCTGGCGTTTCGGGTGGGCTTCATGGTCGGTCAGCGACGATGGGTCCTGTTTGGAGCGATCACGGCGCTCGTCGGCGTCGCGCAGGTCTTATGGAGCAACACTCGCCAGAGCTCCCACCCTGCGGCTCGAGTCGGCGGGTCGTGACAGGTATGGCGTACCCACGATCGCCGGCTCGCGCAGCGGCGCGAGGCTTCAATATGAGTGGCCGCTTGATCAGTTATTTCGTCGTGCTGCTGGCGCTGGCGCTGCTGCCCGCGGTGCGCTGTGTCGCCGCCAGCCCGAGTCCAGTGCGCTATTCCTGGGAGGGTCGCCTGCGGGGCGACAACATCGTGCTGCTCGGAGAGGTGCACGATAACCCAACCCTGCAGAAGCTTCGTTACCAGGTGCTCGAGCGTGCGGTCGCGGCCGGCTGGCGCCCGGCCATTGCGATGGAGCAGTTCGATCGCGAACACCAGCAGGATATCGAGCGGGCACGCAGTCAGCGTCCGCTGGACGCCGATTATCTGATCAAGAAGGCGCACGGCTCGGGAGGCTGGAACTGGGCCTACTACCGCCCCTACGTGGCCCTGGCACTGCAGTACCGGCTGCCGCTGCTGGCTGCAAATCTCTCGCGTTCGGACGCGGAGAAGATCGTTTCCCACGGCTACGCTGCGGTATTTGATCCCGCGCAGATAAAATCTCTGGGGCTCGATCGAGCCCGGCCGAAACTGCTGGCACGGCAGGAGCACGACGTCGACGAAGGGCACTGCCATTTGCTGCCAGCACATTACCTGCCGGGCATGGCACATGCCCAGTTCGCACGCGATGCTTTGATGGCGTCTATTGTGCAAGCGCACTCGGCAAACGGTATCGTGCTGCTGGCCGGTGACGGACACGTGCAGCGTGGCATGGACGTGCCGCAATGGTTGGGGCCGGCGGCACTGCGGCGGACTTTCTCCGTGGGTTTTGAAGAGCGAGGCAGCGAGTCGCCGCCGGGAACGTTCGATGCCGTCGTGCTGGCTGCTCCCGCCCAACGCAGTGATCAGTGCGCCGAACTGCAGCGCAGCCTGCACCAGCCATCACCGCCGAGTCCGTCACGCTGACGGGCGCCGGGCACGCGGGGGGATGACAGCATAAGTATGTCCGCAGGTATGGGCGCAGATCTGCTTTCGCCGCCGGCGGCTCGCATTGAAGCGCGCCACGGCGACGATTTGCTGCAACGTCTCGACGAAGTGGGTTTCATGACCTGCATGACCGTGGTACTGCTCGGCAATTACGCGCAGACCGGCCATTTCGGCGGACCGCTTGCCTATACGCCCTACAACGTATGCGCCCACCTGGCCGGTCCGAGTCTCGGCGGACTCAGTTACGACTACCGGCGTCCCAAGCATCCCTTTGCCGATAAATTCATGCTGGCGGGCGGCCATAACATCCCGACGGGCTATGCGTTGTGGATGATCCTCGGGCAGGCGCTGGAGCGTCGCTACCGGCTCACCGGCGACAAGCGCTACTACACGGATCCAGCCGTGGCCATTCTGCCGATCGATGCGCTGGGATTTCGGCGCGGTGCCGGCGCCCTGAAGAGACTGCTGCACGATTGCGGCTTGGTGGACCATCCATTGTTCGAGCAGGCACGGCTGCGTGGCATCAAGGCGCTGGCCGGGCATGCCGAGAGCACCGACCTTACCAATGATGTGAATGGCGGCCCCTCCGGTGTGGGTATCGCCACTGCCGGCGGCAAGGCCGCGTTCTGGGACATGATCGGTGCGCCGCAGTCCCTGAAGATCATCGCGCTCGAGGGCGAGTTCGCGATGACGGAGGGCCATGCCCAGGAGCTGAAGACGCAAGCGCTGGCGCTGCAGGTGGGAAAGCGACTGCGAATCCTGCTGTCCGAGAACAACGCCGGCATCGACGATGTACTGCTCGGCGGAATCATTCATGCGCGCTTCAGCGATTACGATCTGGTCAAGCAATGGACCTCGTACGGCTGGAACGTCTTGCAGCTCGAAAATGGCAACGACTACGCGCAGATCCTGCGCGTCCTGACCGAGATGGAGCGATGGGACCCGGCCGATCGGCGGCCGATGATCGTCATCGGGCACACGACGAAGGGGTACTGGCCCTCTCCAATCGAGCATCAGCTGGTCAGCTACCAGAGCCACCCCTATGGCATGAAGATGAATTCGGATTACTTCGTCTCGCTGGCGAAGACGTTTGAAGAGCGCTTCGGCGTGACATTTGAGGGCATTCGCGATGGGGCCGTGGCCGATACGCGTGAGCGGCTGATCCAGTTCATGACCAACATCAATGTGGTGATGTCGGTGCTCGATGGCAACGGACTCGGGGACTGGCTGGCCGAGCGACTCGTCGAACTGGGCGACGGCGTCAAGGACGATTTTGCCGTCCAGATCGATGTTTCCCGTGATCCGTTTCTCGATGAGCGGTTGCGCGTCGCGAACCTGCCGACCGAGCCGCAGACGGTCCGCGTGGTCAACCGGCTCTCGGGCGCGGAGAAGCAAGTTTCGATCGGTCTGTTTCGCAAGCCCGGAGAGATCGCCGGCACGCGGCGCGCCATCTCCGAGATCATCAAGTGGCTGAACTACGTGACCGATAATCGGATGATCACACTCGCCGCGGATCTGTCCGAATCCATCAATCTGGAGCACGGCAGTCTTTGGGGCCATTACGATCCACTCATCAATCCATTGGGGACCCGGGTCAAGGCCGCCATCCAGGAGGCCGGTAATGTGGCGACGGCCATTGGACTGGTGGGGCAGAGCGCCAGTGTCGATCCCACGCGCTTCGCCGGACTGTGGGCCATCAGCGGCACCTACGGCGCCTTCACCCCGCTGATGTATACGCCCTCACGCGTCTGGAGCCAGCAGAACCAGGACAGCAAATTCCGACTGGGCGTACTGCACATCCTGGCGGCGCACTCCGGGCCGGAGACCGCCGCCGACGGGCGTACGCACTTCGGTATCTTTGCCACGCAGGTCTGGAAGTTGTTTCCGCGCGGCCAGACCATCCACCTGAACTTCTGGGATTACAACGACGTTGCGGCGGGCTATTTCGCTGCGGCAGAAATCGCGGCGCGCGATCCGAAGGTCGGCATCATTTCCATCGAGGTTGCCCGGCCGGATTTTGCGATTGCCGATCGCAGCAAATTTGCCGATCAGGATCTCAAGGCCGCTGCCAAGGGCCTCTACGTCATCCGCGATTTCAAACCCGGACTGCCCCGGCAGGGCTACGTGCTCGCGCAGGGCTCGAGCTCCACGGTGAATCTCGTCAAGCAGCTGCCCCGAATCGATGCGGCAGGTCTCAACGTGAAGATCATCGCCGTGGTCAGCGAAGAACTGTTCGATCGCCAGAGCGCCGAGTATCGACATTCCGTGTTGCCGCCCGAAGGTTATTGCGATGCCATGGTCATCAGCACGGGCACCCGCCGCATGTGGCCGATCCGTAATCTCGGCCCGCAGACCGACGAGTATTCGCTCACATCCGACTGGCATGACGAATGGCTGACCGGCGGCTTGGAGGCGGACGTCATCGCCGAGGCTCATCTGGACGAGCAATCAATCTTCGCCGGCATCGAAAGGTTCGCGAGGCGTGCCCGCAAGGCAGATCACGCCTGATCGCGCTTGCGCGCATAGTCGCCGTCACAATGGAGAAGTCGAGTGTTTCACCAGCTATTGACCCCCGTGGACCACAATCTGGCGCTGTCCTTTCTGGTGGGCATGCTGCCGATCGCCACCGTGCTGGTGTTGCTCGGAATTCTCAAACGGCCCGCGTGGCAGTCCTCGCTGGCAGGACTGGTGGTCGGCCTGGTCATTGCGCTGTGGGTGTGGCGCTTTCCCGTCGGCCTGACGATCGAGAGCACCCTGGCAGGGGTGGCGTTCGCATTGTGGCCGATCATGTGGATCGTGTTTGCCGCTTTGGTGCTCTACAACGTAGCGGTGAACTGCGGTCAGTTCGATGCTTTCCGCCGCTGGATTCTCGAGCACCTGCCGGATGATCGGCGCATCATCCTCATTGTCATCGGTTATTGTTTCGGCGCGCTGCTCGAGGGCGTCACCGGCTTCGGCGCGCCGGTGGCGATCATCTCCTCGCTGCTCATCATCCTGGGCTTCGACGCAATGGATGCGATCGTCTTCGCGCTGATCTTCAATACCGCGCCCGTGGCGTTCGGCTCCATCGGTGTGCCGATCACGACGCTCGCCGGTGTGACCGGACTGCCCGATACGGTGCTCGGCGCCATGGTGGGACGCCAGCTGCCTTTCCTGGCCTTCCTGCTGCCCTTCTACGCCATCGCCCTGTATGGCGGATGGCGCTCGGTGCGTGCCTTGTGGCCGGTGCTGTTGGTGGCCGCCGCGACCGGCGCGTTGGGGCAGTTCGTGACCGCCAACTACATCAGTTATCAGCTGACCAACATCGTCTCATCGCTGGTCTCACTGGCCGTCACAGTCATCTTCCTGAAGCTTTGGGCACCGGCACACGATCCCGCCTTTGCAGTGGCGCGCCTGACGAGCACCATCGAGCGGGCGATCGAGGCAGGGCCAGCGATCGTTGCGGAGCCCGTGATCGTGGCAGGGGCGGCGATCGCCGCAGGGCCCGCGATGGGGGGCGGGCAGTTGGTTGCAGGCGAGCGGGGGATCGGGACTGGGCAGGCGGACGGCAAAATGGCGCCCTGGCAGGGATGGATTCCCTGGCTGTTCGTCGCCGTCGTAGTGACCGTCTGGACGATCTGGAAGTTCGCGGCTTTCCATCAGATGAATCTGCCGTGGCGAGGCTTGAACAATGCGGTGTTCATTACTCTCTACAACCGTCCTTACGCCGCGGTATTCAATTTCCAGCCGCTGGCCACGGGGACCGCGATTCTGGTCTCGGCAATCCTGACGGCGCTCGCGGGGCGGCTCGGTATCGCAGGCTTTGGCAGCGCGATGAGCACGGCGGCCCGGCAGATTCGCCTGCCGACTCTCACGGTGACGGCGATCGTCGGGCTGGCCTTTCTGATGAATTATTCGGGCATTGCCTACACGCTCGGCCTGGCCGTGGCCTCGGTGGGTGCGCTGTTTCCGCTGGTATCGGCTTTTCTCGGCTGGCTGGCGGTCTTCCTGTCGGGAAGCGACTCCTCGGGCAATGCGCTGTTCGGCAATCTGCAGGTCGTGGCGGCTCGGCAGCTGCATCTGAGCTCCATCCTCATCGCGGCCACCAACTCCTCGGGCGGGGTCATGGCCAAGATGATCTCGCCGCAGAACATCGCCACCGGCTGCGCGACGACCCACCTGACCGGGCATGAGGGCGCCATCTTCTCCCGGACGTTTCTGCACAGCATCTTCCTCACGGTGCTGCTCGGCTGCCTGGTCTGGTTGCAGCAGTATGTGTGGCCATGGATGATCGCGCACTGACGGCCCGGGTCCGATGAAGGTCCGATGAGGATCCGATGAGACGGGTGCGCGTCCACCACGTCGTGCTCATCCTGCTGTGCCTGCTGTACTTCCTCACCTATCTCGACCGGGTGAACGTCAGCACCGCCGCAGCCGGTTTCGGCAAACAGTTCCATCTGAGCGATACCAAAATCGGCCTGGTTTTCTCGGCGTTCGCCTATCCGTATCTGCTCTTCCAGATCATCGGCGGCTGGGTCAGCGATCGCTTCGGCGCACGCTGGATCTTGATCGTCTCCGGAGTCGTGTGGGCCGGTGCCACGCTGTTGACGGGTATGGCGGTCGGGTTGCTGACGCTGATCCTCGCCCGCCTGCTGCTCGGATTCGGGGAGGGCGCCGCCTTTCCGGCAGCCACTTCCGCGATGTCGCGCTGGATCCCCCACGGGGAGCGCGGCTATGCGCAGGGCATCACGCACGCCGCGGCACGCATCGGCAACGCAGCCGCGCCGGCGCTGGTCGTGCTCATCATGACGACGTACGGCTGGCGCCAGTCGTTTTACACCAGCGCCGTGCTGAGCTTCCTCTGGGTGCTGCTATGGGCGCTCGCCTTCACCGAGCATCCGCAGGAGCATCCACGCATCAGCGCACAGGAGCTCGCGGCGCTGCCCGCCCCCGGCGCGAAGCATTCCGCCGTGCCCTGGTGGCCGCTGTTCCGGCGCATGGTCCCGGTGACGATCGTCTATTTCTGCTACGGCTGGACCCTATGGTTGTTCCTGAGCTGGATACCGCAGTACTTCCTGCACAGCTACCAGCTCGACCTGAAGCGCTCTGCCGTATTTGCATCGGCGGTTTTCTTTGCGGGAGTGGTGGGCGATACGCTCGGCGGTATAGCCACGGACCGGCTGCTCAGAGCTACCGCTGACCTCAGGCGCGCGCGTTGCTGGATGGTCGCCGCCTGCCTGTTGCTGAGCACGCTCGCACTGATTCCACTCATGCTTTCGCACGGCCTCGCAGTCTCGCTGGCGTGTCTGTCGGCGGGCTTCTTTTTCGCGGAGATGAGCGTCGCGCCGATGTGGGCCATCCCCATGGACGTGGCGCCGGCGTTTTCGGGAACGGCCAGCGGCATAATGAACACCGGTTCGGCGCTGGCGGCCATTGCGAGCCCGGTGGTGAGCGGCTACCTGATCGACCGCTACGGTAACTGGCAGCTGCCCTTCCTGGTGACGATGATTTTGATGGGACTCGCGGTATTTCTCGCCTTCCGCATGCGGCCGGAGAAACGCTTCGAGCAATCGTCCAGGGTGATCGGCGCGGCGGCAGGCGCGCACCTGCCGTAGAATGACCCGGGGAGGCATCAGGCATGAATTACCCGCTATCAAGACGCAGGCTACTGACTGGGCTGGTGCAGCTGTCCATCGCTGCAGCTGTCGCTGCGAATGCTGACGCTGCCGACAGCGCGTGTGTGGACCTGAAGGCGATGAGCGCCGGGGAGGTCAGCTCGCGCAATTCATTGCATTGGGCCGCGATGTCTGCGCAACCCAACAAGAGCTGCGCGATGTGCAATTTCTTCAGCGCGAGCCCCGGAGGCTGCGGCTCGTGCATCATATTGGGAGGTCCGACCTACGCCGCCGGCTACTGCGATTCCTGGACGGCGAAGGATTCCTGAGCCTGCAAGGTTATGCAGGCGGCCCGGCGCGCAGCCTACTCAAGGAGATGCCTCGTGGATGACCGTTCCACCCAGACACCGCGTTGCGGCGCTGCTTGCGGCCGAGCACCTCGTCGCTTCACGCTGCTGGCAGCGATGCTGTCGCTTGCGGCGATCGTCGCGCCGTGGGCTGCGCGAGCCGACGATCAGGACACTATCGACTACCGTCAGCACGTCATGAACACCATGGGCGAGCAGATGGTGCTCATCAATCAAATCATCCAGAAGAAGGCGCCCGCGGATAATCTGGCTACCTTCGCGCAGATCCTGGCGATGACCGCCACGACGGCGCAAGGCGCGTTCAAGCCCAATGTGGCCGGTGGTGATTCCAGGCCGTCTGTCTGGACGAGCTGGCCGGACTTCTCCAAACGTCTGGACGAGCTCGTCGCCAGTACCGCGGATCTGGCCAAAGCGGTCCAGGCCGGCAACACCGCAGCGATAGCCTCCAAGGTGGCGGCGCTCGGCTGCCAGAGCTGTCACGACGTCTACGAGCAGAAAAAATAGACGGCCGCCGGGGCCAGGCACCCATGGGACAGCGCGCGATGCGCCCGGCCGCGTGAACCCCTTCGCCCGAGTCGCCCTGTCCGCGATCGCGGCGGGCGGCATTGCGCTGGGCGCTACGGGTTTCCAGACCGCGCCGGCGCCCGCGACCCCGGCGATGGCACAGCGGCTGCCGGCATCATCCGCCGACGCAGCGAGCGGGGCGGCAGCAACGATCGCTCGCGGCAAATACCTCGCCATGGCCGGCAACTGCATGAGTTGTCACACGCGAGCGGGCGCAGCCGCATTTTCCGGCGGCGTGGCCTTCAGTACCCGGGTGGGAATGATTTATTCGTCCAATATCACGCCCGATCCGGTGAGCGGGATTGGCGCTTGGACGGTCGATGACTTGCGTCGTGCCATGCAGGATGGGATTGCGCCCGGCGGACGGCGCCTGTTGCCGGCATTTCCCTATACCTCGTTTACCAAGGTGAGCGACGCAGACATCGCGGCAATCTATGCGTACCTGCGCACGGCGCCGCCGGTGCGTTATTCGCCCCCATCCAATAGCTTCTTGCTCAGGCAGCGCTGGGGCATGGTGCTCTGGGACGCAATGTTCTTTCGCCCGGAGCGTTTCCAGCCCGACGCCCGACAATCGGCGCAATGGAATCGCGGCGCCTACCTGGTCGAAGGTCTTGGCCATTGCGATGCCTGCCACACCCCGCGCAACGTGTTGATGGCCGAAAAGAGCGGTGAGGCTTATGCCGGCGGCTCGTTGAATGAAGCGGTGCCGGGGGGGCAGATTCGCAGCTGGTCTGCCGTCAATCTGACCTCTTCGCAGAGCGGACTTGCCGGCTGGTCGGTGAGCGATCTGTCCAAGTATCTGCACAGCGGCTTCTCGTTGCGCGCCGGTACTTTTGGTCCCATGAATGAGGTCATCGACCAGAGCCTCAAGAATCTGAGCGACACCGATATTCACGCCATGGCGGTGTATCTGAAGAGCCTGCCCCCCGTGCAGTCGGAGGCGCCCGGCGCCTCGGGGCCAGGCGTCTCGGGGCCGGACGTACAGAGAGGTGCCAAGATCTACAGCGATCATTGCCAGGAGTGCCACATGCGCTCGGGCCGTGGCGGATTTCTCAGCGCGCCGCCGCTGGCGGGGAGCGCCGTGGTACAGGCAGACGATCCTGCCTCGCTGATCAATGTCATCCTGTACGGGCCTGACGAGCCGAAGGATCTGTCCTTCGGTGGATGGCAAACCATGCATCCCTATAAGGACGTGCTGAGCGATGCGCAGATCGCGGCGGTGAGCAATTACGTGCGCAGCAGTTGGAAGAATCGCGCCGCAGCGGTCACGGCGGCGCAGGTCGCCCGGCAGCGCTGAGGTGCCGCAGGGGCCGCAAGCATGTACGTTGCCGCTCGCGCGTCGCGTGGCGAGTGCGCGAGCGCTGCTACTGGGCTTGCTGGTGCTGGGCTGCGCGGTGCCGTCGCGCGGGAGCGCAGACCGCCCGGCGCCGCCGGCCGTCGACGCTTGCGCACTGTTGACGACCCGCGATGTGTCGAGCCTGCTCGGGATGCCCGTGACCGACGGCGTGCGCCACGATGATGGGCTCACGTCGGTCGGGGCCTATTCTTCGACCTGCATCTGGAAGGTGCGCGACGCGCGCCTGGGCGCGCACGATCCCAATGCGAGTCTGGGCGGCGCCGACTTCGCAATCCTGAACGCTTTTTCCTGGCCTTCGCGCAGCGCCGCGGCATCCTTTCTGCAGTCATTTCGACGTGCCGCGGATAATCACGAGATCCCTATGCAACCCGTCGGCCTGCCCATCGGCGATGAGGCGCTGTGGTGGGGTGACGGGGTAGCTGTGCGCCGCGGGACGGCAAGCTTCGGCGTCGCCGTCGTCGTGCGCTCCGCCGATCGCGCGC
The DNA here is from genome assembly GCA_035553315.1 of Steroidobacteraceae bacterium. Lineage (GTDB taxonomy): Bacteria > Pseudomonadota > Gammaproteobacteria > Steroidobacterales > Steroidobacteraceae > FEN-1191. Next base: position 35,903 of record DATNDE010000004.1, read on the forward strand.
AGCGCCGCGTGTGGGAGGAGGCGCTGGCCAAAAAAATACTGACGCGCATGCCGGCCGACAAGCCGAAGTGAGGCGCGACTATCCGAGCTGTGGCGCGCTCGGATTAGTCAGGACTGAAAGTGCGGCATCAGATGCCAGGCCTCGTCCAAGCGCGGGGCCGCCGCCTGGCCGGACGTGGCGTGCAGGCGCGTATAGACCGGATGCTGCTGGAAGGCCCACTGCGAGCGGCCATCGGGCCGTTTGACTATGGTCCAATCGCCCAAGGGTCTGGCGTGCGCCGGTGCCAGCAGCGGCAGCCATTGCCGCTCGCAGGCTGCAGTGCAGGGGAGCTTCGCGGAGGCAGGTTCGTACAGGTAGAGCGGCAGATTGGTGGCATCCTGCCGATAGGTCCAGCCCATCGACTCCTGCACCAATGATACCTGCGCCGGATAAGGTAGCTGCGTGATTCCCATGCGAGCCGCTCGCACCGTTGCAACTGAGTATACTGACGGCGCGCGCCCGAGCGTGACTCTACAGAGGAAACACACGGTGAAGATGCGGAGTCTGCAGCGCGGCACCCATCCGCGTACCGGTCCACGCACGTCGCCACTCGCTGTCGCGATATTGCTCGCGGTGACGCTCGCGGGGGCCGCAGCGGCGCGCGCGGACGGGCAGGGCGCTGAAGCCCAGCGGTGGCTGTCCGGCTCCTCCGCGAGCCTGAGCACCGATGGTGCAGTTCATTCCTTCCCACTGCCGCAGCCGCGCAGCGGCCCAACCACGATCGCCATCGCCCGCGATGGCGGCGTGTGGTTCACTGAATCGAGCGGTAATCGCATCGGGCGCATGAATCCGGACGGCAGCGGGCTCAGGGAGTACCCGCTGCCGCATCCAGGCAGCTCGCCACGCATCATTGCGCTGGGCGCCGACGGCAACATGTGGTTCTCCGAGCACCTGGGCAATCGCATGGGGCGCATCGCGCCGGACGGCACGATCGCGGAATTCGATATTCCCACGCCGGCCAGCCAGCCGCGTGCCATTGCACTGGGCGCGGACGGGAATATTTGGTTCGGCATGTTTGCTGCCGGGAAGATCGGGCGCGTCACACCGGCCGGCGTCATTACCGAGTTCCCGATTCCCACACCCAACAGTGGCCCGCGTGCGCTCGCGGCCGGGCCGGACGGCGCCATCTGGTTTTCCGAATATCGCACCAACAAGATCGGTCGCATCAGCTCACAGGGCCACGTGACCGAGTACACGCTGCCGCGGCCGAATTCGGGGCCTGGAGATATCACCGCCGGTGCAGACGGTGCCATGTGGTTCGTGGAGCTGTCGGGCGGCATGGATGGCCTCGTGACGAACGGCAAGCGAGTGGGCCGCATCACCACTCGCGGGGTGATCAGCGAGTTCGCCATGCCTGCGCAGGGTCCCTCGCCGATCAACATTGCGGTGGGCCCCGATCGCAACGTCTGGTACTCCCGCGGCGACGTGCTCGGTCGCGTGACGAACACCGGCCAGATACGCGAATTTGCGCTCGGCACCGCTTTGGCGGTCGGTCTGTCGGCCGGCAGCGACCGGCAACCGCCGCGGCGTCTCGTCAACCGTCTCTGGTTCGCGGATGGCAGGGGCAACGCAATCAGCTACCTGCAGTTCAGGGCGCACTGAGCCCGCACAAGGCTTCTCACCTGCCCATCACACGCGCATCATTGGCTGCGCGTCCGAGTCAATGCAGGGCCCCTCTCATGAAGCGACTCACCCCGTTACTGTGCTGTTGCGCGTTGGTGTCGTTGACGTTGCCGGCGTTGGCCGCGGATCAGGACGTGATCCAGTTTCGCGAAGCGGTGATGAAGACTCTCAACGAGCAGTCTGCGGCGCTCGGCCAGATTGCCTCGGGCGTGGTGCCGGAAGACAACCTCGTGACGCACATGAATGAGATCGCCCTGGCGGCATCGGCTGCGCTGAAGGCCTTCACGCCCAAGGTTCCAGGCGGGGAGGCGAAGCCGGCGGTCTGGGCCAATTGGGCGGACTTCTCCAAGCGCATGACCGACTTCGCGCAGCAAACCGCCGCAGGTGCCAAGATTGCCAAGGAGCAGGGCAAGGATGCGGCCCTGGTGCAGCTGATCAACTATGCGGACAGCTGCAAGGGTTGCCACGATATGTATCGGCAGGAAAAGAGCGGTGATGCGAATTAGAGGCCCGCTGCAAGGTCCCTTCAAACGCCCCCGTTAAAGCCCGCTGCGCTGGCAGGGCGCAGCGGCGGCTGACTTGACGCACCCCCCCTGCACACTAGAATGCAATCAAAGAGGTTTCGGGGGGTCACGCCGTGGGCAACTCGGCCCGATTGTTCAGCCCGAAGCTGTTGATTTCCTTGGCCGGCGCTACCGTAGGCGCGGTGCTGTCCCTGGCGCCCGCGTATGGCGCATCCGCCAGTGAAACCAAGAGCTTTGTCGTCAGCGCGTTCACCAATGCGGCCTACTCCACGCAGGGCGACTGTCAGGGGGGCATCGATCCGGATCAGACGCAGCAATATGCCCTGGACATGGCCGCCCTTGGGATGCCGGCCGACCAGATCAAGAAGCTGATGGCGGGCTACCCGAGCTTTAAGACCATGGCTGTGCTGGTCAATCGGGGTCGCGTCAATGGCAAGCCGGTGAACGGCTACACCAATCCGGCGTCCGTGATCGATCCCAAACTGCATCTGGTGGATGGCCGTTACGCCTACGGCTTCAATCTGGATGGCAAGGGGGCGGATTCTCCACATTCCTTCGAGGACCCCGTCACGCACGAAAAGGGCATCGACAATCAGCTGTTTCGTGTCTTTGGCTGCGCCAAAAATTTTCGCGGTCCGCCGGCCAATGCCACCCCGCCGATGTTCTACGGCATCGAGTGGAGCACGCTGCGGCCCTCGTTTCCGGCCTGGTTGATTTCGATCACCGGGAATGACCTGAGCAAGGACGGCGCAGTGACGGTCAGCATCGATCGATCCATCGATCATGTGCTGCTCGATGCCAACGGCAGCACCGAGGCGTATACGACCTTCCGTGTGGACCCCGATCCACGCTCGCATAACGTGTTTCAAGGTCAGCTCGAGCACGGCGTCGTGACGCTTACCGATCACCACGCGCTTCACCTGGTCGGCGATCCGGTTCTCATCAGCTATCTGGATCTCACGCAGACGCATCTGCGCATGACGCTGCAGTCCAATGGAGATATCGCCGGGCTGCTCGGCGGCTATCAACCCTGGCAGGAGATCTTTCTGCCCATCGGGCATGGGGGCGAGAATTTCGAAGAGAACCAGGGCATCGATACGCCCGGTCTCTACTACGCTCTGAGGCATCTGGCCGATGCGGACCCCGATCCAAAGACCGGAGAGAACCGCGCCATCTCGGTCGCCTGGCAATTCGAGGCGGTACCCGCCTTCGTCGTGCCGGCGCAGGCGCCGGGCGCAGCCCCGGTCCTCTCGGCCGCCAGTGGCAAGTGATTGGTATGCGGCGGGCCATGACCGCGGGAGTCCATGAAATGGGGAAGGGGATAGCGGCCTGCCTGCGGCCGGCATCACTGGCGGCGACTTTGGCGGCGGCAATGCTGGTCAGCGGCGCCGTTCAGGCAGCGCCCAAGGCGGCGCCCGTTTCGCTGACCTCCAAGAATGTCGTGCCCGCCGTGGCTGCGGGTCCCGCCATGCTGCGGCGGCTCAGTCCAGATCAGTATCGGCAGATCATTGCCGATATCTTCGGCTCCGACATCACGATCGGCGGCCGATTCGCGCCGGAGATCCGCCAGAGCGGACTGCTGGCGGTCGGCGGCGGCACTGAAAGCATCACCTCCGACGAGGTCGAGCAGTATCACTCGATGGCGCACACCATCGCCGCGCAGGTGGTGGATCCCGCGCACCGCGAGGTGCTGATTCCCTGTCGACCGGCATCAACTGCAACAGCCGATGACCGCTGCGCCAGCCTGTTTCTCTCCGAGGTCGGCGAGCTGCTGTATCGGCGGCCGCTCAGCAAGCAGGAGCTGCAGCTGCAGGTCGGCATCGCGCACCTGGCCGCTCAGCAGGGCAGGGATTTCTACGCTGGCCTCGGCGAGAGCCTCTCGCAGATGCTGGTGTCGCCGCAATTCCTGTTCCGCTGGTCCGCTGTGCAGGGCGCGCCGGCCGTATCGGGCGTCTCGACGCTCGATGACTATGCGCGCGCCTCGCAGCTGAGCTTTCTGCTGTGGAATTCCTCGCCGGACCAGACGCTGCTCGATGACGCCCGGCATGGCAGGTTGAATTCGCCCCAGGGCCTGGGCCGCGAAGTGGATCGGCTGCTGGCGTCCCCACGACTCGATGCCGGTGTGCGCGCCTTCTTCGCCGATATGCTGCAGTTCTCCTGCGCCGAGGATCCGTGCCTGGATGCAAGCTTCGCCAAGGACAGCACGATCTATCCGCGCTTCACGCCACAGGTCGCCGCCGATGCCCAGGAGCAGACGCTGCGCACGCTGGTGGACCTGCTCATCACCCATGACGGCGATTATCGCGACGTCTTCACCACCCCCAAGACCTTCCTGACACCGGATCTGGCAGCCGTTTATGGCGTGCCACTGCCGAGGAATGCGCCAAACGGCGAGCCCACCGACTGGCAGGCATATCTCTATCCGCCGGGTGATCCGCGGGCCGGCATTCTGGCGCAGGTCAGCTTCGTGGCGTTACATTCACATCCCGGCCAGGCTTCGGCGACGCTGCGCGGGCGTGCCTTGCGCGAGGCGATCCTGTGCCAGCGCGTGCCGGATCCGCCGCCGAACGTGAGTTTCAAGCTGGCGTTCGATACGACCAATCCGCAATACCCCACGGCGCGCTCGCGTCTCACCGCGCATCGGACCAATCCCGTCTGTGCGGGCTGCCACAAGCTCATGGATCCCATCGGCTTGTCGATGGAGAATTTCGATTCCGATGGGCATTTCCGCACGCGCGAAAACGGCGTGCCCATCGATACGAGCGGCGAGCTGGACGGGCACAAGTTCGATGGGATGCAGGGGCTCGACCAGACCGTGGCAAACGATCCGGCGGCGCCAGCGTGCCTGGTGACGCGGCTGGCGGCCTACGCCCTGGGCCGCGCTCCGAGTGGCGATGAGCTGCAGTGGGTGGCCGCCCTGAAGAAGGATTTCATCGCCGATCACTACCGGCTACCGGCGTTGCTGCGCCAGATTGCCACCAGCCCACAGCTCTACCAGATTCATTGGAAGGGCGTGCCGGTGCAGGCGAGCACAGCCACGAAGCCGGGCACCCCGAAGGCGGGCACCACGGTGGCATCCAGATAGGAACGGGCCCATGAGTAGTCACATCAGTCGCAGACGAGTGCTGCGCGGCATGCTGGGTGGCGCGGCGATCAGCGTCGGGTTGCCGCTGCTCGACTGCTTCCTCGATGACCACGGTACCGCTCTGGCGGATGGAGCGCCGCTGCCGGTGGTCTTCGGCACCTGGTTTGCCGCCATGGGCTACAACCCGGGTTTCTGGGAGCCATCCGTCGTCGGACCGAAGTACGAGATGAAGCCGCAGCTGCAGGCACTGCGGCCCTTCCAGGACAAGATCAACGTCTTCAGCGGCATGCAGACCTTCCTCGATGGCCGGCCGCTGGCCACGCACGAGACCGGCGCGCAGATCTGCACCATCGGTGCGATTCCCGTCGGCCAGGACATCGATGCGCCGAGTATCGATCAGCTGGTGGCGGACTCGATCGGCACCCGTACGCGCTTTCGCTCGCTGGAAGTTTCCTATGAAGGGGTTCCCTCGAGCTGGAGCCGGCGCAGCTCCACCTCCGTGAACGCCTCGGAGGTATCGCCCCTCGCGCTGTATACCAGGATCTTCGGGCCGTCCTTTACGGATCCGAACTCCGGCAAGTTCACGCCCGATCCGGCAGTGATGCTGGAAAAGAGCGTGCTATCGGGCGTCTCGGAGCAACGCGCGAGCCTCGCCAGGTCGCTGGGCGCAGCCGATCGGGCGCGGCTGGACGAATACTTCACCTCGCTGCGCGAGCTCGAGCACGAGCTCGACGTGCAGCTGCAGAAACCGATGCCGATGGTCGCCTGCACCAAGCCGACCGCCCCACCGGACGGCCCACACGGTCAGAGCATCGAGCTCGTCATGTCGAACGGCAAGCTGTTTGCGACGCTGATCGCGCATGCACTGGCCTGCGGACAGACACGTGTCTTCAATGCCGTGGTCACGATGGGCGCCTCCTCGGTGCACAAGACCGGTAGCGAGGCCACCTTTCATATCGACACGCATGAGGAGCCCGTCGACGCCAAACTCGGCTATCAGCCCGAGGTCACCTGGTACATGCAGCGCTGCCTGGACTGCCTCGCGGACATGCTCAGCGCGCTCGATGCGGTGCGCGAGGGACCCAAGACTTTGTTGGACCGCGTCGCCCTGTACTGCGCCACCGACCACGGTTATGCACGCCTGCATACGCTGAACAACATTCCACTGCTGACGGCAGGTGGCGCCAACGGCAGGCTGAAGACCGGCTACCACCTCAGTGCGCCGGGCGATACGGTCGCGCGCGTGGGTCTGACGGTCATGCAGGCGCTGCAGCTGCCGGTCAGCAGCTGGGGCACCATGTCCAATCACACCACCAAGCCGTTCAGCGAGCTGCTTGCATAACAGGCTGGAGGGGCGCGCGATGCGACGGGGTGGATCGGTCAGGCTGTCAGCCATCGCGGCAATGGCGGCGTTTGGCACACTGGGCTACGCGCTGCCGAGTCTGGCGGGCAACAGCGACGCGCCGCTTGCGACGCCGCCCGGCATCACCCTGGAGCCGATCGGGCGCGGGCAGGGCTATGGCATGGAGGCGCTGTTGACGGAGGTGCCGCGCACGCAGATCGCCTTCGCCGATGCCAGGGGAATGACCCTTTACACCTACGAGCAGGACTCACCTGGAAAGTCGCGCTGCACGGGAAGCTGCGCACAGCTTTGGCCGGCGCTCGTTGCGCCGCGCGGCGCCAGACCCGTCGGGGACTGGAAGATCCTCAGGCGCAAGGACGGAACGAGGCAGTGGGAATATCAGGGCCGGCCGGTCTACACGTTCACCAAGGACGTCGATCCCGGCTCCCAATTTGGCGTGAGCCCCAAAAACCTGCGCCAGCTCGTGGGCTATCTGGCGCAGCAGCGCGCGGGTACCGACCATCATCCTACCGGCTGGAAGCTGGCGCTGGCATTTCCGGTGAGTGGCATCCCCATGCCTGCGGGCATCGCGGTCCGAGAGGTCGGAGATGCCAATGGCCTGGCGTTCGTCGATCAGGATGGTCGCACCCTGTATGGCTTTGACGGGCGCGGCGGGGTGAAGGCGCTCGTGCAGCTGGCCCGCGAGACTCAATGGAAGCCGTTGATTGCTCCTGATCTGGCCCATTCGGTGGGCCAATGGTCGATCGTTGCCCGAAGTGATGGCATCCGGCAGTGGGCCTATCGTGGCAGGCCACTGTTTACGTTTGCAGGCGATCTGACCTCGGGCGATGCAAACGGTGTTGGCCTCAGCAAGGACTGGAGCGCAGCTTTAGCCGTTTCGTTCTACATGCCGCCGGACGTGCGTCTGCAGCAGACGCTGGACCGCGGTAAGGTGTTGGCGACGGCACAGGGCCTGACGCTGTATCGACGCGACGGTGTGGCGCTGGACACCGGTGGCGGTCAGAGTCTGCGGCACGGGGTGCCCATCCGCCCCGGCATTGGCCGCAACATCGGCATCAGCGGCTGCAGCGACGCATGTCTGACTCAATGGCATCCGTTTCTGGCGCCCGCCAACGCCCAGCCGGACGGCTTCTGGGACGTTGCACTCAGACCGGACGGCACGCGCCAATGGGTCTATCAGGGATACCCGCTGTACACCTTCCTGGGCGACAAGAAGCCCGGGGATATGAATGGCAACGACATCTTCAACATGGTGTTGAGCGACAATCCCAACCAGCTGAACACGGTCGGTACACCGATGCACGGTACGGCCGGGCTGTACTGGACGGTGGCCTACCCGAGCGGGTGAACCAACGGGCGTTGCGCGCAGCGGCTGCGCTTCACTCCCTGCCGCCCGGCTTGAAGGTAAATCTCTGCCCCGCCACGGCCGCCTCGTACATGAGGCCGCCCTTGGCGATGGTGAAGACGGCGACTCCATCCTGATAGCGACCCGCGGTGCGCGCATTGTTGTCCGCTGCGCTGGCACCGGCGGTCGAGCCGTTCGTACCCGCGCTTGCCGAGGCGCTGGCCGTGACGGCCACGGCGTTGGCGTCGGCGCTGAGCGCAAACTTGCCGGACTCGAAACGCGCGAAGGCATCGGCGTCCTTGAAGAACAGGATCTCGCTGTAGGCCTGGCCGCCGAATTGGAAGCCGAAGCTCACCTGCGTCATGCCTGTCGTGCCGACGTACACGCCATGCTTGTAGAGGCGGCCTTCGCCATGGGCGGCGCCCACTCCAAAGCCGCCCTTGCCGATGGTGGGAAATACCGCGTAGCCGTAACAGTTCTGAAAGAAATGGGCGCTGGCGCCCGCATCCTTGAACAATGAGACCGTATCGCTATAGACATCGGCGTAGACGAAACCGGCGGGCAGCGCCAACGCTGCGAGCAGGGCGAGGGTCTGAGCTAATGCTTTCATGGTCCGACCTCAACTGAAGAGGAAGCGCCCATACTAACGCTGCAGCGCATTCGGCGGCAGCAGTGCCGGCCTATTCCTGATCAAACCCGTCTACGAACCGCGGCCAATCGGCTTTCAACAGCCGTGAGAGGGCACGATCGGCGAGTAATCGGCCCCCGGTCTGGCAGCGCGCACAGTAGTTGGTCTCATCCGGAAAGTCCTCACCTGCTTCTTCTCGCAGCCGCTCGCTCCAGTGTTGCAGGGTCTGGCGAGCCGCCGTGTGCAGGCGCGCGATGGCCTCGTCATCCAGACGCTGGGTCAGCGCCAGCGGCGAGAGGCGGGCAGCGTGCAGGATCTCATCGGAGTAGGCGTTGCCGATGCCACTGAATAGAGTTGGATCGGTGAGCGCGCGCTTGAGGGTGTGATTGCCCTGCAGCAGAGGTGCAGCACCAACCACAGGTCCGTCAGGTCAGGCAGCTCCGGCATGCGTGCCTGATTCCTGCAAGGCGCGCTGCGGGTGCGCGCAGCAATCCCTCAATCAGTTCGGGTCTACCGGGCCGGCCCGCTCCGGATCTTCGCCCTGCCCCTCGGGGTGCGGCTGCGGCGGGGAATCTGCGTGCGCCTCGCGCTCCGCGCCGACGCTGTCATCGGTGCGCTCATCGCGGCGAGCATCGCTGCGACGCTGCGCATCGCGACGGGACCGCTGCGGCGATGCTGTCGCCGCGTCGAGCGCGTCGGGGCCGCCATCCGACAAGTACTCTTCGTCCGTGAGTGAGCCCGCATCCTCTCCGGGGGGTGCCGGTCGACGCGTATTAGGACGCGGCGCGCCGCCCGTCGTCTGGGACTGTTTGGCCATGAGAGAGACTCCTGCTGCGTGAGCTGAAGGAGTATCTCGCAGCCGTGTGGCCGCATTGCCGGCGCGCGCGCCGGTCAGCTGTCGGCGGGCACCGACCGTGCAGCCCTACCAGGCCGGCGTACTGGCCGGAGCAAGGCGCGACTCAGGCACCACCGTACCGGCCATGAGCTGCTGCAGCAAGCGTTGAATGTGCTCGGAATCCGCCGAGTCGAACCGACCCAGCTCCGGGCTGTCGAGGTCCAGCACGCCCACCAGCCGGCCGTCCTTGATCAGCGGCAACACCATCTCGGAGCGCGAGAGCTCATCGCACATGATGTGGCCCGGGAAGGCGCGCACGTCGGGTACCAGGACGGCCACCCGCTTGAGCGCGGCCTGGCCGCAGACCCCCGTGCCGCTGGCGATCAGCGAACAGGCGGGCTTGCCCTGGAAGGGACCGAGCACCAGATCCGAGCCGTGCAGCAGGTAGAAGCCGGCCCAGTTGAGCTGCGGCAGGCTCGTGAACAGCAGCGCTGCAAAATTGGAAATGTTCGCGATGAAGTCGGTCTGGTCGGCGATGAGCTCGGCGAGCCGCTCCGAGAGCTGCGCGTAGAGCTCCGTCTTGCCATGCACCGGAGCGGCATTCGGAGACCTGTGTGGAATCATGACGCCTCCTGCGGTCTGCCCTTCGGGGCATTGTACGTGCTCATCAGCGGTGCAGGGCGCGCACGAGAAATACCGCCCCCAGCACGATCATCAGGGCGCTGCTGGCATAATGGATGGCGCGCAGCGGCAGCCGCTCCGCAAACAGCTTGCCGAGGAATACGACCGGAAGGTTACAGACCAGCAGCCCGAGAGTGCTGCCCGCGATCACGGCAGGCAGGTTGTGATAGGCGGCCGCCAGAGCGAGCGCTGCGATCTGAGTCTTGTCGCCCAGCTCGGCCAGCAGAAAGGTTCCGAATGTCGTGAGGAAGATGCCGCGGTGGTCGGTCACGTGCTCCTGCTCGCCGAGCGAATCGGGCTTGAGCATCCACAGGCCCATGATGATCATGCTCGCGCCGACGGCCATGTCGAGAATCCCGGTACGCAGGCGTGTGCCGATCCACACGCCCAAAGCGGCGGCGACGGCCTGGCTGATCAGCGACGCGCACACCACCCCGGCGGCGATCGGCCAGGGGCGGCGAAAGCGCGTAGCCAACAGCAGCGTCAGCAACTGCGTCCGATCGCCCATCTCGGCCAGCGCGACCGTGGAAAAGGAGATGAGGAGTGCCTCCATCAGTGCGCTCGGGGGGCCGATTGACAGCCCAAGGGGCCGTTGCGACCATCGCACCGGAGGTCGAGCGCGTGCGCAGCGTCCGGGACAGATTCCTCGCTAGGCGCCTGGCCAGGCGCGCGGCGTGGTTGTCCGTGGCGGCGTTGGCCGCCGGCGCTGCGGTGTGGGCGGGCACTGCCGAGGCTGCAGCCAGCGCTGTCGCTGCGGCCGGCAGCACCACGAGCGCCATTCTCGATCCGCTGTATTCCAGTGCGGACGATTTCTTTCGTTCCACACGTGTGCACACCATCGAGCTGACGATCGACGAGGCCGACTTCGCGCGCATGCAGCCCGTGAATGGCCAGGGAGGCCGCGGCATCGGCGGGGGCGCAGAGCTTCATGCGGCCGATGACTCCTCCGGTTACACCAAGGTGCCCGCAGAGCTGCGCTTCGACGGACAGGACTTCGGCGAGATCGCCGTGCGCTACAAGGGCAACTCCAGCTATCGCGGAGCGCGCACCGATCTGAAGCGCTCGCTCAAGCTCCAGTTCGCGCACGGGGACACGCATCAGCGCTTCTTCGGCATGCGCGAGATCAACCTCAACAACAACGCCTTCGATGGCAGCCAACTGCGCGAGACACTGGCCTACGAGGTGTTTCGGGCGGCCGATGTGCCGGCGCCGCGCACCGCCTTTGCACGCGTCTACATCACGGTTCCGGGTCTGCACGAGCACGACTATGCCGGACTGTTCACGATCGTGGAGCAGGTGGATCAGAACTTCTTCGAGCAGCGCTGGGGGCGCAAGGTCGGCGTGCTGGTCAAGCCCGAGGGACTGAAGGGGCTGCCCGATCTGGGCAACGACTGGAAAGCTTACGAGAAGCCTTACAGCTCCAAGATCAAGGCGCGTCCGGCGGATGCGCAGCGGCTGATCGACTTGGTGCAATTCGTCGATCACGCCCCGGAGGCGCAGTTCGCAAGCCATCTGGGCGACTATCTGGATGTCGATGAGTTTCTGCGCTTCCTGGCAGTCGAGACGCTCATCGTCAATTCCGACAGTCCGCTGGCGATGAATCACAACTATTACCTGACGGTGCATCCGGATTCCAACAAGGTGGTCTGGGTCCCCTGGGACATGAACATGGCGTTCGGCGGCTTTCGGCGTGGTGAGCTGGACCTGAGCATCCTCGAACCTTCGGCGCCGGGCGTCTTTCCGCTGGCCGATCGTGTGCTCGCCGAGCCGATGTTCGCGCAGCGCTACCGTCATGAGCTGCAATCGCTGCTCGACACCGAGATGACGCGTGCGCACATGGATGCGCAGCTACGACGGTTGCTCACTGAGATCCAGGCCGCCGCGCTGCAGGACCCTGCGGGGGGCGCAGCGCAGTTCGAAGTGAATTTCCAGCAGCAGCCGGACCGCCTGCGCCGCGGCGCGGCCCGCACGGGCCGGGCAGGCCGCAGGGCAACCGCGGTCGATGACTTCGAGGACGACAACTTCGGCGGCCTGGGTATCCATGAGCGTGTCGGGCCGCCGCTGCGAGCCTTCATCGAGCAGCGCATCGTCTCGGTCCGAGAGCAGCTCGCCGGCAAACGCAGCGGCGTGCCGGGACGGGCTGGTTTCAGTCCCGGCCTGGGGCAGTAGCGACAGCGGCATCGAGCGAGCCTAGCATTGCGGCGCAGCGGCAGAAACGCGGCGCGCGCAGATTCAACCGTTGGGATATTATTCTTGCCTATATAATAACGAATGTTATTATATCCCTCGTGACCGGCACTCCCCCAGCCGATCGAACACGGAGCCCTGCATGCCCCCGCCCAGCGAGCGACTGCGAAATCTCGGCTTTCTCGTGCGAGACGTGTCGCGTCTGTATGGCCGACATTTCGAGCGACAGGCGCGCGAGCTCGAGCTGACGCTGCCCCAGTGCAAGGTGCTCGCGCATCTGCAGCGCAACGAGGGCATCAGTCAGGCGCGACTCGCCGAGCTCACCGAGACCGATCCGATGACGCTGGTGCGCACGCTGGATCGCATGCAGCAGGATCGCTGGATCGAGCGGCGTGCCGATCCGAGCGACCGCCGCGCGCATCGGCTGTACCTGCGCGAGGAAGCCAAGCCGGTGCTGGCGCGCATGTGGAAGATCGCCGATCAGGCGCGCAGCGAGGTGATCTCGGTGCTCAATGAGAAGGAGTGCGAGCAGCTGCTGGAGCTGCTCGGACGGCTGCACCAGAACCTGCAGCAGCTCGATGCTCGCGCCGCGGAGCTTCGGGCCGCGGAACACCGGGCCGGCGAAGCGCGCCGCAGCCAGCCGTAAGCGGGGCGCCATGGACACAGCAGTCGAGCAGGGCAACGAGCAGCAAGCAGCGCGCAGCGCCGCCACCCGGCGTGCCGAGCGACGCCGTTCGCGCCTGCGCTGGACGCTGATGCTGGGCGGCACGCTCATCGCGCTGGTCGGGGCGCTGGCCTACTACCTGCTCACCGGACGCTACCAGTCCACGGACGACTCCGCTGTGATGGCGGCGCAGACGGCTGTCAGCACCAACATCGCCGGGCGCGTGGTGGAGCTGGACGTGCACGACAACCAACTCGTACATCGCGGCCAGGTGCTGTTCCGGCTCGATGAGCGCCCGCTGCGCATCGCGCTCGAGGAGGCGCAGGCGAAGCTCGCCGCTGCGCGCCTGCAGATCCAGGCGGCGCGCGCCTCCTATCGGCATCAGCTCGAGGAAATCGCCGCCGCGCGCGACACGCTCAGCTACGAGCAGAGTGAATTCGCCCGCCAGCAACGCCTGGTGCGCTCGGGCATCAGCTCGCGCGCCCAATTCGATCAGACCCAGCACGCGCTGCAGCTGGCGCAGACGCAGCTCTCTTCGGCACAGCAGCAGGCCAATACCTATCTGGCGCTGCTCGGCGGGAATCCGAACCTCGATGTCGATCATCATCCAGTGGTGCTCGAGGCACAGGCGGCGCTGGATCGCGCCAACCTGCAGCTCTCCTATGCGACCATCCACGCGCCCAGCGATGGGGTGGTCACCAAGGTCGAGCAGCTGCAGGTCGGCGACTACATCACGGCGGCGACGCCGGTCTTCAGCCTGATCTCCGACCAGGACGTCTGGGTCGAGGCGAACTTCAAGGAAGACCAGCTGACCTACATGCGTCCCGGCCAGAGCGCGGAAATCCGCATCGATGCCTTTCCGGGCCGCCGCTTCAAGGCGCAGGTCGTCAGCGTCAGTCCGGGCACCGGTGCGGAGTTCTCTTTGCTGCCGCCGGAAAATGCCACCGGCAATTGGGTCAAGGTCGTGCAGCGCGTGCCCGTGCGGCTGAAGCTCCAGACCGATGCGCTGCCGCCCGATGCGCGCCTGTCGGGCCTGTCCGCCGACGTCACGGTGGACACCGGTCATCGCCGCCGGCTTTGAGCCGTCACTAAGCCGCGCCGATGAGTGCCGACACCTCGCGCAATGCCGTCGCGCAGATGCAGCAGCACCGCGGCGCCATCACCGTTACGGTGATGGTGGCCTCGATCCTGCAGGCACTCGACAACACCATTGCCAACGTCGCGCTGCCCCGCATGCAAGGCAGTCTGTCGGCCACACAGGATCAGATGATGTGGGTGCTGACCTCCTACATCGTCGCCGCGGCCATCATGACGCCGCTCACCGGCTGGCTCGCCGACCGCTACGGCCGCAAGCCCCTGTTCCTGGTATCCATCGTTGGCTTCACGCTGGCCTCGGCGCTGTGCGGGCTCGCGCAGTCGCTCAGCCAGATCGTGCTGTTTCGCGTGCTGCAGGGGGCCTTCGGGGCGGCACTGATCCCCATGTCGCAGGCGGTGCTGTTCGATACCTATCCGCCCCGCGATCACGGCCGCGCCATGGCGATCTGGGGGCTGGGTGTGGTACTTGGCCCGACGATCGGGCCGATGCTCGGCGGCTGGCTCACCGACAACTACAGCTGGCGCTGGGTGTTCTACATCAATGTACCGTTCGGCATTCTGGCGGTGCTGGGGGTGCTCGCCTACTTTCCGGACACCAGCCATGAGCGCAAGCACTTCGACTTCTTCGGTTTCTCGATGCTCGGCATATTCGTCGGAGCGCTGCAGGTCATGCTCGACCGCGGACCGCTGCGTGATTGGTTCAATTCGACCGAGATCAAGATCGAAGCGGCGATCGCAGCGCTGGCTTTCTACCTGTTCATCACACACACGCTGACCGCGCGACGCCCGTTCGTGCGTCTGGCCATGTACAAGGACCGCAACTTTCTCACCGGCAATATCCTGATCTTCCTGGTGGGCATCGTGTTGTTCGCAACGCTGGCGCTGCTGCCACCGATGCTGCAGGGGCTGATGGGCTATTCGGTGTTCCAGTCGGGCCTGGTGACCGCGCCGCGCGGTCTGGGCACGCTGCTGGCGATGATGCTGGTCGGGCGCATCGTGGGCCGCTTCGACGTGCGCCTGATCATCGGCGCCGGGCTTACGTTGACGGCCTTCTCGATGTGGCAGATGACGCACTTTTCTCTGCTGATGAACATGTCCCCGGTGGTCTGGTCCGGCCTGACCCAGGGATTGGGCACCGGCATCGTCTACGTGCCGATGGCGGCGCTGACCTTCACGACCCTATCGCCGACGATGCGCAATGAGGGCACGGCGATGTTCAACCTCATGCGCAATATCGGCAGCAGCATCGGCATCTCCGCGGTGCAGGCGCTGTTTACGAGCAACACGCAGATCGTGCACGCATCGCTGGCCGCGCACGTCACACCCTGGGTGTACGCGATGCACGCGCTGCACGGCTATGCGGGACGCGCGGGCGAGGCAGCGCTCAATGCGGCCGTGACCGCGCAGGCGGCCATGATTGCCTACCTGGATGATTTCCATCTGATGTTCATCATGACCTTGGTGTCCATTCCGCTGCTGCTATTCGTGCGCAATGCGCGTCCGAGCCCTGGAGGCGCTGCCCATGTCGCCCTGGAGTGAGTCTCGCTCGCGCGCGCGCGGGTCGCGCAGGTTGCGCGGCCTGCTCGCGGCCGGTGCGCCGGCAGCCTGCGCGATGGCGGCCTGCACCGTGGCTGCCGCGCTCTCGGGCTGCGTCGTCGGCCCGCAGTTTCAGCCGCCCGCCGCGCCACAGAGCACGCGCTACACGCCCACGCCGCCGACGGCGCTCACACAGGGGGGACACGCGAGCGCGCCGGACGCGCAAAATACGGCCAACGTCCAGGTGCAGGGGCTCGCCCTCGACAGCACTCTGCCCGTGCCCGCGCAGTGGTGGTCGCTGCTCGGCTCCGCGCGCCTGGATGCGGCCATCCGCGCCGCGCTCGCCGGCAATCGTACGCTCGCGGCCGCGCAGGCACGGCTTGCCGAGGCACAGGAGCACGTCGCCGAGGCACAGGCCGGACTGTTTCCACAGGTCAATCTCGACGCCACGGTCGGGCGCGTCAAATATGGTCCGGCGTTCCTCGGGCCGCAGAAGCTGCCGGCGTTCAGTTATTTTTCCATCGGGCCGGCGGTCAGCTATGCATTCGATTACACGGGCGGCGTCAAGCGCGGCGTCGAGCAGCGGCGCGCCGCGCAGCAGGCGCAGCAGCAGCAGCTGCAGGCCGCAGCCCTGAGCCTGTCGGGCAACGTTGCCCTGCAGGCGCTCAGGCTCGCTGAAGCCCAGGCCGAGCTCGACTCGGTGACGGCGCTGCTCGCGGATGATCGGCGCAATCTGCAACTGGTGCAGGGTGCATTCGATGCCGGCGGTGCCACGCGCGTCGACATCCTCAATGCCCAGAGCCAGCTGGCCAACGATCAGACGCAGCTCGCGCCACTGGCACGCCAGCGCGCCCTGGCGGCCGATGCGCTCGCGCTGCTCAGCGGCCGGGCCCCCGGGGACATGCCCGCGCCGGCTTTCACGCTGGCGGATTTCCATCTGCCGGCGACGCTGCCTCTGACGCTGCCCTCCGAGCTCGCGCATCGCCGGCCCGACATCCTCGCAGCGGAAGCCCGCCTGCACGCGGACACCGCGGCGGTCGGGGTTGCCACCGCCGCGCTCTATCCGCAGATCAGTCTATCGGCCAACGCAAGCTTCCAGTCCAATGCGATCCAGAAGCTCTTCAATGTCGCGGGTATTGGTGATGCACTCGCCGGCAATCTGACGGCGCCGCTGTTCAATCATGGGCAACTGCGTGCACACGAGCGCGCCGCGGTCGATGAGATGCACGCGGCGCTCGCCGACTATCAGCAGACGCTGCTCGCGAGCTTCTCGCAGGTGGCCGATGCCCTGCAGTCACTCGATCATGATCAGGAATTGCTCGCCAGCGAGCAGGCGGCCCTGCAGGTCGCGGGGCAGAACCTGGCGCTCACTCGCGAGAGCTACAGCGCCGGGAACAGCGGGGTGCTGCAGGTCCTGGATGCGCAGCGCTCGGATCAGCAGGCACGCCTGGGAGTGGTGCGTGCGCAGTCGCAACGCTTCGAGGATGCAATGCAGTTGCTGCTGGCCCTGGGCGGGGCCATCTCGCTTCCCGCCGGCGGTGCACCGGTTCACCCCTAGCCTTTATCCGAACCCCAGCCGGTCGTCCCGGACCCGGCCCAGCCGTCAACCGGCGGCCCCCGCCATTGTTCCTGGGTGTCAATCTCTGTCAATCACTGTCAACGATGGGTCTGTCAGCCAACTGCCATCGTCTTTTATTGCATCGCAGACTATGATGGCGTCCGCGCAGCGGGGGTAGCTTGCGTGCGGGCTCAGATTCCCGGGCTCGAAGTATCGACATTGTATGGGGGCTTTATGAAATACGCTGTGATTGCAGGCGCCGCGCTGGCGCTGTGCGCGGTTGCGGGCAGTGGTCTCGCGGCCGAGCATCATCAGACAAAGGAACCGGCCTATATCCACAGTGCCGTGGACGACACGACGCGTCCGGAAGCGGACCGCAAGCGCGATGCGGATCGCCATCCTGGCGCGGTGCTCACCTTCGCCGGCATCAAGCCCGGCATGAAGGTCCTGGAGCTCATGCCGTCGGGCGGCTACTACACACGGCTGCTGTGCCGGGTGGTCGGCGACTCAGGCCACGTGTACGGTGTGAACTTCAAGTTCCACATGCCGCCGCGTCCGGCGGGAGCTGCCGCGGGCCCGCCGCGTGCGCGCGCCGCACGGCCAGCGCCTGCGCCGCTCGGCTGCAGCAACGTCGACGACACCTCACAGGATGCCTCGGCGGTCAATCTGCCCTCGGATGTGGACGTCGTGTGGACGACCGAGAACTATCACGACATGCACAATCCGGCGATCGGCGCGGACATGAAGCAGCTGGACATGGCGGTGTTCAACGCGCTCAAGCCCGGTGGCGAGTTCATCATCGAGGATCATGCCGCCGCGGCGGGCCATGGAACGAGCGACACGAACACGCTGCACCGGATCGATCCGGCGTCGGTGCGCGAGGAAGTGGAGAGCGTTGGGTTCAAGTTCGCGGGTCAGAGCAAGGTGAACGCCAACCCTTCCGATGATCACACGAAGCGGGTCTTTACGCTGCACGACAAGACCGATCGCTTCCTGTTCAAGTTCCGCAAGCCGGCCTAGGCTGACGATGGATCGTCGCGCCCCGCGGGGGGCGCGACGGTGCCGGGATGTGCGAAGTCAGGGCTTGCGGAAGATGCGCAGGCGCTGGCTCTGCGTCAGCCCCGGCGGCTGCAGCGAGGGGCGTGCAGGCGCGGGGGGTAAGGAAGAGGGCGCCGACGTCGAAGGCGCCGACGTGGAAGGCTTGTTGAGACCGCTCGGCGTGGGCGCCGGCGTCGCCACCCGCCCTGGAGGCAGGGCCGCAGGGCCGCCGGGTGCCGGTGGATTTCCCGGCGCGCGCGCATTCGTACCCAGCACGCTGCCGGATGCTCCAGTCGCTACCGCGGGGGGTGACTGGCCTGGCGGTGAGCGCGCCGCGGCGGCTGGCGCAGTAGCCGCTGCTGCCGCACTGGGCGCCGTGGCTGCTCTGGGCTGTACCTGAGCGACCAGCGGCAGCATCTGCACGGACAGATTCAAGCGCCGCAGCTCTCCAGGCTGCAGGGCACCGACCCCCACCACCTGGCGCATCACCTGCTCGCCCCGCTCGTTGCTGATGTCCAGCACGATGCAGTACTCGCACGGATCCGCGTTCTGCCGATGAGCGATGGTCCCATCGACGCTGAGCGCGGTATAGGACTCCTCGGCGAGTTGCTTACCACCGCTGAAGCGCAGGTGATGACGGCAACCCGGACAGATCGACGCGCTCTCGAGCACCGTGGCCTTGCAGTGCGGGCACAGGCGCGTCGCGCCGGGCTGTCCAGCGCGCGGGTTGTTCATACCGCGCGGGTGGTCCCCTTCGACAGCTCGAAGGCGGCGGGGCGATCCGCGGCATGCTTGTCGTCCCAGCCGAACTCGACGTGCCCGCGCATGCGCGAGCCGGCCGCGACGGTGATCGAAGCGGCTTTGACGTCCCCGACGATGATGCCGGTGGACAGCACGTCGACCTGCTTGGCGGCGTCGATATTGCCCTGCAGCTCTCCGCCCACCGTGACGACGCTGGCACGCACCTGGCCTTCCAGGCGGGCACCGGCGTCGATGCGAAAGTTGCCATCGACCTGCACGTCACCCTTAAAGCGGCCGGCGATGCGCACATCCCCTGAGCCGGTGATCTTGCCTTCGATGGTCAATTCCGCAGCGATCACGGACTCGGCCACCGCAGCAGCGCGCGGTGCCGGGGCCGCGGCGCGGCGCGGGGCTTCGGCCGGGCTGGGAGGCTCGGGAATGCGCTCAATCGGCTTGCTGTGCAGCTCGGTGACGGTGGGGTTGGCGGGAACGGGGGTGCCGCCCGCGGCCGGGCTCGCGGACGAGCCGGTGTCTTTCCAAAGTGCCATGAGCGGGTCCTCCGTCGATCAAGTAGAGTTCGTAACCATGGAATATCAAAAAGGTAACCCCATCGGGTACGGAAGGCCAGTGTCTCGCGTCGGAGACATCCGACCTGAGTCATGGGTCACGGACTATGCCTGAGTCTGCGCTGGCACCCAAGGGTGCTGCCAGCGGGCGGCGCCGTACGCGCTCGCTACGACCCCTTCGCGCCGTGTGGCCATTTGTAGCGCGCTACCGCATGACGGCGCTGGCGGCGCTGGCCTCGCTGCTGGTGGCGGCCGCAGCGCTGCTGGTCCTGCCGATGCAGCTGCGCAACCTCACCGACCATGGCCTGAAGGCCGACAGCGCCGGGCTGATCAATCGCTACTTCCTCGGGCTCATGCTCGCCGGTGTGGCGTTCGGCGTCTTTGCGGCACTGCGCTTCTACCTGGTCGCCTGGATGGGCGAGCGGGTCGTGGCGGATCTGCGCGAGGCCGTCTATCGGCGCGTGGTGCGCATGGACCCGACCTTCTATGAGGTCACGCGTACCGGGGAGGTCATGTCGCGGCTGACCGCCGACACGACCCTGGTGCAGTCGGTTGCGGGGGTCAACCTGTCGATCACGCTGCGCTCGACCATCAACCTGGCGGGCGGCCTCATCATGCTCTGGGCGACGAGCGTGAAGCTGACCGGCGTGATCCTGGTGCTGGTCCCGGTGGTGATCGGGCCGCTGATCTGGTTCGGGCGGCGGGTTCGTCGCCTGTCGCGTACTGCGCAGGACCGGGTCGCTGACGCCAGCAGCCTGGTCGACGAGACGCTCAACGCCATCCAGACGGTGCAGGCCTTTACGCTCGAGGAGCTGCAGAGCCGCCGCTATACGCAGGCCGTCGAGCGCAGCTTCGACGCGTCCATCGTGCGTAACAAGGTGCGCGGCTGGCTCACGGCCGTCGGAACGATACTGGTGTCCGTCGCCATCATTTGCGTCGTGTGGCTCGGCGCGCGCGCAGTGTTCTCGCACGCCATGAGCGAAGGGCAGCTGTTCCAGTTTCTCTTTTACGCCGTCATCGTGGCGGCCGCCGCGACCGCACTGACCGAGATGTGGGGCGAGATTCAGCGCGCGGCAGGCGCCATGGAGCGGCTGGCCGAGCTATTGGACGCCGAGCCGGTCATCAAGGCGCCGCCGGTACCGGCAAGGCTCGCACCCCGCTCGCGCGGCCGCATCAGTTTCGAGCATGTGCGCTTTCGCTACTCCTCGCGTCCGGAGAGCTACGCGCTGCACGACTTCTCCATCGAGGTGCACAGCGGGGAGACCATCGCCATCGTGGGCCCCTCGGGCGCGGGTAAGAGCACCAGCCTGCAGCTGTTGCTGCGTTTCTACGACCCGGAAAAGGGACGCATCTGCATCGATGGCGTCGATATCGCGCGCCTGGATCCCCAGGAGCTGCGACGTCAGATCGGACTAGTGCCGCAGGAGACCATGCTGTTCGGCGCGAGCGCGCGCGAGAATATCGGCTACGGACGTCCCGGGGCGAGCGATGCGGAAATCGAGGCCGCGGCGCGTGCGGCGGCGGCGGATGAGTTCCTGCGCACTCTGCCCGAGGGCTACGACACCTTCCTCGGCGAGCGCGGCACGCGCCTGTCGGGCGGACAGCGCCAGCGCATCGCCATCGCGCGCGCGATTCTCAAGGACCCGCCGATTCTGCTGCTCGATGAGGCGACCAGCGCCCTCGATGCGGAATCCGAGCGTCTGGTGCAGGCGGCGCTCGGTCGACTGATGCGCGGGCGCACGACGCTGGTCATCGCGCACCGTCTGGCCACGGTGCTCAAGGCCGATCGCATCGTGGTGCTCGAAGCCGGTCACCTCGTCGCGGTGGGCAGTCACCCGGAGCTGCTGCGTGCCAGCCCGCTCTACGCGCGCCTGGCCGCGCTGCAATTGGGAACCCCCGAGTTGCCAGCGCTCGAAGCGCTCGCGGGTGCCTAGCGCGCCGTGCCGCTGCCATGGACGCGCCATCGGACAAGAGCGCTGAGGTCCGCGACAATCCCGAGCGACGGCGTTTCGAGCTGTCGCTCGGCGAGCGAGGCAGCGCCTTCATCGACTATCGTGATCGGCCTCCGGGTCCGGCAAGGGCGGGGCAGGGCGGGAACGCCGTGCGCGTGCGCGTGCTGACGCACGCCGAGGTGCCGGCGGCGCTGCGCGGCGGTGGCATCGGCGCGCGCCTGACCCGCGGCACGCTCGATCTGATCCGCGCGCGCGGCGAGCGCATCGTGCCGGCATGCCCCTACGTCGTGGACTTCATCCGCCGCCATCCCGACTACCGGGATCTGCTCGCCGACTGACCTGCAGGCGCGCCCCGCGCCAGTGAGTCCAGTGCCTCGCGTGCGCGCCGCAGATCCTGCACGAGCTCGCCGTAACTTTGCTCGCGCGCCGTCGGATTCGGTCCGCGCAGCACCGCAGAGGGGTGCCAGGTCGCCAGCGCCCGTGAGGCCAGCGGCGTGGGCGTGAGCTCGCCGCGCGACTTGGTGACACGAAAGGAGGGGCCGAAGAGCGCTTTGGCCGCGGTGGCGCCCAGGCAGACAATCAGCGCCGGATGGATTGCCTCGATCTCGGCGAGCAGCCAGCGACGGCAGGCGTCGATCTCGCGCTGCGCGGGGGTCTTGTGCAATCGCCGCTTGCCGCGCGGCTCCCACTTGAAGTGCTTGACGGCATTGGTGACGTAGCAAACCTTGCGGTCGATGCCGGCTTCGGCCAGGGCACGATCGAGCAGCTGGCCGGCCGGCCCGACGAAGGGATGACCCTCCAGATCTTCGCGATCCCCCGGTGTCTCGCCGATCAGCATCACGCGCGCCTGCGCCGAGCCTTCGCCGAATACCGTCTGGGTGGCATGCTTGTAGAGTTCGCAGGCGGTGCAGCCGCGCGCCTCATCGCGCAGATGCTCGAGCTCGCCGCCGCGCCCGCGCATGCGCTCAGCCGCCCGCGACACCAGCGCCGCCCGCGCCGACCGGCACGAGCACGGCGGCCGGCAGCGTCGCGAACAACTCCTCGGCTGCGACGCCTTCGGCACTTGCCGTGAGCTCACGACCGCTGAGCAACTCGCGCCAGGCCGCCGTCGGCGCTGTGGGCAGCGCAATGCGCGTGGCATCGGAGCCAGCGGTAGCGTGGAATCCCTGTTGCGCGCGTCGATGCGGAAAGCGCGCCACGGCGCACACCAGCGTTTGACCGTCGAGCGTGCGCGCGAAGGCGCATACCTCATCCGCCTGCGTGCCCGTGACGGTGAGCGGCTGATAATCCCCCTTGGCAAACAGTTCGCTGCGCTCGGCGCGCATCTGCAGCAGGGTCAGTGTGACCGCCAGCTTGATGCGCCCGTCGTGCCACTCGGCAAGCCAGCGCGCAAGGTTGCCGGCCCGATCCGCGCGCAGCGCGCTGCGGCACTGCGCCAGCAGTCGCTCGCGCGCGGCAAAATCGACCGGCGCACGATTGTCCGGATCCACCAGCGAGAAGTCCCACAACTCCATGCCGTTGTAGAGATCGGGCACGCCCGGACAGGTCAGCGACAGCACGCTCTGTATCAGGCTGTTGTGTGCGCCGAGCGCGGCCAGGCGCCGCACAAAAGGTAGAAAGGCGCCGAGAAATGCGCCGGCACGATTGCCGGTCAGGGCGGCATCGATCAGCCCCATCATGGCGTCCTCGTACTCGGCGGTCGGGAAGGCCCAGTTGGTGTGCACGCGCGCCTCGCGCATGGATTTGGTGATCGCCGCGCGGATACGCTCGCCATAGACACGCAGCGCCGCGGCCGCGGCGCTCTGCGGTGCCTCGGCTTCGGCGGGCTGGATCTGCAGCAGCTCACAGGGCCAGCTGCCGAGCAGCACCTGATAGAGAAAATATTCGTCGTTGCGATCGGGTCGCAGTGTCTCGTCGGCCGGGGCGCTCGGTCCTCGCAGGATGCGCGACCAGATCGGCAGCTGCTCGCGCCACTCGCTCGCCAGCCCCGAGAGGGCCGCGAGGCGTGCGCGCGCATCCGCACCGCGCTTGGTGTCGTGCGTGGCCAGTGCCAGCATGGCGTGCGGCCAGCGCTGGGCGCGCTGCTGATTGGCGCGATGAAAGGCGGCGACGGTGCCGCCGAAGCGGTCCGGATCGCCTCCCACCTCATTGAGCGCGATGAAGCGGTTATAGCGATAGAACGCCGTGTCCTCCATGCCCTTGGCATCCACGGGGCCGCTGTACTGCTGCAGCCGCATCGCCGAGCGCAGCAGCGCCTGATAGGAGAAGCCGCTGCGCGGCTGGCGCAGCAGCGTGCCCGTGAGCACCCGTTCGAGATAACCGAAGACGCTCGGGTCGATCTGCGTTTCGTTGCGCCGGGCGCGCGCGAGCGCCCAGGCGATGTCGCGGCCGTCGGCCGCATCCAGCTCCCCACTCGCATCCAGATAGGTGCGATACACCGGGAAACAGGCGATGACTTCCTTGATCGCACGGCGCAGCAGGTTCTGCGTGAAGTCCGCGGTGCGCGGATTCTGGCGCGCGAGCCGCGCCATGTCGCGCGCGATCATGTTGAGCTCGCCCGCCATCTCGTTCTCCATGATGTGCAGCTTCGCCAACCGCGCGATCTCGCCGTAGCTGCGCCGCTCGCCGGAGAACTCGATGTACGTATCGGTGAAGGCGCCCTCGGCGGCCGGGTCCACCAGCAGCGCAAGTGCCTGGTTCAGAAAGTCGTAGCCGGTCGTGCCGTGGATCGGCCAGTCCTCGCGCAGCCGCTCGTGCGCCGAAAGGATCTTTTCCACCACCAGATAGCACGGACCCTCGGGCCGCCGCGGACCGAGCCGGCGCGTCAGGCGCTTGAGATACCCCTTCGGGTCGTACAGCCCGTCGATATGATCGATACGTAGTCCGTCGAGCACCCCCTCGCGCACCATGCGCAGCACGCGCTGGTGGGCATGGTCGAACACCTCCGGCAGCTCCATGCGCAGACCGGCCAGGTCGTTGATGTTGAAGAAACGCCGATAGTTGATGTCGTCGGCGGCGACGCGGAAATGCGCCAGGCGCCAGTGCTGGCGCTGGATGAGCGCATCGAGAGGCTGCCAGGACGCCGGCTCACCTTCGCGTCCGTTGAGACTCGCCACTGCGGCGGCGACTGCGGCCGCCGATTCAGGGTGTTCATCCACGTCGACGGCCAGACGTGCCTTGAGCTCGGCGGCGCGGCGCGGCAGCTGCCCGCGCGCTGTGGGCAGCCACGCGAAGGCATCGGAGAGCTGCTCGAGCCGCAGGCTGCCGTCGATAAAAATGCGCGCGTAGTCCGGCGGCCAGATCGGCAGCTTGTGCGTGTCATAGGCCCACACCGCGAAGCTGCCCTCCTCCTCATCGAAGCGCAGACGCAGCGCGCCGCGCTCGAGCTCCACGCCGTATTGATCGCCCAGCAGCGGCACCAGCAGCTTGTCGTGCAGATAGCGGCGCTCGGGGTCCCATTCGATGTCGAACCAGCCGGCATGCGGCGCATCCGGTCCGAACTCCAGCACCTCGAGCCACAGCGGGTTATCCGAGCCGCCCACGCCCATGTGGTTGGGCACGAAATCCAGAATGTGGCCGAGCTCGTGGCGTCGCAGGGCCGCGCACATGTTCTGGAAGGCGCTCGCATCCCCCAGCTCCGGATTGAGCTCGCCGTGATCGACGATGTCGTAGCCGTGCGGACTGCCGGGACGCGCCTTCAGGTAGGGGGAGAAGTACGCATGGCTCACGCCCAGTGCCTGCAGATAGGGCGCAAGCTCGGCGGCGCGCTCGAAGCCGAAGCCATGGTGCAGCTGCAAGCGGTAGGTCGCGCGCGGAATCATGGCTGCGCAATCCAGCAGCGCACGCTCCAGGGCGCGAGCGTTCCGCCCTCGGGTGCGTCCCCCTCCTGCCAGAGCAGCAGCTCACCCGGGGATGCCTCGAAGCCCGACGCGCCTGTCGCGTGCAGATTCACCGCAAGCCCAAGCAGCTCGTCAGCGCACTGCCATTGCAGCTGCACGCCCGCTCGCCCAAACGTGCGAAAGTGCGCCGCGTGTTTGATGCCGGGCAGTCGTGGCATGAGCTCACGCTTGCGAAGCGCGAGCAATTCGCGATACCACTCGAACCAGGCTGCATGTTCGGGCGAGTGTAGTGCCTGCCAGTCGAGTTTGCTGGCCAGAAAGGTTGATTCAGCCTGTGGATCGGGAATGCGCTGGCGCGCGATTGGATCCTGGAAGGCCGAAAAACGCGCGAACTCCGCGCGCCGTCCCTCGCGCACGCGCTCGGCGAGCTCGGTGCCAAAATCGCAGAAGAACTGAAACGGCCGCGTGCAGCCCCATTCCTCGCCCATGAAGAGCATGGGGATCTGCGGCAACAGCAGATAGGTGGCCGCCACCGCGCGCAGCGCGGCGGGCGATGCCAGTGCACTCAGGCGCTCACCGAAGGCGCGATTGCCGATCTGATCGTGATTCTGGATGAAGGCCACGAACGCCGTCGGCGGCAGATGTGTGCTCGGCTCCCCGCGCAGCGAGTCGCGATAGGGCATGCGCTCTCCCTGGTAGGCAAAGCCCTCTGCGAGCGCGCGGCCGAGCTGCGCGCCCGCCTCGCGCCGGTAATCGGCGTAGTACCCCTCGGATTCCGCGCTCGCGGCCACGTGCAGCACATGATGTACGTCGTCGTTCCACTGCGCATCATAGGTGCGAGCTCGCCCGCGCTCGTCGCGCGCGAGCCAGCGCGCCTGGTTGTGCTCGTTCTCGAGCACCAGGTGCACCTGCCGTGGCAGGCGGGCGCTGCGGATACGCCGGCCGAGGGTCTGCAGAAAATGCGGTTGCCCATCGTCCAGTATCGCATGCACGGCATCCAGCCGCAGTCCATCGAAGTGAAACTCGCGCAGCCAGTACAGCGCGTTCGCGCAGAAGAACTCCCGCACCGTGGCGCTGCCCTCGGCATCGAAATTGATCGCAGCGCCCCAGGGCGTGTGGTGCCGCTCGTTGAAGAATTGTGGCGCGTAGAGAGGCAGGTAGTTGCCCTCCGGGCCGAAGTGGTTATAGACCACATCGAGCAGCACCATCAGCCCGCGCGCGTGGGCGGCGTCAACCAACGCCTTGAGGTCCTCGGGCCGTCCGTAGCTGGCATCCGGAGCAAATGGCAGCGTGCCGTCGTAGCCCCAGTCGCGCTGTCCGGGAAAATCCGCCAGGGGCATGAGCTCGATGCCCGTCACGCCGAGGGCGACCAGATGATCCAGCCGCGTCATCGCCGCGGCGAACGTGCCCTCGGGGGTGAAGGTGCCCACGTGCAGCTCGTAGAGCACCGCTTCGTGCCACGGCCGGCCGCGCCAGCCGCCATCGCGCCAAGTGTAGGCACACGGATCGATGACCTCGCTGGGCCCATGCACGTCCTGTGGTTGATAGCGTGAGGCGGGGTCGGGCACGGCGAGCCCATCGGGCAGCACGAAGCGGTAGCGGGTGCCGGGACCGGCCTTGCGGCTGATGAGCTCGTGCCAACCGTGCGCATCGGCTGTCATCGGCAGCGGCAGCGCGTTGGCCAGCGCCAGTCCGATACGCGGCTGAGCGGGTGCCCAGAGCCGAAAACGCACGGCCGGCTCGCCCTGGCCATCGCGTATCAGCTCGGCGCCAAAGGGGCAGGGCGCCTGTGATGCGCCTGCGGCGCCCGGGCGCGCGGCCTCTTCCCCGCCGGCGCTGTCCACCGCCATTGGCGCGGCGGTCTTAGGCGTGCGGAGCGTGCGGCGTGTGGACGCCTGAGCCGTCGGCGGCCGCACCCTCAGCCGCCTGCGACGGCCGTGCCGTCGGATATCTCTTCAACTGCTCGCGGATCGCATACAGCTCGCGTTCGACCGTGATGCGGATGCCGCCCGGGCGGCGCATCGCCCGCTGAATCTCGCTCTGGCGCGCCAGCAGCCGCTGCAGATCGGCCTGGCTGTCCAGCTGAGTCTCCATGATCGCCTACCTCGTGGGAGTACGCGTGACGTGGCAAGCGTGACAGTGCGAGTCGCGCCGCGCCGTTGGCGCGCGCCGCATCATGGAGCCGGCGCATACCCACAACGAGCTACGCGCCGCAGGGCAGCGCCAGCGGGCTGGGCCGCACGCCGCTCAGAACGCGCGGAAGATGTCGTTGACGAGGTCCTCGCCGATGCCGATGCCCGCGCCCAGTCCCAGACCGCTGAGCATCGTGCCGAAGAAGCCGCCACCGCCGCCAAAGGCGGGTGCCTGCATCCAGCCACGCGGCTGCAGGGTGGCCTGCGGATGGCTCTGCAGCTGCGCCTCCAAACCCTGGATGTACTGGGCCATCTGCTGCAGCATGAGCTGGGTCGATTGGCCGAATCCGGCGATGCCCATGCCGAGCTCGCGCAGATCCATATTGAGCTCGCGCGCACTGGCCGGGTCCTTGGCATTGGCGGAAATCTTGGTGGCCAGGGCCTGCAACTGCTGGGCGAGGCCCTGCATCTGCTGCTGCATCCGGGCGGTCTGCTGCTGCGCCAACTGATAGTCCATGCGTCGCCTCCGCGTCAAAAAACGCTACTGTAGTCATTGGACCCGTACCGCGGCAAAACGATCTCGTGAGGGCGCGCACGGGCCTGTCCGACCGCTACAATCGTGCTTATGACGGGCAAGGGCACGGCGGGGCACCCGGGGGGCGCGGGCGCGCAGGATATCAGTGCGGTCGGGGAGCATTTCCTCGTCGGCCTGCGACCCACTCCGACGCTCGATGCGCGCGATCGCGCCCTGCTCGGCGAGCTGCGCCCGGCGGGCGTGGTGCTCTTCAAGAGCAACTTCCGCCATGACCTGCCCTATATCGACTGGTTGCCGGTGTTCGCGCAGTTGCTCGAGGCGGTCCGAGCGGCGATTGGGCGCGAACGCATCCTCATTGCCATCGATCATGAGGGTGGCCGTGTCTGCCGCACGCCCCCGCCACTGACGCGCTTCTCCTATGCGGCTCACTGGACCGCAGAGGCCGCTGCTGTCGGTCGTGCCATGGGCACCGAGCTGGCCTCACTCGGCGTCAATCTGAGCTTCGCCCCGGTGCTGGACATCCACAGCAACCCCGTCAATCCCGTGATCGGGCTGCGCGCCTTCGGCGAGACGCCCGAGCAGGTGGTGCCGCCGGCGCTGGCCTTCATGGCCGCGCTGCAGAGCGAAGGCGTGGTCGCGTGCGGCAAGCATTTTCCCGGACATGGCGATACCGATCGTGATTCGCACCTGGAGCTGCCGGTGCTGCGCCAGGACCTGGCAGCGCTGGAGGCCCGCGAGCTCAAGCCCTTTGAGGCTGCGATTCGCGCCGGTATCCCGATGCTCATGACGGCGCACATCCTGCTGCCCGCGATCGATGGCGATGCTCCCGCGACACTTTCCAAGCGCATCAATCAGACGCTGCTGCGTGGGCAGCTCGGCTTTCGCGGCGTCATCGTCACCGACGACATCGGCATGCGCGCCGTCTCGCAACGCTTCGAGAACCCGGCGGCCGCCGTACAGGTGTTTGCGGCCGGAGCGGACTTGCTGATGGTGTGTGCGCACTGGACCGACACGGATCGCTGCCGCGGCTTCGCGCGCGCGCTGCTGGCGGCCGAGCGCACCGGCGCACTCGCTCCCGAGCTGCTGGAGGCCTCGCGTCGGCGTATCCGCGCGCTGCTGTCGCGCGCTCGCCAGGGGCGCGTCACTGCGCTACCGGATCAGGTGTTCCAGAGTCACCGCCGCGCCGGTGCGCTGTTCGCCGCGGAGACCGCGGAAGTCATCTGAACCGGCGGCAGCAACGTCGCAAGCTGGGGCGGGGTGGCGTTACGTGTAAAGGCGTACGCGACGATGTGCTCGAGGATGTGCTGCACATAACCGCGCGTCTCGTCGTAGGGAATATTCTCGATCCAGATATCGGCGCTCATGGGCGCGGTCGGCAGCCAGCGCGACAACGACTGGCTGCCCGCGTTGTAAGCGGCCAGAGCCAGGGCGAGCTGCCCCTGGAAGCGATCGAGCAGCTCGCGCAGGTGCGCGGCGCCGAGCGTCACCGCAGTCGCCGGATCGAACAGCGTCGTGCCCTCGAGCGAGGGCTGCCAACGCTGTGCGATCTGATGGGCAGTGGAAGGAAGCAGTTGCATCAGCCCGCGCGCGTTGGCCCGCGAGACCGCGTCGCTGCGAAACAGGCTCTCCTGGCGCATGACCGCGAGTATCCAGTCGGGCGGCAGGCCTACCAGCTCTGCGGCCGCCGACACCTGCGGTGTGTAGGGGCGCGGGTAGCGCAGACGCACATCATCCCACTCGCCGGCGCTTGCGAGCATGGCGATGGACTGCGCGTACCAACCCCAGCTGGCTGCCAGTCGCGCAGCCTGTACCTTGACGGCGGGCGCACTGCCGGCGAGTGCCGTGGCCCATTCCGCCACGGCGTCGTCGTAGAGATCGCAGGCGAGCAGCTCATGTGCGCGCAGCAGCCCGGGGCGCTGCGCGAGCGCCGCCTGCAGGGCGGTGTCATCGACACTTGGCCGATACTGCAGGTCATAGCCGCGGTGCAGCCGGTCAGCGGCGAGATAGCCGTAGTAGTCGCGTGAATCGGCGAGCGCGGCATAGAGCGGCGCTGCGCTGGCGGCGCCCAGCACCTGCTCGCTGGCGCGTGCGCGCCAATATTGCCAGCGCGGCTGCTTCGCCAGGGCTGGCGGCATCGCCGAGAGCCATTTGAGCGCCTCCGGCCAGTGTGCGCTCCAGAGCGCCGCACGCACGCGCCACTGTTGAACCTGCTCGTCGGCGAGCGATGCAGGCAGGGATTTGAACAAGGCGAGGGCTGCGGGGTCATGATCGTAGGCGAGCCCCAGCGCCGCGTCGCGCCGCAGCTCGCCGCGCAGCAGCCGTGTCATGGCCGGCCTGGCCGACAATCCGGGCAGCAGTGCCGCCGCGGCGGCCGAATCGCGCAGCGCGAGGCGGTGAAAGCCCGCCTGCAGCGCGAGCGCTTCCACGGGGGTGTGCGGTTGCTTGACCAGCGAACGCAACGTGGATGCCGGCGATTGCAGCAAGCGAGCCCACTGCAGCAGCGGCGCAGCCTGCTGCTTGGGCAGGCCAGCGGCGAGTTGCAGGGCCAGCGCGACATTGTTCGCGCTCAGCGAGGCGCGCACGCGCGCCTCGACGCGCGCGGGTGTCAGCAAACCTTGCTGCTGCAGGCGCTCGAAAACAGCGTCGCAGGCGCTCGGCTGCTGCTGGGGCTGCCCCCACAGGGCAAGCGCCGCGGCCTCCCACGGTGCGGCGGCCGTGCCGGTGACCTCACCGACGGTGAGCTGTCCATTCAGTCGCTGGCACAGCAGCAGCGGGTCGCTGACCGCGCTGGCGCGAGGTAGAAACCAGTCCCAGCGCCCACGCGCGGCGAGGCTTACGAGCCAATCGTGGCTCAGGTCGTGGACTACCGGTTGCCCGGCGTGCGCGCGCACGAAGGCGTCGATGCGCGAGTCCAGTTGCGGCTCGGGCGCAACTTGCAGCGCGCGCTGCAGCCGCGCGGCGATCAGGTAGTCGTAGAGCACGTAGGCTTGCAGCGCCGCGGGATCCTGCGCCGTATCGTCAGTGCCGGGGGCCGCCTGCTGTGCCTGCTGCAAGGCTTGCAGGAAGAGATCGCGCACCGCTGCCATCGGGGTGGCTGCACTGGCTGCAGGGGCAGCGACGCTGAGGCCGACTGAGGCGGGCGTGCCGGCGCAGGCAGCCGATAGCAGGCCCAGCAGTCCAGCCAGTGCCGCAGCGGTTCGGTTGGTGGGAGACGGGGCGGCCATGGTGAGAGTTTAGCGGCACAGAGTGCCACCGATCATGCCAATCAGCGCTACGATACGCGGACTCTGCGGGCACGGCGTGAGTCAGGCCATGGGGTGAGGCCATGAGTGACACGGTTCTCAAACGTACCTGCATGCGCGACCGCATCCGCGATGTACTGGTCGCGCGCATCCTGGACGGCAGCTATCCGGCCGGCACGCAGCTCAAGGAACTGGTGCTGGCGCGCGAATTCAACGTCAGCCAGGCACCGATCCGCGAGGCACTGCGGGAGCTGGAGGGCTCAGGTCTGGTGCACTCGGAGCGCTATCGCGGCACGCTCGTGCGCGGTACCGACTTTCACGAGATTCTGGATTCCTATGAGCTGCGCGCCACGCTCGAGACACGCGCGCTGCACCTGGCCCTACCCTACGGGGAGGCCCTCATCGCCGAACTGCAACGATGTCACGGGCAGATGCGCGCTGCGCTGCAGGCCGAGGATCCCGAGCGCTATATCGACTATGCCATGCGCTTTCACCGGCGCCTCATGGAGGGCAGCGGCAATCGCGCCTTCCTCAATGTCTGGGATTCGCTGCTGTGGGATGTGC
Source organism: Steroidobacteraceae bacterium (assembly GCA_035553315.1). GTDB lineage: Bacteria > Pseudomonadota > Gammaproteobacteria > Steroidobacterales > Steroidobacteraceae > FEN-1191. The sequence continues at coordinate 67,675 of DATNDE010000004.1, forward strand.
GCGGCCGCATCGTCCTGCAGCGCTTCGTGGAGACCGGTCGCAGCTTCGCGCCGCTGTTGCAGATGCACGAGGTCCTGCTCGCGCGGCTGGCGGCGCAGGATTGCGCCGGTGCTTGCGAGGCATTGCGCGCCATCCTCGATCGGGTCTGCTCGGCGTTCGGCCCCGCCTGAGGGGCGTGTAGCGCCGCCGCCGCGCGAGCGCCTGCTCGTCGCCGGACCGTCGAGTAGCGGGTGTACCATCGAGCCGCAACGTCGCGCCGGGCCCCGTGCGAGGAGTAAACATGATTGCGCATACCAGCCTGCCAGTGAGCGATTATCAGAAGGCCAAGGCGTTCTACAGCCAGGTGCTCAAGACATTGGGCTACTCGAACAACATGGAGTATGGCGAGGCCGCAGGCTTCAACGACGGCAAGAACACGGACTTCTGGATTCACAAGAGCAAAGTCGTCGCGACGCATCTGGCGTTCGAGGCGAAATCCGCCGAGCAGGTCCAGGCGTTTCACGCTGCCGCGCTTGCGGCCGGCGCCAAGGATAACGGCGGTCCCGGCTATCGCGATTACTCGCCGGGCTACTACGCCGCCTTCGCTCACGATTTGGACGGACACAACATCGAGGCGGTCTGGTACGACTACAGCAAGGAGCGCGCCGGCCAGGCATGAAACGCACGCTCATCAGTTCGGGCTCTGCCTTCGAGGCTGAAATAGGTTACAGCCGCGCCGTGGTGCAGGGGGATTGGGTCTTCGTGTCGGGCACGACCGGATTCGATTATTCCAACATGACGATTGCCGATAGCCTGGTCGAGCAGACCGAGCAATGCCTGAAGAACATCGAGCACGCGCTGTCGCAGGCCGGAGCAGGCCTTCGGGATGTGGTTCGAGTCACCTATGTATTGCCCAACGGGGGCGATTTCCCGCAGTGCTGGCCGGTGCTGCGCAAGTATTTCGGCGAGGTGCGCCCGGCAGCGATGATGATCACAGCTGGTCTGTCGGATCCGCGCATGCAGATAGAGATCGAAGTGACTGCTCTGAGGCAGTAACGAGCGGGAGTGCATCCATGGCCAGAAACGTCATCTGCCTTTGGTACGACGGCAACGCGGAGGAGGCCGCACGCTTCTACGCGCGAACCTTTCCGGACAGCGCCGTGACAGCGGTGCACCACGCGCCCGGCGAGTTTCCCGGCGGCAAGCAGGGCCAAGCCCTCACGGTGGAATTCACCGTGGTCGGCGTGCATTGCCTTGGCCTGAACGGCGGGCCGGCCTTCAGGCACAGCGAGGCTTTTTCGTTTCAGATCCTGACCGAGGATCAGGCCGAGACCGATCGCTATTGGAACGCCATCGTCGGCAATGGCGGCACCGAGAGCGCCTGCGGCTGGTGCAAGGACCGCTGGGGCTTGTCCTGGCAGATCACCCCGCGCGCCCTGATGCAGGCGGTGACCGACTCCGATCGTGCGGCGGCGAAACGCGCCTTCGAAGCGATGATGACCATGAAAAAGATCGACATCGCCACGATCGAAGCGGCGCGACGCGGTGGCGCTCAGCCCTAGATTGCCTGCATCAGCCCGGGCATTTCCGGCGGGGCCGCCTCCCTCATAAAACCGTAAGGGCGCGAGCGCTCACTAAAGAAGTACGCGCACGGCCGTCTCGCCTATGATCGGTGCCATCCTACGGCGCGGGTCCAGACGGACCGTGTCGCATGACTTCTCTGGCAGCCTAATGGGCGCAACATGTGGGTGAATGGTATCGGCACCGCCTCACCGCCTGCGCGCTACACCAAGGCGCAGTGCTGGGATGCATTTTGCAGCTCGCGCTGGTATGGGCAGCTCGATGAGCGCGCGGTACTGCTGCTGCGTGCAGTACTGCAGCGGGAGAATGGCATGGAGGCGCGCCGCCTGGCGCTGGACTCGCTCGCCGAGGTCTTCCAGATCGATGCCGATACGCTGCAGCGGCGCTTCGCATCTACCGCACCCGCGCTTGCCACGCAGGCCGCGCAGCAGGCGATGCAGGCGGCGGCCCTGCGATCGGACGATATCGATGCACTGGTCGTCAGCACCTGCACCGGTTACCTGTGCCCGGGCCTGTCGGGATATGTGGCTGAGCGGCTGCAGCTCGGCGCCGGGGTGCAGGCTTACGACCTGGTGGGCCAGGGCTGCGGGGCCGCGTTGCCGAACATGCGGCTCGGAGAGGCCCTGCTGAGCTCGGCGCAGTGCCGTCACGTGCTCTCGGTATGCGTGGAGGTCAGCAGCGCGGCGATGTACCTCGACAACGATCCGGGCGTGCTGATCAGCGCCTGCCTGTTCGGAGATGGTGCCGGGGCGGCAGTGCTCTCGAGCGAGGCGAGCAGCCATGCGCGGCGCATACGCTGGCGAGACAGCGAATCGCTGCTCGACCCGGGCACGCGCGCAGCGCTGCGTTTCGAGCAGCGCGCAGGCCTGCTGCGCAACATCCTCACGCCGGCGGTGCCGGCACTGGCGGCGAACTACGCGCAGCAGGTGCTCGAGACTGTGCTGTGCCGCCGGGGTATCGCGCGTGGGCAGATCACTGCATGGATCCTGCACGCCGGAGGGCGCGACGTGTTGCAGTCGCTGCAGGAGCGGCTGGCACTTGCGCCCGCGGACCTGCGCTACAGCGCCGCGATGCTGCGCGAATACGGCAATCTTTCCAGTGCGTTCGTGTACTTCGTGCTGCAGGCGGCATTGAGCGACGCGGCACCCGGGGGCTGGTGGTGGCTCGCCTCCTTCGGCGCAGGTTTTGCCAGCCATGGCGCGCTGCTGGAGGTGGTGTGAGCGGCTCGATCGCCTCGCGACGCCTGGAGCCGGAGATCCTCGATGCGCTCGCGCCCGATGATCCGCGCGCAGTGCGCGCGCGACGCGACCTGCAGCGTGTGAACTGGCTCATGGGCAGCTGCCGCACGCTGCGGCGTGCATCGGGCAGCCTGCCCGCCCAGTCGCCGCGGCCCTGGCGGCTGCTCGAGCTCGGCGCCGGGGATGGCACGCTGCTGCTGTGCCTGGCACGCGCGCGGGCCCGTCGTAGCGGCCATCGAGGGTCCCAGCGCGCGCTGCCGGGTGTGGGACTGTGGCTCCTGGACCGGCAGGCACTGCTTGGGCCGGCAACGCGTGCGGCCTACGAGGGCCTGGGCTGGCACGTGGAGACGTTGAAGATGGAGGTGCAGGCGTGGATCGGCCTGACGGCGCAGCAGGCCGGGCGCTACGACGTCATCCTCGTCAACCTGTTTTTGCATCACCTGGATGAGCCGACGTTGCGCGGCCTGTTTGCCGTCGTCGCGCAGCGCTGCGATCGTTTCATCGCCTGTGAGCCGCGGCGGGCCGCGCTCGCACTGCTCGGCAGCCGGTTGCTCGGCTGCGTGGGGGCGAGCGCGCTGACACGCCACGATGCGCTCGCGAGTGTGCGGGCAGGTTTCCGTAACGCCGAGCTCTCGGCGCTGTGGCCTGCGGGAGCGTGGAAGTTGCAGGAGCGCGCCGCTGGCCTCTTCAGTCATGTCTTCGTGGCCGAGCGTATCGGGGACGGTGCGCGCCCCGCCGGCGCGCGTTGCACGGGCGCGGATTCGTCACCCTGATGGCGCGCTCACACACGCTGCGCGGGCAGGCGGGCGCGCCATCGCCGTGCGCGCACTACGATGCTCTCATCGTCGGGGCCGGGCCGGCCGGCAGTGCTGCGGCGATTCTGCTCGCGCAGCGCGGTTGGTCGGTGGCGTTGATTGAGCGTGAGCGCTTTCCCCGTCGCAAGGTCTGTGGCGAATGCGTCTCGGCCAGCAATCTGCCGCTGCTGCAGGCCCTCGGAGTGGCCGAGCCATTCCGAGCGCTGGCAGGCGCGCCGCTGCAGCGAATCGCCGTGTGGGCCGATAGGCGCACGATCAGTGCACCGCTGCCGCCGCTGCCCGACAGCGATGAGCCTTATGGGCGCGCGCTCGGGCGTGAGCGCCTCGATGCGCTGCTGCTGGCTCGCGCCCGCGCGCTGGGCGTGACGATCTGGCAGCCCTGCTGCGCGCAGCGGCTGTACGGTCGGGCCGGTGCCTGGCTGTGTGAGCTGCGCAGCGGGCGGGGCGGCGGCGCGAGCTTCACCCTGAGCGCCGCCGTGGCGATCGATGCGCACGGTTCCTCGCGAGGATCGGCTTGCGTGGCGGGCAGGCGGGGGCGCCGAGGCAGGGAGCTGCTGGGATTCAAGGCCAACTATGCCGGCGCACGACTCGCCGACGATCTGCTGCCCGTGCTGTGCTTTCCGGGCGGCTACGGCGGCCTCGTGCTGGCAGGCGGGCAGCTCGCGACGCTTGCCTGTTGTATCCGAGCCGATCGCTTGCAGCGCTTTCGCGCCGGGCGGTCACTGCCCGCCGGCGCTGCGGTTGAGTGCTACCTGCGAATGCACTGCGCGCCGCTGGCCGCTGCGCTGGCCGGCGCCGAGCGGCGCGGCGCGTGGCTTGCGATGGGAGCACTGCAGCCGGGCATACACCTTGACGCTGCGCACTGCGGCCCGCTCGGTGCGGGTGCGTTTCGCGTCGGCAATGCGGCCGGCGAGGCCCATCCCATCATCGGTGAGGGAATCAGCATGGCACTGCAGTCAGCGGCGCTGCTGAGCCAGCTGCTGCTCGCTTGCCCGTCAGTGTTCGAATCATCCCCCTCGGCAGAATCCGCCCAGCGTGCGCTGGCCGCTCGCTACGCGAGCGAATGGCGGCGCCGCTTCGGACCGCGATTGCGCTGGGCTGCCTGGCTCGCGTACGCCGCAATGCGGCCGGTGCTGACGCGGACGCTCGTGCCGCTGCTGGGCCGGCACCCTGCGCTGCTGACGCGCTGGGCGCACCGCAGCGGCAAGGTCGAACCCCTTGAACTCCCAGCGGCGATTGCGTTTCAGGACGCAGCGGGTTCAACCTCAACCGCTGCACCAAAAGCCCACAGCCCGCCGCCGATGCAAAGCATCGCCCAGAGGGGGATCTGTCATGACGACGACGCTCGAGCGACTCACGCGCATCCTGGTCGATAAGTACAAGGTGGATCCGGCTCGACTCACGCTCGACGAGCCGCTCGCCGGGCTGGGCATCGACTCGCTTGGCATGGTGGAGCTGCTGTTCATGATCGAGGATGAATTTGCCGTGAAGCTGCCTTCAGATGCCGAGACGCCACCGACCCTCGGGGCGGCCGTGCAGTACGTCGACCGGCTGCTCGCGGCGCAGCCGCCCACTACCGCAGCGTTGCCGCAGCAGCCGGCATGAGGCTCGCGGCGGCCGACGCACGCCGCGTGGCCATCACCGGTGTTGGCGTGGTCAGTCCGATCGGCAACGATGCGGCTGAAGCACTCGATGCGGCCATCGCCGGTCGGTCGGCCATCCGGCGCCTGAGCGGGCCGGGGAGCGAGCGGTTGGGCACCCCACTGGCCGCCTGCGTCGATATCGACGTCGCCCGCTACTTCGAGGCCCCGCGGCTGCGCATGCTCGATCGGGTTACGCAGCTCGCGCTGCTGGCCGCCCGTCAGTCGCTGCAGCAGGCCGAGCTGCACGTGCGCGAGGAGCAACGCGCGCGGGCAGGGGTCTTCATCGGCTCGGGTCTGGGAGGGGCGCATACCACCGATGAGGGCTATCAGCTCCTCTACGGACAACACTCTGACCGACTGAAGCCCTTCACCGTGTTGATGTCGATGGGCAACGCTTCGGCAGCGTGGCTGAGCATCGAGCTCGGCTTGACCGGTCCCGCCCTCACTTACTGCACGGCCTGTTCTTCTTCAGCGGTGGCCATTGGTGAGGCGTGGCGTCGCGTGCGCGATGGGGAGCTGGACATCGCCATTGCCGGCGGCGCCGAGGCGCCCCTCTGCCTGGGCGTGATGAAGGCCTGGGAAGCGCTGCATGTTCTGGCGAGCATCGACCCCGTGAATCCGGCGGCCTCCTGCAAGCCGTTTTCCAAAAATCGCAGCGGCTTGGTACTCGCCGAGGGCGCTGCGATGCTGGTTCTGGAAGCGTGGCAACAGGCACAGCGGCGTGGGGCACACATTCTCGGCGAGCTGATCGGTTATGGCGTCGCGACCGATGTCAGCCACATCACGCGCCCCAGTGTCGCTGGGCAGGCTGCCGCCATGCGCGAGGCGCTGCGTTCGGCGGCCTGCGCAGCGGGCGATATCGACTGCATCAATGCCCACGGAACCGGCACGCCGGCCAACGACGCGGTAGAGACCGCCGCCATCAAGGAAGTGTTCGGCGAGCTTGCCGCCCGACTGCCGATCAGCGCGACCAAGTCCGTGCACGGTCACCTGCTGGGCGCCAGTGCTGCGCTCGAGCTGGTGCTGGCCCTGCTGGCAATGCGCCGCGGCGTATTGCTACCCACCATGCACCTGGAGCAAGCGGACGAGGCGTGCGACCTGGACTACGTCGCCAATGCCGCGCGCATCGATGCGCGCGTGCAGACGGTCATGTCCAACGCGTTTGCCTTCGGCGGCACCAACGCGGTGCTGGTGGCGCGCGCCGGGCGCCCGGAGGGGTGAGAGCGCCCCGGGTGTCAGCGCGGCCCGTGGCGCGCCAAAACAAGGTACGGGCAGCCCCGTACGTGCTATGGCCAACCGTGGCAAATGGGCAACAAAGCGCCTGTTGCACCGCAATCAAGCTTGAGTCAACCTGGGCAGGGTCGGGTTAGAAATTGCCCGCAGAGGGCATAACTATGCTCGTTGCACCGAACCTTTCAGTTTTTCTTATAGCGTTATGGAAATTCCTATTGGCGGCTCTGGATCGTTTGTTAGATCATTCTGCGTGACCAAATGTTGCTAGCTAGCAACAGAGACAAATAAAATAGATCGCGGGGTCTATTTGTCGTTGATGACGCAGAACAAGCGCGCCGCCGGGCGTAGGACTTTAGTGGCTGGGGCAAACGGCTCCGTCGGCTTTACGTCGCGGGCTTTGAACCCATTGGCAGCGGCTTCAACTGCAGCGTAACCAAATGTCGGGAGGCAGTGAACAATGAGTATTAGGGTCAAGGGACTGAGTGGACGGGCAGCGGGTCGATTGGCCCTGTGCTCGTTGATTGCGGCAGTACCGGCGCTTTGGCAAAGCGCGGCTGCGCAGACCGCGGATCAAAGCACCGTAGATCAGACGGGGACCCCCGGTCAAAACGCTCCAGCTGCAGGCTCGGATACGCTTCAAGAGGTGGTGGTCACCGCCGAGCGTCGCGCGACCGACATCATGTCCACGCCGATTTCAGTCGTGGCCGTTTCGGGCGACCAGCTGCAGAGTGCAAAGATTGTCGACATCAACTCCCTGGGCCAGGTCGCGCCAAACCTGCAGGTCTACACCACTGGCACCTCCAGCACAGCTGATATCCGTGGTGTCGGTAACTCCAACCAGGGTGGCATCGAAGAGCCGGGCGTCATCATCGTCCGCGACGGCCTGCCCAACAATTCGGAAGGCGCAGGCGTCAATGCGCCCAACTACGACATCGCGGACGTCGAAGTACTGCGCGGCCCGCAGGGCACCTTCGCGGGCGACAATTCGACCTCCGGCGCGATCGAGATCAATTCGGCGAATCCCAACTTCCGCGGGATAAACGGTTACATCGACGTCGAAGCCGCGACCTACAGTGAGCAGAGAGGCCAAGGGGCGATCAACCTGCCGGTCAGCGACACGCTTGCATTGCGTCTGGCCTTCAACGAGGAGACGCGCGGCAGCTTCTTCCGCGACCTATATACCCAGATCAACGGCCCCTATGAGGGCGGTCAATACCTGTGCCCAGGTGCGTACCCCTGTATCGGACAGTCATCGGGTCAACACGACGGCAGCACCGGGCCCACCTACGGCGTCTCAGGCAATAAGTCGCTGTACGATCCGGGTAATGTCAATGACAAGGACATGCGCCTCGGCATTCTGTGGAAGCCCAGCGACAATTGGCAGTCACTGACGAAGATCGAGTTCGATTACGACGACAGCGACGGCGTGCCGAGCCAGCCCAATATCAATACCTTCCTCTCACTGACCGGAAAGGGCTGTCCCAACGGTGAGGGACCGACCACCCCGGCCCCGGGAGGCGGGTCGCAGACTTGCTTCGACCAGTATGCTCCAGGCTACTCGGGGTCGCCCTATGTGTTGAACGACTGGGGTACCTCACAACTGTTGTGGAAAGACGATGTCGACATGTTCAGCGAGCAGTTGCAGTACACCGGATCGAGCGGCATCGTCTACCGCCTGACAGCCGGTGACCAGGAAGTCACCGATGACTCCGTTTCTTCAACCAGCCACGACACGCTGAACGTCGGCAGTATTGGCCAGACTGTCAACCGCGCGCACATCTACACCGGCGAATTGGACGTTCTCTCGCCAACGACTGGCCCGTTCAGCTGGATAGCCGGGGCAAGCAAGTCATATACCGGCTCGCAGTTCGCCAGCTTCAGCACCAACACCCGCGCGCCGTACTCGGCGGCCGCCCCGTCGCATGGCTTCTATACCAACGGCGAGTACATCACGCTGCAGAACGCCGGCATCTTCGGCCAAGTCTCCTGGCAGTTCACACCGGCGTGGCAGGTCGTGGCGGGCGTCCGTAATGGTTGGGACAGCGAGATCGCCTTGGGCGGTCTAGCTACGTTCCGGCCTATATCAGCGAGCAATCCAACGGGAAAGCCAATTATCAACAGCAACGAGCCCATCGGCGGCCCGCCCTCGGACAGAGTCCTGACCGGTAAGGTCGACGTGAACTGGACGCCCGCGGCGGGACAGTTGTTCTACGGGTTCGTGGCGCGCGGTTACAAGCCGGGTGAGGAAAACCTGGGTATCAACCCGACCGCCCACTACGAGTATGTGAACGACTACGAGCTAGGGTGGAAGGGCCACCTGGCCAACGGGCATGTGCTGATGCAGCTGGGCGGCTACTACATGCAGTACATGGACATGATCCACTCGATCTTCGATCCGCAGATCCCGACGTCGACGAACGAGGGGAACATCCCATTCTCCATCCTGAAGGGAATCGAATTGTCCTTGCAGGCAAACGCGGGCGGCTTCAGCCTCAACTTAAACGGCGCCTTCAACAAGTCGATCCTCGGATCGTTTGTGACTGCCGCGAGATACAAGTTCCCGCAGGGCACGCAGTTCGGCATTACGCCGCAGTGCGCACCGGGACAGACGCCCAGCCTAACCGACGCGAACGGCTGCTCTGACTACAATGGCAGCTACGGCAACGACCCGTCCTACTACACGAATCTGGATGGCGAGTCTCTGCCCTATGCGCCGGAATATTCCGGCAGCGGCACGCTGTCATACCGCATCCACATGGGCGACAACATGTCCCTGGTGCCGCGAGTAGGGTATTCGTACACGAGCAAGAGCTATTCGGACATCTTCCAGAGCGACAACTACTACCTGGTCCGCGGCTACTCGCTGTGGAGTGCGTATCTCGACTGGAATGCCGGTGCGTGGACGACGACGCTGTATGGAACCAACCTTGCGGATACGGTTTATCAGCAGGGTCTGGGCTACTACGGCAATCCGCGCCAGCTGGGTATGGAGGTCAAGTACACCTTCTGAGGTGCTGTACGACGCCGTGCGGGCGGCCAGCGAGCGTCTAGGCGCTCGATAGAGGCCGCCTCGCAAGGTGCGAAGACTGAAGGCCCGGGAGGGTTCCCTCCCGGGCCTTTTTTTGTGCGCCCGGCAGGGCGCATGAGCGCCGTGCGCCGAGAGGTGCCGCGGAAGGCCGAATCAGAACTAGATCGTGGCGGGTGTTGCGACCGTCATGACTGCCGACCCCGCCGGGCGCCGCGGCTGGGCGCTTGCCTCGGCACATCGGCAGACCCCTCAGAGGGCGTCCAGGGCTTGCCCGTGCGCTCGAGAATGTACTGTCGAATCATCCGGCGGACCACCTGGGAGGGTGTCGAGTCCTCCTCCACGCACAGCTGTTCGAACAGCGTCTTTTTGCGCGGGTCGATGAGGATCGTGAGGCGGGCGCTGCGATCTTCGATAGCCAAGCTGGTCATCCTGCGCACATTCGATGCGCTTTCTATTATAATGTAAGGTGCATCTCAGTTGCACTTGATGTGAATTTCCTGCCTATATCAGCACTTGGCGCTTGTCTGGGCGTGCTGGGTCTCTGGGTCCTGCTTGGTCTCGCCGGGCTGCTGCGTCCGATGAGCGTGGGGCTCGTCGCTCGCACGCTCTTTCCCTTGAGCGCGCTCTGCAGCATTGCGCTCGCGGTGGTGGCAGCGGTGAGCCTCGCAACACCTGCCGAGCACGCCGTTCTGCCGATCGGATTACCCGACCTGCCGATGCACGTGCGCCTGGACGCGTTGAGCAGCGTATTTCTCCTGTTGCTGGGGGCCTCGTCGGCGGGCATATCACTGTTCGCCGCCGGCTACTTCCGCCGCGGCGAGGGCACGGCACCGGGCCTCATGTGCCTGCAGTACCACCTGTTCCTCGCAAGCATGGCCTTCATCCTGTTGGCCGATGATGCCTACGCCTTCATGGTCGCGTGGGAGACGATGGCGATCTCCTCTTACTTTCTCGTCACCGCACAGCATCGCATTGCCGAGATCCGTCGGGCCGGCTTCCTCTATCTGCTGATGGCGCACATTGGGGCGATCTCGGTTCTGCTCGCCTTTGGAGTCCTCCAAGGCGGCAGTTGGCACTTCACCTTCGATGCCATGCGCGCAGCTCACCTTGCGCCAGGGTGGGCGGCGGCCGCTTTCCTGCTCGCACTGGTGGGATTCAGCGCGAAAGCGGGGCTCGTTCCGCTGCATGTCTGGCTGCCCGAGGCGCATCCGGCTGCGCCTTCTCCCGTCTCGGCGCTCATGAGCGGTGTCATGTTGAAGATGGCCGTCTACGGGATGATCCGCGTGACATTCGATCTGCTCGGGACGCCGCTCTGGTGGTGGGGCCTCGTGCCGCTCGCCGCGGGGCTCATTTCCGCGCTCTATGGCGCCGTGTTTGCCGCCGTGCAGACGGACATGAAGCGTCTGCTCGCCTACTCGTCGATCGAGAATCTCGGGCTGGCGTTCGCGGGGTTCGGTTTGAGTGTCGTCTTCTATGGAGCGGGTATGCGCATCCCCGCGGCACTCGCACTTGTGGCGACCCTCTATCATTGCCTGAACCACTCATTCATGAAGAGCCTGTTGTTCCTCGGGACCGGCGCGGTGCTTCATGCAACCGGGGAGCGCAATCTCGGCCGACTGGGTGGACTCATCCACCGCATGCCGTGGGTCGCCTGGGCGTCGCTCGTCGGGGTTCTGTCGATAGCGGGGCTTCCGCCGCTCAACGGCTTCGTTTCCGAGTGGCTATTGCTGCAATCCTTTCTGTTCGCCGATCGGATTCCGCACGAGTTCGTGAATCTGCTGATCCCCATGTCCACCGCGCTCGTAGCGCTGGCTGCAGCGCTTGCAGGCTACGTCATGGTGAAATTTTTTGGCGTGATCTTTCTCGGCCAGCCGCGCGAGAGCTCCCTCAGGGGCGCGCATGACTGCGGGTTCCTCGAGCGCCTGGGGCTCGTCTGGCTTGGGCTCGGATGTGTCGCGCTCGGGCTCGCGCCGGTGCAGGTACTCGGGGCACTGAGTCCCGTGACCCGAGAGCTCACGGGCGCTTCCCTGTCGCAGCAGGGCAGCCCCTGGTGGCTGCTCGCGCCCGTGGCGACGCGCCAGGTATCCTACGGCCCGCTCGTCTTGTTTCTCGCCATCGCTCTGGTGATCGCCCTCACCGTCCTGGGGGTCCGGCTCTTCTATCACCGGCGCGTGCGGCGCGGTCCGGCGTGGGACTGTGGCTTCGGCGCTCTCACGCCGCGCATGCAGGACACCGCAGAAGGTTTCGGCCAGCCAATCCGCAATATCTTTCAAGCGTTCTTCTCGATCGAGCGTGAACTGCCCACGCCATTCGATCGCGCACCGCGCTATCGCATCACGATCGCGGACCGTATCTGGCGCGGCCTCTACCAGCCACTGGGACGTCTGGTACAGCGGCTCGCGGATGCGGTCGCGGTCATGCAGCAAGGGCGCATCTCGGTCTATCTGCTCTACAGCTTTGGCACGTTGATCGTCCTGCTGGCGCTGGCGCTTCTCTCATGAGCATCATGGGCCTGAGCCTCACTGAGATCGTGACCCAGCTGCTGGAGGTCGTAGCGGCCCTCGCCGCGGCGCCACTGTTTCTCGGCTGGGTGAATCAGTGCCGAGCCTGGCTGTCGAATCGCCGCGCGCCGAGCATCTGGTTGCCGTACCGCAACATCCGCAAGCTCTTCCACAAAGACGCCGTGCTGGCGCAGAACGCCTCGCCGCTCTTTCGCATCGCGCCCTACATCGTCTTCAGTACCATGGTCGTGGCAGCCGGCATCATTCCTTCGATGGGTACCCGCCTGCCTCTCGTCACCGCGGCCGATGCCATCGCACTGGTCGGCCTGCTTGCCACGGCGCGCGTGTTTCTCTCTCTGGCGGCAATGGATGTCGGCACCGCATTCGGCACGCTTGGCGCACGCCGCGAGATGATGGTGGGATTTCTCGCCGAGCCGGCGCTCCTCATGGTCATCTTCGTCGCCTCCATGATCTCGGCCACTACGGCGCTGCCGGCGATCTCCGAGCATCTGGCGACCCAGGCGCTCGGGGTATATCCCAGCCTCGCATTCACGGCAATCGCCTTCACACTCGTGCTGCTGGCCGAGAATGCGCGTATCCCGGTCGATAACCCGGCGACCCATCTCGAGCTCACGATGATTCACGAGGCGATGCTGCTCGAGTACTCGGCGCGCCACCTTGCGCTGATGGAGTGGGCGGCCGCGCTGCGGCTGTTCAACTACGCCTGCATAGGATTTGCCCTGTTCGTCCCGTGGGGTGTTGCAACGGGCTCGATTGGGCCGGTTGGGCTCGCACTGGCGATTCCGGTGCTTGCCACGAAGCTTCTGGTGGCAGGCGGCGCGCTTGCTCTCGTAGAGGCTCTCTCGGCAAAGCTGCGCGTCATGCGCGCACCGGAGTTCCTGGCAACGGCCTTCCTCTTTGCGGTGCTGGGACTGCTCGTGCACGTCCTGCTGAGGGCCTGAGTACATCCATGAGCCAGCTACCCCTCGATCTGCAGCTTCTCAATGCCTGCGCGGCGCTGACGCTGCTGCTCTCCTTCGCCATGCTCTCGCAGCGGCGCATCGTGAGCCTGGTGACCCTGTACGCCATCCAGGGGGCGGTACTCGCTGCGACGACGCTGATCGTTGCGTGGCGCACCGGCCAGGAACATTTGTACTTCTCAGCGATGCTCACGTTGGCCCTGAAGGTTGTCTTTCTTCCCTGGCTGCTGCACCGGCTTATCAGGCGGCTGCAGGTGTACTGGGATACGGAGCCGCTGCTCAATATCTCCGGCACCATGCTCTTCGGGCTCGTGATCGTCGTTTTTTCGTTCGCGCTGGCGCAACCGATTACATTGCTCGCCAATACGGCCATGCGCGATGCGGTCGGAATTGCCATCGCCGTGGTGCTGCTCTCCTTCCTCATGATGATCACACGGCGCAAGGCGCTGTCGCAGGTGATCGGCTTCCTCTCGATGGAAAATGGGCTCTTCTTCGGCGCAATGAGTGCAACCTACGGAATGCCGATGGTGGTCGAGCTCGGCGTGGCGCTCGATGTGCTCGTCGCGATGCTCGTGCTCGGGGCGTTCTTCTTCCAGATCCGTGAGCAGTTCGACAGCCTGGACCTGCACCATCTCGAGTCGCTCAGGGAGAGCGAGTAGTGGAGCTGCTCCTGCTTCTGGCTCTGCCTGCGGCCGGCGCGCTGACATTCAGCTTCCTCGGCGCCAGGCGTAAGGCTCCGGAAATCAACGTGGCGTTCAGCCTCGGCACCTTGCTTGCCGCCTGCGCCCTCACGGCGCGCGTCATCGATAAGGGGGAGTTGCTCGTCGCACATGAGCAGTTCTTCATCGATCCGTTCAACGTCTTCCTCGTGACGCTCACGGCTTTTGTCGGTTTGACGACCTCGCTGTTTTCCCGACCTTACATGCGCGTCGAGATGGCGCACCGGCGCGTCACAGCGGGGCGCCTGCGGCTTTATCACAGCATGTACCAGATGTTCATGTTCACGATGCTGCTCGCGCTCACGACCAACAATATGGGGCTCTTGTGGGTGGCAATGGAGGCGGCGACGCTCTCGACCGTTCTGCTCGTGACGCTGTACCGCACTCCGGCGAGTCTCGAGGCCGGCTGGAAGTACTTCATTCTGTGCGGTGTCGGCATCGCCCAGGCGCTGTTTGGGACGATTCTCCTTTATTTCGCCGCCGAACGGGTGCTCGGAGCCGAGGGAGTCACCGCGCTGCTGTGGACACATCTCGATGCAGTGAGGTCACAGCTCGAACCTTCGGTGCTGGCCCTGGCCTTCGTCTTTCTGCTGGTTGGCTACGGCACGAAGGTCGGACTTGCGCCGCTTCACAGTTGGCTGCCAGACGCACATGCCGAGGGTCCGACCCCGATCTCCGCGGTGCTCTCGGGGCTGCTTCTCAACGTCGCAATCTATGCAGTCGTGCGCTGCAAGGTGCTCGTCGAGGGCGCATACCACTCGCCGATGCCCTCTAGAATGCTGATGGGCTTTGGCCTCCTGTCCCTGGTTCTCGGCGCGTTCTTTCTGTTCCGGCAACGGGATATCAAGCGCCTGTTCGCCTATTCATCGATCGAGCACATGGGGCTCATCACTTTTGCATTCGGGATGGGCGGCCCGGTCGCGACCTTTGCCGCGCTCCTGCACATGACGGTGCATTCGCTCACCAAGTCGTCGATCTTCTTCACGGTCGGACATGCTGCACAGAAAACCGGCTCGCAGCTCATGGACAACATCCGCGGGCTCATCACACTCTCACCGACCGTCGGCTGGGGGCTCATGCTGGGAACCCTTGCGATCCTCGGATTGCCGCCCTTCGGGGTCTTCGCGAGCGAGTTTCTGATCATCACGACCGCGATGCGCGAGCAGCCCTGGGCCACACCGATCCTGCTCATTGCGCTCGGCGTCGCGTTCGCGGCAATCTTTGGCCGTGTCCAGCCGATGGTCTTTGGAGAGACCTCCGGGCAGCGACTGTCGCATCCGCCGGCGCTACTGCCGGTATTTGCGCACCTCGCGATCGTGTTGGTGCTGGGGATCTACGTGCCGCCTTATCTCGCACACTGGTACCAGGCAGCGGCGAGCTTCATCGGAGGACGCTGATCGTGCCGGCCAACAGGTGGTGGATGCGAGCGCGTGAAGTGGCGGGTGCACCAAAAGCCCGAGGGCTTGCCCTCTCGCAGGAGGAGTGGACTCAAGCTGCCCAGGACGTCGCCGCGGCCGGCGGCCGCCTGCTCGCGCTCTGGGCCGCGCGCGATGAGGGGGAGCAATCGAGCGCGACGATCTATGCGGCCTATTGGATCGAGGCTGGCCTGCTGCTCACCGAACTCGCAATCGCGCCGCAGGGTGCAGATGCGCGCTATCCGGGCCTGGCAGCCCTCTTTCCATCAGCCTCGAGAATGCAGCGTGCGGCATTCGACCTCTACGGAGTGCGCGCGACGGACCCGGATCAGCGGCCGTGGCTTCGTCACGAGCCCCAGGGTTATGACTTCCTTCCCGTGCTTGGCGAAGGCGTGCACGAGATTGCGGTCGGACCGGTGCACGCGGGCACGATCGAGCCAGGACACTTCCGGTTTTCCGTCGTGGGTGAGAAGGTGCTGCGGCTCGAGGAGCGGTTTGGCTACGCGCACAAAGGCATCGAGAAGCGCTTTACGCAGGTCCCGATCCTGCAGGGCCATCGCCTCGCGGCACGCGTCTCGGGCGATTCCGCCGTCGCGTTCTCGTGGGCGTACTGTCAGGCGCTGGAAGGCATGGCCGGCTGCCCGTTACCGGACCGTGCCATCTGGCTGCGTGCGCTCTGCCTCGAGCTCGAGCGTCTGGCCAATCACTTGGGTGACCTGGGCGCGCTCGGGAACGACGCGGGATTTGCGTTCGCGCTGGCGCAGTTCTCGCGGATCAAGGAAGAACTGCTGCGCGAGATCGAACGCGCGTTCGGCCAGCGATATCTCTTCGATGCGATCGTACCGGGAGGCACCCGGACTGACCTCTCCGAGCAAGCCGCGGCGGCGCTCACCGCGCGCATTGCCTCGGTCATGGGAGAAGTGAAGGAGCTTCGGGCCATATTCGACGAACATTCGGGGCTTCGCGATCGCTTCACCTCAGCGGGTATATTGTCGCCGGCGCTCGCCACGCGCCTCGGCGTGCTGGGGCTCGCGGCACGAGCGAGTGGCCAGCGGCTCGATGCGCGCGTCGATCTGCCGTGCAGGCCCTACGATGAATTGCCTCCGACCAAGGTCGTTCGGACCGAGGGCGACGTGGCCGCGCGCGTTGCGGTCCGATTCGACGAGCTCGCGGAGTCTTGCCGGCTCATGCGGCTGATGCTGGCCACACTGCCAGCCGGCGCGCACGTGACGGCAGCGCGTATGCCCGAATCCGGTGCGTTTGGCGTTGGATTCATCGAGGGATGGCGCGGCCCGGTATTCGTCGCCCTGGAAGCAGGTCCCGGCGGATCGATCCGCCGCTGTCATCCGCATGATCCGTCGTGGCAGAACTGGCCGGCAATCGAGCACGCCATCCTCGGTAACATCGTTCCCGACTTCCCGCTCATCAACAAGTCTTTCAATCTGTCCTACAGCGGACCAGATCTGTAGCCGCAGCCGCCGTATGCTCAAGACACTGCGCAAAATCGCTTCCGTCGGCATCGTCAGCGAGCCCCCGCCGCACGCGGACCCACTATTACGTATCCGCAGCGCGCTCGATGAGAAGATCCGCAGCGTCCTCGGTCGCGCACTTTGCATCCGTCATGTCGATGCGGGCTCGTGCAACGGATGCGAGCTCGAGATTCAGGCCATCACCAATCCCCTCTACAACCTCGAGGGTCTCGGTATCCGCTTCGTCGCAAGCCCGCGTCACGCGGATCTGCTGCTCGTGACGGGGCCGGTCGTCGCAAACATGGAGATGGCTCTGCGGCGCGTCTTCGATGCCACACCAAACCCGAAGCTCGTCGTTGCGATCGGCGACTGTGGCTGCACCGGGGGCATCTTCGGGGAGAGTCCGGCATGCCCCGGGTCTGTCCGGGCCTGCCTCGGCAAGGTCTCGAACGTCATCCCGGTGGACGTGGCCGTGCCAGGCTGCCCGCCCAGCCCGGTACAGATCCTCGCCGGCATCCTGACGGCCGTTTCGAACGCAGGTGGGGCGGCGAGCGGCCGGTAAGACGGTAGCGCGATGTGCATCGCGCTGCTGTGGCTAAGTGCCGTGAGGATGTGGCGCTCAGCGGCGTACTGATGCCATTAGTCCCCGGCTTTATACACGCTGAGTCTTGCGAATGGGTATCCCCGCTGCCCTGATACACTACGGCGATCCATGGCCGCTAAATCACCCTGCATCGATGTCTGTGAGTTCGATAGCCGTACCGGCTATTGCCTGGGTTGCGCCAGAACCCTGGAAGAAGCGAGAAAATGGGAGAAACTGACGGACCATAGACGCCATGGCATCCTAAATGACCGCGCGCGCCGTGAAGCCAAACTCGGAAGGCGGGTGGGTCTTCGCCACGACGACTTGATTTCCGACTGATCGGTGTGAGGAAAAAAGGTCAGGCCACCGGCGGCGGTTGACCTTCAATTCGAGCCAGTCGAGGGTCGATGCAGGCCCAAGAGGGCGCCTGAGAGATCCAGATGGTTGCGGTCGGTTTGGCAATCTCGGGGTTCTCGAGACTTCCGGCGCGCACGAATATCAGGTGTGGTCGGGCCTCCGCTTCGCTGAACAGATGCACCCCGCACTGCGGGCAGAAGCGCCGATGCATCACATTGCCACTTTCTGCGGTACTGACGTAGTCCCGGGACTGGCCCTGAATGCGAATCGCGTTGCTGGGGAAGCAGACGTTCACGGTGCCGCCGCCGGCGCCAAAGGCCTGGCAGGTTCTGCACCAACACACCCGGCACGCCATGGGGTCAGCATCGATTTCATAGCGGACGGCCCCGCATAAACAGCCACCTTTCAGAGCCACGGTGTATTCCTTTTGCTGTGGAACGATTATCTTCCAGTGCATGAGCCTCGGATGGTGAAGCCCTCGGGACTATTTCCTCACTCGTTGCTGTGGGTCCCGTACCGGATACTGATCGAGTATCTTTCGGCATGCCGAGATCGCAGGCGGAAGCATGGTTTGATCAATTTCATCCCGGAAACGATGCGATTGGGTCATGTGATCCGGGGTAATTTCTATTGTCAAAGCTATATGGCCCAAGCCTGTCGATTGGAGCGCCACTCGCAAGTTTGGTTCGGTGCATTCCCGTTCATTCATGCTTCGAACACCTTGGTCTTGAACAGCTGCCGCCCCTGAATTTTAGCAGCGGGTGAATCTATCGACCGTGAAGAGTCATCCGTGACGGACGGCTTCCGAGAAGGCAAAATTACCATATGGGAAATCGTGCCCTTACGGCATCGGAGCGGAGCCTCGCTCGATGGATGCTGGAGAACGGCAGCGCCGAAGCCAAAGTCTTTCTCTCGCAGCTCGATAACGCAGAAGCAACTTCGTGGCGCTGTCCATGCGGCTGTGCCAGCATCCATTTTCAGATCAAAGGGATGCCGGAAGCGCCGCCCAGCGTTCATGTCCTTGGTGAATTTGTCTTTGGCAAGCCCGCCGATCTCGCCGGCATCTTCATATTCTCAAGCACTGGGATTCTAAGCGGCATAGAGGTGTATGGCCTGGCGGGAGACGCTCCGCGGCAATTGCAAACCCCGGAGGACCTGCGGCCTTTCGCAAGTAATCAGGGCTGAAACGATGGTAGATGCTGAGCGCCAGCTGTGATCCCAGCCTGCCCAGGCCGGCGGCCGACTCGGAGCTGCCGGTCGCGAACGTCTGCTCTCTGGCGTGCTAACGATGGCTTTGGCTCACACCGAGTCCTTGCGCGACGATTCTTAGTATTAGAGCGGCATACGCTGCAATGGGGGAGTCGAAAGCAAGCCCCTTCTTGCGGCCTGGGCGCGCCAGGATCCATTCAGGTTGTCGCGCGGAGCTATTTGAAACCTCGACGTAGCAGCCATCAGAGGAGCGCTGATCTTCGACATATGCAGCCCACGAGTCGACGAGGTCTTGTTGCGCAGACAGAGCCGATATCAAATCTGCCTCTGTTACTGGCCCCGTCCGCGACGCCAAGACCTCTCGAACCCGCGCCGATTGCGAGATGTCTGGATGCTCGCGTAGATACTTGGGTATCTCGCAGAGGGCGGTCGCGACTTCTGCCTTATCCATATCCGGCAGCATATACCAGCAGTCGGCCGAGGCCGGCCCAATCCCATCGCTCGGCACCGTCCGCTATGAGGCAGCCTATAATCCCGAAATGAGAATCTGCGGTTTTCGCAGCGGAGCTAATACTCAAGAGATCATCGGGCCGGTGCCCTAACGGAGATCACGCTCGTTGCGTCCCCTAATGGATTTGGAAACTCCTGTAGGGCCGACCGCTCGAACTGTCTATCTAGTTGAGGCAGAACGGATTGAGGACCTCGCTAGGCAAATCTAGGTGCGCAGAGTAGCGGACTGGGGGCGGCGCATTGCTTTACTCGTCCTTGGAGTGCTCATTTGGGCACCGCTTGCTCGCACCGCGATGGCGCGGCAGCGGGTGTAACGAGCGACTCGGCCTCGACGGCTCAACGCGACCCTGCGCGGCGAGGTGCGGTGACTGCTACCGGGGGATAACATACGCAGAGCGCAACCCTGCCAAGGGTGGACGTATGCTTAAGGTCGCACAGTCGTGGATCGTTTTCTTTTCGGCGCTGGCCATTGCTCAGCAGGCACAAAGCCAGCAGTCCAAGGCTCCAAAGACGGTGTCTTTCGCGGAGTTTTTTAGCAGTTACCAATCGCTACAGCAGACGCACACGGAAGTACAGATCAGCGGCGTTTATACGGACTTTGCTGGTGCCGATTGGCTGTACGCTGATTTGGAAACTGCGGATTCGCACTCGTTGACGCCGATTGGGCAGCGTCCCGTGCCCATCTGGCTCGGTGAGCGGAATCTGTCATTTGCCGAGCGCCACCATGTGACACTGATCGGACACGTAGAGTGGTGTGTGGAGTGGCAGACGAACCTACCGTCCGAAGGGCTGGTAATACATTCGGTCCCAACGAAACTGAATCCCGGTAATGTTCCCGTCGGAAGCCAAACCATTGGCTGTCTCGTAGTCGATCAAGCATATGTGCACTAACCGACTGACAGCGTAAATCGTTGTTTAGGTAGTCGATTTGCGGTACCGGAATCGCGCGGCGGGCGCCGCAGTGCTCCGTGCCTCAGGGTAAAGAAACGGCGAAGCCCTTGCGGACTTCGCCGTTCCTGCTCAAGCACTTTTACAGGCGGACCAAGGTCATCCGCATTGCAACTGCTTTGGAGCGTCCTTCCGTTGGAGACAGTCGCGCGCGTGACAATTAGCCTGCGCGCATCCTCTAGGGTCTCCTGACCCTACGAGGGCACGATTAGCCATGCACCTCGTGGTGCGTCAGGTTGACTAGAATTGCGACTGAGCCAACGTGTGAATGTGCCACTTGGATCACCTCCTTAAGTTGCCGTGGGCTAGTTGTCGGCGCGCACCGCCCACCGAAGCTTCTGCGCCTAGACCGATAATACGCGACTCGGCTAAATTGCCGCCACTCAGTAATAAGCGGATTGGTCGGACGGAATGCGGAACTGGACAATTCTGCGGCTCGTCGCTCCCGACCCTGAGTAGCCGGTCGCGACAGGCCGCAACTGGGAGGCGATAATGGCTTTCTATGCACACGGAAGATGGGCGGCCCGAGTGGCGTCAATGTTTCCGCGTGATCAGACTATCCTTCGGGCGCGCCACCGCCAGGAAACGACGGCTTCTTGTGAAAGAAGCCGAGCTTGCACCAACTAGCTTACCCGCCTGGTCACTTGCGTACGATCTATGGAGGGAGGGAGATGTCGCGGGAGCGCATCGGGTTGCGGAGAAGGTGTTACAGGCGAGTCCAACCGACTTCGAAATGCTGCTCATTTGTCTAGGCTATTACGTCCGCAGTCGGGATTCCGAAAAGACTTATTCATTCGCCGAGCGTCTGGTCGCGGCAAAGAGTACTGCGCATACGTTGCTTGCTTTATATGACTCCCTCTGGATTTTTCTCTGGCCACTGGAGCTATCAGGGTTCGGCCGCAGGCTCAGGAAGCGCGCAACGTTTTGCGACAGATGGGTTCTATGGGCAAAGAACTATGTTTCGAGCCATCCACAGCTGTCAGTTGGCGAGCGTGCCCGGGGAGACGATCCTCCAATTGATATACCAGCTGGAGAAATTGAGGAAACGCGACCTCAAAGAGGCAAATGGTCGGCGACGCGGATTATCCTGGTGATTCTTGTGATCGCGCTTCTACTCTATTTGATGGAGCAATTGGCACGGCACGGGTTCGTCCAGCGGGGCCAGTCTTTTGCGGCCTAACTGGAATGGCCGCTTCCGAGCCGGCAAGTTAGCCGGCGCTATTTCCGCTCTTGGCCGACTGCGTCGGTTCATTCCTTGCGTACCTTGGCCAGCACGCGCTGCGTAAGGCTTCGCCGCTGCGGCGAAAATTGCTCAACGCACGCGCGCACGTAAGGACTCAACTGCCGCTTCGCATAGGTGAGATAGCCCACTTGGCGCAACTCGCTCAGGACCTGCCCGTAGTGGTCGAGGATCGCCGCCGATAGCAGCTTGCCAGTATGTTTCGCCCCAATGCCAGTCGACGCCGACAGCCGGCGCGCCGTGCCAGGCAGCGCACGGACGGTGGAGAGTGCCATCACCGATGAAGTTTCGAATATCGATCGGTCCTGCCGCGCCGACTCTTCCTTGAGTTGCTCCCACCGACCAGAAATCGCCCCAGGGGACGGCAGCGCGACCGGCTTCAGACTGCGCATCTCGCGCCGGATCGCGTCCCACTCCACACGCAAGCTTGCGACATCGAGCGGCGGAGCGTTGAAGGTCACGGCCAGGCGCGAGGAGGTCTTCTCCAGCCCGTCCAGCAGCTGATCCACACTCTCGAAGTGGGAGCCGTGCTCGAGTAGCCCCTCTGCCTCAAGGGCCGCAGCGATTTCCGGTATCAGGCGCCGCCCGAGACCGCTGAGATCGGCCAGCGCTGCGAATACCCACACCGGCGAAACACGAAAGGCGACGATGCCCAGCAGTTCGATGGCATGGCCGGCCCCGCGCCTTGCGAGAAAGTCACCCGCTTGAGGCTCGGCAGCGGGATAGACGCCCTCGGCGCCACCGACTCGCTCGATCACGTAGCGAAGTGTCACGTCGACAAGGCTGCCATACAGATGGGTGCGGCGCACACTTCGCGGCAGCACCACTTCGCTGACTTCACGCAGCAGTCCGGCGCTGAGGCCGAGCGCCGAGCGGATCACGCGCTCCGGAAGCGACATCAGGTACGCCGGTGAAGGCATGTCACGCCGTGAACACATTCGGCCCGACCTAACTGCAGACCTCAGGCCTGCAGGGGAACACGACCTGCAACACCTCGCCGGGGCGCCGGGTCGGACCTTCCTTTACCAACCGCTTCGACATTAACAAGCGACGAAACCCTCTGGATAGTCCCCGAGCTCCCCAAAACACGTATAGCTCAGACGCTCGCAAAAGGGCGGCGCCTGAAATTTGAACGTGTCCCCCGGGACCTGACGGGGCTCGACGATCACAGTGAGAACGGCGACTTCGAACCTAAAATCCAAACGCCGCAGCCGACGACTGGACGGCCTCGAGCTGGTCACTTGTGCAGATCGTCGACCCAGCGGATCAGTTCCGGAGCTGGTACGGCATCGATATCGAGATTCACCACGAGTCCTTGTTGCCCGCTTCTTGCCAGCACGCAGCGGAGCTGGGCGTCATCACTCGCATTGATCTCTTGATGAGGAACATAAGGCGGCACGTAGATGAAATCGCCCGCCTGAGCCTCGGCGACGTACTCGAGGCGCTCGCCCCACCGCAATCGAGCGATGCCGCTCACGACGTAGATCACGCTCTCGAGATCCCCGTGGTGGTGCGCGCCCGTTCGGGCTTTGGGCTCGATCGTGACGGTGCCCGCCCACAACTTGCCCGCGCCGGTGCGCTCGGTCGTCACGGCTGCGCGCCGATGCATGCCCGGGGTCTGTGGCGTATTGGAATCCAGCGCTCTCGCGCCAATCACTCGCACGCCATCAAATCGCCATCGAGCGGATCCCATGTGTGGACTCCAGATCTGCAGCTGCATGCAGTCCGCGCCAAGCGCCGCATGCAGGAACTCGCTAGTCGCGCCGTCCAAATGACCTACGTGCTGTCCTATCCCGGAGCGTCAAATCGCGACCCTGAGCAGCCATCCTGTCTGTTTTCACGCCAGCTCCATCAGCGGGAGCGATCGCGGGCGAGCACCAGGTGGGGTTCCTCATCTGTCGCCGCACGTAACTCGATCTGGTAACCGAGCTTACGTGCCAGTTGTATGGAGACAGCGTTGTCGCGATGGATGATGCAAACCGTTCTCATCATACTCAGGTATGCGTCGCCCCAGGCGATCACCGCCCGCAAGGCTTCAGTCGCATAGCCGCGGCCGTGGACTTGCGTGGTGAGTGCCCAACCGATCTCTGGAATCCCATCGATACTCGGAGTCAGATCGCGATGAAAGTCTGCAAAGCCGAGTTCACCGATATAGCGCCCGCCTGATTTGCTTTGCACAGCCCAATAACCAAATCCGAGGAGAGACCAAAGGCCACGGTAGGACAGCAGCCGCATCCAGGTGCGTTGTGGCGGCGATTCACTCCCAATGGTATACCTGACAACCTGCGGGTCGCGCCACATAGCTACGCAGTCGGCGAAGTCATCAGCGCTGTGCGGACGCAGGATCAGCCTCTCCGTTTCGAGTACTGGAGCAAGCGGGAAACGCGCATCCATAGCGGGTAATGATGCCCTACGGTGCCCAGGAATGTGAACGGAATTCAATTCGCTGCGCAGCAGAGCCGAGCAGCCGACGATCCGCCTGAGCTACTCGAGAACTGCAGTTAGCCGTAACTGGGAACCTATTAACGGCAATTCTCGGGGAAGCCCATCTCGACCCGCTGCGACGGGTGCGGATGTCCGCAATGGTGCCCAAATTAAACCGTTATGGCTCGGTCTCATGATCTTCGACGTATCCGTCCAGCAAACTGCGGATCAGGTGCTTATGCGCAGAAAGTAGCTCACGACCCCAATCTGCCGGCTAGCCGTGGCCGCCGTCCGACATTGGGAGGCTTCGGTAATCGAGGCGAGCTCTCGCCTTTGGAGCAAGGGTGCCCTTTAGGTCGGCTTCAGAACTCGAGGGAGGTCGGGTGCTTCGATCTCGGCGATCGGACGCTTGCCCAGGTAGGCGTCGACGAGCCTGACGAGCTGCTCGCGATCGCGCTGCCAGGTGCCTTCCGTGAGCGTGGGCTCCTTGGTCTCCGGCCACTCCTCAGCAAGAGCAGCGAATGGTTCCTGCCGAGCGGAGCGCTACGCCCAGGAACCCAGCGCCAACAGGCCCGGAATAATCCGTTACCGAGGTGCTCGGAACGGACCAAGGGTTAATGGTGGAGCGGAAGGGGATCGAACCCTCGACCTTCGCATTGCGAACGCGACGCTCTCCCAGCTGAGCTACCGCCCCACGAAGCGGCGAATTCTAGCATCCGCGCGGGCACTCGCAACGCCGAGTCGGCGTGTACTTGCGGCGGCCTGGTCAGCGCGCCATCATGCGCGCCACTTTTGAGGCGCCAGGTTCATGAAACTCATCAGCTTTCGCCAAGGGGATCGCGTCGGCGCCGGGGTCGTGCTCGCTGACGAGGTGCTCGATATCGCAGCCGCGGCAGGCCTGACAGGCGAGCGGACCGATCTGTCCTCCATGTTGGCGATCGTGCGGGGTGGGCCCGCGGCCCTGACAGCGTGCCGTCGGCTCGAACAGCAGGCGCGTGAGCAGCGTCAGCGGCTGAGTGCCGCATTACTGCCGTCCGCTTCGCTGCGGCTGTTGGCGCCCATTCCGACACCGGTGCGCAACATTTTCTGCGTCGGGCGCAATTTTCTCGAGCATGTACGCGAGGGAGCCTCTGCGCACAATGCGGCGGTGAAGGCTCCCGAGGTACCGCAGTTCTTCACGAAAGCGACCCATGCCCTGGTCGGGCCGGGCGGCGACGTTCGTCTGGATCCCAAAGTCACGCAGAAGCTCGACTACGAGGTCGAGCTGGCGGTCGTGATCGGCGTCGGCGGCCGGGATATACCCGCCAGCTCGGCGTTCGAGCACATCTTCGGCTACACTATCGCCAATGACGTCACGGCGCGCGATCTGCAGCGCCGTCACGATCAGTGGTTCAAGGGCAAGTCGCTCGATACCACACTACCGCTCGGCCCGTGCATCGTGCCGAGTGCCGATATTGGCGATCCCCGCTCTCTCGAGCTGTCAATGAGCGTGAACGGCGAGGAGCGACAGCGTGCACGTGTCGAGCAGATGATCTTCGATATTCCCCAGTTGATCGCTGCCCTGTCCGCTGGCCTGACCCTCGAGCCAGGCGATATCCTTTCCACCGGCACCCCTTCGGGTGTCGGCTTTGCGATGACCCCGCCGTGCTACCTGCGCGGCGGCGACGAGATGGTCGCGCGCATCGACCGTATCGGCGAGCTGCGCAATCGCATCGTAGAGGTCTGACGGCACGCAGCCGTGTCGATCGGCATACAATTCTGGGCCTGCTGTAATGCCCCCGTAGCTCAGTGGATAGAGCGACCGCCTCCTAAGCGGTAGGTCGTCGGTTCAACTCCGGCCGGGGGCGCCAAACCCATTGTGTCTTTTCCGACGACATGGGCGCCTGGCACTTCGGAAGGGGTTTTGTGCTGCCACGTTGCCTGCTGCTGCTAGTCATCATTGCCTGGGTTGCGGGCGCACGCTTGGTCGCCGCGCAGCCAGCCGCCGCGGTCGTGCCGATAGAGGGCAATGTCCCGTCAGAGAATGCCATTCCGCGCAGCCTCGATGAGGCCTTGCGCAAGCTGCAGGCAACTATGCCCGCGCAGCAAACAGAAGCGATTCGCGCCGGCAATACCTCGCCAGCCTGGTGGGATCGCGTGGTCGGACCACGGGTACTGAAGAGCTGGGTCGAGCCGCCGAATTCTCCACTGACGGCCTACTTCCGCGAGCTTGGGATCGATCATCCCCAGGATATCTCCGGGATCCTGCGGCACGCCTTCTATCTATATCTGAACCACAGGCTGACGCCGCGGGATTTGCAGATGGAGCTCACCTTTCGCAAGGGCTATTGGGAAAGGCTCCTGACGCCAGACGAGGCGGCAGCAGCGCAAAGACTCTCGGCACAGGCTGAAACTGATCCCGCGCTCACCCAGAGAGCGTATGTGCTCGATGCCAAGCTGGTCAGCGATGATCTGTTGGACACCTTGAGCCATCCTGCGCTATCCGTGCCGCTCGAGCTGCAGGAATGGCGACTCATGAACCAGTGGATATCGCAGCAAGGCGCAAAGCTCGGCGCCGCCGATGCTGGCGGCTACGAAAGAATCGTTGCCGCGCTGGATCCGACTATCAGGGTCGACGCGACCGATCTACAGCCGGGTACGACGCTCATCTCGATAGATCAAGGGGAAATCGGCCACGTCCTCGTGGTTGGCACAGCGCCAGGCAAGCCGCCACGGATATGGCGCATCGACGCAGGTCCGTCCGCTCAGGGACCCGATGCAGCGGCGCTGCTCTGCTGGCGCCCCAAGGCGGGAGTGCGGCCCTGTGCTCCACAGATCATCGGCGTGCTGCCACCCGATGCTCATGGTTTGCCGCGATTCTATGTGCAGGCGGTTTACGCCCAGAGCGGCGGGGCTACCCGGGACAGTCAATTGAGCGTCTGGCGTTGGGATGGACGGACCGCGACGCCGATTTACGTCACCTCCTTCGCCACCGGGGGTGATGCCGAAGGCCAGGGCGTCAGCGTGGACGGCGACACCCTGCGCATCGGCACCAAGAGCGAGTTCAAAGCCCTTTGGTCGTGCGGGTCCTGCGATGGTCGTCAGATTGCACGTCGCCTCAGGCTGCTGCCTGACGATCACGTCGACGATTTGGGCACCATGAGCCTGGTGCCGGAGCTGGATGTGATCGACGAGGTGTACAGCGACATTCGTGATGGCAGAGCGAGTGAAGAGTTGGTCAGCGCGCCGGCGCGCTCGTTCATGGAGAGGACTTGGCTGCCCATGATCGCAGCCAAGGCGCAGGGCCTGTTCATCAACACACCGCCCACCATCACCCACAGCGGCGACCGGACATTCGTGTGTTTTCACGCCAACTACGATACCGACCGGTCGATGCATCCGATCCTGTTCACGATGGATTCGCGCGACGGTCGGCTCAGAATCTTGAGCGCGCAGCAGGATGCGCCCAATTGCTCGGCTGACAAGTGGGAAGAGCAGCGAATGCGGGTGCCCTGATTGCCCGCTTTACTCTGTCGCTGCGTGGCTCGTTGACCGCGAAGTCGGCGTAGGTGGCAGTCACTCAGGTCTGAGACTTGGATCGATCCTGGTGCGCGGAGACGGCGGGCTCCAGATCCTCCAGGCGGTAGCCAGGCCGCTTCTGCAGGCTTTCCCAGCGGGCGAGAATGTCGGGCTTGTAGACCTTGTCGGCCCAGTCCGCGCTGGCAACTTCCTCGACGTCGACCGAGACCGAGCGTTCCGAATAGTGCAGTACGCGCATGAGCGCCTCGGCCAACGCTTCGGAGAGCTGTGCCTTCTGCGCTTCACTCTTGCCGGGCCAAAGCTTGACGACGATATGGGGCATGCGAGCTCTCCTGACAACGGCGCGCGCATTTTAAGCCGCTTTCGCCGCCCTCATGACAGAGCCGCGCCGGGTCTGCCCGCGGAGATGACGCCGGCGAGCAGCGCCGGCTCGACGGGCTTGACGAGGTGCAGATCAAAGCCGGCATCCAGCGCCCGCTGGCGCTGCTCGGGCGCGCCATAGCCGGTCAGTGCGATCAGCATCATCTGCGAGCGGTAATCGTCGGCATTGATGAGACGTGCGATTTCGTAGCCACTGACGATCGGCAGCCCGATGTCCACCAGGGCGACGTCTGGCCGGTGCGTGCGGATGGCGTGGAGGCCGGCGCTGCCATCCGAGGCCACGAGTACTTCGTGTCCCCATGCTTCGAGCAGATACTTCATCATCAGTTGCGCATCATCGTTGTCTTCCACCACAAGAATGCGTAGCGCACTGCTCCGGATCACGCTCTCGGCGTTGACGGGCGAGGGTGGAGGCGCGCCAAGGGTCATCGTCAGGGGCAAAGTGACGTCCATGGTGCAGCCCTTGCCAAGGCCATCGCTGGACGCCGAGACGGTGCCGCCATGCATCTGCACCAGGCTCTGCGCCAGCGTCAGGCCAATGCCCAGACCCCCGCGCGAACGGGCCAGCGAAACCTCACCCTGCGAGAACAGGTTGAAGATCGTGGCAAGAGATTCCGGCGCGATGCCCATGCCGTCGTCACGTACCATCACGTGCGCACGGTCCTGCCGCACTTCCAGCGCGAGCTCGACTTGACCGCCGCGATCGGCGTATTTGCTGGCATTGTCGAGCAGATTGGAAAACACCTGTTCCAGGCGCAACGGGTCGGCTCGCATGAGTACGGGGCCTGCGGGAATGCGACTGGTCAGGGTCTGTTGGCGGCCGTCCGTGAGCGTACGACGGCAGTTGTCCGCTACGCGGGTGAGCAGGGCAGCGAGGTCGGTCGTCTCCCATTTGGGCTCAATCTTGCCCTGCGTGACACGCGCCGCGTCCAGCAGGTCATCCACCAGGCGACGCAAATGCGCGCTTTGCCGGCGCATGACATGCCGTGCGGAGCGTTCGGCGTCGCTGCGCGCCGCCTCGCGCTCGATCAGCGGCAGGCAGCTGACAATCGCCGCCAGGGGGTTGCGCAGCTCGTGGGCCAGCATCGCGAGAAATTCGTGAATGCGCTGGTTGGCCTGGTACAGCTCGCGTGCCGTATCGCGCAGGCGCTGTTCTGCGTCCAGCAGCCGCAGCAGCGAGCGTGCCACTGCAATGAGCTCTTCCTGCTCGAACGGGTGGGACAGATAGCCGTCGGCGCCGCTGTTGAGACTCTGCACCTTGGCCTCGGGCGATACGAACACCGCCGAGGTGTGCAGTACTTTGATCGGCGGACTATCCGCGTCCTGCTTGATGCGGCGGCAGACGTCCAGACCGTCGATGTCCGGCAGTTTGATGTCGAGCACCACGAGCCGGGGACGGCGCTCGCGCACCTGCTGCAGCGCCTGGTGGCCGCTGGCGGCCTCGATGACCTCGAATCCGCCCCGCTGCAGCATGCGAGTGATCATGTATCGCACGCTGTCGCGGTCATTGACGTTGAGCACCAACGCCGCGGGGGCAAAGCTCGCTCCGTTCACGTTCGGATCCTCGCAGGAGCGCTGCGCTGGATGGCGAGACAACAGGCTCGGATACCCGATAGAGCTGCCGTCGTCGCGCTCAAATAGGGAAGCCTCGTAGCAGTCGTATTGCCCGGTGCCGTATTCGAGACCCGTTCACCGGTGCAGATGTACGAATGGATGCGGGCAGTGTAGCCGGGTGATTTGAGCGCGAAAAGTGGGATTTTGCCGCTGTAAGAGCGCACCTACGCAGCGCACCTACATCGCTGTAAGTCTTGCAGGCTTGCCCGCTCCGGCGCCGCAACCGCTCAGTCGCGTTTGAAGTAGGAGGGGACTGACGCCGCGGCGGCCGATCATGCGAGAATTCGCCCGTATGGCGACGGTAATGAGCGCGCAGGCAGCGGCGGCCCCGGCAGTGCGTTGGCACGTGATGACCGCCGGCTTCGTCAGCTATGGCTTCGACGCCATGGACTTCATGATGCTGGCGCTGGCGCTGCCGGCGATCATGGCCGAGTGGCATCTGTCGCCGGGCCAGGCGGGGCTGCTCGGTACGGCCGGCATGATCGGCGTTGCCTTCAGCAGCGTGCTCATCGGCTGGTACTCGGATAATTTCGGACGTCGCCGCGCGCTGCTTTCCAGCGTAGTGCTGTTCGCCTGTTTCACCGCCGCGATCGCGCTGGCCGGCAACCGCTGGCAGGTGATGGGCCTGCGCTTCCTGGCCGGCCTGGGCCTGGGCGGTTTGTGGGGCGTAGTGGCCACCTACATCGCCGAGACCTGGCCGCCGCAGAGCCGCGGTCGCACCGTGGGCTTCGTACTGAGCAGCTGGCCGGTCGGCGTCATCGTGGCTGCCGCCGTGGCTGGACGGGTGCTGCCGCACTATGGTTGGCGCGCGCTGTTCGGCTTTGGTGCCGCGGCGCTGCTGGCCGCGCTCTATGTGCTCGTGTTCGTGCCCGAGTCCGAGCTCTGGCTGCAACAGCGCGCACGCCGGCAGCCGGGCGCAGCGAGCGTGTCGGTCACGGAAATATTCGCCCCCGGCGTGGCACGTCTGACCCTGCTCGGCACGGCCGCAGCCGCCTGCGTGCTGACCGGCTACTGGGGCGCCAACACATGGCTGCCGACCTACCTCGTGCAGGAGCGCGGACTCGCCCCGGCGCAGATGACCAACTTCATCATCGCGCTGAACGTGGGCATGTTCGCGGGCTACCAGCTGTTCGGGATCCTTGCCGATCGCATCGGACGTCGCCTGGCGCTGATCGTGTGCTTCGTCGGCGCGACCGTGCTGCTGCCGCTCTACGCGGCGACACGCGACCCTCACGTGTTGTTCTGGCTCGGCCCCGTGCTGGGATTGTTCTTTGCCTACACCGGACCGTTCGGCTCGTACTTTCCTTCCATGTATCCCACGCGCATCCGCAGCCTGGGCGCCGGTTTCTGTTTCAACGTCGGCCGAGGCGTGGCGGCCTTCGCGCCCTATGTACTCGGAGAGCTCAGCAGCAGCCTCGGCCTGTCGGCCAGCATTGCGTTGTGTGCCGTGGGCTTTCTCGGTGCGGCACTGTTCATGTTGCCGATGCCGGAAGTGGAGCGTCTCGTAGACGAGCAGGTGGGAGGCTAGGCGAGTTCCTCTGCCGACCTGCCCGTATCCTGCGGCGAGAGCCGCGAGAAGATTTCCAGAGCCGCGACAGGATTTGCATCGATACGTCACCGAGCGCCCGGCCGCCGGCCCGGCGCGCATGTGCGCCAAAGCCTGCAATTCGAGCCGTTTGAGAACCGCCGATACCTTTTAATAGGCGAGTGTGCGCCCCGTCACACTTCTGTCGGGTATTTCGGCTTCTTAATGTAAGGATTCGCCGACACATTGTCGGACATGTGCACCGCTCCTAGCATCGTCGCCAGATTAATTCGAACGACAGGGAGCAAAACCTCATGGCAAGTGTGGGTCTGCGCGCGTGCGTGCCGGCATTTCTCGTTCTCGCGCTCAGCGCCTGCGGGGGCGGTTCCGACTCCAGCAGCGCCACCGCCCAGGCCAACAAATCGATCTCGATTAGCAATACGCCGGGCGCCGCGGCCGCGGTCGGCATCGCCTATGTGGCGCGAGTAACCGCGATGGGGCCCGCGGGCGCCATCATCGGCTACAGCATCCGGCACAAGCCCGCCTGGGTGAGCTTCAACACCAAGACCGGTGCTCTGACGGGCACGCCCACCACCTCCGACGTCGGTAACTATCCCAATGTGGTGGTGACCGCCAGCGACGGCAGCAGCAGCGCCTCCACGCCGCCCGTCACGATCACGGTGAGTCAGCCCGGCACTGCAACCGCCAGCACCGCGGGCGGCTCGAGCACGGCTGCGCGGCCCAGCTACAACACGGGTAGCGGCTTCTTCGTGCTGAACGGCAAGCTCTACGACGCGAACGGCAACGAATTTCGCATCCGTGGCGTGAACCGCGTGCACTGGGATTCCAATTCGGCGGCGGGTATCGCCAAGTCCGGCGCCAATACGGTTCGCTGGGACATCGACTTCACGCGGCCTGCCAGCTCCAACGTCAGTCTGCTGCAGACCCAGTCGATCCAGTACGGCAACGTGCCGATCGCCGGCAACTGGACGGCAACCTGTGCCAGCGACACGGGCTCTCTGCAAGCGATCGTCTCCACCTGGGTGTCGCAGGCGGCGCAGTGGACGACGCTCAACCCCTACCTCATCGTCAACGTGGCCAATGAGTGGGGCCCCGCCAACAGCAGCGTCTGGCGCGATGCCTACATCAGCGCGATCAGCCGATTGCGTGGCGCGGGCTATACCGGACCGATCCTGGTGGATGCGGGCGGCTGCGGACAGGATGAGTCGGATCTGACGCAATACGCGCAGGCCGTTTTCCAGAGCGACCCGGAGCGCAACATCATCTTCGCCGAGCACCTGTACGGCAACGTGAACGACTACTCGGCCAGCATCCTGAGTGTGCAGAAGGGCAACCCCACGGTCATCACCCTCGGCAGCAATAGCCCCAAGCATCCGCTCGTGCCCGGCTACAACGGCAGCGGCAATAGCTATTCCGGCATCAGCGCCTACTCGATCAGCGGTGCGCGGGGCATGACGCAGCTCAATGGCGAGCAGCCCGCGCCCACCAACGTCGGTGGCACGCCCGGCGCCTGGACGGTGACGCTGAACGTGGACAGCACCAACTGGCCCGATTACACCGGCGGCGGCACCATCGTCGACTACACGGGAAATTACGCACTGCGCATCGCGCGCATGGCGGCGATGGAGCAAAGCACCGGCGCGGTGTTCATTGTCGGAGAGTTCGGTCCCGGCGAGAACATCGGGCCCAGCCCGACCATGGCCACCCCCAGCGAGATCATCCAGGCAGCCGAAGCCCATGGCATCGGCTGGCTGCCCTGGGCTTGGGACGACAACGATCAGAGCGGCGGGGCGTCCGACAATAATTGGTTCAGCATGACGTACGCGGGGCCGGGCGTTTACAACTCGTCCTCGGACCTCACCAATTTCGGCCAGGACGTCGTGCTCAATTCGACCTACGGCATCACCAAGCTCGCAAAGCCCGCCACGGTGTTCAGTTCGCTGTAGCGCTCTTTGATGCTGTGCTGATGCGTCGCACGTGCTGAGGCGACGCGCTCGGACCGATCCCGCGCGCGGCGTGCGCTACACTAGCGTCGATGTCCCGATGTCTTGCGCCGTATCCGCTGCGTGCGCCGCTGGTGGCGGGCCTGATGCTGACACTCGCGCTGCCGGCCGCCTCGGCGGATGCCGCGGCGGCGGCGCCGGCCGCCATTCGGCCTGCCGGCAACCGAGGCGATGGTTTCTTCGTATTGAACGGTGAGCTGTACGATCCTGCCGGACACGAATTTCGCATTCGTGGCGTGAACCGTCTGCACTGGGACTCGGACTCCGCGGAGGGCATCTCTCGCAGCGGCGCCAATACGGAGCGCTGGGATGTCGACTTCACGCGCTCGAGCGCGACGAACGTCGCCATGATTCGACGCGAATCCATCGCCCGACACATCGTCCCCGTCGTCGGCAACTGGGGCGGCACCTGCAGCCCCGATACGGCCAAGCTCGAAGCCATGGTGGCGAGCTGGGTCGCGCAGGCAAAGCAGTGGCGCCGACTCAATCGCGACCTGATCCTCAACATCGCCAATGAATGGGGCCCTGCTGACAGCCCAGTGTGGCGCGACGCCTATGTCAGCGCGGTCGGTCGATTGCGCGCGGCGGGCTATACCGGGCCGATTCTCATCGACTCCGGGGGCTGCGGCCAGGATGATGCGGACCTGGTGAAGTATTCGCAGGCCGTGTTCGAGGCCGACCCCGAGCGCAACGTGATGTTCGCGCTGCATTTGTACGGCGGCACGAACGATTACTCAGCCTCGATAAAAAATGTCGATAAGGGCGGCACCACCACCCTCAGGCTGCAGGGCAACTCGCCGACACATCCTTTTGCGCCGTCCTTCGATGGGCACAACAACAGCTACTCGGGCATCAGCGCCTACCAGATCAGCGGCGTGCAAGGCATGACGGCGCTCAATGGCCGGCAGCCGGCCCGGCAAAACGTCGGCGGCACGCCCGGTGACTGGACGGTGTCGCTGACGGTCGACAGCAGTGCGTGGCCGGCTTACGCCGGTGGCGGGCGCATCGTCGACTACGATGGCAACTATGCGCTGAAGATCGCGCGGCTCGCGGCGTTGGCGCGGCGCACCGGGGCAGTCTATATCGTGGGCGAGTTCGGCCCGGGGCGCGGCATCGGCCCGAGCCCCACACGCGTGACACCCGCCGAGATCCTGACGGCGGCGGAGGCCGATGGCGTCGGCTGGTTAGCCTGGGCCTGGGATGACAACAATCTGCCCAACGCATCGGCCAACGATCAGTGGTTCAGCATGACCTACCACGGCCCGGGCATTTTCAGGCATGCCTCGGATCTGACGCAGTTCGGGCGCGAGGTCGTACTCAATCCAATGTACGGTCTTAAGGCCCGCGCGCATCCGGCCTCGAGCTTCTAGCAGCCCCTCCCAGGCCGCAGGGCCGACCCCCCCAGGGCACTTTTTTTTGCGCAGTGCGTCTACTGCGGCGCTTGTAATCCCGCGCAGAAGTCAAGCAAGTGTCGTCTGATACCAACGTGCGGGTTCGCCGACACGTTGTAGGCGTTCTGTACGGTCAATAGCATCCCCGCCCGACATTGAGCATGCCCGAGCGGAGGATCGAGATGCAAAGACTCGCGTGGCGCCGTTACCTGGCCCCCCTGTGCATTGGACTGACTTTGGCCGGCTGCGGCGGTGCCTCTCAGACCACTTCCAACACGACGGGCGCCAGCACCAGCGCCGATACGGCCGACAGCTCCGGCCAGATCTCGGCCAGCGCCGCCGGTATCACCATCACGGCCGCGGCCCCGAACTCCGTGGCGGTCGGCAGCACCTACACCGTGCAAGCGCGCGCGCAGGCATCGGCCGGCGACAGCATCGGCTACAGCATTCAGAACAAGCCGACCTGGGCGAGCTTCGACACCGCCTCCGGTCAGCTGCAGGGCACCCCGACCCCGGGCGACGTGGGGACCTATCCGAACGTGGTGATCAGCGCCAGCGATGTGAGCGGCACGGCCTCTCTGCCCGGCTTTTCCGTAACCGTGACGCAGTCCGGCGCAGCGACCGCCTCGGTCCTGCGGCCTTCATACAACACCGGCAACGGTTTCTTCGTCCTGAATGGCACGCTCTACGATCCGAACGGCAATGCTTTTCGGATGCGCGGAGTGAACCGCGTGCATTGGGATTCTGATTCGGCCGCGGGTATCGCCCTGTCCAAGGCTAATACCGTGCGCACTTTCATCGACTTCATGCAACCGGTCGCCAAAAACGTCAATTTGATCCAGACGCAGAACATCAACAACTCCGAAGTACCAGTCGTCACCTACGCGGGCATTGGCAACGGTCATCAGCTGACTTCCTGCAATACCGACCCTGCCGTGCTGCAGGCGGCGGTGCAGGCCTGGACCTCGCAGGCCTCCGCGTGGACCGCGCTCAATAAGTACATGATCGTGAACATTGCCAATGAGTGGGGTCCTGCCAATAGCACGGACTGGGAGAACAACTACATCAGCGCGATCGCCAGTTTGCGTCAGGCCGGCTACACGGGCCCGCTGATGATCGACACGGGCGGCTGCGGTGAGGACATCAGCGATCTGCTCAGCTACGCCACGGCGGTATTCAATTCAGACCCCGAGAAGAATGTGATCTTCTCGCTGCACCTGTACTACAACGCCACGCAGGCCCTGTCTGGCAACTGGCTGCAGCAGCTGGCCGCGCTGAGCCAATCGGCTGGCATGCTGTTCGTAGTCGGGGAATTTGGTCCCGGCCGCAATATCGGCCCCGCCCCGACGACCGTCACGCCCGGCCAGATCATTACCGCGGCGGAGTCGGCAGGGCTAGGCTGGCTCGCCTGGGCATGGGATGACAACAATATGGGT
Organism: Steroidobacteraceae bacterium; assembly: GCA_035553315.1. Classification (GTDB taxonomy): domain Bacteria; phylum Pseudomonadota; class Gammaproteobacteria; order Steroidobacterales; family Steroidobacteraceae; genus FEN-1191. The sequence continues at coordinate 103,437 of DATNDE010000004.1, forward strand.
GGTGGTGACTCGGATAACGACTGGTTCAGCATGACCTACGCGGGGCCGGGGATCTACAACACCCCAGCCGACCTGACCGATTATGGCCAGGATATCGTGCTCAACAGCACCTACGGGCTCAATACGTTGGCGAAGCCGGCCTCGATTTTCTGATCCAAATACCCCGCGAAACGGCGAAAATAGCAGGGCGAGCGACCGGCTCGCTCGCCCTGCCGGCGACGCAGGCGCAGCGCCGGCGATCCGCGTGTCGGCAAACGCAGGGTTATGAGTACATCGTCCGCCTCAGCACACTGGCTGGCCGCAGTGTTCGCCGCCGTAGCGGTGGCCGGCACGGTGGTGGATGCCTGGGCGGGGTCAGCACCGCCCACCACCTCGGCGGCGCGTGCCGTTGCCACACATGCCGCCGGCGCGCACGCCGATGGCTTCTTCGTCGCGACGGGCCATCTGTACGATCCGAACGGCGTCGAATTCCGCATTCGCGGTGTCAATCGATTGCATTGGGATTCCCGCTCCGCCGACGGCATCGCCCGCAGCCACGCCAACACGGTGCGCTGGGATATCGATTTTCGCCGGCCGGCGCCGCTCAACGTGGCGCTGGTGCGCAAGGACTCCATCCGGCGCGGCATCGTCCCGGTGGTGGGCAATTGGAGCGCCACCTGCAGCTACGATCCTGAGCGGCTGCAGGCGGTCGTCGATACCTGGATCGCGCAGGCGCGCGACTGGACGCAGCTGGATCGCTACCTGATCGTCAATATCGCCAATGAGTGGGGCCCCCCGGACAGTCCGATCTGGCGCGACGCCTATGTTCGCTCGATCGCGAGGCTGCGTGCCGCAGGCTATCGTGGGCCGCTGCTCATTGATTCGGGCGGGTGCGGGCAGGATATGGGCGACCTGCTGCACTTCGCCGCGGCGGTGTTCGACAGCGATCCGCTGCACAACGTGCTCTTCGCGCTGCACGTGTATGGCGACACCACGCGCCTGGCCATCGGCCCGGACCTGGCGCAACTGCAGAGCCTCGAGCGCGAGCACGGCCTGGTGTTCATCGTGGGGGAATTCGGTCCCGGACGCCGCATCGGCTACACGCCAGAGGCCACGACGGCCGCGGAGGTCATTTCGGCCTGTGAGGCGCATGACATCGGTTGGCTCGCCTGGGCCTGGGATGATTACGATCTGCCCGGCGGGCGCGCCGATGATCGCTGGTTCAGCATGACTTACTCAGGTCCCGGCCAATACCGCAGCGATGCGGACCTGACGCTCTTCGGTCGCGATGTCGTGCTCGATCCGCATCAGGGCCTGCGCGCGCTGGCGCGGCCTGCATCGATCTTCAGCTGCCCCGCCAGCAGCACCTCATCCCCATCCTGTGAGGGCACGGCTTCCGGTCCGCGCGCTGCACGCAGGGCATCGCCGAAGGAGGGCAGTCCATAATCGTGCTCCACGAACTGCAGCGAGCTGGCATCGCGCTGCGCTGCCAGCTGCAGCGTCACGGTCTCATCGCGGCAATCGCGGCTCACGCACAGCAGCGCCGTCTCGCCTGACCAGCCGGGCGGCGCGATGAGGTGTTGGCCGCGGATGTCCAGGCTGCGCAGCGCCGCGCCGGCCGGAATATAGAGGGCCATCTCATCGGTACGTGCAGAGCCCAGCAGCCGAAGCGTGATCTGAGACTGCCCGCTCGCGGCAGCGCCGAGGGACCCCGTCTGCATCTGGCCGCGCGGCAGCGGCAGCCGCGGTGAGCCCGCCGGCGCCACGAAGCTCGCAGAACGCGCGAGGCCCGGCAGTGCGAGCGGCTGCGTATGAAACTCAGCCGCACGCTGCAGGGCCCGAGGCAGCGGAGCCGCGGGCGCTGCGTTCCAGGAGCTGTCCGCAATCCAGTGCGCACCGTCCGGGCTTGCGAAGCTGTCCTGGTTTTCAAAATAAAGCAGGTCGAGCCGCTCGGGGGCCACTGCACTGTAGGTCGGCTGCAGGCCCGCAACCACGGCGCACAGCAGTGCGCCCGCCGCACAGACGAGGGCGCTGCCGCGGCGAATCGGCGCAGATACCGTGGCCGCCATCAGCGGCAGCAGCGTCGTGAGGCCCATCGACACACTGAGCGTGAAGGCCGCCTGCGGCTGCAGTCCCAGCATCGCCTCGCTGCTGGTGGCGAGCGGCAACCAGAGCAGCAGAGCCGCCAGGGCAGCGATGCTCGAGGCGATGCGACCCTGGCGACCGTCCCAGGCGCCGGGGCGATGGGCGCTCCACCACAACAGCACCCCAGCGACGGCAGCGGGCCAGACCAGATAGGGCACGAGCGCGGGCAGGGCGAGCGCGGCCAGCACGCCCCACGCGGCCATCCACAGCCACACCACGGCGGTCAACTGGCGCGGGCTGCCGAGTCCACTGCCGAGCAGCACCAGCAACCACACGGCCAGCTCGAGCGCCGTGCGCATCGCCAGCGGGTGCGCATAACTCGGGTCGGGCGTGCCCGAGATCCATGCGGCTGTCATCGAGAGCAGCTGGCCGATGAGCACGCTGCCGCCGATCAGCAGCAGCGGTGCGCCGACGGCGCGCAGCACCGGCGCGGCGCGTGCGCGCGCGGCTGCCCAGAGGAGCAGCAGCAATACCAGCACGGCCAGCGGTAGGGCCGCCGCCGTTGGCATGCGCGGCAGAAAGTAGCCGAGCGTGCTCACGTAGAGCGCATCAGTGCCGTGCAGCTCGGCGAAGGGCGTACTCTGCAACGCGCGCACCATGGCCAGCAGGTTATCGCCCTGCATTTGCAGACTGGCGCTCGAGAGCATCGAGAGCCGATCCAGTGGCGAGTGATAAGCCTGTACATTCTCGGCAATGGCGAAGTTCACCGCCGGGATGCCGGCCCGAATGAACAGCGTCAGATCCGTATCATTGGGCAGGCGGCGGTAGATGGCGGCGAACAGCGAGCTGGCGGCGGAGAAGCGCACGTGCTGTGCGTACAACTGCACCAGTCGCGCATCGCCCGGGCTGGTCTGAAACAGCAGGCTCGCCCCGCGCGTGCCGCGCGCCTCGACATTGACCGCGACACCGACCTCGGCGGCAAGCGCCGGATTTTGCAGGAAGGCCGCCGCGCCGAGTAGCCCCGCTTCCTCGCCATCGCTGATCAGCGCCAGCACCGGATGAGTACCGGCGGGCGCGGTCGAGCCGGCGGCACGCAGCGCGCGCGCGGCTTCCAGGATGCTGGCCACACCGGCGCCATCGTCCGCTGCGCCGGGCCCTGCCGGCACCGAGTCGGCGTGAGCCAGCATGAGGACCGCGCGCCCCGAGCCGGGCCGGACCTCGGCGAGCAGGTCATTCACCGTGGCGCAGGGAATGAATGCAAAGCCACGCCAGGTATTGCAGACAAAAGCTCGATAGGTGTGAACGGGAATGCCCAGGGCGCGAAACTGCGCCTCGATGCGCGCCTGTACGGCGGCGTCCTGCGCGCTGCCCACCGGATGCGGCTGCTGCGGACCGAGCAGCGTGGCGAGCACGCGCTGCGCACGCATTGCCGAGAAGACGCCGGCCGGCGCGCCGATGCCGGCAACGTAATGTGGTTCGCCGAGCAGCGCACAGAGCCATCCCAGCACGAGCACCGCCACCGCCGGCAGCCAGGCACGCACGATGGCTTGCATGTCGCTCCCCGAGTCGCGCCGTCATGGTATCCGTTCGGGCGCTTGCCTGACAGACGGAGCGGCTGTGCGCCGACGGTGCGCTATGGGGCGCTTGGGGCAGGCTGCCGCGCACTACCGATGCGCGGTCGAAGGAGTGTCACGTGGCACGATACAGCAAGGCGAGCGGCCGCAAGGTCAAGCGGGCCATGCATGAGCGCAAGCGCGGCACGCTTCGCAGCGGAAGTTCCGGAAAAAAGGTCACCAGTCGCAAGCAGGCGATCGCCATTGGGTTATCCGAAGCGCGACGCTCCGGAGCACACGTGCCGCGCAAGAAGGCTGCGAAAAAAAAACCTTCGGGGCGCCGCTCGGGTGCCAAGCGCTCGGGTGCCAAGCGCTCGGGTGCCAAGCGCTCGAGCAGCCGTTCCTAGTATCCCTGATCGGCCGGCTCTACCGGCGCATCGCCGAGTCGATCGCGCAGCGCGGCGGTCAGGGTGAGGGAATGCTCGCGTGCCACCGGGTCGTACACCATGACATGTACCATGAGCTCGTCGGGGCGCGCGACGCGCAGAAACGCATCCAGCTGCTTCTCCAACGTGGCCAGGCTGCCGACAAACGAATAGCGCATCACCTGCTGCAGCAGCGCCAGCTCGCCGGGCGCGAGACTCGCGGGCAGATCATCCACCGGGGGAGGCAGGCGGCCGGGCTGCCCCCGCCGCAGCCGCAAGAACGCCTGCTGATGCGATGAAAACAGGCGCTGCGCGCCCTCGTCGGTGTCCGCGGCGATGAGATTGACGGTGGCCATGGCATAGGGACGCTCGAGCTCTCGCGAGGGCTGGAACATCTGGCGGTAGAGCGCGAGGGCCTGCAGCAGCCAGTCGGGCGCGAAGTGCGCCGCGAAGGCGAACGGCAGGCCGAGCACGGCGGCGAGCTCGGCGCTGTAGAGGCTCGAGCCGAGCAGCCAGATCGGCAGCTGTGCATCCAGTGCCGGCACGGCCCGGACCGGTTGAGATGCCGCGGCGGCGCCGAAATAGCCGCGCAGCTCCGCCACATCCTGCGCGAAGCGATCGCTCGCCGTGAGGTCCCGTCGCAATGCGCGCACCGTGGTCTGGTCCGTGCCCGGCGCGCGTCCCAGGCCCAGATCGATGCGGTCCGGATACAGCGCCGCCAGTGTGCCGAACTGTTCCGCGATGATCAGCGGCGCGTGATTGGGCAGCATCACCCCGCCGGCACCGATGCGCAGGCTGCGCGTGCCTGCCGCCAGATGAGCGATCACCACGGAGGTGGCGGCGCTGGCGATGCCCGGCATGTTGTGGTGCTCGGCCACCCAGTAGCGGCGAAACTGCAGCGTCTCGGCGTGCCGCGCCAGGCGCAGGGAGGCCGCCAGCGCCTCGGCCGTGCTGCCGCCCTCGATGATGGGCACCAGATCGAGCACGGAAAATGGGATCATGGGGGCATCCTAGCAGGAGGGCTCTCATGATCATCCTGGTCACTGGTGCGACCTCGGGGTTCGGCGCAGCCATCGCGCGACAGTTCGCCCGCGAGGGTCATCGGATCATTGCAATCGGGCGACGTGCCGAGCGCCTGGCGGCGCTGCGCACCGAGCTCGGTGCCGAGCGCGTGCACACGATCGAGCTGGATGTGCGCGACGAGCGCGCGGTGCGCTCGGCGGTGGACTCGCTGCCCGCGGCGCTGGCCGCCATCGATGTGCTGGTCAACAATGCGGGTCTGGCGCTGGGACTGAAGCCCGCCCATCAGGCCGAGCTCTCGGACTGGGAGCGCATGGTGGACACCAATGTGAAGGGGCTGATGTACATGACGCGCGCGGTGCTGCCCGGGATGGTCGAGCGCGATCGAGGGCATGTCATCAATATGGGCTCGGTGGCCGGCAGCTATGCCTATCCGGGCGGCAACGTCTACGGTGGCACGAAGGCTTTCGTGCAACAGTTCTCGCGCAACCTGCGCGCCGATCTGCTGCACACGCATGTGCGCGTGACGTGCGTGGAGCCGGGACTGGTGGGCGGCACGGAATTCTCGCTGGTGCGCTTCGCCGGGGATGCCGGGCGCGCGGCCAAGGTCTACGATGGCACCGATGCGCTGACACCCGAGGACGTCGCGGAAGCCGTGCATTGGGCGGCGACACTGCCGGCGCGTGTCAACGTCAATTTCATCGAGCTCATGCCGGTGACGCAGTCCTTCGGTGCGCTGCCGGTGCACCGCGAGGCATCCTAACGCGAAGCTCACCCCGCGGGGCGATGAGCCGGGGTGGGCGTGTCAGCACTCTCGCCCACCTCCATTCCCCGAGCGGGCAGCCTCTCGAGCTGCTGCAGCACCTGACTGCGAAACTGCAGCGGGTGGGAGATGTTGTGGAACGGCTCGGAGGTGCCGCCGGTTCCGATCAGCAGGATGGTCCCAAAGCCCAGGATTCTGCCAGTCGTGGTTTCGGTCACCTCAATGGTTTCGATCTTGCTCAGGAGCATTTCGATCGTTCGCCGGCTGGCCAATCCCTGTTTGACCACCACGCGGCGATTCGTGAGCGCCATCTCCGTGGCGTTTCGTCGCATCATGCCGACCAGAAGCACGATGAAACCAATCAGGAAAAGGGCAGCGACCCCGCCCAGGATCAGATGCTGCGTGTTGAGCCCATAGGCGCCGCGATTCAACCAGTAAAAGTAGGCGAGCGCACCGCTACCGGCGAAGAACAGCCAGCCCATGAGCACCTGACCGAACATCACCGTCCAGTGCAGGCGCGTCTGGTAGATGACCGTTTCGCCCGGGATCAGGGTCGAGGTGATGTAGCTCATAGTTGTTGTTAGCCTCTCAATATCCGCCCAGAGCCTGTGCTGCGCCGCCGCTCGGCGCTGTCGGACAGTCCCGCGTTAGGACCGGGCAGTCTGGGCACTGCCGTCCCGGCCCCGACGCAAGCCATCGACGATCCGCTCAGAAACTTCCCAGAGATGCCGCGCGAGCGCCGGATCCTCGGCGTCCGCCCTTGGCCGCGCGACATGGCAGTCGGCGAGATAGGCGCCCGACAACCCTGCGGCCCGCGGATGTACGGCCGCGAAGCACTGCGTGGCGGCGCCCTGCGGAATGCTCTTGAAGAACAGCAGCGAGCCGGCACCGAAGAACAGCGTCACCGCCACGCCGCTCATGTGCCGGCCGAGGGGCGTGGCGATGACGCCCGGATGCACGGCGAGCGCGCTGCGCCCAGCGCTGCCGAGCCGCCGCGCGAGCTCCTTGGCGAACAGCAGATTCGCCATCTTCGACTGGCCGTAGGCAGTGAAGGGTTGGTAGCCGCGCTCGCCCGAAAGGTTATCGAACTGGATGCCGCCGCGCGGCGCGCGATGGTGCGCCCGGCTGCTGAGCATGACGATGCGCCCCTGCGGGCTGAGGGCATCGAGCAGCCCGGTCACGAGCAGGAAGTGGCCGATGTGATTGGCGAAGAACTGCAGCTCATAGCCATGCGCCTGCTGCAGTTGCCGTGGCGCCATGATCCCGGCATTGCAGATCACGGCGTCGAGGGGGGCGAGCGTGCGAACCGTGGCGATACAATGGGCCACGGACGCCGGCTCCGTGAGCTCGCAGGCCACGGGGGTGGTGCGTCCGCCCGCCGCCGCGCACGCGGCCTGCGCCTTTTCCAGCGTGCGCGCGGCGCCGATCACGTGCGCGCCGCGCAGGGCCAGTACCCGCAGGCTCTCCTGCCCGAGTCCGGAGTTGCAGCCGGTGATGAGTACCCGCAGGCCCTGCAGAGACAGGTCCGCGGTGACCTCTTCGGCGGTGCAGCTGTAGCCCAGTCCATCGGGGCCGCGGGGCGCAAGCCGTGCATACAGCGACATGGGAGCCTCGTCGCGAGCCAGCCGCCCGCCCGCTAAGGGTTGATCGGGGCGCAGTTGGTGCGCCCCGACATCGCACAGTCCTGGATCGTCGCCATGTCGTGCAGGACATGCACGAGCGCGACACCGCCGAGCGCCAGCAGCAGCACGAGCACCAACATCAGGGCTGCCCGCCGGCGGTCCTGCAGCGGCTCCTCGCTCTCGCTCTGGTCATCCGGCTCGTCCGGACCCTTGCTGCGCATCAACACCGTATCTCATCTCCGCCGTTGATGTATCCGCCGCCCCACCACTCAACGGCTCATTATTCTCTACGGCCTATTATCCCCCGTTGCAGCCCGCGGGGCGATCGGCCGCGTACCCATCGACTATTATCCGACGAACATGGGTCGGCTGCTGTTGCTCACACATCGTTATCTGGGTATCGCCGTGGGATTGCTCATGGCGATGTGGTGCGTGTCGGGGCTGGTAATGATGTACGTCAGCTATCCCTCGCTGAGCGAGAGCGAGCGTGCGATGCACCTTGCGCCCATCGCCTGGGAACGTTGTTGTCGGGCCCTGAGGGACGCGCTCGCAGACGCCGATAGCGTCGATCGCTTTCGCGTCGAGATGCTGGCGGGCAGACCGGTGCTGGATCTGGGCGACGGGCCGAATGCCTCCGGTCGCATTGACCTGGCCAGCGGCGCGGAGCTGGAGGGCATCTCGAATTCGGAGGCGAGGGCGGTGGCCAGCGCCTATGCGCATCAGCATCCGGTGAGCGCCCTCGGCAGGGTGCAGGTGGATCAGTGGACGTTCGATGGCGTCGCCGCGGACGAGCGCCCCCTGTATCGTTTCGCCGTCGAAGATCCGGCCCATACGCAACTCTACGTCTCGAGTCTCTCAGGCCGCGTGGTGCAACTGACCACGCGGCCCGAGCGCTTCTGGAACTGGCTCGGAGCCATTCCCCACTGGCTGTACTTTACGGACCTGCGCCGGCATGCAGGGCTGTGGACGCAGGTGGTCATCTACACCTCGCTGGTCGGCTGCTTTCTGACGGTGATCGGGCTGTACCTGGGCGTGCGAGCGCTGCTGCATCGGCCCCCGGGGCGCTGGTCCCCCTACCGCGGCTTCAATCTCTGGCACCACGTGGCTGGGCTGTGCTTTGGCGTTTTCACCTTGACCTGGGTGCTCTCGGGACTGCTGTCCATGAACCCCTGGGGCTGGCTGGAAGGCGGGGACGCCACCCGCGAGCAAGCGCAGCTGGCGGGGGCCGATGTAACGGGCGCACAGCTACTGCAGGCTCTGCAGGCGCTCGCGCAGCGGCGAGCAGACAATATCGTGTCGATTGTCGGTGCACCGCTCGAGGGTCACCTCTACTTGATCGCGAGCGACCGGCAGGGCCGACAGTGGCGCCTGGATGCGCTGGGACGAGCCGCGCCGCTCGATGCCGCGCAGCGTAAGTTCATCGCCGGCGTGCTGGGCGGCCCGCTGACGCTGATCACGCAGGGTGATGAATATTACTTCAGTCATCATGGTGACCCGGTGCGCTTGCCCGCGCTGCGGCTCGTGAGCGCGAGCGGCGACCGCTACTATGTCGATCCGGTCTCCGGCGCCTTGCTGGCGAAGCTGGATGCCGCCGCGCGTGGCTATCGATGGTGGCACGACGCACTGCATCGCCTGGACTTTGCCGCGATCGTGCGCGGCCGCCCGCAATGGGACGTGCTGATGTGGCTGCTGATGTCAGGCGCCACTGCGCTGTCGCTGACGGGCGTGTACCTCGCCGGCCGTCGGGTGCTGCGCTGAGGCTCTGGCCGCGGCGTGTCGGGACTGCTGCCTGCCCACGCTCGCGCGCGCATGGCGGTCGACGCTCCGGCGGGCAAGCAATATGTCCCCACAACTCCGAAGCTTGCTAATGGAACTTACACCGTCCGTTTAGGCCCCACGGCGCCCTATCTTGCCTCTCGGCGCATCAGGTACTTAGCTCTTGAGGGCTGGGACCGGAAGCTGCGTATAAACCAGCAGCGGCTCAGCGGCTCTCCGGAATCCGACCAAGCCCAGCATGACAAATTACGTCCTTCCCCCGCCCGGCCAGTCTCCGGCAGGAGACCTGCGATCAGGGCAGCGGGACAAGCCACGCCGGCACGGGGGGAGTGGTAATCTGGCCGCAGGCGTGCCGGTCTGCCCCGTGGAACGGTCGGGCGTCTCCCGGGGGAAGTACGGATGAGACTGCTGGATCGACGAACCGGCTCGCTGCGCTACGCGGTCATTGGCATCTATGCCTTGCTGCTGGCAATCAATGCGATCGTGTGGATCTGGGCGACGCTGATCTTTCGCCATCAACCCCTGTATCTGGGCACCGCGCTGCTGGCCTATGGTTTTGGCCTGCGCCACGCCGTGGATGCCGATCACATCGCTGCGATCGACAACGTCACGCGCAAGCTCATGCAGGATGGGCAGAGGCCCGTGAGCGTGGGCTTTTTCTTCGCCATGGGGCACGCGACCGTCGTCATCATCGCGGCGGCCGGGGTGGCGCTGACAGCCACCGCGTTGCATATCGGCAGCGGGCACACCGTGGGGGGCATCATCAGCACCTCGGTATCGGCGATATTCCTGTTCGCCATCGCGGTGATGAACCTCGTCATTTTCATGGCGGTCTGGCGCACCTTCCGGCACGTGCGCCGCGGTGGCGCCCTGGTCGAGGAGGATCTGGACCTGCTGCTGAACAAGCGGGGCTTTGCCGCGCGATTGTTCCGACCCCTGTTTGCATTGATTCGCCGCAGCTGGCACATGTTCCCGCTGGGGTTTCTGTTCGGTCTGGGATTCGATACCGCCACCGAAGTGGCGGTACTGGGCATCTCGGCCACGCAGGCCGCCAAGGGCGTATCGATCTGGTCGATCATGGTCTTCCCGGCGTTATTCGCCGCCGGCATGTCCTTGATCGACACGACGGACGGCATCCTGATGCTGGGCGCCTACGACTGGGCGTTCGTCAAGCCGATCCGTAAGCTGTTCTACAACATGACGATTACGCTCGTGTCGGTGGTGATCGCAGTACTGATCGGCGGCATCGAGGCCCTTGGACTGCTCAAGGATCAGATGCACGTGACCGGACGCTTCTGGAATGCGGTCGGCGTGCTCAACGACAACTTCAACAATCTGGGCTTCATCATCATCGGCATCTTCGTGCTGGCCTGGTTGATCTCGATCTTCATCTACCGCTATCGCGGCTATGACCAACTCGAGGTGGGGCAGGTAACCGTGGCGCGCGAAGAATACGAACCCCCACGCCGGCACTGAAGGCGCAAAGGCACTGAGGGGCGCAGGCGCGGGCGGGCCTGCCGCCGGCCCGCCCGCGCCGTCTGGATACCGATGGACTAGTGCTGGCGGCTACCGCTTTGCGTGCCGCTGTGGCTGCCGCTCGCACTCTGCAGCTTCTCGCCGTGCACTTTTTCCCCGGACGTCGAGCCGGGCGTGGCTTCCTGGCTACTGCCGCTCGCTTCACCGGGAGGCTCAGGACGCTGCGCAGTGCGCTTGGCCGCGGGGTCCATCCCGCCCTTGGAGCTCTTGGCGTCGGACTTGTTGTCGCTTTGGTGGCCGGTATCGCTGTTACTCATCGGGAATCCTCCGCAGACTTCACTGCCGGCAGCTTGCCGGGGCAGGCGCGGTAGCGCTGCCGGTGCAGTCCGCGGCGGACTGTCGGCGGGCCGGAGGCGATCGGCGGGTGCTTCAGGCGGAGGTGGTGGCGGAGGCGCGGAACGAGCCGGTTTCGAGCTTCCGATACTCTTCCATGCCTTTGAGAACGACGCGATTGCGGCCCGCCTGCTTGGCCTCATAGAGCGCCTCGTCGGCGAGCTGCACGGCGCCCCGCATGCTGCGGCCCTCGCCGGGAATGAGGACCGCGGCGCCGATACTGATGGTGAGTCCGGATGTGTCGGGCAGATCACCGCTGTGCGCGGCCTGCTGCACGGTCTGACGGAGCCGCTCGGCAATCTCCTGCACGCGCTCGGCGGGCAGATCGTAGAGCACCGCGATGAACTCATCACCGCCGTAGCGGCCGGCCAGATCCAGCGGTCGGCGCGCGACGCTTTTGAGCATCTGCGCCACCGCACGCAAGGCGGCGTCGCCCGCCAGATGGCCGTGCGAGTCGTTGTACTCCTTGAACTGATCCACATCCACCATGAGCACCGCCAGCGTGCGGCCGGCGCGCTGCGCCTGAGGCCACAGCTGCGCCAGATGCTCATCGAAGGCGGGACGGCTGGCGAGCCCGGACAACTCGTCGCGCGCCACGAGCTCGCCGATCAGGGCGGTCTCGAGAAAGTTGCGCCGGGAGGCCTGCTCGATATCGCGATATCCGACGATACACAGCAGCAGCATGAGCAGCACCGCCAGCAGACTCGGCAGCAGCACGGTGTGCAATGCGCCCGCGATGAGCAGCGTGGCAATGTAGGCCGTCAGCAGCGCCACGCTGGTGACCAGCGCGGCGCGAAACAGCAATCCCGTGAAAAAAAAGATCGCCAGAATGTTGATGATCAGCACGGCGAGCTGCGCACCCTCGCCCTCGAGCATGCGGTGTGCCACCAGTGCGGCGATCGCGCCGGCCGAGATCGGTATCAGCACCCGCGCGATCGGCAGGTAGAGACGCAGGTACTGCGGGCTCCAGACCAGCACCACGAGCAGCAGCGCGCTGACGTCGGCGGTGAGCGCCGCCCAGCGCGGCGTCCCCAGGCCCGCAGCCACGCCCGTGATGCGGCAGATGACATCGAGGAGCGCCCCCGCAGCGATCACGGAAATCCACAGGCGCACGCGCAGTCGCATGCGCTCCAGGTGCGTGCGGCGATAGACCTGCTCCAGGCGCGCGGCGAAGCGCAGGCGCGCCAGCCCTTGCCGCAGCTCCCGTGCGTAGGGAGAGCGGGGGAAATCCTCCAGTTTGATGCGCTCGGGCAGTACCATTACGTGGTTGGTGCAGTGCAAATATTCGTCGGACCGACCCCTGAGTCAGTGAGAATTTTAAGAGTGCAGGGACAGCGAATCTGGACCGGATCGGCGGTTCGCACGCGCGTTATGTGACGCGCGACGCTCCTACGGATGAGCGGGCGGGCCGCCGATGGTGCGGTGGTCGTGCCGCTTGCAAGGATCTGCGCCATGCCCCCCATTCGCCGCCGCGACCTGCTGGCCGGGACTGCACTCGTGCTGCTCGAGACTGGGGTTGCCCGCAGCGCCATTCTGCAGGGTGAGCTGCCCTGGGAGCCCGCACCCGAGCACTCTCTCTATCCCAACACGGCCGGCGGCTGGCACTTCTTCACGGCGCAACAGGCAGCCATGGTCGAAGCCATGGCGGATCGGCTCATTCCGCCGGACCCGCAGACGCCGGGAGGCGGGCAGGCGGGTTGCGCGGTGTATATCGATCGGCAGTTGGTCGGACCCTACGGCAGCAATGCGGGCCTGTACGAGCGAGCGCCCTTCATGAAGGGCACAGCCTCGCAGGGCAATCAATCCTCGACGACCCCGGCGCAGCTCTATCGCGCGGGCCTGCCGGCACTGGACAGCTGGTGCCAGGCGCAGCGCGGGCACGCCTGGGTGCAGCTCTCCACTGAACAGCAGGATGAGGTGCTGCGCGGATTGGAGGCGGGACAGATCCAGCTGCAGGGCGTCAACGGCGAGACCTTTTTCCAGGCGGTGCTCAAGGACGTCAAAGAGGGCTTCTTCGCCGATCCGATTTATGGCGCCAATCGTGACATGTGCGCCTGGAAGATGATTGGCTTCCCCGGGGCTCGCTACAACTATCGCGACTGGGTCGGTCGGCACAATGAGCGCTACCCGTACCCGCCCGTGAGCATCGCCGGCAGCCCAGACTGGTCGGCCGGCGGCTGAGCGGGCGGGGCATGGCACGCACACTGCCTCCCCGTGATGTGGTCATCGTCGGTCTGGGCTGGACGGGCTCGATCCTCGCCAACGAGCTGACCGACGCGGGACTGTCGGTCACCGCCATCGAGCGCGGGCCATGGCGCGACGCGCCGACCGACTTTCCGCCCAATGCCGCGCAGGACGAGCTGCGCTATCGCATCCGGCACGAGTTGTTCCTGCAGCCGGCACAGACGACCTTCACGTTCCGCAACACGATGAGCCAGTCGGCGCTGCCCATCCGCACGTGGGGCGCATTCATGCCGCCCAATGGTGTGGGCGGGGGCGGGGTGCACTGGAATGCCGAGACCTGGCGCTTCCTGCCCTCGGACTTCGTGCTGCGCACGCATCTCACGCAACGCTACGGGGCGCGATTCCTGCCCCCCGACATGACGATTCAGGACTGGGGCGTCACCTATGAGGAGCTCGAGCCCTGCTACGATCGCTTCGAGTATCTGTGCGGGACCTCCGGCACGGCGGGCAATCTGCGTGGGCAGATCCAGCCGGGCGGCAATCCCTTCGAGGGGCCGCGCTCGCGCCCTTATCCGACACCGGCCCAGGAACAACCCTTCAGCCACACGTTGTTCGGGCAGGCGGCGCGCCAGCTGGGCTATAAGCCCTTCCCGCAGCCGTCGGGCAATCTGTCCCAGGCCTATACCAACCCGCTCGGCGTGCGCATGGGGCCATGCACCTACTGCGGCTTCTGCGAGTGGTTCGGCTGCGCCAACTACTCCAAGGCCAGTCCACAGACCACGATCCTGCCGGTGCTGGTGCGCAAGTCGAACTTCTCCGCGCGCACCGAGTGCGAGGTCACGCGCATCAACACCGACGCTGCGGGCCGGCATGCGAGCGGTGTCAGCTTCGTAGACAGTGCCGGTGTCGAATGGGAGCAGCCCGCGCAGCTGGTGATTCTGGCCGCCTACACGATCTTCAACGTGCAGTTGCTGATGCTCTCGGGTATCGGCCAGCGCTACGACCCCGTTGGCAACACCGGTGTCATCGGACGCAACTTCACCCATCAGACCATCTCCGACGTGCTGAGCTTCTTCGACCCGGCGAAGTTCATCTTCAATCCGTTCATCGCCTCCGGGGCGATCGGCATGTGCATCGATGAGTTCAATGGCGACAACTTCGACCACGGCCCGCATGGCTTCGTCGGCGGAGGCTACATGGGGCAGGTGCAGACCAATGGTCGGCCCATCGAGAGCACGCCGGTGCCACCGGGCACGCCGAGCTGGGGTGCGCAGTGGAAGCAGGCGGTGCGCGACAACTATCAAAGCGCCTTGCAGCCGGGCACCGGCGTGCACGGCAGCATGTACAGCTATCGCGACGTCTACCTGGATCTGGATCCGACCTATCGGGATCGCTTCGGGCGGCCACTGGTGCGCATCACGATGGATTTTCACGACAACGAGATCAAGCAGAACCGCTTCCTGACGGACAAGTTCGCCGAGATCTTCATGGCCATGGGTGCCCGCCAGGTCGAGAAGCAGTACCGCAAGGCGCCCTACAGCATCACCGACTATCAGACCACGCACCTGTGCGGTGGCGCCGTCATGGGCAGCGATCCGCACACCAGCGCACTCAATCGCTACCTGCAGAGCTGGGACGTGCCGAACCTGTTCGTCATGGGCGCAAGCGCCTTTCCGCAGAACGCCGGGTATAACCCCACGGGCACGCTCGCGGCGCTCGCCTACTGGTCGGCCGACGCCATCCGCACGCGCTACTTGAAGAATCCGGGGCCGCTGGTGCATGCGTGAGGGCGCCGGCATGCGCTGTGGCATCCGCCTCGCCGTGCTCGTCGCGCTGCTCGTGCTGCCATCGCTGACGTGGGCGCAGGCCGTGCCGCATGGACAAGACTTTGCGCTGATCGAGCGTGGTCGCTATCTCACTGCGCTCGCCGACTGTGCCGCCTGCCACGATGACCCGGTGAGCCAGCGTCCCTTCGCCGGCGGCCGATCCATTCAGACACCCTTCGGCATGCTCGTGGCGCCCAATATCACCCCCGACATGGCGAGCGGCATCGGCGGCTGGAGCGATGCACAGTTCGATGCAGCGGTGCGCTATGGACGCATGCCCAGTGGCGCGCGGCTCTATCCTGCGATGCCCTATCTCTACTATTCGCGCATGAGCCGCAGCGATACGCAGGCGATTCGCGCCTATCTCGCGACCGTCAAGCCCGTGTCGCACAACGTCGTGTCCGACCAGCTGCCGTTTCCGTTCAAGGTCCGCGCACTGATGCGTGTGTGGGATGCGCTGTTTTTTCATCCCAGCCCCTGGCACGCGCGCGCCGATCGCTCCGCGGCGTGGAACCGTGGGGCCTGGATCGTCGAGGGACCGGGACATTGCGAGGCCTGTCATACGCCCAAGGGTTGGCTCGCGCAGGACAAGCATGCGCGGGCTTTGCAGGGCTACGTGACACAGGGCTGGTTTGCACCGGACATCTCACCCGATGCGCAGCGGGGACTCGGAGGCTGGTCGGAGCAGGACATCGAGCAGTTCCTGCAGCGTGGCCACAACCGCCTGGCGGCGGCGGCCGGCCCCATGGGCGAGGAGGTCGAGGACTCGAGCTCGCAGATGCGCCCCGATGATCTGCTGGCGATCGCCACCTACTTGAAGTCGTCGGGCACGGGCGCAGCGCCGGCGTCGCATGTCGCGCTGGCCGCCACGGATGCCCGCATGCGCGCCGGCGCGGCGATCTATCGCGATGAGTGCTCGGCCTGCCACAGGCTCGATGGGCATGGCACGCCGTATCTGTTTCCCGATCTGGTGAGCGACAACGCCGTGCAGGCGCGCGACCCCACCTCTCTGCTACGCGTGGTGCTCATCGGCACGCGCAGCGTCGCCACCAATCCCGAGCCTACCGCACCGGCGATGCCCGGCTTTCGCTGGCAGCTCTCCGATGCCGAGGTCGCCTCGGTGCTCACCTATGTGCGCAACAGCTGGGGCCACGCAGCCAGTCCCGTCAGCGCCGATCAGGTGAGCCACGCCCGCTCGCAGCTGCAGAGGGAGTCTGCCGCGGAGTGAGGCTGCCGCAGCTGTAGGAAGACGCGCACAGCAAGCTCAGGGGGCCGCTGCGCCGTTGGCCGACCCGAGGCCGCGCAGTGCTTGTGGCGAAGTCGGGTTGCATTCCGTCTGCGTTGGCGCATCGCACCGAGCCAAGCTGGGTACGCGATGGCCGAAGTCGATGCAGCATTGAAGGAGCTGGCAAAGCAACGCATCGCCAGCGGCGAGCTGCCCTGTACACCCACGGCCCGGACGTGGGGCAGTCGCGGCTCGGGGGCAGCGTGTTCGCTGTGCACGCGGCCCATTCGTGCCGATGAGATCGAGTACGAGGTCGCCGCCGTGGATTGGCGCGGAACAACGGAGTCGTCCACCGTGCGCTTTCATCTGCCTTGTCATGCGGCCTGGCAGGCCGAGTGCAACGGCAAGCCGCACAGAAGCGCCCACCCCTGAGCGCGCGGCCCCGCGCCGCTGCCGAACGTGCCGCCCCCGCCGCGCCCGCCGCCCGCCCGCAGTGCCTAGCGTTGCCTGGAGAGCAGACCGCGCAGCTTCACCAGCTCGCGGCGCCGCGTAGCGTCGAGCTTCGGGAAGGCCAGATCCAGCGCCGAGAGGGTCTCGCAGATGATGCTGGAGATGATCAGCCTGGCGGTGCGCTTGTCGTCGGCCGGCACCACGTACCAGGGCGCGTGTGCAGTGCTCGTGGCACCCAGGCAGTGCTCGTAGGCATTCATGTAGTCGTCCCAGAGGCGTCGCTCCTGCACGTCGGCGAGGCTGAATTTCCAGTTCTTGTCCGGATCATCCAGGCGCGCGAGCAGCCGCTTGCGCTGCTCCTCCTGCGAGATGTGCAGAAAGAACTTCACCACGTGCGTGCCGTTGTCGTGCAGATGGCGCTCCAGATCGTGGATGGAGCGATAGCGCTGCCCCCAGAAGTGCTTGGCATCGCTCACCGCGGGCGGCAGGTTCTCCGCCGCCAGCAGCTCCGGATGCACGCGCACGATGAGCACCTCCTCGTAATAGGAGCGATTGAAGATGCCGATGCGACCGCGCTCGGGCAGCACGCGCGTCGTGCGCCAGAGAAAATCGTGCTGCAGCTCGGTGGCGCTCGGGTGCTTGAAGCTGTAGACCTGACAGCCCTGCGGATTGACGCCCGACATGACGTGCTTGATCGCGCCATCCTTGCCGGCCGCGTCCATGGCTTGAAAAATCAGCAGCAGCGCCTCGCGGTTGGACGCGTACAGCAGGTCCTGCAGCTGGCTGAGCTGCGTGGTGTGCTTCTGCAGCAGCTGCAGATAGTCACGCTTGGAGCGGTAGACGGGCTTGATGGCGGTGGGCCACTCGCCCAGGTCCACCTTGCTGTCGGGCTTGACGCGATAGTCGGCGGAGCGGATTTTCACGGCAGCGGTTTCCTCGAAATGGGGCCGCATTATCCGTCACTGCCCAGTGCGTAAGGATCAAATGGCCGCAGGTCCTGCCGAAACTGTCCCCGGGTCGGCCATCATCGGCCATGCATTGCTGCGCACCGCCGCCGGCGCGGGCAGCGTGCTGGTCGGCCTGGCGCTCGCGAGAGCTCTGCCGGCCACGCATCCGCACGTCTCGCTGGCATGGCTGAGCGGCTGGCTTGGCAGCGCTGCCTATGGGGCGGAGCTGGCCGCCTCTGTGCCGCTGGGCGTCGCAGCCGATGTGCTGGCGCCAGGGGCCCTGATGGTCGGTGGTGCACTGATCAGTGCTCTGGCCCTGGTGCTGTTCGCGCTGGCCGCGACCCTGCCGCTGTGGTTCTTCAGTCGTGTGCTGGGCGGTGCGGCCGCTGCGGGTGTGACGCCGCCGCTGCTGGCCGTGCTGGCGCGCGGCCGCTACAACGCCGTGAGGCGCGCGCGCCTCATGAGCCTGTTCGAGCTTTCGATGCTGGCCGGGCTGGCCGCCGGGCCGGTGCTCGCCGCCCAGCTCTGGGCGCACGCGGGGCGTGCCGCTTTCGACTGGTGCGCGTTGCTGTGTCTGCCCGCTGCGCTGCTGTTGTACCACGGAGTGCGGCGCGCACGGCTCGATGGCACAGCTGGCCGCGCATATGTAGGCGGTGGTGTGTATGCGGTGTATGCCGCGGCGCTGGCCGCGCTGCGCGAGGCGTGGCGCGATCCATCGCTGCGGCGTCTGGCGCCCGCATGGCTGTGCTTCAACAGCATCGTCGGCCTGTGGCTTGCTCCCACGGTGACGTATCTTTTGAGCGCTCCGGATGAGCGGCATGTGCAATATCTGGATGGACTGTTCGCGCAGCGACCGACGGCGCTCGCCTGGTTGTTTGCAGGCTATGCCGCGACCTTTGCAGCCGGACTCGTCGGCTGGGCCCTGGTGCTCGGCAGGGTAGGGGCCGCGCGCACGCTGCGCATCGCGCTGCTCGCCATGCTCGCCGTGTCGGCGGTGCTCTTTGCGCTCAATCGGTGTCGGGTCTGCCAATCGCAGACGCGCACCGCACTGGTGGTGCTCGCCGCGCTGCTGGTGATGCTCGAGAGCGGCTTTACGCCTGCGGCCCTGAGCTGGCTCGCGGCGTCCGTGGGAGCGCAGCGCGCAGCGGGTGCCGCGATGGGTATCTACACGGTGCTCTTCAGCGTGGGCGGGGCACTGGGCGCGTTGCTGGCCGGCGCTCTCGCACGCGCAGATGGCATGAATGGCCTGCTATTCGGCACGGCGGGGCTGGCGATCATGGCCTGGATAAGCCTGCCGCCCAGGCGGCGGCCTCTGCTGGATGCGGCAGCGTGAGGCACGAAGAGCAGTTCGATCTCATCATCATCGGGGCTGGCGCGGCGGGTCTGATTGCAGCGGATTTCGCGCTCAGTCTTGGCGCCGCTGTCGCGCTGATCGAGTCCGATCGCGTCGGCGGGGACTGTACCTGGACCGGCTGCGTACCCTCCAAGTCGCTGTTGAAGGCGGCCTCGGTGGCCGCTGCTGCGCGCCAGAGTGCCCGCTACGGCATCCTGACCGGCGAGCCGCGCACCGATATGGCGGCCGTGCGCGAGTACGTGCGCGCCTGCATCGCGCACATCTATCTGCCCACGGCGCCCGAGCAGCTGCGGCAGCGGGGCCTGAGCGTATTCACGGGCGCCGCCCGCTTTCTCGATGCACACACGCTCACGGTCGGTGAGCGGCAGCTGCGCGCCCGACGCTTCCTGATCTGCACGGGCGCGCAGCCGATCCGACCCGCGCTGCCGGGCCTGGAGGCAGTCCCTTATCTGACCCATCGCGAAATTTTCGACAACGATCGGCTGCCCCGGCATCTGCTGGTCGTGGGTGGCGGGCCGCTCGGCTGCGAGATCGCACAGGCCTATCGGCGGCTCGGCGCAGCCGTGACTCTGATCGCCCCGTCGCTGCTGACCCGATCCGAGCCGCAGGTCTGCGAGCTGCTCGAGCGCGTGTTCGCGCACGAGGGCATCGTGCGCCTGCCTGCGCGCGCTGTGGGGTTCTCGGGGCGGCCCGGCAAGCTGCGTGTTCACACCTCGAGCGGCACCGCCAGCGGCGACATGCTGCTGTTGGCGGTGGGTCGAGCACCGCACGTGCAGGGGCTTGGGCTTGCGGCCGCGGGCGTTCACTTCGGTGAGCAGGGCATCACCGTCGATGAGCGGCTGCGCACCACTGCGCGCCATATCTACGCCGCCGGCGACGTGATCGGCGGTGCGCAGTACTCGCACCTGGCAGGCTGGCAGGGGTTTCGCGCCGTGCGCCAGGCGCTGTTGCCGCACGCCCCGCGCTTCGCAGCGCGCGGGCGTGGCCGACGCGCAGAGCGCGCCAGGTCCCGGATGGCGGCGGCTGGCCTGTCCGCGTTGGCTGGATTGCCACAGGTGACCTTCGTGCAACCGGAGGTCGCACAGATCGGACTGAGCGAGCGCGCGGCGCGCGAGCGCTTCGGCGCGGGCGTAGTCGCCGGCGAGCTGCCATTGCAGCGCGTGGATCGCGCCGTCAGCGAGGACGATACGCTCGGTCTGGTCAAGCTCATCGCCGGCGCCGACGGACGGCTGCTCGGGGCGAGCGTGGTGGGGCAGCGTGCCGGAGAAGTGATCGCCGAGCTGAGTCTCGCCATGGCGCAGCACCTGCGGCTGTCGGATCTGGCGGCGGCCATTCATCCATACCCCACCTACAACAGTGCGGTGCAGCTGCTGGCCACACAGATGAGCCTTAAGCAGTTCATGGGCGGTTGGCGCGGACGGGTGGTGCGCCGGCTGTCGCGGCTGTGGCTGCGGGCCTAGAATCCTGGCGCCATCCTGGCCCTGCGGAGGTCGCCGTGCTGCAGTCTTCAGCAAGCAAGCATGATGCTGATTACGTCTTTCATGAGCTGACGCGCAGTATCTGTCCGAGCTGCCGTCGCGTCATCGATGCGCAGGTGCTGCTGCGGGAAAACAAAGTGTACATGCGCAAGCGCTGCCCCGACTGTGGTCCCTGCGAGGCGCTCGTGTACGCGGATGCGGCGGCCTATGTGAGTCAGGCACGCTTCAACAAGCCCGGCACCATACCGCTGGCTTTCGGCACGCCGATTGTCGAGGGGTGCCCGTACGACTGCGGTCTATGTCCCGATCATCAGCAGCACACCTGTGTCGGCATCATCGAGGTCAACAGCACCTGCGACATGGCCTGCCCGTTGTGCTTTGCCTCCGCCGCGCCCGGCTTCAACCTGACGCTCGAGGAAGTCGAGGCGCTGCTGGATGACTTCGTGCGCACCGAGGGGCGCCCCGAGGTGGTGCAGTTCTCGGGCGGCGAGCCGACGATCCATCCACAGATCCTCGAGTTCGTGCGCGCGGCGCGCGCACGCGAGATCCCCTTCGTCATGATCAACACCAATGGCCGACGCATTGCGCAGGACGAGCGCTTCGCCGATGAGCTGGCCGAAGTGCGTCCCTCGCTGTATTTCCAGTTCGATGGCTTCGAGCGCGAGACCTACCGGATCATTCGCGGCGACGCGGACGCGCTCGAGGACAAGCTCGCCGCGCTGGATCGGCTGGCCGAGCGGGGCCTGAATGTGACGCTGGTACCGGCTATCGAGCGTGGGGTCAACGATCAGGAGATCGGACGCATCATCGACTTTGCCATCGCGCACCCCGCCGTGCGCGGCATCAATTTCCAGCCCGCGTTCCATACGGGCCGGCATCTGGCACACGATCCCATGCAGCGCGTGACCATCCCCGAAGTGATCGGTTGGATCGAGGCGCAGACAGCCTCGCGCTTCATGCGCTCGGATTTCGTGCCGGTGCCCTGCTGCTTCCCCACCTGCAATGCCGTGACCTATGCCTTCGTACAGGATGGACAGGTCACGCCGCTGCCGCGGCTGCTGGATGTGAGCGCCTACCTGGATTACATCAGCAACCGCGCGATGCCGGACCTTGGCCAGTCGATTCGCCAGGCACTCGAAGGGTTGTGGTCATCCGCCTCGGTGCCGGGCTCGGAGAAGTCGCGCGCGCAACTGACGCTGTCCTGCCAGGCCTGCGGCACGCTGCCCGAGAGCAGCCTTGGCAAGCTCGCGGAAAGCATGATCATGATCATGCTGCAGGACTTCATGGATCCGTGGACCTTCAACCAGAAGAACCTGATGAAGTGCTGCAAGGAATTCCTGCTGCCCGGCGGCCGGCAGATTCCGTTCTGTGCGTACAACTCGCTCGGTTATCGCGAACAGGCGCGCTCCCAGCTCATCGCCATGGAGCCGCGCCGGCGCAGCGCGCGCCGCCGGGGCGAGCGCTTCGTGCCCGAGCCGGTGCACTTCGATGTGCGACCGCGCGGCGCAGCGGGCACGGGCGTTGCACCGCTCACGGGTGTCGAGGCGTCCACCGGCGTTGCAGCGCGCCCGTGAGCGCGGCGCTGGGCGCTACGCAGCTCAAGCAATGCTGCGCGGGCTTTTACGGCAGCGATGCGGCGCGCTGGCTGCTGGCGGATTGCTGGCATCCCGGCGGCCTCGCCCTGACGCGTCACCTGGCCGGGCAGCTGCAGCTCTCGGCGGGCAGCCGCCTGTTGGATGTGGCCTGCGGCACCGGCGGCAGCGCCCTGATGATCGCCGAGGCTTTTGGCTGCCAGGTCCAGGGCGTCGATCTGAGTGCGCGCAATGTCGAGCAGGCGACTCGCGCGGCGGCCGAGCGTGGCCTGTCCGACCGACTGAGCTTTCAACTGGGCGATGCCGAGGGTTTGCCCGCAGCGGCGGAGCACTTCAATGCGTTGCTGTGTGAGTGCGCACTGTGCATCTTTCCCGACAAGCGCGCGGCCGCCCGCGAGTTTCATCGGGTGCTGTGCCCCGGCGGCCGTCTGGCCCTGAGCGATGTGACACGTCAGCCGGCAGCCCTCACGGGACTGGACGACCTCGCAGGCTGGGTTGCCTGTATTGCAGACGCGCTGCCGCTGACGGCGTATGCAGCGTGCCTGCAGGAGGCGGGCTTTCGTGAGGTGCAGATCGAGGATCGCAGCGATGCGCTGCAGGCCCTGATCGAGCAGGTCGCGGCGCGCCTTGCGGCAGGGGAGCTGCTCGCGGGTCTGGCGCAGGTGCCCCTCTCGGCTGAGCAGCTGCAGCGGGCGCGCGGCATGCTCGCGGCTGCCAACGCGGCCGTGCGCCGCGGACAGCTCGGCTATGGCGTCGTCACGGCCTGCAGGGACGCCTGAGAACGCGGACCACGCTCAGGCGCGCCGCGCTGCGAACAAACTCACGATGAGCATGATGACGCCGATCGCGAGCAGCACGTGGATGGCACCGAAGGTTACCTTCACGGCGAGCCACAGCACCAGCCAGGCAATGATGAAGAGCACCGCCAGAATCCGCAGGATCGCCATGAGGCACCTGTTTGTATTGACGACGCCCCCTATCTTAGGCATGCGCTGCCAGGCGCACCGTCGGCCCAACGCATCGCCTGGCGCTGCCTGGGCGCCTACAGCTGCGGGCAGGCGATACAGGCGACGTCGGCGCAGGCTGGCTGCGTGGGAAGCATCCGCTTGTGCATCAAGGACCTAGAGCTCTCTGTGAGCGCAGTCCGTTTCCTTGCGGGGGACCTGGAGGTACAATGGAATGTCGCTGTACAACCTGTTAGCTCGTTGAGCTAACTGGATTTTTTCAGGTTCCATTCAGGAAACTCCATGCCGCAATCTCAGCCTCCACGCCTGGCGGGTACGCCATTGTTTGGCTCGAACGCACCCTATGTGGAGGATCTGTACGAGCGCTACCTGCAGGATCCGCAGAGCGTGGATGCGACCTGGCGGGCGTTTTTCGCCCAGCTGCCGGCCTCGGGGCGCCCCGAGCAGGCGCACGGGCCGATCATCGCTGCGATCGCTGCGCGCACCCAGGCACCTGCGCCTCGGCCGGGGGCTGGAGGCGGCGGCGCAGGGGCGGTGAATGGGGCCGCCAGCGAGAAGCAGGCCGCCGTCTCTCGCCTGATGCAGATCTATGCCAACCGCGGTCACTTGATTGCACGCATCGATCCGCTGGGGATGCTGCAGCGGCCGCGACCGAAGGTGCTGTCGGCCGAGTACGCAGGGCTGACCGCCGCCGACCTGGACAGCGAGTTCGTGACCGGCGCGCGCAATGCCTGGATCGACCGGCGCGCCTCGCTGCGCGAGATCCTCACGCGCCTGGAGCGTATCTACTGCGGCTCCATCGGGGCGGAATTCGCCCACGTCTCCAACAGCGACGAGCGGCTGTGGTTGCAGGATGAGTTTCAGCTCGGACGCATGCAGCAGTCCTTCTCGGTCGAAGAGCGACGCGGCATGCTGGCCGAGCTCACGGCCGCCGAGGGCCTGGAGCGCTATCTGCACACCAAGTACGTGGGCCAGAAACGCTTCTCGCTCGAGGGGGGCGATGCGCTCATCGCCTGCCTGAACGATCTGATCCAACAGGGCGGGCGCGCCGGCATCGAGGAGTTCGTGCTCGGCATGGCGCATCGCGGACGGCTCAACGTGCTCGTGAACGTGCTGGGCAAATCCCCCGCGCAGCTGTTCTCCGAGTTCGAGGGCAAGTACGACGAGAACCACATGCAGGGTTCGGGGGACGTGAAGTACCACAAGGGCTTCTCCGCGGACCTGCGCACCGAGGGCGGCAACGTGCACGTGGCCCTCGCCTTCAACCCCTCGCACCTGGAGATCGTCGACCCGGTGGTCGAAGGCTCCGTGCGTGCCCGCCAGGAGCGTCGCAACGATGCGCTGGGCGACAAGGTGGTGCCGGTGCTCATGCACGGGGATGCCGCCTTTGCCGGCCAGGGCGTGGTCATGGAGACGCTGCAGCTCTCGCAGGCGCGCGGCTACCGCGCCGGCGGCACCGTGCACATCGTCATCAACAATCAGATTGGCTTCACGATCTCCGACCCGCGCGATGCGCGCTCCACGCTCTATTGCAGCGACGTGGCGAAGATGGTCGAGGCACCGATCTTCCACGTGAACGCCGACGATCCGGAAGCGGTGGTGTTCGTGACGCGGCTGGCGCTGCGCTATCGCCAGCGCTTCCACAAAGACGTGGTCATCGATCTGGTCTGCTATCGCCGGCTCGGCCACAACGAGGCCGATGAGCCGGCTGCCACGCAGCCGCTGATGTATCAGACCATCCGCCAGCATCCCACGGTGCGGCAGCTCTACGCCGAGCAGCTCATCGCCGCCGGGGTGGTCACGGCCGCGGACGCCGAGCAGATGGTCACGCAGTATCGCGCCGCGCTCGATGCGGGCCACCTGGACCGCCACGCGGCTCTGGGGCTGATCGGTAACAAATACACCATCGACTGGTCGCGCTACCAGCTGGTGGACTGGTCGGAGGCGGTGCTCTCGGGCGTGGAGCCGGCGCATCTGACGGCGCTGGCGGCGCGACTGTCCACGCTGCCGCCGGATCTGTCGCTGCATCCGCGCGTGGCCGCGCTGATGGCCAATCGGGCGCGCATGTTCGCCGGCGAGGCGCCGCTCGATTGGGGCGCAGCCGAGACGCTCGCCTACGCGACGCTGCTCGATCAGGGTTTCCCGGTGCGCATCTCGGGGCAGGATTCGGGTCGCGGCACGTTCTTTCATCGGCACGCGGTGCTGCACGATGCCAATAGCGGCCGCCAGTACCTGCCGCTGCAACATCTGAAGGACGCGCAGCCGCGCTTCACGGTGATCGATTCGGTGCTCTCCGAGGAGGCTGTGCTTGGCTTCGAATATGGCTACTCCACCACGAGTCCGGACTGCCTGGTGATCTGGGAGGCGCAGTTCGGCGACTTCGTGAATGGCGCGCAGGTCGTCATCGATCAGTTCATCTCCTCGGGCGAAGCCAAGTGGGGTCGGCTGTGCGGATTGACGATGTTCCTGCCGCATGGCTACGAAGGGCAGGGTCCGGAGCATTCCTCGGCGCGCCTGGAGCGGTTTCTGCAGTTGTGCGCCGAGAACAATATGCAGGTGTGCGTGCCATCCACCCCGGCGCAGATGTTCCATCTGCTGCGCCGGCAGATGCTGCTGTCCTTCCGCAAGCCGCTGGTGGTCATGACTCCCAAGAGCCTGCTGCGTCACGAGCAGGCGGTCTCCTCGCTGGCTGAGCTCAGCCTGGGCGCCTTTGCGACCATCATCGACGAGGTCGATGACGTCGCCCCCGCACAGGTGCAGCGCGTGGTCTTCTGCAGCGGCAAGGTGTACTACGATCTGCTCAAGGCGCGCCGCGCTCAGAGCGCGCGCGAGGTAGCGCTGGTGCGCATCGAGCAGCTCTACCCCTTCCCGGTGGACGAATATCAGGCGGTGCTCACGCGCTACGCCAACGCCACCGACCTGGTGTGGTGTCAGGAGGAACCGCAGAATCAGGGTGCCTGGTATCAGGTCCGTCATCGGCTGGAGGACCATGCCAACGGCCGCCCGGTCTACTACGCGGGTCGTGCCGCAGCCGCCGCTCCCGCCACCGGGCTCACCAAACTGCACGAGGCCGAGCAGCGACGCCTGGTCGAAACCGCGCTGAGCGCGACCTCCATCGAGCAGACGATGCGCAGCACCCCCCGCCTGACGCTGACGCCGGCGGCCGCCACGGGCGCGCGCAATGCCGAGCGCCCCACCGATCGAGCCCCCACGCCCATAAGGAAGAGTTCATGACCGTCGAGATCCGCGTTCCACAGCTGCCGGAGTCGGTGGCTGATGCCACGCTCGTGGCCTGGCGAAAGTCCTCCGGAGACAGCATCACCCGCGATGAGAACCTGGCCGATCTGGAGACCGACAAGGTGACACTCGAGGTGCCCGCGCCGGTGAACGGCGTGCTGCGCGAGTTGAAGGTCGCCGCAGGCGCGACCGTGAAGAGCGGCGATCTGTTGGCCGTGATCGAGGAGGGCGCTGCCGGCAAGGGCGCTGCAAGCAGCGCGGGCGCGGCAACCGCCGGCCGATCCGCGACGCCCTCTACCGCGCCGGCGCGCGGTGCGCCGGCACCGGCGAGCCCTTCTGCGGACGACGCGGCCGGCGCACGGGCGGGCCCCGCCGCGCGCCGTGTCATGGAAGAGAGTCATCTGGCCCCGAGCGCTGTCAGCGGCAGCGCGCCGGGCGGGCGCATCACCAAGGCAGATGCGTTGCAGGCGGCGGCCGCACCGGCGACCAGCTCTGGCGCCGCGGCAACCCCGGGGGCTGCGAGCAGCGCGGCGCGACCGGCGCGCGGCGGACGAGCCGATCAGCGCGTGCCCATGACGCGCCTGCGGGCACGTATCGCCGAGCGCATGGTTCAGGCGCAGGCGACGCAGGCGCTGCTGACGAGCTTCAACGAGGTGGATCTGACCGCCGTGCAGGAGCTACGCGCGCGCTATAAGGATGTCTTCGAGAAGAAGCACGGCGTGAAGCTCGGCTTCATGTCCTTCTTCGTCAAGGCGGCCATCGAGGCGCTCAAGCGCTTCCCGGTGGTCAATGCCACGGTCGACGGCAGCGACATCGTTTATCACGAGTATTTTGACATCGGCGTTGCCGTGTCCACCGATCGAGGGCTTATGGTGCCGATCCTGCGCGATGCGGACGCCATGGGCTTTGCCGAAGTCGAAAAGGCAATCGGCCAATTCGCCGCCCGCGCACGCGCCGGCTCGATTGCGCTGGAAGACCTGACCGGCGGGACCTTCAGCATCACCAACGGCGGCGTCTTTGGCTCGCTGATGTCCACGCCCATCGTCAATGCGCCGCAGAGTGCCATCCTCGGCATGCACAAGATTCAGGAGCGACCCATGGTCGTAGGTGGCCAGATCGCGATCCGGCCGATGATGTATCTGGCGGTCACCTACGATCATCGCATCATCGACGGGCGCGAGGCCGTGCAGTTCCTGGTTTGCATCAAGGACTGCCTCGAAGACCCGGGCCGTCTGCTGTTGGGAGTTTGATCCAATGAGCGACAGTTACGACGTCGCCGTCATCGGCGCGGGCCCGGCGGGTTATCCGGCTGCGATTCGAGCGGCCCAGAACGGCCTGAAGGTCGTCTGCATCGATGCCTGGAAGAATCGCGATGGCAGTCCCGCCTTCGGCGGCACCTGCCTGAACGCCGGTTGCATACCCTCCAAGGCGATGCTCGAGTCCAGCGAGCTCGTGCACCGCGCGCAGAATGAGTTTGCCGTGCATGGCATCCGGCTTACGGGCGTGAGCGTGGACCTGGCCGCGATGCAGAAGCGTCGTGCCGGCATCGTGCGCACCATGGCCGGCGGGGTGAGCGCGCTGTTCAAGGCCGCCGGTGTCACGGGCCTCTTCGGGCGCGCGCGCCTGCTCGCCGGTCGTCGCGTCGAGGTGATCGGGCATGACGGTGCGCGCACCGAGATCGCAGCGAAGCACGTGATCCTCGCCAGCGGCTCGATCCCGACCGAGTTGCCGTCCATGCGCTTTGACCATGAGCGCATCTGCGACTCCTGGGATGCGCTGGAATTCGCGAGCGTACCGCAGCGGCTGTGCGTGATCGGCGCGGGCGTGATCGGTCTGGAGCTCGGCAGCGTGTGGCGCCGCCTGGGCGCACAGGTCACGATTCTCGAGGCGCTCGACAATTTCCTCGCCATCGCCGACCAGCAGCTGGCGGCGGAGGCTGCGCGTCACTTCAAAAAGCAGGGACTCGATATCCGCCTCGGCGCGCGGGTCTCGGGCGCCAAGAGCGGCAAGGACGGCGTGACCGTGCAGTACGCCGACAGCAAGGGTCCGCAGACCCTGACGGTCGACAAGGTCATCGTCGCCGTTGGTCGCCGCCCCTACGCGACGGATCTGCTGGCGCCCGACTGCGGGGTCAAGCTCGATGAGCGCGGGTTCATCAGTGTCGATGCGGAATGTCGCACCGGCGCGCAGGGCGTGTGGGCCATCGGTGATTGCGTGCGTGGCCCGATGCTGGCGCACAAGGGCAAGGAAGAGGGCATCGCGGTGGCCGATCGCATCGCGGGGCGCTACGCGCACGTCAATTATGCGGTCATACCCTCGGTCATCTACACCGCACCGGAGATCGCCTGGGTGGGTCAGACCGAGGAGCAGGTCAAGGCCAGCGGTACGGCCTACAAGAGCGGCGTATTTCCGTTCGCGGCCAGCGGCCGCGCGCGCGCCATGGATGCGGCGGTGGGCTTTGCGAAGATTGTTGCGGCGCGCGACACCGATACCATTCTCGGCGTGCACATCGTTGGCCCACTGGCGGGGGAGCTGATCGCCGAGGCGACGCTGGCGATGGAATTTCAGGCGAGCGCCGAAGACCTGCAGCGCACCATCCACGCCCATCCGACGCTGGCCGAAGCGGTGCACGAGGCCGCCTTGGCCACCGACAAGCGCGCCATCGACAGCATCAATAAGTGAGCGAGCCTGCGGAGCCGGACACGTGGCCGGACGCATCAACGACTAGACAGACAGTCCTGGTCGTTGCGTAGCTCGGGCTGACGAGGTGTCCCGGCGAGGACGTGCCGTCAAAGGGCGCCCAAGGGCTGGGGCACGCAAAGTATTTGTAGTTCTCAATGCTGTAGGAAGGTGCGATAAAAGCCCGGCCGGGCGCCAGCTTCACCGCGGTGTTTTGCCCCATGCCTGCGTCTTGATCTGGCGAAACCGAGATGGTGATATTGATCCCCATCCTGCAATTATTTGTGAACCTCCATTGCCCTTCGGTGATCCCAGACTGAGCGGAATGGTACCTATCTACTGCGACGCAACTATTCACGAGCGGCGGAGCCTGTGTCATCGCAGGCGCGGTTGAAGACGGCGCCTGATTGGCGCTGGCAGGCGAGACCATCGGTGGCAACAGTGGTAAGACGCCAATGCTCGTCTGGCTCGAAGCTCGAGGCGGTTTGTTGGCCGGCTCCGAGGCACAGCCGCAGAAAATCAGTACCTGCGAGGCGGCGATCGCGGCAAGCTGAAGGTTTTTCGCTGGGTGCGAAATCGTCAACGTCCTTAAGTCAATCGCCCTGCGCGGCCGTGAATCGAATCAGTTTGCCTTCATGATCCACTTTTAGATGAAACTGGATTGGACGGCAGCAAACCTGACAGTCCTCGATGTAGTCGGCGGACCCTGCGCTCAAGTCCACGAGCGTCTCGAAGCCTTCGCCGCAGTAGGGACACTGGACGGCCCGGAAGCAGCTGCCGCTGGCACTGTCGCTGCCGCCGGGGGCGCTGGGTTCGAACACCGGCTCGAGGCCGTAGCGCGCATCGACGGCTGCGGCATCGGTTGCAGCCGGTTCGGTACCAGGACGCGGGCCCTGTTTGGTGTGACGCATGCGTGGCCAGTATACGGTGCTTAAGTGCGAGCCACAGTGCCGTCTGCGCTACCATGGTCGAATGGAAGTTCCCGCGCTGGCGCTGTCGATCAGCGGCTTGACGAAGACCTATGCCTCGGGGTTGCAGGCCCTGCAGGCGGTGGACCTGCAAATTGCGCGCGGAGAGATCTTTGCGCTGCTCGGACCGAACGGCGCCGGCAAGACGACGCTGATCAACATTGTCTGTGGCATCGTCACGCCCAGTTCTGGGCGGGTGCTGGCCGATGGCTTCGACATCCAGCGCGAGTATCGCGCCGCGCGTGCTCGCATCGGTCTGGTGCCCCAGGAGATCAGTACCGACATGTTCGAGACCGTTGCGCACACGGTGAACTACAGCCGCGAGCTGTATGGCTGTCGGCGCGATGCGGATTTCATCGAGCGCGTCCTGAAGGACCTGTCGCTGTGGGAAAAGCGCGACGCGCGCATCATGACGCTCTCGGGGGGCATGAAGCGGCGCGTCATGATTGCCAAGGCGCTGGCCCATGAGCCGCGCATCCTGTTCCTGGATGAGCCCACGGCCGGTGTGGACGTGGAGCTGCGTCGCGACATGTGGGAGCTGGTGCGCGGCCTGCGCGCCCGGGAAGTCACGATCATTCTGACCACGCATTACATCGAGGAGGCGGAGGAGATGGCCGATCGCATCGGCGTCATCAACCGCGGCTCACTGATTCTAGTTGAAGACAAGCTCACGCTGATGAAAAAGCTCGGGCGCCGGGAACTGACGCTGCATTTGACCGAGCCGCTGGCGAAGGTGCCGGAGGCTCTGCAATCCTGGGGCCTTGCGCTGTCGGCCGACGGCAGCGAGCTGCAGTATCGCTTCGATGCCGCCGGTGAGAGGCGCGACGTCGCGGCGCTGCTGCGCGAGCTTGGAGAGCTGGGCATCGGCTTCAAGGATCTCAATACCCGCCAGAGCAGTCTCGAGGAGATCTTCGTCTCCCTGGTCAGCGGGCGCGGAGCGCCGTCTTGACGGGCCGCTCGTCGAGCGCCCGCCAGTCAGCGCCGCTGCCGGCGCTGGCCGCAGCGCTGCCGCCGGCGCCGCTGCCCAAGCCGGCAGCGTTCAATCACCGCGGTGTCTGGGCAATCTACAAATTCGAGATGTCGCGCTTTCGGCGCACCATACTGCAGAGCGTGGTGACGCCGATCATCACCACCTCGCTGTATTTCGTGGTGTTCGGCTCGGCCATCGGCTCACGCATCTCCACGGTGCACGGGGTGCCTTATGGCGCCTTCATCGTGCCGGGACTCATCATGCTCTCGCTGCTGACGGAGAGCCTGGCGAATGCTTCTTTCGGCATCTACATGCCAAAGTTCACCGGCACCATCTACGAGCTGCTGTCCGCGCCGGTGTCCTCGCTGGAGATCGTGCTCGGCTACGTCGGTGCTGCGGTCAGCAAGTCCGTCATCCTCGGTGCGCTGATCCTCGGGACCGCCAGCCTGTTCGTGCCACTGCACGTACTGCATCCAGTGTGGATGGTCGGCTTTTTGCTGCTGACCGCGGCGACCTTCAGCCTGTGCGGCTTCATCCTCGGCATCTGGGCGCGCACCTTCGAGCAACTGCAGTTCGCTCCGATGCTCATCGTCACGCCGCTGACCTTTCTCGGCGGCGCGTTCTATTCGATCGATATGTTACCGCCGGCCTGGCGCACCGTGTCGCTGTTCAATCCCATCGTCTACCTGGTCAGCGGCTTTCGCTGGAGTTTCTACGGTTCTGCCGACGTCGCCGTGGCCGCAAGCCTCGCTTCCACGGCCGGCTTTCTGCTGCTGTGCCTGGCGCTGATCGTGTGGATTTTCCGCAGCGGCTATCGGCTGAAGAACTGAGCTCAGGCCAGGCGCTGCGCGGACAGCACGTTGGGCACAGCGCTCAAGCGCGTGAGCAGCCGGCCGAGCTGCTCGCTGTCGCGCACGGCGGTGCGCATGACAATGGTCGCGATGCGATCCTCGGGGTCGGTGTTGGAATTGACCCCCTCGATCGAGAGCTTCTCGAGCGCCAGCACGTCCGAGACGTCGCGCAGCAAGCCGCGCCGATCCAGCGCCTCTACGCGAATCTGCACCGGCAGCAGGCTGTCGGTGCCGAGATTCCAGTCGACCACCAGTACGCGCGCGGCATTGCGTGCGCGCATGCGCGCCAGGTTCGGACAGCTTGCCCGATGCACGGTGACGCCCCGTCCGAGCGTCACATAGCCGGCGATCGGCTCGGGCGGCACGGGCGCGCAGCAACGGGCCAGCGTGACCGGCAGGTCCCCGACCCCCTCGATATCCACCAGCGAGCCGCGCGCAGCGCGCCGTGGGCGCTGGCGCACGGGCACGGGCGGCTCTGCAGCCGCCGCGCGCAGCCGTGCGATGGCCTGCGTCAGAGCGCTGGTGCCGATGTCACCTGCACCGAGCTGGCGCTGCAGCTCCTCGGCGCTGTCCGCATGCAGCTCGCGCACCAGTGCCGCGGTCAACTCGGGACCGGCGCCGGCGCGAGCCAGCTCGCGCTCGAGGATCGCACGGCCCTCGCTCAGGTGATCGGACTGATCGAGCCGACGAAACCAGGCGCGCACCTTGGCGCGGCTGCGCGGCGAGGCCAGAAAACCCTGCTCGCTGGAGAGCCAGTCGCGGCTCGGACCGCCCTGCCGTCCGGTGATGATCTCGACGACCTCGCCATTGGCGAGCGGCTGATTCAACGGCACGATGCGGCCATTGATCTTGGCGCCGCGGCAGTGGTGTCCGAGCTCGGTGTGCAGGTGATAGGCAAAATCCAGCGGCGTTGCTCCGCGGGGCAGATCCACGACCTCGCCCTGCGGCGTCATCGCATAGACGCGATCGGAGAACAGCTCCTGCTTGAGCCGCTCGAGCACGTCGCCCTCCAGTGGCGTGGACTGAGCCGGGTCGAGTACACGGCGCACCCACTCGATCTTGCGCTCGTAGCCGGCATCGCGCGCACCGCCCGCGGCGCCTTCCTTGTAGCGCCAGTGCGCGGCGATGCCGAGCTCGGCGTGCTCGTGCATCTCGCGCGAGCGAATCTGCACTTCCACGGGTTTGTCCGCCGGGCCGATCACCGCCGTGTGAATGGAGCGATAGTCGTTGTCCTTGGGGGTGGCGATGTAGTCGTCGAACTCGCCGGGAATGTACGCCCACAAGCCGTGCACGACGCCCAGCGCCGCGTAACAGTCGGCGATACTCTCCACGACGATACGCACGGCACGCACATCGAAGAGCTGCTCGAAGGCAACGTGCTTGCGCTGCATCTTGTTCCAGATGCTGTAGATGTGCTTGGGACGTCCATAGACGGCGAGCGCCTGCACGCCGGCGGCGGCCAGCTCGGTGCGCAACCGCTCGCACAGCGCCTCGATGTAGCGCTCGCGATCCACGCGCCGCTCGGCCAGCGCGCGGGCCGTGCGGTGATAGTCCTCGGGGTCCAGGTAGCGGAAGGCCAGATCTTCCAGTTCCCACTTGAGGCTCCAGACTCCCAGCCGATTGGCCAGCGGTGCCATCAAATTGCGCGTCTCGAGCGCCAGGCGCTGTTGCTCCGGAGGCGCCAACTCGCGCGCGTGGCGCAGGCGCACGAGCTGCTCGGCCAGCCGTGCGACCATCAGACGCGGATCGGCCGCAACGGCCAGCAGCATCTTGCGCAATACCTCGGCCTGCGCGCCATGCAGGCCCTGCGTCGCCGACCAGCCCACCGGCAGGTGCAGCTCGCCGAGTCGGCTGAGATCGGCAGCGAGCCGGGATGCCTCGGCTCCGAGGCTGCTCTCTGCGGCCGCCTCGGTGGACAGCGGCTTGGCGGCGCGACCCGTCCAGTGCAGCAGCGTCGCCATCGCCAGGTCGGCATCCTGTGTCAGGGTACCAGTCAGCGAGGCCGCCTCGACTGCCTCGGCGAGAGCCGCTTCAGCCACGCCCGCGCCGGCCAGCGCACCGCGTGCGTGCTCCAGGCGCGCGGCGATTGCGGGGGATGCGGGAGTGGCGGTTTCCATGCGATGCGGTGCGGGTTCCGGCTATCATTCAGGGTATGGCCGGCCACAGCAAGTACGCTGGACGCTGCGTCCCGTGACGCGATATGCGAGCAACTCCTGGCGCGCCTTCCGGCCCGGCGCGGTGGGAACGATCACGCGTGCCGCGCCCGCAGGCCGCGTGTTGGGACTGGATCCGGGCTCGCGGCGTACCGGCTATGGGGTCATCGACTGCGGCACGGGTGCCGAGCGCCACATCGCCAGTGGCTGCATCGACGTGTCCGGCCACGACATGGTGGTGCGTCTGCAACGCATCTATGCGGCCGTCAGCGCGCTGGTGCTCGAGCACCGGCCGGACATGGTGGCGATCGAGCGGGTCTTCATGCATCGCAATCCCGACAGCGCCCTGAAGCTCGGCCAGGCGCGCGGCGTGGCGCTGTGTGCCGCCGCCTCGCAGGGCGCCAGCGTGCATGAATACGCACCGCGCGCCATCAAGCTGGCCGTCACCGGCCATGGGGGGGCCGCCAAACCCCAGGTCGCACAGATGGTGTGCACACTGCTCACGCTGTCGATCACACTGGGCGCGGATGCCGCCGATGCGCTGGCCGTGGCCCTCTGTCACGCGCAGACCCGCCGCCTGGGCGCTCTGGGCGATGCCGCCTGAGCCTGCACCACGATGATCGGCTCGCTCGCGGGCGTGCTCGCGCACAAAGCTCCTCCTTCGCTGCTGCTGGAAGTCGGCGGCGTGGGCTATGAGCTCGAGGCACCCATGTCGACTTTCTACGATCTGCCTGCCCTCGGTGAGCGCGTACGCCTGCTCACCCATCTGGTGGTGCGCGAGGATGCGCAGCTGCTGTTTGGCTTCGCGACGGAGCCCGAGCGACGGCTGTTCCGCAGCCTGCTGAAGATTGCCGGTGTCGGACCGCGCACGGCGCTGGCAATTCTGTCGGGTGTCAGCAGCGCCGCCTTTACGCAGGCGGTGCATGAGCAGGACAGTGCCGCATTGATGCGTATTCCCGGCGTGGGCCGCAAGACCGCCGAGCGCTTGATCGTGGAGATGCGCGATCGGCTACAGGAGCAGGACACGGCGCTTGCGTTGTCGAGGGCGTCCCCGGTGGGCGCCGCGGCTGCGCCTGCCAATGCGCACGCCGAGGCCTACGGCGCCCTGGTTGCCCTCGGTTACAAGCCTGCCGAGGCGACGCGCCTGCTGAAGAACGCCACAGCTGGCACGGCTGGCGCGGGCAGCGCGGACAGCAGTGCGCTGTCGACCGAGGAGCTCATCCGCCGGGCGCTGCAGAGCGCCGCACGTCCCGCATGAGCTCGTCTGGCGGCGAACACGCGGGCGAGGCCGAGCGCGCGGCCGAGGAGCGGCTGGTCGGCGCGGGCGCCGGCGGCCAGGACGATCCGGTCGACCGAGCCATCCGTCCCCGTCTGCTCGCCGATTACGTCGGCCAGCAGGCGGTCAAGTCGCAGCTGTCGATCTTCATCGACGCAGCGCGCGGGCGCGGCGAGGCACTGGACCATGTGCTCATCTTCGGTCCGCCGGGGTTGGGTAAGACCACGCTGGCGCACATCATTGCCGCCGAGCTCGGCGTGAATCTGCGCCAGACCGCGGGGCCGGTGCTGGAGCGTCCCGGAGATCTGGCGGCGCTGCTGACCAATCTGGCGCCACGCGATCTGCTGTTCGTCGATGAGATTCATCGCTTGAGCCCGATGGTCGAGGAGGTGCTCTATCCGGCGATGGAGGACTATCAGCTCGACATCATGATCGGCGAGGGGCCGGCGGCGCGCTCGATCAAGCTGAACCTGCCGCCCTTCACGCTGGTGGGAGCGACGACGCGCGCGGGACTGCTGACCTCGCCGCTGCGCGATCGCTTCGGCATCGTGCAGCGGCTGGAGTTTTACGGCATCGAGGAGCTCGAGCGCATCGTGTGCCGCTCAGCCGGCATTCTCGGCGTACAGATCTCCGCGGCCGGCGCGCTGCGTATCGCGCAGCGCTCGCGCGGCACGCCGCGCATTGCCAACCGGCTGCTGCGCCGGGTGCGCGACTACGCCCAGGTCAAGGCCGAAGGCCACATCGACGAGTCGGTGGCGCAGGCGGCGCTCGATCTGCTGCAAGTGGATCCGCAGGGGCTCGATGCGATGGATCGACGGCTGCTGTTGACGATCATGGAGCGCTTCGAGGGCGGCCCGGTGGGCATCGACAGTCTGGCAGCCGCGATCGGCGAGGAGCGCGGTACGCTCGAGGATGTCGTCGAACCCTATCTTATTCAGCAGGGGTTCATCACGCGTACGGCAAGAGGTCGAATAGCCGCGCGCCGCGCCTGGCAGCACTTCGGCCTGCCGATGCCCGAGCGCGCCGCGGCCAATCTGCCGCTGTTCGGCGAGGACGCTTGAGCGCCTTCAGCTGGCAGGCCCGGGTCTACTGGGAGGATACCGATGCGGGCGGCATCGTTTACTATGCAAACTACCTGCGCTTCCTCGAGCGCGCGCGCAGCGAATGGCTGCGCTCGCGCGGCATCTCGCAGCGTGCGCTGGCGCTCGACCCCGGCGTGGTGTTTTCGGTGGTCGAATTGCAGGCGCGCTACCACCGGCCCGCGAGGCTCGAGGATGTGCTGCGGGTGGAGTGTGTGCCGAGCCGCGAGGGCGGCGCGAGCCTGGCATTCCAGCAGCGTATCTGGCGCGATGAGCCCGGTTCTGAGGCCGGGGAAACGCTGCTGTTGAGCGCCACCGTGCGGGTGGCCTGTGTAGATGCGCGCACGATGAAACCGCGGCGCTTGCCGGCTGTCATAGCCCAGGAGCTGCCTTGAGTCACGATGACGACCTCCAGGTAAGGAGCTGCTGATGGGCGGCGAATTGTCGATCATCCGCCTGGTAGTGCAGGCAAGTGTGGTGGTGCAGATCGTCATGGGCATCCTGCTGGCTGCCTCTTTGACCTCCTGGGCCATCATTTTCCGCAAGGGAATGGTCGTGCGTCGCGCACGGCGCGAGGCCGACCGCTTCGAGAATACGTTCTGGTCCGGCGGGGATCTGAGCTCGCTGTATCGGGCGGTCGAATCACGCGGTGGTGCAACCGGCATCGAGAGTATCTTCGAGTTCGGCTTTCGCGAGTTCGCGCGCCTGAGAGCCCAGGGCGGTGTCGCGGCCGATATGCTCCTCGAGGGCTCGCGCCGCGCCATGCGCGTGGCGCAGCTCAAGGAGACCGAGCGGCTGGAGCACAATCTGGCGACGCTGGCGACGGTGGGTTCGACCAGTCCCTACGTGGGCTTGTTCGGTACCGTCTGGGGCATCATGACTGCTTTCAGCTCACTCGGTAACGTGCAGCAGGCAACCCTGGCGCAGGTTGCGCCTGGCATCTCCGAGGCGCTCGTCACGACGGCTTTCGGCCTGTTCGCGGCCATCCCGGCGGTGGTCTGGTACAACCGCTACGCCGATCGCGTGAGCCGGCTGGAGATGCGCTACGACGGCTTCATCGAGGAGCTCTCCACGATCCTGCAGCGGCACGCCGGCCGCAGCACCGCTGCGCCCACAAGTGCGTCGCTGGCGGGTGCCGGCGGCGCTGGCGCTGCAGCGGGCAGCTTCGCGGCGCTCACCCCGGGCGGGAGGATCTGATGCCAGCGGTCGTGCGCGGTGGCAAGCGCCGTCTGATGGGGGAGATCAATGTCGTTCCCTACATCGACGTGATGCTGGTGCTGCTGATCATCTTCATGATCACCGCGCCGCTGCTCACGCAGGGTATCAAGGTCAACCTGCCGAAGGCCGCCGCGAAGGCGCTGCCGCCGCACAACCAGGAGCCTTTGGTGCTGTCGGTCGATGCGCGCGGCCGTCTGTACATGAATGTCGGCGCCCATCCGCGCGATCCGATCGACGATGAGACGGCGTTGGTGCGCGCCACGGTGGCGCTGCGGCGCGAGCCCGATCGCCCCGTGCTGGTGAACGCCGACGAGTCGATCACCTACGGGCGTGTCGTGCAGGCGATGAAGCTGCTGCAGGATGCCGGCGCGAGCGACATCGGTTTCCAGACCCAGGCGCCGCCGCGCCCCGCGGGCGCCGCCGCGGGGGCGCGGTAACGGGCGGATGGGTGGATCCGCAGTAAAGCGTATGCCCGAACGCGCACCGCAGGAGGATCCGCAGCGCCAGCGAACCCGGCGCATCGAGCGCGGCAGTGATCGGCTCGTCTCGATTCTGCTGTCGGTGCTCGTGCACGGAGTCATCGTGGGCGCGCTGGTGTGGGGCTATTGGCGCTATCGCAATCCGCCGGCCCCGCAGCAGACGCTGGCGATCAATGCTCACGTCGTGCGCGAGAATCCGCGCCTGCGCTCCCAGACGCCGCCGGTGCAAACGCCGATCGATCAGACGCGCGTCGAACAGCAGCGCGAGGCTGCGGCAGCCAAGGCCGCGGCAGCGGCTGCTGCGGTGGCCGCACAGCAGGCCGCTGCAAAGGCAGCCGCACAGAAGGCCGCCGAGGCGCAGGTTGCGGCCCAGGCGGCCGCCCAGCAGGCTGCGGCGCATGCCGCTGCTGAAAAGGCCGCAGCGCTGCAGGCAGCGCAGGATCAGGCGGCCAAGGAGCAGGCGCAGAAGGCGGCCGCGGCGAAGGCCGCTGCCGAGAAGGCAGCCGCACAAAAGCTCGCGGCCGAGAAGGCAGCCGCACAGAAGGCCGCCGAGGCAAAGCTCGCCGCGGAGCGCAAGGCCAAGGAAGCGGCCGAGGCGAAGGCCAAAGCCGAGGCGGAACGCGAGAAGGCGCAACTCGCGAAGCAGCTAAAGGCCGAGCAGGCCGAGCGGGCCACTGCGACCGATCTGCAGAATCAGCTACAGAAGGAGGAGCGGCTCGATCAGCTGGAGCAGGGCCCGGAGGAGCAGGAGTACAAGAATGCCATCATCGCGCGCATCACGCAGGCGTGGGTGCGTCCTGCGAGCGCGCAACCGGGCATTAAATGCACAGTGCATCTGAAGGAGATCGCCGGCGGAGAGGTCACAAGCGTGACGGTGCAGGACTGCAATGGCGATGAAGCGGTACGGCAGTCGGTGCAGACGGCCGTTTATCGCGCCTCGCCGCTGCCTGCGCCGCCGGACCCGGCATTGTTTCAGTCAGACGTCACTGTTACCTTCGCACCCGATCAATGACACGGGAAGGCTATGAAGCAGCAAGGCAACGCGGATGACACATCGATGAAGCGCCGCCGTAGCTTGTTTGCATGGTGGGGGCGGCCTCAGCGCTGCCATGCCGCATCGCTCGTGGCGTTCGCGCTGGCCGTGTCGCTTGCGGGACTGCTGATGCTGCTGCCCGCCTCCGCGCGGGCGGACCTGCAGGTCACCATCACCAAGGGCGTCAGCAATCCGATTCCCATCGCGGTCGTACCGTTCGGTCAAGGGCCGGGCGCCGCCAGCGACGGTGGCTTCGACGTCGCATCGGTCGTGCAGCACGACCTGGATGGCAGTGGACGCTTCCGGCTCATGCCGCGCGAGCAGATGCATGCACAGCCGACCTTGGCCTCACAGGTGCAATCAGCCGACTGGCGTGCGGCGGGCGATGACTATGTGCTGGTCGGGCGCGTCAGCGCAGCTGCGGCCGGCGGTTACGATGTGGACTGCGACCTCATCAATACCACGACCGGTCAGACCATCGGCAGTCAGCGCTTCGTGGCCAGCACCGCGAGCCTGCGCAACGCTGCGCACCGCGTCAGTGACTTCGTGTATCAGAACATTCTCGGCGTGCGCGGCGCCTTCGCCACACGCATTGCCTATGTCTCGGTGAGCGGAGATCCGCCGATTCAGCACTATCAGCTCGTGGTGGCGGATGCGGATGGCTACAATCCGCGCGTCATTCTGGAGTCCGGCGAACCTATCATGTCGCCGGCCTGGTCGGCCGATGGAAAATGGATCACTTACGTGTCCTTCGAAAGCCGCCTGCCGGCGGTCTACGTGCAGCAGCTCGATAGTGGCATGCGTCGGCTCGTTTCGGCGCGCGCGGGCACGAACAATGCGCCGGCGTTCTCTCCCGACGGACGTAAGCTTGCGCTGACGCTCTCGGGCTCGGGGGGGAATCTGGACATCTGGCTGCTGGACCTGGCGACTCAGCAGCTGAAGAGGCTCACCGACGATCCTGCCGCCGACACGGAAGCGGCCTGGAGTCCCGACGGGGCGAGCATTTACTTCACCTCCGATCGCGCCGGTGGACCGCAGATCTACAAGCTCGACGTCGCCAATCCCTCGCGCGTTCAACGCATCACCTTCGACTCCAGCTACGATGCCCGCCCCGCGATCTCGCCCGACGGCAAGCATCTGGCCTTCATCGCGCTGGAAGGCCATGACTATCGCATCGCCGTGAAGGATCTGGCTTCCGGTAACGTCACGGTGCTTTCACACGGGCATCTGGATCAATCGCCGAGCTTCGCGCCCAATGGCCAGAGCATCATCTATGCCGGGCGCGATGGGGATAACGACACGCTGCAGACGGTTTCGGTGGACGGCCTGGTGACGCAGCGTCTTTCGGGTGGGCCCGGACAGGTGCGCGAGCCCGCTTGGGGGCCCTTCGCGCGCTGAGAATTCACCGGTAAGGGATACGACAGGGTAGCGATATGGAGTACAACATGAAGAAGAGCCTTCTAGTCTGGATCTGTGCGCTGGGTGTGATGCTTGCGGGCTGCAGCCACCGCACACGTCCGACGACCGCCGGCGCCGGCGCCGGCGCGGCGGCTGGAGAGCAGTCCTCGACCGCCGGGGCGGGCAATGAAAATGCCGCCAATGGGGCTGAACAGGCGGGTGTGGCCAACGGCACCGGACCGGGAGTCCAGGGCCCCACGGCACCGGATCTGCAGAGCCGCACGATCTACTTCGATTTCGACAGCAGCGAGATCAAGCCGGACTATACGGCGAGCATCGCGGCGCACGCCAAATACCTGGTGGCCAACCCGAACGTGCGCGTGCGCCTGGAAGGCAATACCGACGAGCGCGGCTCGCGCGAGTACAATATCGGCCTTGCCGAGCGGCGTGCCCAGGCGGTACGCCAGGCCCTCATGCTCCAGGGAGTGGCGGATTCGCAGATCACCACCGTGAGCTACGGCGAGGAGCGGCCGGCGGTCACCGGTCATACCGAGGCCGCCTGGTCCAAGAATCGTCGCGTGGATATCGTCTATCTGAACTGACCTCCATCTGACTCGAGGCACTCATGGCGGCACCGTTGCGCGATCCAGCTTTCAGAGTGCGGGCACTGCGCTGCCTGTGCGGGCTCGGGCTGCTGGTGCTCGGCGGCCTGGTGGCCGGCTGCGAGACCGAACCGACGCAGCCCGATCCCACGACGGTGCGGCTGAACGATATGGATCAGCGTCTCGGCCGCATCGAGCGTGTGGTCAGCAATCAGAGCCTGGTGCAGCTTTCCCAGCACGTGGACCAGCTCGATATGGAGCTGCGTGAATTGCGCGGCGACATCGAGGAGCTGCAGAACGCCAACGACAAGCTCGTCAAGCAGCAGCGTGATTACTATGCCGACCTGGATCGGCGCGTGGGCGCGCTGGAGGCCGCCGCGCATGGCGGGGGCGTCGCGGCAGGTGCGCCGCCGCCGAGCAACGGCGCCGCGGGCCCAGCGGGCGCAGCCGCAAATCCCGCCGGGGGCGGCGCGGGCGCCGCTGCAGGCAACGGCGGCCAGGCCTCGGCCCAGAGCGCCTACGACCACGCGTTCGATACCCTGAAGAGCGGCAACTACGCGGCAGCGGTCATGCAATTCATGCAGTTCCTGCAGGATTACCCGAGCAGCGATTTGGACGACAACGCGCAGTACTGGCTCGGGGAGAGCTACTACGTCACGCGCGACTACGACAACGCCGCAACGGCCTTCCGCGCGGTCGGCGACAAATATCCGCAGTCGCGCAAGGCCCCCGATGCACTGCTGAAGCTCGGCTATACGCAGCTCGATCAACAGAAGAACGCAGAGGGTCGCGCGACGCTGCAGCTGGTGCTACAGCGCTTCCCGATGAGCGACGCTGCCAAGCTCGCCATGCAGCGATTGTCGCAGCTGCCACCGGGCTCGCCCTGAGCGGCGGCTTGCCCGCCGTGGGCGAGCGGCTCAAGCTCACGGAGATTTTTCACTCCCTGCAGGGCGAGGCCGACAGCGTC
Organism: Steroidobacteraceae bacterium; assembly: GCA_035553315.1. Classification (GTDB taxonomy): domain Bacteria; phylum Pseudomonadota; class Gammaproteobacteria; order Steroidobacterales; family Steroidobacteraceae; genus FEN-1191. The sequence continues at coordinate 145,460 of DATNDE010000004.1, forward strand.
GGCATGCCGACGGTATTCGTGCGCCTGACCGGCTGTCCGTTGCGCTGTGGCTATTGCGACACCGCGTATGCCTTCTACGGCGGGCAATGGTGGGAGCTGCCGGCAATTCTGGAGGCCGTGGCACGCCACAGCACGCGCTACGTCTGCGTGACCGGCGGGGAGCCCTTGGCACAGCGCAGCTGCCTGACGCTGCTCAGCGCGCTCACCGATGCCGGCTACCGCGTCTCGCTGGAAACCAGCGGCGCCATGCCGATCGCCCAAGTGGATGCACGCGTCATCCGGGTGGTGGACATCAAGACGCCTGGCTCGGGAGAGGAGCCGCGCAATCGCTACGAGCAGCTCGCGCTGCTGCGCGCCGAGGAGCAGGTGAAGTTCGTGATCTGTGATCGTAGCGATTACGAATGGAGTCGCGCATTGCTCGCGCGCACGGGCCTGGCCCAACGATGCCAGGTGCTGTTCTCGCCGAGCCATGCGCAGCTGCCCGCGCACGCGCTCGCTGACTGGATCCTGGAGGACAAGCTGCCGGTGCGTTTTCAGATTCAGCTGCACAAGTATCTCTGGGGCAACGTGCCGGGGAAGTGATGCAACGCGCGGTGGTGCTATTGTCGGGCGGACTGGATTCGGCCACGGCGCTGGCGATCGCGCGCTCGGAGGGCTACGAGTGCTTCGCGCTGTCCATCGGCTACGGTCAGCGCCATGTGGCCGAACTCGATGCCGCCGCACGCATTGCGCGCGCGCAGGGTGCACGCGAGCACCGCATCATGCACGTCGATCTGGCCGGCATCGGCGGCTCGGCGCTCACCGATACGCGCATCGAGGTACCGCAGAGCCCGACAGAGGGTATTCCGGTCACCTATGTGCCGGCGCGAAATACCATGATGCTGGCGCTGGCGCTCGGCTGGGCCGAGGTACTCGGCGCACGCACGCTCGTCATCGGCGTCAATGTGCTCGATTCCTCGGGCTATCCGGATTGCCGTCCGGAGTTCGTGCGCAGTTTCGAGGCGCTGGCGCAGCTCGCCACCAAGGCCGGCGTCCAGGGTGCGCAGTTTCGCGTCCACGCGCCGCTGATCACTCTGAGCAAGGCGCAGATCATCCAGGCCGGCCTGCGCCTCGGAGTGGATTACGGGCAGACGATCTCCTGCTATCAGGCCGACGCCGCCGGCCGGGCCTGCGGACGCTGCGATGCCTGCCGCCTGCGCCGTCAGGGCTTCGAGAGCGCCGGGGTGCCCGATCCCACGGCCTACCGCTGAAGCGAGTGCCCGCGACGCGCTATCATGCGCGCCCCGGACTTGGGGGTCGGTAGCTCAGTCGGTAGAGCAGCGCCCTTTTAAGGCGTTGGTCGTGGGTTCGAGCCCCACCCGACCCACCAAATACTCATAACGTGTGGTCCCCTGAAGTCCATAAGCATCGGAATCCACGTGACTTCTAGCGCATCCTTCGTCACGCTTCGTCCTGCCTGATACCTTGAGTTACCGTCAAAGTGGCGGTATACCTGACGGTACGTCGCGAGCGCTCGAGGGAGTTACCGTCAATGTTGAGTCCTGCCGCTGTGGCCGCCGCAAAGGCGAAGGGGAAGGCCTACAAGCTCGCCGATGAACGCGGCCTGTATCTGCTGGTGGGGTCAGAGGGCTCGCGCCGCTGGCGGTACGACTATCGGCGGCCTGGCTCCAGCAAGCGCAACACGCTGTCTCTCGGCATCTACCCCGACGTCAGCCTGAAGCTGGCGCGCGAGCGTCGCGATAGGGCCCGTGAGCAGCTTGCCGACGGTATCGACCCCGGGGCGTACCGTCAGGCGACCAAGGCCGCACGCGCAGATACCGTCGAGGCGGTCACGCGCGAGTGGTACGGCAAGAATGAGCCGACCTGGGTGGCGACCCATTCGAAGAAGGTCATCCGGCGATTCGAGCGTGACGTGTTCCCACGCCTCGGTTCCGTGCCGATCGGCGCGCTGCGGGCACCCGAGGTGCTCAGCGCCTTACGCAAGATCGAAGCCCGTGGGCATGTGGAAACCGCGCATCGAATCTGCCAGACGCTGAGCCAGGTGATGCGCTACGCGGTCGCCACGGGTCGCGCCGAGACAGACGTGACGGCGAGCCTTCGAGGGGCCCTTGCGCCGATGCAGGAGCGCCACTATGCGGCGATCACGGACCCGGTGCAGGTAGGGCAGCTGCTGCTCGCGATCGACGGGTTCTCGGGCTCGCCGATCGTCGGCGCGGCGCTGAAGCTGGCACCGCTCCTGTTCGTGCGTCCCGGCGAACTGCGGCACGCACAGTGGTCGGAGATCGACCTCGAGGCCGCGCAATGGAACATCCCTGCGGCGAGGATGAAGATGCGCCAAGCGCACCTGGTGCCGCTCGCCACGCAGGCGGTGGCGATCCTGCGAGAGCTGCAGCCGCTCAGCGGTCGCGGAGCTTACGTGTTCCCTGGCGCGCGCAGTGCCAAGCGCCCCATCAGCGACGTGACGCTCAACGCGGCGCTGCGGCGCATGGGGTACGACAAGCACACCATGACGGGGCACGGCTTTCGTGCGATGGCGCGCACGATCCTCGACGAGCAGCTCAAGTACCGGCCCGACTACATCGAGCATCAGCTGGCGCATGCGGTGCGCGACCCGCTCGGCCGGGCCTACAACCGCACGGCGCACCTGAAAGAGCGCATTGCCATGATGCAGGGCTGGGCCGATCACCTGGATCTGCTGCGCGAGCAGGCGCGCGACAAAAACCGCAAGGTTGTGCCCATTCGGCGCGAAGCGGCTGCGCGCGCGTGACACCCCGCAAGGCCAAGAGTGCGTCGCGCGCTGCTCATCGCGCGCTGCTCAGGCCTCCGCACCCGGGGTTGGTGCTGCGTCAGTATCTCTACGATTTACCGGACGCGGGGAAGAGACTGCGGCTGACCGAAGCGGAACTCGATGCGGTGCTCGCGGGCGAAACACCCGTGACACCCAAGATAGACATGGGACTCACTAGGCTGCTCAAAACCCCTCCGGGCCATTGGGTAGCGCTCCAAGCGGATCATGATGGACCGCAGCGGCGGCTCGATGGCGAGCAAGCTGAACTGGAGGCGAAAGTTCAATCACCGCGGGCCGACTTCGTTGAGCAGCTCTTGCAGCTGTCACCAGCCCAGCGCCGGATGCTGCTGGAGCTCTACGCGCTTCGGACCGGCGTGCGGCTGCATGAGAATTCTGAGCGGCAGCGGCTGCTGAATGCATTACAGGCGCTTGACCGTGCCCGTGAGGCGCTCAGACGCCGTCCCAGTTCCATGCTTGACCTGGTCGCGGAGCAACTCATTGGACTGCTGCTCGATGCCGAGCGGTGGCGAAGCGGCAAGCAGAGTGAGGGCGCCAGGGCGCAGCGGATATTGGGGCCGCGCGCAGCGCAAGCCAACGAACAGCGCCAACGCGACGCTTTGGCCAAGGCTGTCAACGGCTACCGCACATGGGAGCGCGGCGCCTCGTTGCCCGGCACTCTGAACTTGGTGGATCGCGTGGAGCGCTACTGCAGCGTCAAACGGATCGGCCGGTACGACACGACGCGCCTCCGCGACTGGGCAACGACTCAGCCGCTCGAAAAATAACAGGTTGGGCCTCTTGGGCCCAACATAGCGCACACCCGATGCTTTCCATACCTAGCCGTACCGGCGGGTACAGGAGTATCGCGTGAAGCAGGATACGGGCCGCTTACATGGCGGTGATGGTGAGAGGCTGGCCAGCGATTTACTCGATGAGCTGGAGACCGCGAGCCTCCTGAACGTATCGAGGAACACGTTAAGGAACTGGCGGTGTCTCGGTCGCGGGCCGCAGTACGTGCGGCTCGGCGATTCCCGCATGATCCGCTATCGGCGTGCGGACATTGAGCGGTACATCCACCCTGTGGATCATGATTTGCAGTCAGCTGCGCACGGCCACGCGCACACGGCGCTGTGAAGCCCAGGTAGAAGCAACCGTACGGAAAGTTGACGGTTACAGACATGGTGCGCGGGCCCTGGGAGATAGATATTCACGAACATCTACACGCCGTAGAGGTTCGTATGACCGCTCAATCCAACCAGCTCACTGTCGAGCCGTCGACTCTTACTACGGCAGAAGCCGCGCGAGCTCTGCGTCGCTCGCCAAATACGCTTCGAAAATGGGCATCGCTCGGTGAAGGCCCCGTGCGTCCACGGCGCATTTACGGGCGTCTCGCGTGGCCGCGAGCAGAGATCGAGCAACTGATTGGCGGCGCGCCAGCTTGATGTCCTCGATCCCAGAAACGAGAAGGGCCCCCCATGGCGATGGGGAGCCCAGTTCTCGACAGCAGCAATACCCCAGCACCACCCGAGGCACCAATGAATATAACAGCGCATCGCGCAGAATCACAGTGCGCGACTGATCAATCCGCGAGTTTTCCAGCAATTACCAACGTCGCTCGCCTTCCGGGCGCCAACGAATCAGGACTTCGCTGTCCGCATTTCGGTGCCGATGTGGCGCCACCGCAGCATTGCAAGTGCGGTGGCGCGCCGGAGTTGCGCCGTTGCCCGCAAAACAACTCGATCGCCTGGCAGTGCCGCGTCTGTGATCGGCCACTTTCGGGCTGGGTGCCGCATCTGCAGCTGCCTGCTATCCAGGTAGGCACGCTGCCCCGCTACGTGACTGCACGCGAGCGCAGGCGCGGCCTCAGGCTGGACCTGCTAGCCGATGCAGAGCCAATCGGTGTACGCATCGGAGCGGCAGCTGCATGAAGTCACAGTTGCCCTACATGCCCGTGTTCATCGGTGATCTGCTGCGCGAGACCTCAGGCTGGACGACCGAGGAGTTTGGGGCCTATCTCAAGCTGCTGTTCGTCCAATGGGATAACGGGCCTCTGCCGGATGAGCCGGACAGGCTCGCCGCGATCTGCGGCATTCCTGTTGAGCGCTTCATCGAGATCTGGGAGACGCTCGAGCATCGGTTTGCAGAGGTAGACGGCGGCCTCGTGCATGAGGCCACTGCCGCTCGCCGCGAGCAATACGCTCGCTACCGCGAGACGCAGAGCTTGAAGGGACGCAAGGGCATGTGGAGTCGCTGGGGTTGTCCTCAGTGCAGGACCAAGTCCAAGCACAGCAATGGACATTGCCTCGTCTGCGGATACGAGGCTACGGGAAATGTGGTCCCACTCAGGAATAACACAGCTATAGCTGAGCTATTACCCAGCTATAACACGCACGTTGAAGATGAAGATGAAGATGACCATGGAAGATTTAAGACCCAGAGAGGAGAGTTAGATAAACCACTGTCGACGCCAACCGCGCCGCACAATCCCGGCTCAGATCCCTGCCTTGATTTCCGCTCCCCTGAAGGATCGACCTCGCGGAGGACCGTATGAGCCGCGCCGGCCGCAAGAGCTACCGTGCACGCACGATAAAGCGCGAACGGCGCACGCACGAACGCCTCGAGCAGCTGGACAGCCAGATCCTCGATGTGCTGAGCGCCGATCATCCGCAGTCGGTCCGCCACGTCTTCTACCGGATGACGGACCCGCGCCTGCCGGAGCCGGTCGAGAAGTCCGAGCGCGGCTATCGGCATGTGCAGGATCGATGCGTGAAGCTGCGCCGCTCAGGGCGCCTGCCCTATGGCTGGATTACCGATGCCACGCGCCGAGGGTATTACACCCACACATACGCGGACGCCGGTGACTTCCTGCGCCGTGTAGCGGGTCTTTACCGAGGAGACCTCTGGAGTCTGTCCGAATGGCGCTGTGAGGTGTGGGTCGAGTCGCGCTCTATCGCCGGTGTCATCGATCGTGATTGCCGCGAGCTCGCCGTGTCCCTTTATCCGGCGGGCGGCTTTTCGAGCATCACCCTGGCGTATGAAGCCGCACAGATGCTGAACAGAACAGAGGACGAGCGGCCGCTGCGGATTCTGTACATCGGCGACTGGGACCCGGCGGGCGTGCTGATCGATGTAGCGCTGGAGCGTGAGCTGCGGAAGCACCTCGACACCACGATCGATCTCGACTTTCGGCGCCTCGCGATCACGGAAGCGCAGATCATGGAGCTGGATTTGCCGACCAAGCCGCGCAAGAACGGGGACCGGCGCGCACTGCATGTGGCCTCTACAGTCGAGGCCGAAGCGATGCCTGCCAGGCACATGCGAAATCTGCTGCGCACCGAGATTGAGTCGCTCCTACCGGACGGGGCGCTCGTGGCGACGAAGGTTGCGGAAGACTCAGAGCGACATCTCATCGGGCACATCCTCGCCAAGGATGCCGACTTTTACAAAAACCCTGGTCAGCAGGAGGACATGTGAGGCGCGAGCCATCCCCCTCCGGAACGCCGCAGACCTTCCTGGTCCTCGTCGACCTATCACTCGGCAAGGGCGTCCACACCCTGCGCCAGTACTTCGACCAGGCGGCGCTCGCGCCCCTTGTGGCTGCCGGTGCGCGCTTTGCCGTGGGAGTCGTGTCACCGCAGGGCAAGCGCTGCGACGGCGTGCGCGACGCGGATGAGCTCGTGCGCGCCGCAATCGCGTGCCGCGCGCGGCTGATCGACAGCGACAGCACCGGGGTGGACTACATCTTCGTACTGCAACCGCGGTTGCAGCGGCAAATCGAACAGGAATTGTTACCGCAGCAGGGGCGTCACGCTGGTGGCGCCGAAAGGGAGATGCGATGAGCTCAGGCTGGATTGGGGGTGCCGAACCGTTGCCGACAAATGGGACTCCGCAGGTTGTACCGCCAGGAACGGCCACCGCGGGGAGCGGCTCAGCAAGCGCTTCGCAGTTCGAGGCCTCGGGACCCGACACCCCGATCTCACAGATGGGGCCGAACAGCATCGAGTCCTCGGGCGCCGACACGCCGACCGACCAGGAGCTGATCGAGCCGAGCGCAGACGACGAGCCGGTATCGGCCGCCCTGGCGCGCCCGCACCAGGACGGCGGCGCGCATCCGGTCGAGAACACGCACTCGCTGATGGGCCGTGTGAGCGGTGCGCTTTCGTCCGCTGCGCACGCTGTCGGTGATGACTATGACCGTGCGACTGCAGGCGTACGCCACTGGGAGACCGTGGGTCCATCGTGGGGGACCATTGCCTCGGACATTCCGCATGCGATCGGTGCTGAAGTCAGCAACATCGAAGCTGGCGTCAAGGAGGGCTATGGCGCATGGCAGAGCAGCCGCGCCGAGCAGCGCGTAGCTGCCCTAAATGTGCTGCCGCAGGTTGCGGCGCGCACTGCGGCGCAGAACCCTGATCAGCAAGTCGCGCTCATGACGAAGGATCCGCTGGTCGCGAAGACCGCTCGGACGCTCGGCATTGCGCCCGCGGACTTCGCCGCGCAATGGACTCAGTATCGCGATTACACCGACGATCAGCGCGCTTCGCTCGCGCAGCAGGCACAACAGAAGCTCACGAAAGCTCAGCAGCTCGAGCAGTCTGGCAGCGTACAGCGTCGCGCCACCTTCGCCTCGGAGCAGCAATGGCAACCGAAGGACGTTGCCGGCAACCCGATCAGCGCTTGGACGCTCAAAGGGCTGGCATTTCACGCGGCGACCGGACTGCCGGATACGGTATCGATTGGCGCCGCAGCCTTGGGAGGTGCCGCGCTTGGCGGCGCGCCAGGTGGACTTGCCGCCGGCAGCGTGACAGCGATTGGGCTGATGGCCCCTCAGCAGTACGTTGGCATCCAGAACAAGATCGATCAGCGCCTGGATGATCTGAAGGCCACCGCTGCGAACGCCGACACACCCGCTGCGCGCAACCAGGCACTGCAGGCGGCGACAGACCTTGCGGCGAACCGCGACAAGATCGCTCGCACGGCGACGATCCTGTATGGAATATCCGATATCGCAGGCTCATTACCTGTCGCCTCGGTCCTCTCGCGCGTGCCTGGCGGCCGAGCCGTGCTCAACCGCATGGTCGGCGCAGCGTTGGCCAAGACGGTCGGCGGTCGGATTGCAGGCTTTGCCGTCGCCAATGGAGCCGCTGGCCTGGTCCAGGGAGCGATTCAAAAGGGCGTCGACACGGGCATCATCGGGGAGCGGCAACCACTCTCGGATGCGCTCAAGGACATTGCCTACTCCGGTGTGATCAGCGCCATCACCGGTGCGGCCATTGGCGGCTTCCATGAAGCAGTTGCTGGCCCGATCGGCGAGCCGGTCGACAAGGGCCGCGAGCTTGGCGAGCGCGTGATGCGCGCGTACGAGCCCGATCAGCAGCAGCGCCTGACCGGGCCGTCCGACCAGGGCTCGCCGGCCGATCCGCAATCGAGTACCCCAGCACCTGGCGCCAGTAGAGCAGCGGCACCGGCCGATCAACCGGCAAATTTGCCGGTTGAAAATGCGGGTGGCGCAGATAGCGACCAGCCGAAGGTCGTGCCAGCGGCACCCGATGAGCACTCGCCGAAGGGCGCGGCGGCGGCGCGTACCGATTTCCAGCGCAACGCGGCGATCGCGCAGGACGCAGCGGCTCGCGCTCAGCAGCGCTCGGATATTCAGCTCGAGCAGCGCGGCGATCAGCATCACATTGTGGTCGACGGCGAATCGGTGGCCCGCTTCGCTTCGAAGGCGAACGCGCAGGAGGTGCTCGCGGATGCAAGGAAGCTGGTGGGTACGGCGCCCGCCGCCGCACAGGAGGCCGCTACGCCAGCGCAGCCAGCTGCTGCACCTCCGGCGGCCACCGAGACGATCGCCGCTCAGGCGCCTCCTGCGGCGGCTGGCAACGCTGCGCGCGCCAACTTCGAGGAGCGCACGACGGCGCTACAGGACGCTGCCGCCCGCGCCGCCAAGCGCTCTGACATCCAGCTCGAGGAACGCGACGGCCAGTTCCACGTGACGATTGGCGGCCAGCCGGTGACGAGTTTCGCATCGAAGGCGAATGCGCAGGCAGCGGTCGCGCAGGCTCGAAGGATCGTCGGCACTGCATCCACTCCCGAGACACAGGAGACCACGGAGGCCGGCGCCGGTACCGCGGCACGCGAGCCCGAGCTGCACCCTGTCACCGGGCTACCGACCCGGGCCGCGTACGAGGCGGCTCCGAAGCAGCCCGTGCAGATTGTGCTGCGGCCGAGCGCGAGCGAAGCGGAGCCAGTCCTGCAGGCAGTTGCGCGGATCGCGGGCCAGGACGCCTTCCATCTGCCCGGCAACCACTTCGTACTTCAGGCGCGCTCTGCGGATGACGCAGACGAGAAGCTGGGTTCGATCCAGCAGGCGTTGCGCGACGCTGAGGTCGACGTCTCCATGCCAGACGGCCATGTCGAGACGCTGCAAGGTTTATCATTGGAGCATGGCAGTGGCCAAACCTTCGAAGAAGCCCAAAGTGATCTCGCTCGCCGAAGAACGCAGCAACCGTCGGCTGAAGAAACTGCTGGCGCAGGGCGGGAAGATCACGGCGGTACGACTGAAGTCCTCGGACAAGAAGTAGCCGCACCCGAAACGCCGAAGCCGGCGCAAGCCGAAAGCGGCAACTATCGAAAGCCCGCGCTCGACTGGAACGGCCTCACGCTACGGGTTGAGAACCTCCCGGGCAGCCAGCGGGCATTCAAGCATCCGGACGGCACTCCGGGCACCCGCACGATGCAGGATGCCTACGGATACGTGCAGAGCACGCGCTCGGCGGATGGTGAGGGCCTGGATGTCTTCATGGGGCAGCATCCGGAGTCCAAGCACGTTTACGTCGTCGACCAGGTCAAGCCGGACGGCACGTTCGACGAGCACAAGGCGCTGGTCGGCTACCGCTCCCAAGCCGAGGCCGAGCATGCCTACCGGCGCAACTACCAGAAGGGCTGGCGCGGGATGGGCGCGGTCACCGAACTCACCCCCGCGGCGTTCAGGCACTGGGTCGAGCATGGCGACCTCACGCAGCCGCTGGCGCTCACTCCCAAGGGCAAACCCACGCATGTCGCCTACGTTCAGCACGGCCCCGAGCTAGTCGAACACGCCGAGCGGGCTGGCTGGGCTGAGGTCGGTGGCAAGCTCCTGCGCCAGGCCGATACTGGCGGGCTCAAGCCCGAGGCGACCGGACGCACGAAATGGCTGCCGCGCGAGCCGTGGTTCGCGTTGCTTCAGCGTGCGGCACCGCTGCCGAAGAACACAAACGGTGAGGCCACGCGCGAGGCGGTCAGGAAGGCGATCGCCGGCGAGAAGCTCACGGCTGCCGAGCGCCGTCACGTCGACGAGCTGGTGGCCATCGTGCGCACGCGCGCGCTGAGCGCCCGGGAACTCGAGAGGCTCTCCGAGCACGAGCTCGCTGAGTACCACGCGCGCATGCGCGATCTGTACGGTCGCGTGGGTCAGCAGCTGAAGCTCTACGGCGGCTCGATGCGGCCGGCAGAGGCGAAGGGGGCCGGTGGCGCACAGCCGGACCTATTCGGCGATCGCCGGGAGATCGCCAACCAGCTCGAGCGGGTGCGCGCGGAGATGCAGCGGCGCGAGCGCAGTGCGCCTGCGCCTGGGAGCGCAATAGAACCCGATCTCTTCAACGATGCCGGCAATCAGGTCGACATTGAGCAAGCCCTGACCGACACTTCCAAGCTCGAGCATGGACAGGACGCTTATCGCGAGCGGCCGCTCGCACTGGACTTTGGCCATGGCGCAGAAAAGATCACACCCACATTTGCGGCTCGCCCCGACACCACCGCCGCGGACGTGCGCCTGGGACTACGCGCCATTCGGAGTCTCATTCCCGCTCGGAACCTACGAGCCGGCGCCGCCGTACTTGGGGATCGTATCCCGCGAGAGTTCGTCGCCCGAGGCAGTGGGCAGCTTGTCGGACGTCCCGTCCGCGGAACCGTAGAGCTCGCACAACTAGCGCAGATCTACCGCGACCCGCGCTTCGAGACGCTGCGGGTTATCCTCGTCAAGAATGGCACTGTCGTTGACGAGATTGCCATGAGCTCGCGACTGCCCGGTGCTGCCTCCTTCGTCGTCAAGGATGGCGCTGACATCAAGGACGGACATCAACTGCTCCAGGAGACCATGGCGCGAACCGGCGCCGATGGCTACTACCTCCTGCACAACCATCCGTCAGGACGGCCTGCCCCCAGCGATGCTGACCGGGCATTCACGGTCTACACAGCCCAGTTCGAACGCGGGTTTCTCGGGCACCTAGTCATCGACCACGGCGCCTATCACGTGATCAACGAGCGCGGTGACGATACCAGCCACAGTGTCAGCGACCAGGAATGGAAGGTCGGGCGCAACGCGTCCGTGGACCACGCGCTGCTTGGCCAGGTTGTGGACTCTGCCGAGGCGGTTGCTCGCGTAGCGATGGGCCTGCAGGAGCACGCCAAGAACCGAGTCGTGGTCCTAACAGTCACCTCGTCCGCCGAGGAGCAAACGGTACGTTCCATCACAGCGTGGCCACCGGAGATGCTCTCGGTTGGCAAGACGGAGGCCTCTCGATTGCGCGCGTACGCGCTGGCGCGGCGACTGGCCGTCCAGTCTGGCGGTGGCTGGCTGTTCGCCGTGGTGCCGAAGGCAGAGCACGTGGCGCAGTTGCCGCGTGTCTTCCAGGACGTAGTGGTCGCCGGTCAGACAGAGAGCGGATATCTGAGCGGGCGCTACAAACCGATGCCGCGCATGTACGTGGAAGGCCTCGGGCGCCAGATCGGTGCATCGCGCCTGGTGCGCGAGGAGGTCGACCAGTACGGCCAGCCGTTCTACTCGGCCCTCACCCGCGCCACCGAGACTACCAGGCGTGAGCGCGGCACGGCGGCAGAGTGGCTCGGCACGCTGAAGAACATGCCCGGGTTGAAACGCGATGAGCTGGAATATACGGGCCTCGAGCAGTGGCTCTCCGGTCGCGGCCGCGTCTCGAAGTCTGAGGTGCTCGATTACCTGCGCGCGCATGAGATCCACGTCCAGGAGGTGCTGCGCGGCGACACCGATTCCGAGCGCGCTCAGGCGGCGCTTGAAGAGGCACAGAATCGCTTCCAGGCTCTGACGCGAAAGGTCAAGCCGGTTGGCTACGGCGATCTGTCGCTGGCGGTAGCGCGCGGTGAACCACTCGCGACCGATGAGCGCGCGCTGCTGGAGGACCCACAGATGGCGGCCGCCGCGCGCGAGTATCGCGCGGCCTATGTGGCGCGCAGCGAAGTGGAAGCTGGCAGGCCGCCAGCGCAATTCGCCAACTACGTGCTCCCGGGCGGCCGGCAGTACCGCGAGCTGCTGCTGACCCTGCCGCCTAAGCCGGTCGAGCGCGAGACGCACGGGCGCATCACGGCGCTGCCGAATGGCCTGTACCGGGTGAGCGCTCCCGGTCTGCAGGACGAGACCTTCCCGACTCGGGCTGAGGCCGAAGCCGAAATTGGCCGCCTCACGCAGATGTTTGGCAAGATCAAGAGCGATCAGAATTACCGCTCGCCACATTGGAGCGAGCCCAACGTACTAGCTCATGTGCGCTTCGATGAGCGCCGAGACACGGAGGGTCGCAAGGTTCTGCACCTCGCAGAGGTACAGAGCGATTGGCACCAGAAGGGGCGCAAGGGCGGCTATCGGCAGCGGCTTAATCATGATCTGGCGCTGGATCATATCGAAGATTTTGACAAGCACCAGTGGCACGTTTTCGCCCGCGAGCCAGGCGGCGAAGTACAGCGAGTCTTCGCCATCGGCAAAGGGATCGAGCCGACGATGGAGGGCGCGCGCGCTTATGCCGAGCGCCATCTGCGTACCATCAATACGGAGCGAATGGTACAGGCCGGCGAGAAGGTACCGGATGCGCCGTTCAAGACCACGTGGCCCGAGCTCGCGATGAAGCGGATGTTGAGGTTTTCAGCGGAGCACGGCTTCGATCGGATGACGTGGGACAGCGGCGACACCAATGCCGCCCGATACGACTTGTCCAAGCACATCAGCTCCGTGGTCTACAACGGCTCGGATTTCGTCGCGTACGGCAAGGGTGGCGAGAAGGTCATTCAGCAAACCGGGGTTCGACCCGAAGACCTGCCGGACTTGATAGGCAAGGACGCGGCCGACAAGCTCCTCGCCAAGCCCCGCGGTGGCTTTCGCGTGTACGGATTGAGCGGCCGGCCAGTAGGCCCGCTGCACGACACCGAAGAGGCGGCTCAGCAGTTCGCGCAGACCGAGGGCGTCAGTGCCTCACTGATCCAGCGGGTGCGCACTTGGGCGCAGCTTGAGGGCCTTGAGCTCAAGGTTGGCGGCGAAGGCATGCGTGCCTTCTATGATCAGATGCTGCCATCGATCACCGGTAAGCTAGTTAAGCGCTTCAACACTTCGGTCAAGACAAGCCACATACCGACCGAAAAGAGCGAAGAGGGCGTCTCCTACGGGCAGGCGCTCGAAGCCATCGCGGACGGTAAGCGTGTCGTGCTGTGGGACGATGGTCAAACCACGCCGATCCGCAGTGTGCGGGAACTCGAGGAAATCCAAAATCGGGACACTGGCGAGGAGCCGCGCTATGACGTCGTCGGGGCGGCGAGCGCCGATGTACACGGCGTCGACATTACCCCGGAACTCGCCGCGCACGTGATGCGCGGCCAGGCTGTATTCGAACAACGCGCTGAATACGGTGCGCAGCCTGAACCCGGTATGCCGGAGGAGCAAACAGAGACGCCGACCACGCGTGCCGGCTACGAACTCGCTCGGCGCGCGATCGCAGACGTCCCCAAGAACGAATTCGCCCTTTGGGCGCGCCGGCTCCTGGATCCAGCGAATGTGAGTCCGGAGTCGAAAGCTACCGCTCTCATCGCACGCGAGTCCCTCGGCGGCCTCGCGCAGGCCACGCACGAGTCTGTTGAGCGGCTGGAAGCCTACAGCCGGCAGTTCGATTTGCTATCCCCAACCGATCGGCTGGAGTTCATTGACGCGATCGAGACCGGGCGCTCGCAGCCGCGCGCCGAGCTACAGGGCGCCGCTGACGTCATTCGCTCGATACTGGATACGTGGCGCGATCACGTGCGTGAGCTTGGGGTCGGAGCGCTGGATAACTTCATCGAAAACTACTTCCCGCACATATGGGCAGATCCAAGTGCCGCCAGAAGAGCCTTTGCGAAGGTGGCGGGTCACCGGCCACTGCGAGGACCTGCGACGTTCCTGAAGCAGCGAAAAATACCCACGATGCGCGAGGGCATGGCGCTGGGGTTGCGCCCGGTCACGACCAATCCGTTGACGTTGACCTTCCTGAAGGTCAGGGAGATGCAGCGGTTCGCCGCTGGCGTCAAGCTCATGCAGAGGCTGAGAGATTCAGGGCTGGCGATCTTCCTGCCATCCCACAAGCCCATGCCCGAGGGATGGACAGAAATCAAAGATGCGGTGGGCCGTGTGCGCCAGTGGAGTCAGCAGGAGCAAGGGTTCATCGAGCGCGGCCGCTACATCATGCCCGAGGACGCAGCACGGGTGATCAATAATCAACTGTCCACATCCAAGTTGGCCCGCGTCGCACCGGTGCAGCTCGTGCGCAGCATCTCGAATGCGGTCAATGCACTCCAGTTGGGTTTCTCGGCGTTCCATCTCGGCTTTACGACACTCGATGCTGTGATCAGCAAGAACGCCCTCGCTGTTGAGCGTCTGCTGCACGGCGAGCCGATCGGCGCACTGCGAGCGTTCATGGAAGCGGCCACAGGGCCCGGCGCGGCGCTGGCGAATATCCGCCGCGGCGCGAAGCTCCTCAAGGCCTACAGCAACATCGCAGGCGCAGCGCCAGAGCTGCGTCGCATCGTCGAGGGACTCATCGCGGCAGGTGGCCGCGTGAAGATGGACAACTACTTCCAGGCGGCTCGGGGCGTGAGTCCATTCAGGGGTGTTGGTGTGCACTCGCTGTCGCAGGACATCCGGGCGGCGTTGACGCAGCCGCATCACCGCTTCGCCGAGCTCACGAAAGCCACCGGCAGCTTCGCGTTGGAGTATCCCACGCACCTGTGGCGCGAACTGCAGTCCATGGCTGTGGAGATGCCAGCGTGGCGATTGCCCTTCGAGATTGCCGGTCGTGTCACGCGCGCCAGTAGCGCCTGGATCATGGAGCACATTGTCCCGCTGCAGAAGCTGGGAGTGTTCGCGGACATGGCGGCCGATCACATTCAGCGCCACCCGCTCGAGGGGTCAGAGGAGTTCGCACGCGCCATGCAGTCCATCTGGAACAGCGTGGACAACCGCTTGGGCGAGATGGTCTATGACAATCTTTTCTGGGATCGCACGTGGAAGGACATCACGCACCTGACGGTGCGCGCGGTAGGCTGGAACCTCGGCACTATCCGAGAGATCGGCGGAGCGCCGGTCGATGCTGTCCGGCTCATCGGTTACCTCGCGCGCGGAGCACCGATCGAGGGTGCAGAGCACGCCGCTTCGGAAAGCCCGGAAGGTGCAGGTGCCGAAGGCGCGGCCGCTGGGACCGCACAGCGTGACGGTGAACAGTCCGAAGCCAGTGGCACGAAGTGGCATCGGATCGCCGACCAGGTCGGCCACCGCATCCCCTATGTCATTGCCATGACGGCCACGGTCGCGATGCTCGGCGCGACGCTGCAATACCTGCTGACCGGCGAGGGGCCCAAGGAACTGAAGGACTACTTCTTCCCGCGCACGGGACGCCCGAACGCAGACGGTAGTCCAGAGCGGATCTCGTTGCCGGCGTACGTCAAGGACATCTACGAGTACTGGCATCACCCGGCCGCGACGATCGCCAACAAAGCAAATCCCCTGATCGGCCTGGTCTACGACATCTGGAACAACCGGGACTATTACGGCGATGCCATCCGCAACCCTGATTCCTCACTCTGGGAGCAGACCCTCGAGAGCGCGCGTTATGCAGCGCGCGAGGTGCTGCCCTTCTCTGTCCAGGGGGCGCGAAAGTTCCAGGGCGCCGGCGAGGTCGGCATCCGCGGCAAAGCGTTGCAGGCCGCACCGTTCATCGGCGTCACGCCGGCCCCGTCCATCGTGACCAATCCCGAGCAGGGCGAGCGCTACGATCGCGAGCATGACCAGCAGGCATACCTGCGGGGCCTGACCCAGCACCTACGCAAGGCACAGCGGCAGGGCGATCAGGAACAGGTGCGCGCACTGCGCCAGGAGATTCAGCAGGAGCGCCTGCGGCTTCGAGAGACCGAGCGCGAGATCCGGAGACAGAGATCGCAGGCGGCGGCCGATCGCATAAGCGCGATCATCCAAGGCAAGAGTCGCGCCCAAGCGGTGCGCGCGCTGCGTGCCGCCGGACACCCCGCTTTCGCCCAGCTATGGGCATCGATGCCGGTAAAATTGCCTGAGCGCGTGGCAACGGCACTCCGGACATTTGATCAGAAACTTTCGTAGCGAGTAGAGGCAACACATGGCGGCACGACGGCACCACACCGGCACGGCGGACTGCGATGGAGCAGTGGCCGCCATTGTCGAGCAGATGAGCCCAGCCCTCGCCCGTGAGGTTTACGCGCTCAAAGCCCGCGCAGATCTGCTGAACGAGCGGCTGCGCGCGGTACATCGTGCGTTCGATATTCTGGGGCGCGAGGCGGTCGATCTAGGTGCGCTCTGCGAGAAGATCGCGGCCGGCATGCAGATCGAATGCCCGGCGGCTTTGCCGTTGGTGACGCCGATTTTGGATCAGATTGTCGCTGGCGTGGCGCACCTGACCGGGCGAGCGCATTGACGTGCGCAAGATGGTCGCTATCGAGCTCATCGAGCACGTCTTCTGGAGGCTCCCGTGGCTCGGGTGAGCCGCTCGCAATGCGTACAGATAGCGTACGCACCGAACAGCGAGCGGGACCGCAAGTTCTGCCAGCGGTGGTTGGTTCACTTCGACCACGTACGCGCTTACCAGGAGGCAGGATTCAAGGGCAAAGCGCACTTCATTGCGACCCGCGCGAAGCAAAAGCTGGAGCGCTTCGCGGCCTATCTGCAACCCCTGCAGGAGGCGAAGGCCCGCAAGGTGGGCGAACAGCTGGCGATCGGTGAGGAGGATGTACTGCGGGGGATGGCAGCGGTGGCGTTCCTGGACCCTGGCGATTTCGTCGAGCAGAGCTCGGACCCTCTGACGGATGACAAAGGGAACGTGGTGCAGTTCAACGGGCAGCCGGTCTACCCGCTGCGCCTAAAGCCGCTGAACAAGCTGACGCGGGAGCAGCGTGCCGCGGTCGACGTTGTGACAAGCAAGAGGGGCCATGTCAGCTATCGGCTGCCCGACTCGAGCATCAGACATCGCTACCAGGACAGCATCGGCCGCCAGCTGGGCATGTTCGCCGAAAAATTGATCCTCGAGCGGCACAGCCTGAAGCGCACGCACGTCAAGCTGGACCTGACCGGGGTGCCAACAAGCCAGCTGGAGCAAATGACGCGGATGCTACTGCCGCTGCTGGGCGAGGACTTCGCGCGTGAGCTGGGTGTGGAAGACTTGTTGGCGGCCTCGAAGGATGGGCACGCATAACCTTGTTGGTGAACGGCAAGCTGCAGCGGGCGTTGGGGGGCTCACGCTTTCGCTTGCGGTGGTAGCATCCTCGGCTTCATTGGGCGAGGACTGAAAACGTGTCAATGGCCGACCTGCTGGCCTCCTATCACATCTGCTGGGTATGCGGAGGCGAGTTCCCCGAGCCATTTCCGCATGGGTCCGAATCCGTGCGTCTGGACTGCACGACTTGCGGGGTCTACACGATCTCAATGTCGCAGTACTTCTCGAGCTTCCCACCTGAGGTAGCCCGGCACCGTCTCAGCTACTGGACCAAGCAGCACCAGCTGGAAGGGCGGAAACCTCCTCACCTGACGAGCCATTCCCTGCCGGCCATCATAGCGGTGCTACCAGATCCCAGGACTCACCAGAAGCCTGACCTGTTGTTGCTGTCTCTGGCACGCCTCCATCCCGAGCCCGGTCGCCCGTTCGCCATCGATGCGTGGCGCGAGCGCTCCCTGGCCTGTGCACTCGATGAACAGGAGATGCGCTATTACCTCGGCTGCCTATCGGATCGCCAGCACCTCCAGGGACTGGCGAACAACCAGTGGGTGATCAGGCCGCAAGGCTGGGAGGCGGCGGCACGCTTACTCGACAAGACGGAGGCTTCAAACGTCGGATTCGTAGCCATGGCCTTCCGGGAAGATATGCTGGCGCTCTATAGGGAGGCTTTTGCGCCTGCCATTGTGAAAGCCGGATTCGAGCCGCACTTGGCTAACGACCCGCCGCACAATGACCAGATCGATGCGCGAATCGTCACCGAACTGAAGCGGTGCCGGTTCCTGGTGGCGGATGTGACTGGCGCCAATACCGGCGTCTACTTCGAGGCAGGGTATGCGCTGGGGTTCGGCCGACCCGTGATCTGGACGTGCAGGGAGGGCAGCGCCCGGTCAGACATGCATTTTGACACTCGCCAGTACAACCACATCCTGTGGAGGGATGCCGCCCATCTGGCTGAGGAACTCTATTACAGGATAGAAGCTACGATCTGAGAGTTGTCTCGGAGTAGCTCCGCGCCGCCCGAAGACGGCGCCGACACCAGCAGCACACGCGACGGCTAGTGAGGCGTGATGTCGATCGATTCCCCGTCTTCATCCTTGTTGATAATTTTGTCCCCGCACATAAGGACGGAATCGCCTTCTTGCCACTCTGATGCGGTCACCTCATCGCCGGGGACCACGTCGTATGCATTCCCATCCGAGAGCACAATGAGGTCGCCATCCTCGGAGACGGTGTCGATGGTCTCTTCGTCACACGATGACGCCCATGCCGTGGCCGAAAGCAACAGAACCGCCAAGGCGCCGACAAACAGCTTTACTCGCATGGTGGCCTCACGCGCACTGCCAAATGTACTTCCGGTCCTCACCCATGGTGGCGGTGCAGGTCTTGGAGACGACCGCCCCGAGATAGGGGATGGCGGGCATCTTCAATTTCACGAAGCCGGACAGCCTGGTGGGGGATTCGCGGATCATCTGCACATCCAGGACCGTATCGTGCTGCTTCTCGTATTGGGCCCTGATGCTCGATTCCGCCTGGCTGATATCGGCGTTCGAGAATCCAGACCCTGAGAGGGTCCGAGTCTGATTCCAGTTGGTCAGATAGGTCGCACCGATCAGTACGGCAATGACGACAGCGGTGGTAACCACCCAGGACGGCAGCTTCGCCCGCTTGCGGGTCACGCTCGGCGAGCTGCCGATGGCCGACCCGCAGTGTTTGCACTTCACTGCGACCGCAAGGATCTGCTCTCCGCAGAACGGGCAGGGTTTAACATTTTCCACGCGCTGTCTCCCTTTTTGGCGCCGTGCATTATCCGCACGGAGAGCGCGCAGCGCGTGAGCCTCCTCACACTCCGGATTACCGTCCACCGGCATAGTGGAACCCCGGGACTTCGGTATTGCCATATGAACATTTTTCGCTCCGCGCGCACGGGCGCGGCCCTCGCGCTGGCGGCCCTCGGCGGCTGCGCCTATCGAGCGAGCTTCGTCAACGACACGCACCCAGCATGGACTCAGGTCGAGCTGAGTCGAGACGATTACCAGTGCATGCGCGAGGCCGCGGGCCCGGAGTCTTCCGGTACATTAGTGGCCAACTCTGCCGGGGCCTTCGGCGAGGAGTCCAGCGGCACCGGGGTTAATCGAGACCTGCTGCGCGCGTGCCTCGCGGCGAGGGGATGGCGCGAGACCACCCCTGGATGGAAGAAGCTGTTCTAGGTTCGCCGCATCTGCCGCAGATTCTCCTGGCGCTTTCGCTCTCGCTCCTGCCGCTGATGGTTCAATCCGATCACCAGAGCCTCGATGTAGTCATCCGCGTACCGCTGCTGAACTTTTGGGACATCGTCAAAGGCGAAGGCAGTACGCAGCACGACGTGGCTCAGCCGATCGACTGCTTGCGTACAAAGATCGATGTAGTCGTCGAGCTGCTGATAGGTCAGCCCTGCTGATTCGGCCGGCCATATCCTAAATTCGCCACCATCGTGTTCTATGGCGCTATGAGCGACAGCCTTATTGCGGATATCCTCGATGAGTCTAGCCGTCGGAGCATCAAGCACGGTCGTGGAAATGCGCTCCAGGTGTCCTGGTAGAGCACTGAAGACAGAATCGAACTCCCTGGCCTGTAGCTGTTTGATGGCCTCCTGCATCTCCTCGTCGCGGGACGACGCCGGCCGCGGCTCGTACTCCTGCGCCCTTAGCTGGGACACCACATCTGGCCTCTTCAAGAGCATGACGGCCCGCGCGACGCTGGCGGTGCCGCGTCTCGTATCCAGAATGAGGGAACCGACAGCCCGCACGAGATCCATCGAGAAAGCAGCGTGGACAGCATTGAAGACATGGCCTGCGTAGGTGTGATGAAGCGCTGCCCTGAGTTCCTCGCTTTGCGCCATGCGGCGGAGGTATCCGCGCCGATGTAGCACCGCGGGCCAGAGATTCAGGATATGCCTTACCGTTACTCTTAGCTTTGCCAGGTCACTCACAGACACGGCAGTCCCTTCCTCGGTAGCATTAGTCGTGGCGCCTCGCGGGAGCGGGGCCACAGCGCACAGTATGCGTCAGCCTATTCATCAACTGCGAAGGCGGCGAAGTGGTCGCCGGCGGCCCTACCTGGTCACCGTTGGGCTGTGGGCGGCGCCGAAGTGGCGCAGATGAATGTGATTTGCGCCTCGCCACAGCCACCGTGCAGCATGCATTCCTTGGTGGTGTTCGATACGAGCTTAGCCGCCTGCCCTGGTCCCTGAGACGCGCAGAAATTATTGGCCTTGATGATGGCCTGGTTGAGGGCGCCGGTGGGCCCGCTGAACGGCACCTGCGCCGAGATCATCCACGTGCCGGCCGTGGTCTGTACCGGGACTGTGGCGCATGCGGTCAATAGCAGCGCCAACGCACAGATTAGAAGCCTTTCGGCCGTCCCGCAGCAGCGCACGTTCTTGACCACAATCGCGGGCGAAATATTCATTCCCGGAACGTAGCGTGCCTGTGGGGGCGCCGCCGTGCGGCCATTCACGATTCGATGTTCGGCTCCCACAGCTCGCTAAGCCGCCTCGTGTGCCGGGGCCGCGTAAAAAGAAGCCCACGAGGTCATCGCGGGCTCGAAGTGGAAGCGCCCAACGGCGGCGCTGACGTACCGTTGTCGCCTCTGCCTACTGCGCCGGCGATCGCGCTAGGCGCCGAATCATCGTCCGCACGCGGCTACTGAGCCCGGCCTGCGGCCAGCGCCGCGCGCGCCAGGGTGCTTCCGCGCCTTCGCAATGACTGTGTACGCAGCCGGCGAGGGTCCCGTCCGGGTATCGTTGCGCGTACCACAAATCACCGAACTCGTCGGTATAGCCACTGTGCTTCGCAAGGGCTTTGGACATCGGCCCAAAGCGCTCAAGCGCTTCTCGCGAGCCGCGAAAAGTGATGGTCTGGAACCGCTCAGGGCGGTCCCAATTCTTTTGCTGCATCACCACGAACTCAATGCCCGGGAAGCGGGCCATGAGTGCCGCTGCGCGCTGGGCCACGAAGATGGGTTCCAGATCCTGCTGCACGACCCTGAGCTGTTTCTTCATGGTTTTGCCTCCCGCTGAAATCGCCGAAGCAACACTTCGACCTGATGCTGCACAGCCTCCGGAAACTCGGCCTGATCGTCCGCCAGCATGCGGTGAGCAACGAGCGCATCGCCGGCATCGGACAGTGAGAGCCGACTCTCGCCCTGGCCCACGTCCTGCGGTGTGTCAGTGCTGGCTTGCCGCTTTTCGTGGATAGCGAGCGCCGCCTCAGCTCCAGGCAGCAGTGCAAGCAATTCGCGCGGCCCGCGACGGACCAATCTGCAGAACTGCACGGGACCGTCAGGGCTCTGGCGACTATAGAAGACCACGTCGAATGGGTTGCCATCGCTATCGATGCGTTTGCGCCGGCACCCCCTTGGTCGCCTGGAGAGCATCTCTGCGGTGGCGGCCCCGATGGCTATTAGCGCCTCGGCGTTTCCGTGGTAAACGAGGGCTTGAGCGTCTCCGCAGTTCATCCATTCAGGGCCCCAGTACACGCGAACGACGTTGAGTGCTCCATCGACTCCGGCATAACTGCGGACGCCGGGGGCAATGCGGAAGTCAGCCTTGACCGGCGAACGCCGGGTAGACTTCGATTCAGCCATGGTCATCTCCTTCGTAGTTGACTGCGGTTAGCCGCTCGGGCGCTGTTGACGCAGCCCCGGGCGGCGCTCTTTATGCCTTTCGCTTCGCCTTTGGCGGCCGATGCTTAGCGAGCTCCGCATCGAGCGCTTCCCTGAGCACCTGCTGCTGGGTTCGATTTGTGCGCGCGGCCAGGTCCGCCAGCGCCTGAACCTGCTCTTCATCCAAGTACAGTGCTACTTGCGTGCGTTTTGTGCGTCCGCCCATCTGCTGATATTAGCATGCTGATATTAGCAGTACAACGGAGCGCGTAACTGCGCGGCCGGCAGCCCGCGAAATTTAACGTGCGTGCACGATAAAACGCGATTGCCTCTGGCGTATGCTCCGCGCTGAGACTGGGAGGGAGCAATGCCATCTGCGGCAACAAAGCCCGTTGAGTCGACGTTGGAGGTGACCGTGGACTTGGGGGATGGGAGGGGACCACAGCGCTTCCATGAGTGGCCCACGGACACGCCGGCGAGCCGCATCCCGGATACCGATGGCCTTACGCAGCGGACGGTCACCTCCGAGGACCGCTCCAGAGCCCCTGCAGGCCGAAAGCCAGGGGAACGGTGACGAGACTGCCGCAGGCGTTCGCAATCGAATCAATCTCATGGACGGGGAAAGGAAGAGCAATGCGCCACAGAACAATTGTTGCCCTCGGAGCCCTGGCCGCTCTCTATGCGGGAGCATGCCTTGCAGCGCCGTTTTGCGTGGTTACTTCCTATGGCAAGCAGTGCTATTACTACGATGAGCCGAGCTGCGAGCAGGCTGCCGCTGCGGCCAGAGGCGGCTGTATCGTAAATCAGGAAGAGGCGAAGCCTCCCGAGGGTGGAGCAACCTTTTGCGTCGTTACGTCCTACGCGACCCAGTGCAACTACTACGATGCCCCATCTTGCCAACAGGCTGCCGCCAGCGCGCGCGGCAGATGCGTGGCCAAGGACAACTGACCGCTCGGCTTATCCGGCAGAGCGCCGGCGCAGCAGTAGAGTGATCAGTTCGTGCGCGTAGCCATAGCCTCGCGCCGCGCCGCTCGCCCGGGGGCCGGCGACGTTGAGGCGGCGGATGCCGTGAACTTCGATGAACTGGAACGCCGCCTGTGCAGATATCGATGCCGGCGTCTGAGCTGCGTCGACTACCAGATGAGGCTTCACCAAGCGCCGGCAGACCCCAATCGTGCGTGCAGTGCCGCCGGTTGCCTCGCCGAAGGTGATGACGAGCGTACCGTCACTGTCGGTGACGTTCTGGCGGGTACGCTGGTAATAGCCGCCGCCAGCGAGCTCCTTGAGCGGGTAACGCTCCGATATCGGGCCGTCCTCCGCTTTGCGGCCAGCGGGACACCATCCGCCGCACGGTGATTGTGCGTCCAGCGCGGCGTCGAGCGCGCCGCGATCGACACCAGTTTGTCCCCCGGACACGATAAATAGGGGCCGGTCGTCTGCCACGGCTGCGCTATCCCTCGTCGCCGGCATCACCGAAGTACACGAGCCGGCCGCTCGCTCGATCGATCAACATGATGTCCGTCGATCGTAAGCCGAAGAACTCTGGCCGGCGCAGGATTACCAGCCAACAATCCTCGATGCGGGAGGGACGCGTAAAGTAACCCCCGATCTTGCCGTCATTCCACTCCAGCGGATTGATGACGCGGTCGATCTCGAGCCTCGCGGATTCCTTTGACAGACGGAGCAGGTCGCCGGCAATCGAGCGTGCCTGGTCGCAGCTGATCTCGTCCATGGCGCCGGTCAATGCCTCACTCGCCTAAGCCACGCCACGAAAGCCCATATGGCGATTCCAGAGCCTGCGATTTCCACGGCGCTGTTATCGGCTCTGGCCATCATCGACATGGTCCAGCACTCATGCTCAAAGTGGCAGCCGTAGTAGGTGCGCACGGCGGTGAACATCAGAGCGACGGCAAAGAGCATGAGTGCGGCGCGCGCGATCTCGAAGGCGTTTCGTTTGAGGAAGGTCATGCTGACGCTGGCGCTGTGCGGCCAGTCGCGAATATGGCGCAAGGCGTAGCTGAGGCCATACAGCACGGAGCTCGCGACTAGGAGCAGGACGCTGCCGACCAGGAGGAGCATGAGTACGCCGCCACCGGCCTGTAGCCAGCTCGCAAACGGCGGAATGCCGATCAGGGCCGCTAGCCAAAGCACTGCGGCTGTCGCAATCAGGGCAAGAGCACAGAGGCCCCACGTGCTCGAAGTTCGACCGATGCGCATTGGCGATCCTTTGCCTGGGTGGCGGCCGATGTCGCTAGCCTTCACCGCCTGTTGATCCCTGCGTGTTGTCGATTACCAGGTAGGGGCGGCGCCCACCTGGTGGATTGTCCTGCGCCCCCAGCAGGGCGCTGGTCATCAGGATCGAATCGTGCAGATGATGCATGACTTCTGCGTAGCCGGCGATCGTGCTGTCATCCTTGCAGTAGCACCGCCCGAGCTGCGGGGAAATGCTGCACAGTACCTGCAGGACATCGGCACACTCGACCGGCGTCCAGTAAGGCGGCTGCTCATTGGGGCCGTGGCTATCCGCCAGCGCCTGCACGAGCGCGTGGCCAGCGACATTGCGCTGCTGGTCCACTCGACGCAGCGGTATATCGGCGGTCAGGTGGTGCAGGTGCGCTAGGAAGGCACGAATGTCGATAGCAGCCTCGGCGTTCATCTTGCTGCGGGACTGCGGATGCACATCACCATAGTGTGCGCCTTCACACCCGAAGAGACATCGGAAACAGCGACGATGAACAACGCCAAAGGGCACACGAGTACCGGCGATTAGCGCTGCGCGCCGACGGCCCTATGCTGATCGGACAGAAGGGCAGCTCAGACTGGGCCGGTACGAGAACTCAGGCAGCGAATCCGAGGGATCGCGACCCCGCAGTGGCATCCCAAAAGCACGATGCTAAGATGCCGGCGCCGTACGAGGGGGAAGGGGGATTCAGGTGCAATGCAGGATCGCGACGAAGGGGCCCGAGCTGGACGTCATCCAATCTTTTCTCGATCGCGACATCTGTGGTCATAGGGGCGGCTGCGCCCTGTCGATTTTTCACGAGCCTCGCCTTGAGACGGGATACCCCGATCTGGTCTTCGTATATTGGGATCGCGCAGCGGCTGACGGATGGCCCGTTTCTCGCACGGAGCTCACAGGAGGCGATCTTCGCCTGCTGCAGTACATCCATGGCGCTCGATCGCTTTCCAGAGCTGAGATCCGAAGCCGGCAGAATAGACTGGAAACGGAGCGTTCGATTGACCGCCTGTCTGCTGCTGGGACTGTAAAAGTATCGAGTCGTTCGATTCGAATTAAGCCGCTGCGCGAGATTTTCGCCGTCCGGCGCATAATTGCACTTGAGGCGAAAATCAAGGACTGGCGCCGCGGCCTGCAGCAGGCATTCTTGAATACCTGGTTCGCGTCAGAGTCTTTTCTACTGCTCCCACGCATTCCGGCTGCTGGAAGCCTGACTGATGATGCCGCCCGACTGGGTGTGGGAGTCCTCTCGGCTGATCGAAGCCTCTCGACTCCACAGATACGTTCCCGGCGCGATCGGTTGCCTCAATCGTATGCTTCCTGGCTGTTTAACGAGTGGGTCTGGCGTGGATTTGGAAGGCTGAGCTAGGGAAGGCGGGGGCGATGAACCCGCTCGCGATTGCGCCCGCAGTCCTCGCTGCGCAGTTTCCTGATTTGACCGGGATTACTTACGTGACCGGCGGTGGCCAGAAATCCGTGTACAAGGCCAATCACGCCACGCACGGTGCCGTGGCGCTGAAGGTATTCTCCGATTTCGCCGATCCGCAGCGCACTCAGCGAGAAGTGGAGGCTGTGCGGAGCACCGCATGTCCGCACGTTCCGCTTATCTACGCGATGGGCTTGTTCGCAGGGGCGCCTCGACCAACCTTTTGGCTCATCGAGGCATGGCTCGAGGGCGACAATCTTCGAACGCTGCTCAGCGGCGGCCCCCTCGATGACGGCTTAGTTCTCCTCGTGGCACGTGACGTGTCCTACGTACTGAGCGAAGCCGAGAAGCAGAGAATCGTTCACCGAGATGTGAAGCCTGAGAATATCTTTGTCGATCCAGCACGGTCGAAATGTTGGTTGCTTGACTTCGGCATCGCTCGGCACCTGGAGCTCGCGACTTTGACCGTCGCTGGTGCGGGTCACGGTCCGCTGTCGCCAGGCTACGCCCCTCCCGAGCAGATCCTCAACTACAAGGACCGTATCGATGCGCGGGCCGACCTATTCGCGCTCGGGGTGACGCTCTACGAGGCGCTTATGGGAGTAAACCCGTTCACGCAAGGCACGACTGACCCGAACGAGGCGCTGAGACGTGTCATGCACAGCGAGCTGCCAAGGCCAAACAGGGATGTCGATGCGGCTGGACGATTCAGCGACTTGGTGATGGTGATGACGCGATCTCGTCGAAGCCTCAGGCCGCGGACCGCTGCGAAGGCACATGGCTGGATCCAAGAGATTAGGTAGCTGCGCCGTATGGAACTGATGTTGCAGTGTGGTTGGGGGATGATGGAGCACTGCGAGGTGCTCGTACGCCATTGGGGTGGTGGCACTGTCATTCTAAGTCCGCGCGACACGAGCGCTCAGCAGATGAGCAAGCTCAGCTCGAAGATTTCGGCGGCCTCAGGGGCGGTCATGCTCGATCCGCAACTGTATGTGCCAGGTTGCCGGCACCCCCGGCTCACTGCGCATGCCTTCTGGCCGCGGCTACCAGAGTATTGGCGCGACATCAGTGAACTGTCGCGAGTCATCGACGAGCTACTCGCGGCGAATGCGGCGTACGGCACTTCTCATATCATTTCGCCGAGCCCATGTGTCTCCGTGGTGAGTGACGATGCACTTCAGCCGGTGACTGCTGCAATTGAGGAGCTTGGACGAAGAGGTGTCGATCCCGCCCGTATCCTTGCGACAGTAGCGCTGAACAGTGAGGCCGCCCGTAACGAGGATCGGGCGGAGACGCTGAGCGATGCGATCGAGGGTTGGGAAGTCGGAGGGATCTACCTAGTGGCTGGGCACCCCAACGACGAATATCTGGTCGATGATCCAATGTGGGTCGCCAGGGTGCTCGATATCATCGCCGGCGCGCGCCTGGCGGGGAAAGCCGTCGTCGTCGGCTACGCGGCCCACCAGATGCTGATCGCTGCTGCTGCTGGAGCAAATGCAATCGCATCTGGCACGTGGCTCAACGTACGCCGATTCTCACCAACGAAATTTGACACTTCAGACGATGACGACATCAGGCGCCACGCGACCTGGTACTACGCTCCGCGCGCGCTGTCCGAGTTCAAGGTCCCGTATCTAGATATTGCCTGGCGGCATCAACAGCTGCAGGCATTGCAGGCGCCTCCCGATATGGATGGATCGTTCGCATCCAGGCTGTTTTCCGGAGCACAACCGACGACGGTCGACTTCGGAGAGCCTGATGCCTTCCGCCATTACCTACAGTGTCTGCGACAGCAAGTAGCCTCAGCTCGGCAGCCGACTTTCCGGGAAACCGCCCAAGACCACGAGAATCTCCTGTCTGAAGCCGAAACGGGGCTTACAAGCCTGCGGAAAGCTGGCATCGTGAGCCAGGAGCGCGGGTTTCTGGAGGCGGCCGCGGCGAATCGGGCCGCCCTGATGTTGCTTAGCGCGACTCGCGGACCGATTCTTGAGCGGGAATGGTCTTCGCTATAAAGATGGCCAGAGGAGGGGGCGTCGCTCCGAATCGGCGGTAACTTTTACGGTATCTAGTCTGCTCGACTGCCGAATAGACTAATTCGATCAAAGCCTTGCGGGCTTTGTTAGGTGGACACCCGACCCACCATCGCACGACGATCTGCCCGCCCTCGGTGGCCAATACGCGCGGGCTTGAGGCACACTTGTGAAGTTTAGGACGCAGTTCAAGGCCGGCTCGATCGGGCACAGGCACCATAAGGCAACCGGACGGCGAGGGTCGTGGCAATCAGCGCGGATAGCACCTTCATGAAATCCCAGCATCATCTGCCATGAGTCTCCAGGAGCCGTTGCGGGTGCTGCTCATTGAGGATGCTGAGGTAGATGCGGAGCTCATCCTGCATCTTCTGAAGCGCTTCGGCTTGAGCGTCACGTCCTGTCGGGTCCAGACCGAGGCACAGCTACGCAGCGCGCTGCCGGAGTTTCGTCCGTCGGTAATACTCTCGGACTACGAGTTGCCGGGCTTCAATGGACAAGCGGCGCTGAAAGTCGTCCGCGAGCTTGACCCCAGCGTCCCGTTCCTGTTCGTGTCCGGCAAGATGAACGAGCAGGTCGCGATCGGGGCCCTGCAGCGCGGGGCAATTGATTATGTTTTCAAGCACAATCTCGCGCGGCTTGGCCCGGCGGTCGTGCGGGCGGTCAAGGAGGCTGCGGTCACGCGCAGCCAGGAAGCGCTGACGGGCGGCTCTCACCGTGAAAACATCGCGGATAGTCACTTCTGGCAGCGGTGTGCCAACGAGGCCCGAGCCATTGCTGAGCAATTCAGCAACACCGATGCTCGACGAATCATGCTGGGAATCGCTGATGGCTACGAGCAGATCAAGCGGACGATTGAGCAGGACGGCCCGATAACCCAAGGGTGATTCGGGCGACTGAGGAGATTGCTATGAGGCGGCACGCTCGCTTTCCCATCTTCCCGACCGCAGTCCTGATGCTATTGCCGCTCATAGCGGTTGCCGCCGATGCCGGCCCACCGGTCGCACCCGTGCGCCCGGTGATCACCACTTACTTCGGCACCGCCGTGACTGACAACTATCGCTACATGGAGAATCTCAAGGACCCGGAGGTCCAGGCCTGGATGAAGGCGCAGAACGACTACACGCACCAGGTCATTGCGCACATCCCGGGTCGCGCCGCGCTGGCCAAGCAGCTCGAGGCGCTGCTGGGCGGCGATCTGCGACGCGGCGATTTCCAGCGTCGCGGCGAGCGGCTCTTCTACGAAGTGCTGCAGCCCGGGGCGCAGCTTGCCAAGCTCGCCTGGCGTGATGGAGTGCGCGGCAAGGAACACATCCTCGTCGATCCGGCCAAGCTCGCCAAGGACAGTGCGCACCACTATGCCCTGGACTGGTATGCGCCCTCCTGGGACGGCCGCTACGTTGCCTATGGCGTCTCCGAGGGCGGCTCGGAGAACAGCGTGCTACACGTGCGCGAGGTGGCCAACGGTCGGGAGCTGACCGAGTCCATCGATCGCACGGAGGACTGCGTGGTGGCGTGGCGGCCGGACAATCGCTCCTTCTTTTATTTGCGCTATCCCAAGACGACGCCGCAGACGCCGCCGTCGCAGACGATGTACAACGCCGTGACCTACGTGCATGTACTGGGTCGAAATGCGCATGGCGACGGCGACACCGCCGTGTTTGGGCGCGGCGTCTCCACATCTGTCGAGGTGCCGGAGGGACAGGGCAGCTATATCGTGCTGTCACCGGATTCGCGCTACGCGGTGGCGGTCGCGAATCACAACATGGATAACAATCCCAACACTTTCTACGTGGCCCCGCTCGATCAGGTGCAGGGCGCCGACACGCCGTGGCAGCGTATCGCGACGCCGGATGATGGGGTCACCGATGTCGAGCCGCACGGCGAGCGGCTGTACGTGCTCACGGAGAAGGGCGCATCACGATTCCGGCTGCTGTCGATTGCGGCCGACCATCCGCAGCTCGACCAGGCCGAGGTGGTCGTACCGGAGGGCGCCGGAGTGCTCGACAGCTTTGCCCCGGCCGGCGATGCGCTCTATCTGGCGGTGCGCGCGGGCGCCTCGTTCCAGTTGCAGCGCGTGGGGTACGACGGTCAGGGGCTCACCACGATCGCCCTGCCATTCAGCGGGACGGTCGCCGAGCTGTGCGTCGATCCGCGCCATGCGGGTGTGCTGTTCAATCTGCAGGGCTGGCTGCACTCCCCGCGGGAGATCAGCTACGAGCCCGGCACCGAAGCCAGGCGCGGTGCCAATACCGGTGCCGCTGCCGATGCCGGCGTTGCACGCGACACCGGACTGATCCCGCCCTCCAAAACGGAGTCGGATGCCTTCGAGGCGCGCGAGGAATTCGCCGTCAGCTATGACGGTACGCGCATTCCCATCTCGATCCTCACCCAGAAAGGCGCCGTGCGCGACGGATCGCACCCGGCGCTGGTGTTCGGCTATGGAAGCTATGGGATCTCCATGGATCCCTCCTACAACGCCTCCCGGCTCGCCTGGCTCGAGCACGGTGGGGTGTTTGCGATCGTGCACATCCGCGGCGGCGGTGAGTATGGTGACGCCTGGCATCGCGCCGGACAGAAGCTATGGAAGATCAATTCCATCCTCGACTTCGATGCCGGCGCGCAGTACCTCATCGATCGGCATTACACGCAGTCGAAATATCTGGTGGCCAACAGCGCCAGTGCCGGCGGCATCATCATGGGCGGTGCCATCACGCTCGATCCGGGCCTGTTCCGCGTAGTGCTCGACGACGTCGGGATCTCCGATGCGCTGCGCTCGGAAACCGAGCCGAACGGTCCACCGAACGTGCCGGAGATGGGCTCGACCTCACAGGAGCAGGGCTTCCACGCGCTCTACAGCATGAGCGGCTATGCGCATGTCCATGATGGCACGCCGTACCCGGCCGTGATGTGCACGACCGGCGCCAACGATCCGCGCGTGGCCTCCTGGCAGATGCTGAAGATGGCAGCGCGCCTGCAGGCGGCGACGAGCAGCGGCCGCCCCGTGCTGCTGCGGATCGATTACGACGCCGGGCATGGCTTTGGCTCGAGCGTGCTCCAGCGCGTCAATCTGCTGGCCGATGAATGGTCATTTGCGTTCTGGCAGCTTGGGCTGCGGGACTTTCAGCCGGGCGACAGTCGCTAGCCTTGGTGCGCGCCGCACGGTCACGCAGGCAGACGCCGTCATGCTCATCCGACGCTGCTGACCTGCGCTTGCCCTACGCACCGACGTGCCCGCAAGCGGGACCGTGCCAGCCTTGCATCCATGAGCATACTCAGACAGTGGCTGGGCTGGCTCCTGAACAAGCTGGGGCTGCCAGGGTTCGTCGCCGATACCGATTACCGCTCGCAGCAACTGCACGCGCACGTGCGCGTGCGACGCAAGCAGCTGTTCACGATCGTGTCGGTGAACGGTCTGGACGTGTATTTCCGCCGCCTGACGGGCCGACTCGACGGCGTGGGCCTGGATCCTACGGATGATTACAGACCGGCGAGAGCTCGCGGATCAGCTCGCCCTCGCGAGCGTGACGCCCCCGTTCATCGGCAATGAGCTCGAAGCCGAAGCCGGTCGGCAGCTCGCGCGCGATGCAGCCGTCCGCTGCGCTCAGGTGCTCGAGCAGCCGCTCGAAGATATTGGTGCTTTGACCGACGTAGATCCAATGATCATTGCGCCAGAGCGCATAGACCCCCGCAGTCCGCGGACCGCTGGCCATGACCGTCTGCCGGTTGAAAATAAATAACGTTCCCTGCCAGGGCATTTTCGAGTTTGATCCTGGAATCCACTTACTTTAGCAGCCGACCCTGACGCGCGGCATCAGTGGGGTCCTACACGCGGGATTTCACTATACTTCGCGCCGCTGCGCGGCCGGCCGGAGCGAGATCTATTGAGCGAACCCGCCTTCGTCATCGAGCGCAAGCCGCATCTGCGCCTGCTGATCCCGTTGATCGTGGCGATCGCGTTCCTGATGGAACAGCTCGACTCCACGATCATCACCACGGCGATTCCCGACATGGCGCGCAATCTTGCGACCACGCCGGTGCGCCTGAATCTCGCCGTCGCCGCCTACGTGCTGACGCTCGCGGTGTTCATTCCGCTGAGCGGCTGGTTCGCCGATCGATTTGGGACACGGCGCATTTTCGTCACGGCGCTGGCGGTGTTCACGCTGGGCTCGATGCTCTGCGGCCTGGCCGACAGCTTCGCGATGCTGGTGGCGACGCGCGTGTTGCAGGGGTTGGGCGGCGCCATGATGACGCCGGTGGGACGGCTGATCCTGCTGCGCAGCTTCCCGCGCCGCGATCTGGTCACGGCGATGACGTACATGACACTGCCGGCCATCATCGGGCCGGTCATCGGCCCACTGCTGGGCGGATTCTTCACGACCTATAGCAGCTGGCGCTGGATCTTCTACGTGAACCTGCCGTTCGGTCTCGCCGGCATCGCGCTCGCGCTGCGCTTCATGGAGCAGGATGCGGGCGTGGGCGCCGAGCCGTTCGATTTCACCGGCTTCGTGCTGTTCGGCTGTGCAGTGGCGAGTGTGCAGATCGGTCTGGAGGCGCTCGGCCGCCTCACCCTGCCGCTCGCCTGGATTTTCGCGCTGTTCGCGCTGGCCGCGGCACTGACGCTCGCCTTCGTGCACTATGCGCGCCGCGCGGCGCTGCCGGTGGTGGATCTGGGGCTGTTCCGCCAGCGCACGTTCGCGATCGGCACCTTGGCGGGCGGAATGTGTCGCATCGCGCTGAACGGTACGCCCTACCTTCTGCCGCTGATGCTGCAGGTCGGATTTGGTCTGAGCCCGATCGCCTCGGGCTCGCTGACCTTTCTGAGCAGCGCGGGGGCTGTGCTGATCCGCCTGATCGTCGGCTCGCTGCTGCGCGTCTTCGGGTTCGATCGGCTGCTCATCGGCAGCGCGCTGGTGGGCTCCGCGGGGCTGGCGGGCTTTGCGTTGATCGGTCCCTCCACCTCGCATTGGCTGATCGGCGCCTATGTGCTGCTGTTCGGCACGATCCGCTCCTCGCAGTTCATGACTTCCAACACGTTGTCGTATGCGGAGACGCCGCGCGCACAACTGAGCCGCGCGACGAGCCTGGGCGGACTGTTGCAGCAGCTCACGGTGAGCTTCGGGGTGTCATTGGCCGCGGTGATGCTGGCGCTGGTCAGTCACGGCACGCAGCGCCTGACGCCGGCCCACTTCCACGAGGTGTTTCTGCTCACGGCGATCCTGCCGCTGCTGGCGATTCCGGGCTTTCTGCGACTGCGTCCCGAGGACGGCGCGCAGGTGAGCGGTCATCGCCGCTGAGGCGGCCTGTCGAGCGGTGTCCGGGCCGAGCCGCGTCGCACCGAGCGGTGCCGTGCGTGCCTCAGCCCAGCGCCTTGCCGCCCAGCTTCGCGTCGAACAGCGCGCGCAGGCTCTTCCAGTGACGCTCCTCGCAGGCAGCGTCGTAGACGGGAAAATCGCGGAATACCCAGCCATGCTTGGCCGGATAGGTCTCGATGCTGTGATCGACGCCGGCATCGCTGAGCGCCGTCTCCAGGCGCTGCTTCATGTCATCGGGGAAGGACTGGTCTTCGATTGCGCCGGCGATGTAGATGCGAGCACGCATCTTGTCGGCGAGCCGATGCGGGCTATCCGGCGCGTCTGTGGCGAGGCGACCGCCATGATAGGACGCTGCTGCCGCAATGCGTTGCGGATAGGTACCCGCCGCGCTCAGAGACATCAGCCCTCCCATGCAGTAGCCGGTCGTGCCGATCGGGCCGGGCTTCACATCAGGCTGCTTGCCGAGGTAATCCAGGAATGCCTGCGTATCGGCCATGATGTTGGCCGGCGTGGCGGGCCCGAAGAATTTCTCGAACAGGAGCTTGCGCTTGTCGGGATCTGCGAAAGTGCTGTGTGGGTCCATCGGCTCGTAGGGTCCGGAGCGATAGAACAGATCCGGTAACAGCACGAAGTAGCCATAGTCGGCCAGTCGCTGTCCGAGCTCGAGCATCGCCGGGCGGATGCCAAGGCCGTCCATGTAGACCAGCACCGCGGGCCAGGGCGCGCCGCTGGCGGGACGGTAGACATAGGCCGGGCAGTTGCCATCCCGTGTCTGGATTTGGATTTTGCTCTGCGTGCTCATACGCGCTCTTTTAGCATAGCGATCGTGTACCGGCTATTGCGCTGCGGGGCTCTTGCGCAGCGTGGGCCGTGGCGCACCGGCCGATCGAGCGGCGCTATACTCACGGTTACACCGATGGTCGAGCCGCCCGCAGTCAAGGTCAGCTCACCGCGCGGTCTGCGCGGAGATTATTCGCGTGCCGGCGCCGACTACACCGTGGATCAGCACTGGGAGCAGTACTCTGCGCAGGATCATGCGCTCTGGTCCACGCTCTATGAGCGACAGCTTGCGCTGGTGAGCCGTTACGCGGCGCGGGAGTTCCTCGAGGGCACCGCGCTGCTGGGCGCCTCTGCGACGCGCATTCCGCGCTTCGAGTCGGTCAACGAGCGACTCGAAGCGGCCAGTGGCTGGCGCATCGTTGCCGTGCCGGGGTTGATTCCCGATCAGCAGTTCTTCGCTCATCTGGCCGCGCGGCATTTCCCGGTGACGGTTTGGATCCGACGTCCCGAGGAGCTCGACTATCTGGTCGAGCCGGATGTCTTTCATGATTTCTTCGGGCACGTGCCACTGCTGACGAATCCGGTCTTTGCGCGATTCATGCAGGCCTACGGGCAGGCAGGGGCCAAGGCAATGGCCACTGCCGGCGGCCTCACGATGCTCTCGCGCCTGTATTGGTACATGGTGGAGTTCGGCCTGATCCGCGACGGCGCTGCTGGTCTTGCCGTGTACGGTGCCGGCATTCTCTCCTCCAAGGGCGAGACGGTGTACAGCGTCGAGAGTCCCGAGCCCCAGCGACTGCGCTTCGAGCTCACGCGTGTGATGCGCACCGACTACCGCATCGACAGCTATCAGCACACCTACTTCGTGCTGGAGAGTTACCAGGAACTGTTCGACGCCTGCTACGGCACCGATTTCACGCCGCTGTACGAGCGCTTCGGCTCTGCGCCGGCAATCTCCGCGGATGCGCACCTGCCCGGCGATCGGCCTGTGCCGCCGGTCGGCCACTCTGGCGCGCGCAGTCAGACGCCGCCGCCCGTCTGACCCGTTGCTCATTACCCATGGGTCGCGTCGCACGGGCGCTGTGCCGCTCCTCGACAGCGCGGATCGTCAGCTGCGCAGCGTCAGGGCAGCACGCCCAACGAGGAGATGACACCATGAGCGACTCGACGCCCGGCGGCCCGAAGGAGCGCCCCATTCGTACCGATCAATGGCAGCCGCCGCGCGGCAGCCGCGCACGAGCGCGCCCCGCGGCGGGCGAATACGGCGAGGGCGCATCTCACGAGAGCACGGGCGTGGGCCCGCGTCGCGCCGCCGCCGAGCCCCAGGTACTCAATGATCGTCCGGGTTATCCGGATAACTACGGCAACGTCGCCTCAGGCTTGTATGGGGCACACGGCTATACCGGCGAGCCGGGCCACCCCAGTGCCTATGCCGCCGACTCCGGCGTGCCGGGTGCCACAGGTGTGCCTCGGGCGGACAGCACGCGTGACGCGTCGAGCGATGCGCCCGATGCTGCGGATGGTGTCGCGGGGGCCGACTCGGCCGCGGCGAGCACGAGGCTTTCGGACGATCGGCTGCGCGAGCTGATCCGCGAGCGTCTCACCGAGGATCCGGAGATCGAGGCGGCGGACGTGACCATCGAGGTGCAGGGCGGTAGCGTGACGCTGAAGGGCAGCGTGAACAATGAGCGTACGCGCGATGTCGTGGAGCAGTGCGTGGAGAACTGTGGCGCGCTCGCCGTACACAATCACCTGAGCATTCGCTGAGGTTCGTTCGCGTTTGCCGAGCGGCAAAAAAATAGGCGCATCGCCTTTCAGTGGCCACGATGCGCCCAATAACGCAGTACAAGTAGCTTGACGGCTCGACAGGGAGGGATAACCGTCAAATTGGCTCTACCTGCTGCGGGCCAGTGCAGGGTAGGGAGCATGCGTCGTGCC
The DNA here is from genome assembly GCA_035553315.1 of Steroidobacteraceae bacterium. GTDB lineage: Bacteria > Pseudomonadota > Gammaproteobacteria > Steroidobacterales > Steroidobacteraceae > FEN-1191. The sequence continues at coordinate 181,154 of DATNDE010000004.1, forward strand.
GGGCAAGCGCCACATTTTTGACGATGCCGACGCGTGTCACAAAAAAGCTTCCGAATATCAGTTGCCTAGGCGCGCGCCGTAGGCGCACTCCGACGACGTCTTGGCGCCCGGCGGAAGCGTGGGGCGCCGTCGTGCGTGCTCGCGAGCCCGCCGCGTGAAGCCGGCGCGCGCACCGAAGCTGTAAGGGTTGCAAGGCACGGCAGGCCCTTTAAGCATTTATTGCGCGACGGCAGCGTGAGAGCGGCGCGCGAGCCGAAAGCCGCTCAGCGCCAGCGCCACCACGAGCAGCAGACCGCCACGCTCGCGCCAGGAAGCGAGCGCGATGAGCGCCAGCATGCTCAGAATACCCGCAAGCGCGACGGGTCCGAGCGCACGCAGGTTCAATGGCGCTCCGGCCAACGCCACGCGCCGCTGCCGCAGTCGCCACGCGGCGGCACAGCCAAGAATGTACAGCCCGGCCGTCACCAGCGATGAGAGCACCGCCAGCTCCGCAAAGGTCCCCGACAGTGCCAGCACGGCGGCGAGCGCGGCATACAGCAGGATCGCCACATACGGCACATGCGTGCGCGGGTGCAGACGGCCCAGCACGCGCGGCAGCAGTCCATCGCGCGCGAGCGCGAACAGCACGCGCGGGGAGCCGAGCAGATCACCGGCCAGAAAGCCGAGCATCGAGATCGCCGTGCCGGCCAGCATCAGCACACGCAGGGCGTGACTCACACGTCCCATGGCGTCGGCCAGCGGTGCGGCGGCCTGCGCCAGGGCAGCTCCGAGCAGCCGCTGCGCGACCAGCTGGATTGCCACGTACAGCACGGTGACCAGGGACAGCGCCAGCAGCAGTGCGAGCGGAATGGTGCGATTCGGCGCTCGCACCTCGCCGCTGGCGGCGAGCGATGTCTCCATGCCCATGAAGGCGAACACGCCGAGCGTCAGCGCTCGGCCGAACGCGGCGCCGTCCGGATGGATGGGCAGGACGCTGCGCGCGCCGTCGGCAGCGTGCGCGGCGAGTGCACCGATCACCACAAAGACCAGCAGGGGCAGCAGCTTTGCGGCCGTCGCGCCGGCGATCAGGCGCGTGCCCTGCGCGGTGCCGCGCAGGTTCACGAACACAATGGCGCCGAGGACCCCGACGATGACCAGCGCGCGTACCAGCGCCGCGGCGCCGTCGGGCACCTGTGCAGCGCCGATGGCACCCAGCGCTGCGGCGACCCCGGCATTGGCGAGCACATCGCCCAGCCACAGCAGGGTGCCTGCCACGTAGCCGGTCGCCGGGCCAAAGGCCTGCGCGACGTAGCCATAGGAGCCGCCACTGGTGGGCACCCGGCTGCCCGCCTCGGCAAAGCACAGGGCCACGCAGCCCACCGCCAGGGCGCAGCCGATAAAGGCGAGCGGCGCATAGCCGCCGAGGACAGCGGCCATGGCAGAGGGCAGAGCGAAGATTCCCGCGCCGACCACGACGCCGATGGTGCTGAGGGCCAGCCCCGACACGCCCATCACGCGCAACAGGCCGCGGTCGCGCTCCAGGGAGGAGTCCGGGACAGAGACTGCGGGCTGCGCCGGGGAGGACACTTACGTTAATCTATGGGCGCGATGCAGGGCACGGCGGGGTGGTAGGGCGGCCTCGAAACATGAGTCACGAGCATGCCTGAGGTCGTCCGAATCTACGAGCACGGCGGTCCGGAGATGCTGAAGCACGAGCAGCTCGAGCTGCGCGCGCCCGGTCCGAGCGAGGTGCTCGTGCGTCACACGGCGATCGGCGTCAACTTCTCCGATGTGTATCTGCGCACGGGCTTGTATCCACGAGCGCTGCCCTCGGGCGTGGGCACCGAGGCGGCCGGCATCGTCGAGCAGGTGGGTCGGCGCGTGCGCGAATTCCGGCCCGGTCAGCGTGTGGCCTATTACTGGGGCGCGGAGCCGGGCGCCTATGCCAGCGCGCGCATCGTGCCGGCGGATATGCTGCTGCGTCTGCCCGCGGGCGTCAGCGAGGAGCAGGCGGCTGCGGCGATGCTGAAGGGGCTCACGAGCTGGTATCTGCTGCGCCAGACCTATCGTGTACGGCGCGGGGACGTGATGCTCGTGCCGGCCGCCGCCGGTGGTACGGGGCTCATTCTGTGCCAGTGGGGACGCGCCCTCGGCGCGCGCGTCATTGGTGCCGTCGGAGATGCTTCCAAGGCCACGCTGGCCAAACGACATGGCTGCCATCAGGTGCTGGTGGGTTACGAGGATCTGGCGGCGCGCGTGCGCACGCTGACGCGCGGTGCCGGTGTGCACGTGGTGTACGACGGGGTGGGGCGCGACACCTTTCAGGCCTCGCTCGACAGTCTGCGTCCGCGGGGCATGATGGCCAGCTTCGGCAATGCGTCGGGCGCCGCCCCGCCGATCGCACCGCTGGAGCTCATGCGTCGCGGCTCGCTGTTCCTGACGCGCCCCACGACCGGGGATTATCTGGGCACGCCGCAGGCACGTCGCAGCGCGGCGCGCGAGCTGTTCGCGCTGATTCGCCGACGCGCGGTACGTCTGCACATCGGCCAGCACTATCCACTCTCCCAGGCCGCCCAGGCGCAGCGCGATCTGGAGTCGCGCCGCACGCAGGGCGCAACCGTGCTCACGCCCTAGCGCAGCATGCGTCAACGCGTCCTCATCCGTGCGTTCGGCGTGTGCAGCATGATCGCGGCTGTCTCGGGCTGCGCGACCTCGGCGTTGCTCGAGCAGGAACTCACCAAGACCAACACACAGACGGTGCTGGCCTTCGAGGCGACGGTGTACAACAAGCACGACGTGCAGGAAGCCTTCGAGCATTACATCGGCGATGGCTTCGTCGAGCACGATGCACGGCTGGCCGGTACGCCGGGCACGCGCAATGCTGCGACCGCCGAGCGTGCCTATGCCGCGCTCATCGCGGCGGAGGCGCCGGATGCCAGTCGCATCTTCACCCGCAGCATCGCACAGCGCGAGTTGGTGGCCACACAGTCGCAGTGGAACCGCGGTGGTCGTGCCGGCGATGCGCTGTCAGTGGTGGATATCTATCGGCTGCGCGAGGGGCGCATCGTGGAGCACTGGGATGTGATCCAGCCGGCCGGGGCACCGGACGCTGGACTTCGCAGGTCAGGGGGAAATGCCGTCCCTGGCGCGAACCTCCCTCCCTAGTTCAGCGGCGCCGAACCGATAGCGACCGGCGGCGACTCGCCAGACTTTGGCGCGGATTCCATCGCCTTGCAAGTGCTATGTGAGGCGCACGTGCTGGCGCGCTGGTCCGTCGGAACCAGTGCGTGACCGGGTGGCGCGAACTCAGCTTTGCGGAGTCACTCGCAGCATATAGCCCACGCTTGGAATCGTTGCCAACCAGCGCGGCTGCTCCGGGTCGTCGCCGATCTTCTGGCGCAGACGGTGCACGAGCTGCTTGAGCAACTGGCGATCCCCGCCACCGCGGTGTCCCCAGACATGCACCAGCAGCCGATCGGTGTGCACCACCTGGCCGGCGTTGGCCAGCAGCAGCTGCAGCAGCCGTGACTCGAGCGGCGTGATGCGGATTTCACGCTCCCCGATGCGCAGCAGCAGCAGCTCCGCATCCAGCGATAGATCCCCGGCGCGCGTGGGGCTGCTGCCCTCCTGGCCTGCCCGGCGCAGCAGCGCCTTCACGCGCGCCACCAGCGTGCGCGGGCTGAAGGGCTTGGTCAGATAATCATCGGCACCGAGTTCGAGGGCACGTACCAGATCGGCCTCTTCGCCGCGCGCGGTCAGCATCATGATCGGTGCATTGCTCTCGCGGCGAAGCACCCCGCACAGCTCGAAGCCCGAGCCGCCGGGCAGATTGATATCCAGGATGGCCAGATCCGGCCGCTCCGCATGGAAGGCTGCGAGCCCGGTACCATAGCTGTTGGCGGTCACGACCGGAAAGCTCGCCTGGCGCAGCGCAAAGCTCACCACGGCCAGCATGTCAGCATCGTCATCGACCACGAGCAATTTCATGGCCGGCCGCTCAGCTGAGCACGCGCGAGGGTTCGAGATCGACCGGTTGCGTTTGCGGTAGCAGCACGCAGAAGCGCGTGCGTCCCTGCGCAGTGCGCTCCATGCGCACGGAGCCGCCGTGACGCTCGATGATGGACTTGACGATCCACAGACCCAGCCCGAGCCCGGGCGCTTCCGGTTCGGTGCCCTCGCCGCGCTGGAAACGCTCGAAGATCGCCGAGGCGCTGCCGGCGGGAATGCCCGGCCCTTCATCTTCGACCCAAACCTCCATCTGGCCGGCCGCGCTGGCTGCGCCGCCGATGCGGATGGTGCTGCCCTCGGGGGCGAATTTGGCGGCATTGGCAAGCAGGTTGACGAACACCTGCACCAGGCGCTGCGTGTCGCCGGGCACGATGACGCTCAAGGCGCGCTCGTCGATTTCCACGATGAGGCTGCGCTGCTGCAGCAGCGGGGAGATGAGGTCCTGGGACTCGACGACGACCTGCAGCAGCTGCACCGCCTGCTGACGGATCGAGAGCTGACCGGCCTCGATGCGTACGCTCTCGAGCAGGTTGTCGATGAGCCGCATCAGTCGCAGCACCCCGCGCTCGACGTTCGCGAGCAGCTCCTGCTGCGCGTCCGGTTGCAGCTTGCCCAGCCCGTCGCGCAGCAGCTCGATGGAGGCCAGCTGCGCGGCCAGTGGCGTGCGAAATTCGTGCGAGATATTGCCGAGCACACTGTCGCGTGCGCGGCGCGCGGCCTCCAGGTCGGTCTCATCGCGCAGGATCTGCACCTGGATGCCCTGAATCGGCGGCGCAGAGAGCACGATCGTCGAGCGTGTCTCGCCCTCCGACAGGCACAGCAACTCGCGCGCGCTGGCCTGTGAGGAGCTGCGCGCCGCGAGGATCGGGCAGTGACGCTCACAGGGACGCTCGCCCTGTACGGGCTCCGGACGCAGTACGTCCCCGCAGAATTGCCCGACGATCTCGCTGGGCGAGCGGCGCAGCAGGCGGGCGACCTGGGCATTGGCGTAGCGAATGCGACGCTGATCATCGACCGCGAACACTCCTTCCACGACGCCCGCCAGCACCGCCTGCGCTTCCGCTTCGCGTCGGCGCAGGGCATCGGTCAGGTCCACCAGGCGCCGTCGCATCTCGTCCATGGAGCGGGCGAGGGCGCCCACCTCCAGCGGAGCCACGGCGGGAATAGCCGCCGAGAAATCGCCCCGCCCGATGCGCTCGGCGATATCGCGCAACGCAACCACCGGACGCGCCAGCCAGCGGCCATACAGCATGCCCACCACGCCCGCCGCCGCCGCCACCAGCAGCGCCGTGGCGATCAGCACGCGATCGAAGCTGCGAATCGCGGCCTCGAAGGTGGCTCCGCTCAGACGCGCATCGAGCAGTCCGACGACCTCGCCGGTCTGCGTGGCAATGGCCAGGCTGGCCGCGTAGGCATCGCCACGGGGCAGCTGTCCGGCCGCCGCATTGCCCGGATGCGTCGAGAGCGCCAGGGTGTGCAATGGGGTCATCGCGTCATCGGGCGGCGCGTGGTAGGTCGCAAAATTGACGACCTGCAGCTGTGCCCCGACTTCACTGCCGAGCGAGGCCAATAGTGCCGGAGTCGAGAGGCGCAGCGTCACGACGCGTACCGGAGTGCCGGATACGGATGCGGCCGCGCCCCAGATGAGGGGACCGCCGCCGACCGGCGCGAGCATGAAGCGATCGCCCTGTTCCTGCAGCGCAGTGACGATCTCCGACCAATTCAATCGCGGCCCCGCCGACGCCAGCAGCCTCGAGCCACGCAGCAGCGCCGACGCGTCGATGCTGGTGGCCTCGTTGAAGCGACTCAGGTAGGCAGTGAGGCCACCCACCTGCGGGGCGAATACGGAACTGGTGCGCGGCACCTGACGCGGCACGGGTCGTGGTGCGGCTCGTGGTACGGCTTGCGGCGCCGCCGCCGGCGCTGCTGTCGCCGGTGGCGGAGCCGGTGCGGAGGTCGCTGGGGCTGCCGATGCAGTTGCCGGCGCTGCTGCGGCGGGTGCTGCCCCACCAGGCGCGGTTACCGGGGGCGGTGTGGGTGCCGGCGTGGGTGCCGGCGTGGGCGTGGGCGTGGGGGCGGTCGCGGGGGCCGCGGTTGCGGGCGGCGGTGCGGGTGCCGGTGTGGGCGCCGGTGTGGGCGCCGGTGTGGGGACGTCCGCGGGTGCCGGCGTCAGCAGGCGGGTGAGCTCGGGGCGCTCGGCCAGGTCGCGTGCGTTCGAGAGCAGATCTTCGCCGTCGCGTCGCAGCTGCTCGCGAGCGGAGGTGACGGCGAGCTGCGCGCGGATGAGAGCCTGCTGGCGCACCTGTCGCCCCAGCAGGATCGCGCAGGCCAGCGCCAGCGCCGCCAGCGCCAGCAGCACGATGAAGACGCTGCCGCCGCCGAGCCAGGAGGCGAGGCCCACCGGCGTCTGCGCCACACTTTTGCTGTTACGAGGAGCGGCCACTACGGAGCTCGTGCCGCGCCGGCGCGCAGCTCGGGCTGACGGCGCTCCAACAGGGATTTGGCGATGAGCGTGACCAGCGCCAGCATCGCCAGCAGCGAGGCGGTGGCAAAGGCGCCGACATAGTTGTAGTCGCTGTACTGGATCTCGACGTGCAGCGGCAGGGTATTGGTCAGGCCGCGGATGTGCCCGGACACTACGGAAACGGCGCCGAACTCGCCCATGGCGCGCGCATTACACAGCAGCACGCCGTACAGCAAGCCCCAGCGGATGTTCGGCAAGGTCACCAAGCGGAAAGTCTGCCAGCCGCTGGCGCCGAGGGACAGTGCCGTCTCCTCCTCGTCGTTGCCCTGCGTTTGCATGAGCGGAATGAGCTCGCGCGCGACGAAGGGGAAAGTCACGAAGGTGGTCGCCAGCACGATGCCGGGGACGGCGAAGATGATGTGGATGCCATGGGCAATGAGGTACGGGCCGATCCATCCCTGGGCGCCGAACATCAGCACATAGATGAGGCCTGAGATCACCGGCGAGACCGCGAAGGGCACGTCGATGAGCGTGATTAGGGCATTCTTGCCGCGGAACTCGAACTTGGCGATCGCCCAGGCGGCGGTCACGCCGAAAATGAGGTTCAAAGGCACGACGATGGCGGCCGTGAGCAGCGTCAGGCGCATGGCCGCCAGTGCATAGGGATCCAGCAGCGAGCGCACGTACGGAATCACTCCCTGCGCCAGCGCCTCGAAGAACACCACGACCAGCGGCAGGGCCACGAGCGCGACCAAGTAGATCAGGGCGACGCTCAGCAGCGCGTAGCGGCCGAGCTCCTCGGGAATCTGCTGCCGGCCGATCATCAGCGTACCCGGCGCCGATCCTGCGCCCAGAGCTGCAGAGCGTTGATGCCGAACATCAGCGCGAAGGAGGCGAGCAGCATCACCACCGCAATGGAGGTGGCCTGCGAATACTGGTACTGCTCGAGCTTGATCATGATCATCAGCGGCGCGATCTCCGAGACTTTGGGGATGTTGCCGGCGATGAAGATCACCGAGCCGTACTCGCCCAGCGCGCGCGAGAAGCCCAGCGCCGAGCCGGTCAGCAGCGTCGGCCACACCGAGGGCAGCACCACCCACAGGAAGGTTTGCAGACGCGAGGCGCCCAGGGTCTCGGAGGCGCGCTCGACCTCCTGGTCGAGCTCGCCGAGCACCGGCTGCAGCGTGCGCACCACGAAGGGCAGGCTGACGAAGGCCATCGCCACGATGACGCCCAGCGGGGTATAGGCCACGTGGATGCCCAACGGCGCGAGCAGCCGGCCGATCCAGCCGTTGGGCGCATACAGCGCGGTCAGCGCGATGCCGGCCACCGCCGTGGGCAGCGCAAAGGGCAGATCGATCATCGCATCGAAGATGCGCCGTCCCGGAAAGCGCGTGCGTGTGAGCGCCCAGGCGATGATGAAGCCAAACACCGCGTTCACCAGTGCGGCCAGCAGCGCACCGCCGAAGCTCAGGCGCAGCGCCGCGAGCACCCGCGGGGTGGAGACCACCTGCCAGAAGCGCACCGGGCCGAGCTCGGCCGAGCGCACGAACGCCGCCGACAGAGGCAGCAGCACGATCAGCGAGACGTAGAACAGCGTGTAGCCGAGCGTCAGTCCGAATCCCGGCAGCACGCGAAAGCCGCGCCGCTCGCGCACCAGGCTCGCGCGCGCCGGTGGCCCAGGCGTGCCCCGCGGGCCGGGCAGGGCCTGCGCGATTTCACTCATGGCTCACTGGCCGTAGATCTGATCGAAGGTGCCGCCGTCGTCGAAGTGCGTCTTCTGGGCGAGTGCCCAGCCGCCGAAGGCGCCTTCCACGCTGACCATCTGCGCGACGCGCGGGAATTGCGCGGCGAACTGCGTCGCGACGGCGGGCAGGCGCGGGCGGTAGAAATTTTGCGCGATGACCTGCTGGGCCCCCGGTGTATACAAATATTGCAGGTAGGCTTCGGCGATGCGGCGGGTGCCGCGACGGTCGACCACCTGATCGACCACCGTGACGGGCGGCTCGGCGAGAATGCTCACCGAGGGGATGACGGTGACGAACATGCCGCGCCCGAGCTTCTTCTGGGCCAGCAGCGCCTCGCTTTCCCAGGTCAGCAGCGCATCGCCGATGCCGCGCTCGACGAAGGTGTCGGTGGCGCCACGGGCGCCGGCATCGAGCACCGGCACGTGCTCATACAGCGCCTTCATATAGCCCTTCACGCTCGCCTGGTTGCCCCGATATTGCCGCTCGGCCCACGCCCAGGCGGCCAGGTACGCCCAGCGCGCCGCACCCGAGGTCTTCGGGTTGGGCGTGATGCTCTGCACGCCGGGGCGGATCAGGTCGCCCCAGTCTCGGATGTTCTTGGGATTGCCCTGCCGCACCAGTAGCACGATCGTGGAGGTGTAGGCAGAGCTGGCATACGGCAGGCGCTGCGCCCAGTTCGCGGGGATCAGGCGTGCCTGCGTGTAGAGTTGATTGATGTCGTAGGCCGAGCCGAGCGTGGCCACATCCGCCTGCAGTCCATTGATGATGGCGCCGGCTTGCTGGCCCGAGCCGCCGTGACTCTGCAGGATCGAGATGCGCTGGCGCTGCTGCGAGAGCCACAGGGCCGAGAACAATGGGTTGATCGCCTCGTACAGCTCGCGCGTGGCGTCGTAGGAGACGTTCAGCAGCGTGGTGACGGGCTGCTTCGCGGCGAGTGCGGGACGGGCAGCGAGCGCGGCGCTGCCCGCGGCTGCTGCGGTGATCAGACCGAGCGCCGAACGACGGCTGATGGCCTCGCTCATGCGGAGATTCCGGGCAGCGACTGGGCGGCAGCCTCGTAGAGCCGATCGAGTGCGACATTGCGCGGCGCGGCCGGTGCTCCCGTGCAGGAGAGCAGCACGACGCAGTGACTGCTATCGGCGAACAGAGCGGAGAAATCGTGCTCGAGAATCTGCGCGAGCTCCTCGGGGCTGCCATCCAGACCGAGCACCGCCAGCACCGGATCGGCGGAGGCAGCCAGCTGTGCGCTCCAGTCCGCCAGCGTACCGATGTGCACTTCGGTGCGGATGTCGAGCCCATGGATCTGCTGCAGCTCGGCGCGCGCATCGAGCAGACGGCGAAAGGCGCTGGTGGCCTCACTGCGCGGGGCGGTGGGGCTTTGCACGCTGACGAAGGTGGCCTCGGCATGCAGGTGACGCATGACGCTCGCCACCAGCCGCAGCGTCTCCGAGCGCGCAGTCTCGCTGTCGCAGTGAATGAGCAGGCGCTGCGGTAGCGCCGCCTGCGGCGGCACGCACAGCAGCCAGCGCCGCCCCTGCGCCGCGGCCTGGGCCAGCTGCGCGATGCTGCCCCTGCCATTGGCGATGACGCCCACGCCGCTCTGCGCATTGTCCCCGTCGCTGGCTTCCTGGGCCTCGAGCACCGGCGCCTGCATGCTTTGCACCAGCTGGCGCAGCAGCGGTGCGCTGCGCAGCGCGATCGCCGTGGCCGGTGCGCTGCTGAGCAGACGGAAGCTGGCGATGGGGGTGGGCAGCATGTGCAGCCGGCGGATGCCGAGCGCGACACGCTTGCCGGGCGTCAGGCTGAGTGCCGCCTGCTCGGTGCTGGTGCGCGTGATCTCCACGGCATCCGCGCCGGCCCGGCCGACGGCCGAGACGACTTCCCATTCAGGCTCCAGCTGTACGCGCAGCCGCTCGATGCCCCCGCCGAATTCCGCCGACAGCACCTTGCCGACGCCGAGCGCGGCATGGCCCAACTGCTGCTCCTGCTCGGCCACTTCGATGTCCTCGGGGCGCACCACCGTGACGACCTCATGCGCGGGCACCGCCGAGCGCGCCGCGATGCTGGAGTCCAAAAAGCCCTTGCCCAGCTTCAGACCCACGTTGCTGCGCTCGCCGAGGAACAGATTGGCGGCGCCGAGAAAAGTCGCCACGAAGCGCGTCGCGGGCCGTCGGTACAGCGTCTCGGGACGGCCGGTCTCGAGCAGACGCCCGTTGTGCATGATGCCGATACGGTCGGCCAGCGCGAAGGCCTCTTCCTGGTCGTGGGTGACGAGGATCGTGGTCATGCCCAGGCGGCGCTGCACCTCATGGATGGTCTGGCGCAGCTCCACGCGGATCTTCGCGTCGAGCGCGCCGAAGGGCTCATCGAGCAGCAGCACCTGCGGCTCATGGGCGAGCGCGCGTGCGACGGCCACGCGCTGCTGCTGGCCGCCGGAGAGTTGCCCGGGCAGCCGCGAGCCATAGCCCTCCAGCGCCACGAGCTGCAGCAGCTGGTCGCGGCGGCGCGCCCGCTCGCGTCGCTTCACGCCGCGCACGCGCAGGGCGAATTCCACGTTCTCCCCGACCGTCATGTGCCGGAACAGGGCATAGTGCTGGAACACCAGGCCCACGCCGCGCTCGCGCGCGCGCACGTGCGTCACGTCGCGGCCGTGAAAAGAGATGCGGCCGTGGTGCACGTCGGCGAGGCCGGCGGCGATGCGCAGCAACGTGCTCTTACCGCTGCCGCTGGGCCCGAGCAGCACGAAGAACTCGCCCGCCTCGATGCTCAGGGACACATCGTTCAGCACCGGCGTGCCGTGGTAGCGCTTGGTGACTTGTTCGAAGTTGATCGACATGCACTCTCCGCGCCGCCATCCTAGAAACCCCGTAGTGACGGCGTCAGTTCCAAGCTGGTAACAATCCGGTTATGACTGGACCCGCGAGGCTCGCTGCGCTGCACTGCGCCTTTGCCTCCGCCCCGCGGTTCCGCTAGTCTGCCCACCGCCGTGGTTTCGCAGCGCTCCTTTCATAATCAAGGCTTTATTCCTCCATGACGGTCACCATCTTTGGCTCGGGTTATGTCAGGCAGGTCACGGGGGCCAGGGGCGCCCAGCGGGCCTGCGCCGACGCAAGCTCGGCGGTGAGGGGGCGCTAGCGATGCTCGTGCCGGTGATCCTCTCGGGCGGTGCGGGCACGCGACTGTGGCCGCTGTCGCGCGAGCTCTATCCCAAGCAGCTGCTGCCGCTGGTCGGGCGGCACACCATGCTGCAGGAGACCGTCCTGCGGCTCACGGGCCTCGCCGCCGGTGCACCGATCGTGGTGTGCAACGAAGCGCACCGCTTCCTCGTGGCCGAGCAGCTGCGCACGATCGAGCGTGAGCCGCGCGCCATCGTGCTGGAGCCGTACGGGCGCAACACCGCACCGGCCATCGCGCTGGCGGCGCACGCTGCGCTCGCTGCCGACGAAGGCGATTCGCTGCTGCTGGTGCTGCCGGCCGATCACGTGATCGGCGACGTCGAGGCCTTTCACCGCGCGATCGAGACCGCCGTGGCCGCGGCGCGCGAGAACGGGCTGGCGACTTTCGGCGTGGTACCCACGGCGCCCGAGATCGGCTATGGCTACATCCGCCGCGGCAAGCTCGTGGGCGGCGCCTATCGCATCGCCGAGTTCGTGGAAAAGCCCGACGAGAGCCGCGCGCGTCAATTTCTCGCCGCCGGCGAGTACTACTGGAACAGCGGCATGTTCCTGTTCCGTGCGCGCCGCTATCTCGAGGAGCTGGAGAAATACGCGCCGGATATCGCTTCCGTGTGCCGCACGAGCTTTGCGGCCGCCACGCGCGACCTGGACTTTACGCGCATCGACACACGCGCCTTCGAGGCCTGTCGCAGCGAGTCGATCGACTATGCCGTGATGGAAAAGACCGCCGATGCGGTGGTCGTGCCGATGGATGCGGGCTGGAGCGACGTGGGCTCCTGGGCCTCGCTGCACGCGGCCTGCGAGCGCGATGCGCAGGGCAACACGCTCTGCGGCGATGTGCTCGCCGAGGACACGCGCGGCAGCTACATCTACTCGGAGAGCCGCCTGGTGGCGGCCGTCGGGCTCATCGATCACGTCGTGGTGGAGACCAAGGATGCGGTGCTCGTGGTGCCCAAGAGCCGCGTGCAGGACGTCAAGGCGCTGGTGGGCCGCCTGAAGGCCGAGGGACGTTACGAGCACTCCCTGCATCGCGAGGTGTTTCGGCCCTGGGGCAGCTACGACAGCATCGACAATGGCGAGCGCTTCCAGGTCAAGCGCCTGGTGGTGCGACCCGGTGGCGTGCTCTCGCTGCAGCTGCATCATCATCGCGCCGAGCATTGGGTCGTGGTCTCCGGCACCGCGCGCATCACGCGCGGAGAGGAGAGCTTTCTGCTCGAGGAGAACCAATCCACCTTCATTCCGATCGGAGTTCACCACCGCATCGAGAACCCCGGTCGCATTGCCCTGCACATCATCGAGGTGCAGTCCGGCAGCTATCTGGGCGAGGATGACATCGTGCGCCTGGAGGATCGCTATGGGCGCCAGGGCAGCAGCAAAAACTAGTACAGTGGCCGGATGACTGCTGCGCCAATGCCCGCCCTGAGCTGCTTCAAGGCCTACGACGTACGCGGCCGCCTGCCCGATGAGCTGAACGAATCGATCGTCTATCAGATCGCGCGCGCCTATGCGGCCTATGTGCAGCCCGCGCGCGTGGCGGTGGGCCGCGACATCCGCGACTCGAGCGCCGCGCTGGCGAGCGCGTTTCATCGCGGCCTGACCGACGCGGGCGTGGACGTGGCCGATATCGGCCTGTGCGGCACCGAGATGGTGTATTTCGCGACCTTCGCCGAGCACCTGGACGGCGGGGTCATGGTGACGGCGAGCCACAATCCGCCCGATTACAACGGCCTGAAATTCGTGCGCTCCGAGAGCCGTCCGATCAGCGCCGATACGGGCCTGATGCAGATGCGCGAGCTGATCGAGCAGCAGCGACTGCCGCCGCGCGCCGCGCACAGCGGCAGCGTGCGCGCGCTGGACATCGCCGCGCGCTATCGCGAGCACCTGCTCGGCTACGTTGCGGACGCGCCGCTCTCGCCGCTGAAGGTGCTGGTCAACGCCGGCAACGGCGGTGCGGGCCTCATCATCGATGCGCTCGAGTCGCAGTTGCCCTTCGAGTTCGTGAAGCTGCATCACGAGCCCGACGGCTCCTTTCCCCACGGCGTGCCCAATCCCATGCTGGAGGAAAACCGTCACGCTACCAGCGAGGCGCTGCTCGCCGCGCGTGCGCAGGTGGGGCTCGCCTGGGACGGTGACTACGATCGCTGCTTCTTCTTCGATGAACAGGGCCGCTTCATCGAGGGCTACTATCTGGTGGGCCTGCTGGCCGCCGCGTTCCTGCGCCGCCATCGCGGCGCGCGCATCGTGCACGACCCGCGCCTGACCTGGAACACCGTCGAGATCGTGCAGCAGCACGGCGGCCTGCCGGTGATGTGCAAGTCCGGTCATGCCTTCATCAAGCAGAAGATGCGCGAAGTGGATGCGGTCTATGGCGGGGAGATGAGCGCGCACCATTATTTCCGCGATTTCGCCTACTGCGACAGCGGTATGATTCCGTGGCTGCTGGTGCTCGCGATCCTCAGCGAGTCGGGCAAGAGCCTCTCCGAGCTCGTCGAGGAGCGCCAGCGGCTGTTCCCGGCCAGCGGGGAGATCAACCGCCACATCGCCGATCAGCCGCGTGCGCTGCTGGCGCGCGTGCAGCAGCACTACCAGGCGCGCGCGCGCGCCATCGATTTCACCGATGGGCTGTCGATGGAGTTCGATGCCTGGCGATTCAATCTGCGCGGCTCGAACACCGAGCCGCTGCTGCGGCTGAACGTGGAGTCGCATGGCAGCGTTACGCTGATGCAGGACAAGACGCACGAGGTATTGAAACTACTCGATGGTTGATGAAGTGCATCCGATGCTGCTCGAGACGCTGCTGACGCGCCGCTCGGTGCCGGCGCTGCTGCTGGGCGAGCCGGGGCCGAGCCCCGCGCAGGTCGATGCGGCGCTCGAGGCGGCCGAGCGCGCCCCCGATCACGGTGCGCTGCGACCCTGGCGCTTCGTGCTGATCCGCGAGGCGCTCGCACGCGCGCGGCTCTCGGAGCTGTTCGTGCGGCGCATGCTCGAGCGCGATCCGCACACCCCGCCGCACAAGCTCGACAAGGCACGCAACATGCCGCTCACGGCGCCGCTGGTGATCGCACTCGCCGCGCACGTGCAGCGTGAGCACAAGATCCCCGAGCTCGAGCAACTGCTCGCCACGGGCGCGGCAGTCATGAACCTGCTCAACGCGTTTCATGCGCAGGGCTTCGGGGCGATCTGGCTCACCGGCGGCAATGGCTACGACCCCGAGATCGCCGCGCAGCTGGGCTTCGGCGCCGGAGAGCGCAGCCTGGGCTTCCTCTACGTGGGCACCGTGCAGGGCGCGCTGCGTGATGGCCCGCGGCGGCCCGAGCCTGCCGACATGGCGCGCGAGTGGCGCGGCTGAGCCGAGCGCCTCGCGCCGGATGCCCTTTACCGTCTCGCACGTCGCCGCGGTTCTGCCCCTCTACCGGCCGCTGACGCGCCGGCGGGTGTTCACCGCAGCCGTCATCGGCAGCATGGTGCCGGACTTCGGCATGCTGCTGCCCGGCGGGTTGGAACGTTGGCAGACCCACAGCCTGTCGGCACTGCTGAATTTCTGTCTGCCGATGGGACTGATCACCTACCTGCTGACACTGGCGCTGATCAAGCCCGCGGTGATCGAGGTGCTGCCCGATGCGGCCTATGCGCGCCTCGCGCGCTCGCCCCCGGCGCCCTCGCTGGCGCGCCTGACCAGCTGGCTGTGGCTGAGCGCGGCGCTGCTGTTCGGTGCGCTCACGCATCTGGTCTGGGATGGCTTCACGCACGAGAATGCGCGCGGCGTGCGCCTGTTTCCGCAGCTGCTGGACTATGGGCCCAACATGGCCGGCCACCAGCTGCGCCTGTACGTCTGGATGCAGTACGGCAGCAGCGTGGTGGGCCTCGCCGTGGTGCTGGCGGCCCTGGCGCTGTGGCTGTACCACGCGCCGGCCCTCACGACGCGCCCGGTGCGGCGCATGCAGTTTGCCGAGCGGATGGTTTGGATCGTGCTGTACGTGGCGCTGCCGCTGGCCCTCATGGCGGCATTCGCCGGGTTGATTGCGCTGCACACGCACGAACCGCTGCTGTCGCGTTCGGCAGTGGAGGACACCGCCATCGTCGGTATGCGCGGGGCGGGCATCTCGCTGCTGTTGATCAGTGCGTTGATTCGCGCGCGGCTGGCCGCCTGGGCATAGACTGACGCCGATGGAGCTGGGCAGAGAGGGAGCCGGAGAGCACGCCGCAGAGCGGGCGGGGACGCGAGCTGAGCCGCGCGGCGAGCCGCGTGCCGAGCGGCTGAACACGCGCGCGGCCGGCGTGGTCAGCCTCGCGGTGCTCTGCAGTCGCATCCTGGGCCTGGTGCGCGATCAGGTCTACGCAGCCCTGTTCGGCGGCGGCGAGCTCATGGACGCGTTCACGACGGCGTTTCGCATCCCAAATCTGCTGCGCGATCTGTTTGCCGAAGGCGCGCTCTCCATGGCCTTCGTGACGACCTTCAGCAAGACCGTGACGAGCGGTGGACCTGAGGCGGCGTGGCGACTCGCCAACAAGGTTGCGACGCTGACCGCCGTGGTGCTGTCGGTCATCTGCGTGGCCGGCGTCATCTTCTCTCCACAGCTGGTGGCCGTGATCTCGCCGGGCTTCGAGCAAATTCCGGACAAGGCCGCGCTCGCGGTGCTGCTCACGCGCATCATGTTCCCATTCATTCTCATGGTGTCGCTTGCGGCGCTGGTCATGGGGATGCTCAATGCACGCAACATCTTCGGGATGCCCGCGCTCGCCTCGAGCTTCTTCAACATCGGCTCGATCGTCGGCGGCGTCCTGCTCGGCTACTGGCTCGACCCGCACTTCGGCCGGCTGGGACTGGTTGGCTTTGCAATCGGCACGCTGATCGGCGGGGCGCTGCAGCTGTGCGTGCAGCTGCCCTCGCTACGGCGGCTGGGCTATCGCTATCGTCCCGACTTTCATTGGCGCGATCCGGGCATCCGCGCCATCCTGGGACTGATGGGACCCTCGGTGATCGCCGCGAGCACCACGCAGGTCAATGTGCTCATCAACTCGATCTTCGCCTCGGACCTGGGCAATGGGCCGATCTTCTGGCTGGCGATCGCCTTTCGTCTCATGCAGCTGCCGCTCGGGCTGTTCGGCGTCGCGCTCGGCACCGTAACGTTGCCGCTGCTGTCGCGCCTGGTGGCGCGCGGCGAGCTGCAGGGGTTTCGCAGCGAGCTCTCGCGCGGCATGCGCCTGGCGTTCCTGCTGTCGCTGCCTTCCACGGTGGGGCTGATGATGCTGGCCGGACCCATCATGTCCGTGCTCTATCAGCACGGCCGGCTCGATACCTATCAGGCCCTGCAGGCGGCCGGGGCATTGCGCTACTACGCCGTGGGGCTGGCGGGCTACGCAGCGCTGAAGGTGCTGGTCAATGCCTTCTATGCGCTCGATCGGCGCAAGACCCCGATGGTGGTGAGCTTCGTGGCGGTGCTGCTGAATCTGCTGTTCAACTGGCTGTTCACCTTTCACCTGGGTTGGGGCGTGCGCGGCCTGGCGTTTTCGACCGGCTGCGTCGCGAGCTGCAACTTCCTGGTGCTCTACTGGCTGATGCGCCGGCAGCTCTCGCGCCTGGAGACCCGCCGCATGGCGATGATGCTGCTGAAGGTCTCGCTGGCCTGCCTGGCGCTGGCCGCGGTGTGCTGGGGCTCGAACCATACACTGCTGGCGCACTGGCCCGTGCAGCGTTTCCTGCCCAAGGCCGCCGCACTGCTGGCCACGGTGGTGGCGGGCGCGTTGGTGTTCCTGATCAGCGGCCTGCTACTGCGCGTGGAGGAGCTGCACGAGCTGCTCGGCGTAGTGCGCCGGCGTTTCAGGCTCGCCTGAGGCGGACGGCCCGACCGTGTAGCGCCGGCGTCACGGGGGCGCGGGGCCTGTCGGGGGCCTCTGGAAGAACTGCTCCCCGTTGCTGTTGGTCGTGGGGGGCGGGGAGCTGCAGACATCCTCGCCCTTGTCGAGGATGACTCGCCAAACGCCGGGCGCCTCCAGGCGCCAGACGGAATTGAAGCGGCCCACGACATGGCCGCCCTGCAGCAGCGGTCCGGTGCTCAACGCGAGCTTGCCGTCGTCGAGCACCTGCACGTCGTCGGGCTGCCAGGCGAAGGGCGCTTGTCGGCCCCGAAAGTAGGGCGCCCACTGCTCGGCAATCTGCGCCGGCCCGCGCTCCACGGTGCTGCCGCTGAAGAAGATGGCATCGGGGGACAGGAAGGTCAGAAAGGCCTTGAAGTTCCGCTGCGCCATGGTCGTGGCGAAGGCGCGCTCGGAGGCGATCACTTGTGTCGTGGCCTGCTGAAGCGCCGCGCGAGCCTGTGCCTCTGCCGTGCCCGAGGCTGCGGACGGGGCGCCGGCCGCAGCGATCGCGCGTGCGGAAGCGGGATTGGAGCGGGGCGCGGAGCTTGCGCAGCCGCCCAGTGCCAGGCCAAGCGCCGCGGCGGCGCACAGCAGCGCGGAGCCTGCAGGCGCGCCGGGCGCGAGCCGCCCCGGGGATGATGGGGACGGCAGCGCGGGCGCAGCGGTGAGGGTCGAGGACGCAGCCCGCCGGGGGGGCGCTTGGGAGTGCGATACCATTGCCTGCTCTCCTGGACAGAATGCTCAATCCTGCGATGCACTGATATGTGGCGGCAAGTGCGAGTGCCCGTGGCGACGCGAGGGCGCGGCTTTCATGCGCTCACGGACCTCATCGCGCGTGAGGTCGCCGCGAGCGCACTGTCCATCGGCCTGTGCCACCTGTTCCTGCGGCACACCAGTGCCAGCCTGTGCATCACCGAGAATGTCGATCCGGACGTGCGCGCCGATCTGGAGCGCTTCGCGCAGCGCCTCGTACCCGATGGGGATGCGCTGTTCGAGCACGATGCGGAAGGGCCCGATGACATGAGCGCCCACGTGCGCACGCTCCTGGTCGGTCACGAGCTGACGGTGCCGATTGCCGCGGCAAGACTCGAGCTGGGGACCTGGCAGGGCATCTATCTGTGGGAGCATCGCACGGCAGGCATGCGACGCGAGGTGCTCGTGACGCTGCATGGAGAGTCTTCCGGCCGGGCGCTATGATCGGCCGCATCACTTCGATCGACCAGGCCACTCCTGGGGGTGTAGATGGCGACCGCGTTGCCGCCGGGCACGGCGTTCTCGTCCTATCAAAAGCGCGTGGTGGCGCTGCTGGCGTTTCTGCAGTTCAGCGTCATTCTGGACTTCATGACGCTCTCGCCGCTGGGTGCGTTCCTGATGCCACAGCTGCACATCAACACCGCGCAGTTCGGTGTGCTGGTGTCGAGCTACGCCTATGCGGCGGGAGTGTCGGGCTTTCTGACCGCAGGCTTTGCCGATAGGTTCGACCGTAAGCGGCTGCTGCTGTTCTTCTACGTCGGCTTTCTGATCGGCACGTTGCTGTGCGGCCTGGCGCACACTTATACCTCGCTGCTGCTGGCACGCACCGTGACCGGCGTCTTCGCCGGGGTGATCGGCTCGGTGGTGTTCGCCATCATCACCGATTTGTTCGCCTTTCATCAGCGCGGCCGCGTCATGGGCATCGTGCAGACGGCGTTCTCGGCCAGCAGCGTGGCG
The DNA here is from genome assembly GCA_035553315.1 of Steroidobacteraceae bacterium. Taxonomy (GTDB): domain Bacteria; phylum Pseudomonadota; class Gammaproteobacteria; order Steroidobacterales; family Steroidobacteraceae; genus FEN-1191. The sequence continues at coordinate 200,098 of DATNDE010000004.1, forward strand.
GGCATCCCCATGGGGCTGTACCTCGCCAACCATTGGGGCTGGAATGCGGCCTTTCTGCTGATCGCGGCGATCTGCGCCGTCGCGGGCACCTGGATTGTGGTGGCGATCCGCCCGATCAATGCGCACCTCGCGCTGCGTCCGGACAGAAGTCCCCTGCATCACCTGCTGCATACCTTCTCGCAGCCGCGCTACCTGGTGGGCTTCGCGACCACCATCCTGCTGTCCACCGGCGGCTTCATTCTGCAGCCCTATGCGAGCGCCTTCAGCGTCAACAATCTCGGCATCACCCTCGCCGAGCTGCCGCTGGTGTACATGCTCACCGGGGTCTTCTCGATCGTCAGCGGTCCGCTGCTCGGCCGCCTCTGCGATGCGATCGGCAATTTTCCGGTGTTCATGCTGGGCGCCATCGCCACCATCATCATGGTGGTCATCTATACGCACCTGGGCGTCACGCCGCTGATATGGGTCGTGGTGGTGAACTGCCTGATGTGGGTCGGGATCTCCTCGCGCATGATCTCCTCCTCGGCGCTGGTGTCGGCCATTCCCACACCGACCGATCGGGGCGCCTACATGGCGATCAGCAGCTCCATCCAGCAGGTATCGGGCGGCGTGGCAGCCATGGTCGGCGGCATGATCGTCACGCAAACCCGCGCAGGGCTGCTGCTGCATTTCGACATGGTCGGCTACGTGCTCGTGGGCACGACGCTGATCACGCTGCTGATGATGTACTTCATCAGCCGGATGGTGGAGGGCGGAAGCGGGCGGGCCGTGGTCGCGGTCGATAGCCCACTCGCATGAGTGCGCGGATGAGTTGGCGCACGCCGATCGCCAGCAGCGCACCGAGCGCAGTCGCCATCAAGCGGTGCAGCGCGTTCAACGGCTCGGGCGTGCCGGCGAGCGACAGCAGGAACACCACCGCGCCGGTGATGCTGGCCGTGAATACGCCGTAGTTCGCGCGGCGTGAGCCGTATGCGCTCCAGGCGAACAACACGATCAGCGCTGCCACCCAGCCGGGCGTATGGCGCAGCGCCGCGGCGGCGAGCGTGGCCAGGCCCGCGCCGATCAGGGTGCCGAGGATGCGCTGGGTCACGCGTGACCAGGTCTGCCCGAGGTCCGGCCGCATCACGATGAGCGCCGTCATGGGCGCCCAGTAACCGTTGGGCAGCGTCAGCGCGCGCTCGATCAGCACCGCGAGCGCCACGGCGGCGCCGGCGGCAAATACATAGGGCCAGTGGTTCTCCCCGGCGCGCAGCTTCTGCAGCGCCACCGACAGATACCCCGCGGGACCCACGCCCTCGATGCGCACGGCAGGGGCCAGTATCCCCAGCCGCCAGAATCCAACGATGATGGCCATTTGCACGGCGGTGCCGGTGAGAATCAGGCCGCCTCGATCCGCGGCGCCCGCGAGGTTCGTGTTGTAGGCGCTGCTGACGAACAGGCCCACCGCCCATTGCAGCACGATCCACCAGGCGCCGGTCCCAAAGGCAATGAGCCAGGCGCACAGCAGCGACCAGAGCACGGCCGTGAACAGCAACAGAGCCGTGGAATGCCCGACGAGCGAGCCGACCGCCGCCGAGAGCGCCATGCCGATACCGGCCAGCGCCATGGGCGTGCTGCGGTGGCGGGTGGTGTCGTTGAAGAACGAGCCGAAGCCGCAGGAGATCGCGCCACTGGCGGCGGCTACCGCTGCGCGTGGCTCGCCTGTCGCAAGGCCAAGGCCGAGCAGCAGCGCCAACCCCGGCAGGCACAGCAGCGCCAGTTGCGCCTGTGGCCAGCAGGCGGCCGCAAGCGAGCGGGCGCGCGTCCACGAGGATTGCATCGGCCGGCATGCTAGCAGCTGCGCGCGCCGCGCCGCGCAGTTGGGCACAATGAGGCGCTAGTGGGGAGCGGCATGGTCGAGAGCATCCAGGTGCTGGTGGTGTTGCTGGTCGTGCTGGCCGCGGCGACGCTGTTGGCTGCGCGCCTGAGAATCCCGCCCTCCATCCTGCTGGTGCTCGTCGGCATACTGCTCGCGCTGCTGCCGGGTCTGCCGAGCGTGCAGCTGGCGCCCGAGATCATGCTGCTGCTGGTGCTGCCAGCGCTGGTGTATTCGGCCGCCGTGGCGATGAGCTGGCGCGAGTTTCGTTTCAATCTGCGGCCGATCTCGCTGCTGGCGATCGGCTGCGTACTGTTCACGACGCTCGCGACCGCGGCCGCCGCGCACTGGGTGCTGGGGCTCGCCTGGCCGCTGGGTTTTCTGCTCGGCGCGATCATCTCGCCACCCGACTCGATCGCGCCGCTGGCCATCGCGCGGCGCATGCACCTGCCGCGTCGGATCCTCGTGATCCTGGAGGGCGAGGGACTCGCCGATGATGCCACCGCACTGATCCTGTACCGCTTCGCGGTGGTCGCGGTGAGCGTCGGGGCGTTTTCACTGCGCCACGCCGTGGTGAATTTTCTCGCCGTGCTGCTCGGCGAGCTTCTCTGGGGCGTCGCGGTGGGCTGGCTCATGCTCCGGTTGCGACGCTGGGTGCGCGAGCCGCGCATCGAGATCACGCTGTCGATCATCACGCCGTACCTGGCCTACTGGCCGCCCGAGCATCTGGGTGGCTCGGGCGTGCTCGCGACGGTCACGGCGGGCCTGTACATCTCCTGGAACGGACTGCGTCTGATCAGTGCGGCCACACGCCTGCAGGGCGTGTTTTTCTGGGATTTTCTCATCTACCTGATCGAGGGCATGGTGTTTCTGGTCACGGGGCTGCAGGTTCGGCCGCTGCTCGCGGGCATCCGCGGGTACTCGGCCTGGGATCTGATCGACTGGGCGGCGCTGGTGTGCGCGGTGGTCATCCTGGCGCGCTTCGTCTGGATGTACCCGGCGACCTACATTCCCCGTTGGCTGTCGGCGTCGCTGCGCCAGCGTGATCCCGCGCCGCCCTGGCAATGGCCGTTCGTGCTGGCCTTCACCGGCGTGCGCGGCGTGGTCTCGCTCGCCGCCGCGCTGTCCATTCCATTGGCGACCGACAGCGGCGCGCCCTTTCCCGAGCGCAATCTGATCATCTTCCTGACCTTTGCCGTCATTCTGGTCACGCTCGTCGGTCAGGGCCTCGCCCTGCCGCGCGTGATCGGCTGGCTGTCGCTCGCCAGCGCCGGCGACAGCGAGCGAAGGGAGGAGCGCGAGGCCGAATATGCGGCGCGGCGCGAGGCCGTGCGGGCCGCCTTGGAGCGCCTGGAGCAGATCCGACAGCAGCGCAGCCTGGACGCACAGGAAGTGCAGTCGCTGCGTGAGCGGCACCTCGGGCGTCTCGCGCATGCCGAGCAGCGCGTCGATGGGGACGAGACGCACCGCGAGCTGTCGCGGCGCGATGAGGCGCTCGAGGCCATCCTGATCGCAGCCGAGCGTGACCGCATCAACGAGCTGTACCGCGCGGGGGAGCTCATGGATGAGCCGCGCCGCCGCATCGAGCGCGAGCTGGACCTGCGCGACGCACAGCTGGCCAACCTGCGCGACGAGCCCTGAGGGGAATCGCGGGCAGCCTTTGAAGGCTCCTGGGGGCCCCCAGGGGCTGGACTATCGGAATTGGGGGGCCGGGCAACTGGGGGCGCTTCGCCGTCCTACCCGCGCCTGAGGCGGTCGCCGGCTGCCTGTGTGCGGCGCAGCATCGCATCCTGGCCGCTGCTGGTTCACAACGGCCGGCCCAGGAGGTTCCAGTGACCCGCCCAGACAGGCATGATCAGAACGAGGCGACCGGCACTCAGAGCAAGCCCACGGGCTTTACCAAGGGCCGCCCCCAGCCAGGCACCGAGCGTGCGCCCCAGGCGGAGCCCGGTCTGAGCGAAGCGGGAGAGCAAGGATCCGATGAACAGCAGATTGGCGGACACCCGCCCGCCGCGCCCCGGTCGAGCGGGGAGCACTCAGGCTAGACTGGGAGCCCGGGCGGGCGAGGACAGGCCCGCGGACAGCTGGCCGTGCGAGTGATCCGCGGCATCCTGGACCGGTTGATTTTACTGGCGGCCGTCGTGGCCGCGGCCTGCATTCCCAGTTTCATCGTGCAGTACCGCCAGCGTCTGGGCGGGCGGCTCGACCAGGTGCTGGCGGACCTGGCGCCCTTCCAGAGCATCGCAAACCATAACTTTCACGGCGATCTGGCCGCACTGATCCGCTATCACCTCGCCAGCCACGATGCGACCTTCCATGCCGAGGGGCAGGCGCTGCAGAACATGGTCGAAGCGGCCGCGCGCCTGCGCGCCGCGGCGCAGGCGCTCAACAGCGATCTGATATCTCAGTGCCTGTACCTGATGCAGCACGCCGATACGCAGCTGCTCGGTGCCACCTGGAGCGTGTACCAGCCCGGCTTCACGCTAACGGTGTCGGGCGCGGGCTTCGCGCTCATCGTCGGGGTCCTGATCTGGCTGCTGTTTCTCGGCCTCTGGCACGGCACGGCGGGTGCCGGACGCCTGCTGCGTCGTGGCGGTTCCCGCCGCATCGAAGGGCGGCCGCGACGGGACATTGCGGCGTGAAGGGGCAGGATGATTTGCCAGGAACTCAGATGACTTGGACGCAGTCGCCGTAGCCCTTCAGGCCGGCGTCATCGGTCAGCAGGAGCATCGGCTCGGTGGATGCCTGTGCAACCAGCATGCGATCGAAGGGATCTCTGTGAATATGCGGCAACCGGGCTACTTTGACCGCGTGCTCTGCCAGCACCGGCAGTATTTCGAAGCCTGCCGGATCGATACAAGCCAGGATTTGCGCCGGATCTGCCTGGAGCTTTCCAATGGAGCTCTTGATGCTGATTTCCCAGAGAGATGCAGCGCTCACGAACACCTCGGCAGAATCGATCTGGCGGCGTGTCTCGGGCGATAGTTTGGTCGGGTAAGCGAGCGCCCAGAGCAGCACGTGAGTATCCAGCAACACGCGCACGCTTCAGCGTCCCTCGAATTTGTCCAGCAGCTCACCATCGAGCGGGGCATTAAAGTCATCGGCTATTTTTATTTTTCCCTTCAGCAGGCCCAGGCGCTTTTTCCGGATCTGGGCCTTGATGGGGCTCAATCGTGCCAGCGGCTTGCCAGATTTCGCAATCAAAACTTCCGTTCCGGCTGCAACTTCGTCGACGATGCGCGAGAGGTGAGTCTTCGCCTCGTGAATATTGATGATATTGGCCATGGCAGCTCCAGACTTAGTCCGACTTAGTTTACCATGCGAGCCGCACAGAACAACCTGAATCCGCCCCCATGGCCTCAGGGCGGCTGGCACGTCCGCTGCGCTCTGTGCTGCGCAGCGACGTGCCGCTCGATACCTCTTGAGTCTTACTGAATGAAGTACGAGTCGGGCGAATTCATGACCACGGTGGCGACGTTGGTCAGTGCCGCGAGCTTTGTCACGCTGACGTGTGCGTCAACCGCTTCCACGCCCACGTGTACCAGCTCGTTGGCCGCCTTGGGATCGGACTGGAACTTCTGCAGCTGCTGCTGATAGTAGGAGCTCATGACTGCCATCTGCGCGGCGTCCGGATAGTGCCGTCGCGCCAGGCGATACACCCGCGTCAGCTGCTTGGTTGGATCGTCACTGAAGTGCAGCGCCTCGGTGGCCATCATCCGATAGGCTTCCTCGTACTGCGGCCCATTCAGCAGCAGCAAGGCCTGCATCGGCGTATTGGAGACGCCGAGCTTGCCGATGCTCACGGTCGGATCGGCCGCATCGAGCAACTGCAGCTGCGGATTCATACCATTGCGCTTGATGAAGGAGTAGACCGTCCGGCGGTGCTGCTCCCAGTCAGGCATGACGCCGGGCTGCGGATAGCCACGCACCAGGCCCACGGGCTGGTAGGGATAGGTGCTCGGTCCACCGATGGTGCGATCGAGGATGCCTGCGTCGACGAGCGCACTGTCGCGCATCTGCCGATAGTCCATGCGGAAGCGCGGTCCGCGCGCCAGCAGGGCGTTTTGCGGATCGGCCGTGCGCTGGGCCGGCGTGGCCGTCGAACTCTGCCGGTAGGTTGCGGACATGACGATCATCTTCTGCATCTGCTTGATGTTCCAGCCCGAGTCCCGGAATTTCAGCGCCAGGTAATCGATCAGATGCAGATAGGTCGGCATGATGCCCTGCGAGCCGAAGTCATCCTGCGTGGGCACGAGGCCCGCGCCGAAATTCATCAGCCACAGGCGGTTGACGAACACGCGTGCCGTCAATGGATTGTTCGGATCGAACACCCACTGCATGAGGCCCAGGCGCGTGCGCGGATATTTGTCCGACCAGGCAAACAGCTGCGTGGGCGCCTGCAGCGGCACCTGCTCGCGACGCGAGTCCCACTCGCCGCGATACAGCAGGTAGGTCGGACGCGGCTTCTTCAGATCCTCATAGATGAGCATCTGCGGGATCGAGCTGGCGACCTCGTTTTCCTGCTTGCGCGCCATGTCCAGTGCCTGACGGGCGTGGATGGCGGCCGGATCGCGGATCGCAATCAGGTGCTCGAGCTGGCCGCCGAGCGCGGAGCGATCCGCCTGCAACGCCTGCGAGACGGCTTTGCCGCCGTCGTGCAGGTAGGCGACCTCGATGGGCGTCAGGGCGCGATCGAACATGCGGAACTCATCGACGGCGCTGCCGACGGGGCCTGCTTCCTGAAAGCGCGTGCCGAAGGAGAATCCTGTGTACTCGTCAAAGTAGCCGTGGCTGATGAAGGGCAGCGCATCCTGCGTCAGGTTGTCCTGCACGACCTGCAGCGGCAGGGCCTTGCCATCCAGGTACAGATGTACGCCGGCGGCCTTGCTCGAGCCGTCATAGGTGACAGCCAGATGCGCCCACTGCTTGACCGTCAGCGACGTCTTGGTCGATACCGCCAGCATGTTGAACGGTCGTGCGTGCGTGATGAAGAACTCCAGCCGACCATCCTTCAGCATCACCAGCTCATAGCCCCGGCCGCCGTTATCGACCGTATCGGAGTCCGGAAAGTTGGTCTGGGTGAATACGTCCGTATAGGTGTCGTAGCGCTTGGCGGGGTAGAACCACAGATCGACGCTGTAGGGCTGCCAACGGTCGTAGTAACCGACGCGGGCGAGGTAGGTGCGGCTGTCATTGCTGGCGGTTAAATACAGCGCCTGACCCTTGATGCCCGGCCCGAGCTTGCCATCCGACGCGACCGCCGGTGCGCCATTGGGCATGCCGGAGGGTGAGAACTTCAATTTGCTGAGCGTATAGGCGACGGGCACCAACGGGTTCTCCTTGCCATCCAGGCCGATGCCGCCAATCGGGGCACCACCGTCGAAGCCGGCGTTGAAACCCTTGGTGCCGGCCTTGCTCAGCTTGCCCTTCTTGCCCTTGACGGGCTGCGTGGCCAGAGTCTGTGGCCGCACCTTGGGCGCCTGCGCGCCGGGCTTTGTCGGATGGGGAAGACCGAAGCTGAAGCCGCCGAAGCCGCCGCGGGGCGAGGGTTTGAGCCGCAGCGTCGGCCAGGCCGACTGCGGGATCGGCTGCAACGAATCAAACGGGTAATAGGCCACCTGCGCCTGTTGCAGGGAGCGCTCAATGAGGTGCGTAGCGTCGGTCGCATTGGCCGCGCCGTGCGCGGCGCCGGCGCTGGGCTGAATCAGCGCGGTGCGCACGACATGCGCAGGCGCCGGCGTGCTCGTGGCGACGCGCGAGGCGCCGGGGCTGCGCAGCCACGCGGCCACCGTGGCCGCAGCTTTGTGGCTATCGGCGGTCAGGACGCGCTGGTAGGCATCGGTCGCCGTGTCGAGCGCACGCCGCGCGTTAGTCATCTGCAGCTGCTGCGCGGCCGTGGGCCACGGCAAGGTCGGACCGCCGGCAGTATTGCCGTTCCCGGGCGCGTTGAGGCTGTTGAAGAAGCCGCTGAAGGAGTAGAAGTCCTTCTGGCTGATGGGGTCGAACTTGTGATCGTGACAGCGTGCGCAGCCGACCGTGTAGCCGAGCAGCGCCTGACCGACGGTGTTGGTGTCGTCGACCACCGATTCGATGCGGAACTGCTCGTTGATGTCGCCGGCCTCGGCAGCGCGCAGCCCGAGCCGCAGGAATTCGGTGGCGACCAGGTCATCGCGGGTGCGGTGAGGCATCAGATCGCCGGCCACCTGCATCGTGACGAACTGGTTGTACGGCATGTTCTGATTGAAGGAATTGATCACCCAATCGCGCCACGGCCACAGAGTGGGGTCCGCGACGTCGTCCAGATAGCCCGCGGTGTCGGCCCAGCGTGACAGGTCCATCCACATGCCGGCCATGTGCTCGCCATAGGCGGGGGAGGCCAGCAGCCGATCCACGACCTTCTCGTACGCGTTCGGACTCTTGTCATTCACGAACGCATCGGTCTGCGCCAGGGTGGGCGGTAGGCCCGTGAGCGTCAGGCTGACGCGATTGATCAGCGTGGCCCGATCCGCCTCGGGCGAGGGCTTCATGCCCTTGGCGGCGAGCTTGGCGAACACGAAGTTATCGATTGGATTGACGACGCGCGATTGGAAGGGCCCGGCACTGGGCAGCGGCATGCGCTTGGGCGGAATCAGCGACCAGATCGGCTCGTAGGGCGCGCCCTGCTTGATCCACGCAGCGATCAGCTGGATCTGCGCGGGCTTGAGCGCCGGCGCATCGTGCGGCATGCGCACCTTGGGATCGCTCGAGGTGATGCGGCGAATGATCTCGCTCTGCTCGGGGTGACCCGGGACGATCGCATGGCCGTGGGGGTTGTCCGGCAGGGGCGCCTCGGCGGGAGAAGCGTAATCCAGCCGCAGCCCGGCCTTGCGCATATTGGCGTCGGGTCCGTGGCAGGCGAAGCAGCCCGAGGACATGATCGGACGGATCTGCTCATTGAAATCGATCGGCCCGGTGATGGGCTTCAGCCCTGCGGTCTCCTTGGCCAGCCGCGCGGCCACCTCCGAAGGGCTGGGTGCTTTCGACGCGCCGGCTGCCTTCGCGTTGCTCGAGGCGGCTGCACTGTCGCAGCCACTGAGCAGCGCGAGGGAGAGGCAGCAAGAGGCCACCGCCAGACCCGAGAGCACGGGTCCGAGGGCACGCTTGCCGGACGAGATCACCTGGATTGTCTGCTTACTCACGGTTGTCCCCCAATGGGTAACGCGCCTGCCGGCGCTCCAGACCACTTCCCTAGGAATGGACATATTTTTACCACCAAGGTGCCCGCCACCCCAAATTTCCACGTCACCGCGGCGGTACACCGTATGGGGATATGACGAACGATTAACTGGTTGAGTTCCCTCGACCCTGCGCGCGCAGCGACGGGGTGCAGCCGCTGCACCGCAAAACGATGGTTCGTAGCTTACAACGATATGCGATGCGAACTGACAAGCTCAGCGGCAACGGGGCCTCGCCGCGGGCCTGCCTTGAGGCCGCGACGCCGCCGCAGGTCGCGGCGATGCGGCTATCGGCCAGCCAGATCCGCAATGAGCAGGATCAATTCACCGACGTCGAAGGGTTTGGCCAGGTGGGCCTGATAACCGGCCACCAGCGAGCGCTTTCTGTCCTCTGCGCGCGCAAAGGCGGTCAAGGCGAGCGCCGGAATGCGCTGGCCGGGCGGTTCCTGCGCGCGCAGCGTGCGGATCAACTGATAGCCGTCCATTTGTGGCATGCCCACGTCGCAGATCAGCACCGTCGGCCTGGTGGACTTGAGCTCGGCCAGCGCCTCTTGCGCGGCGCCGAAACTCTTCACAGTGGCGCCCTGCTCCTGCAGGACTGTGCGCAGCAGATCGCGCGCATCGGCCTCGTCATCGACGATGAAGGCCACCACGCCCTCGAGGCGCGGCAGCGCCAGTGGCTCGGTCGGGTGGGTTTCTGCGGTCGGATGGGCGCGTGGGCCAGCATGCTGTTCCACGCGCACGATCGATAACGGCAGGCGGACGCAGAATGTGGACCCCAGGCCCTCGCCCTGACTCGCCGCGGTAATCGAGCCGCCGTGCGCCTCCACCAGCTGCTTGCAGATCGCCAGACCGAGCCCCAGACCGCCGAAGTTCCTCGCCGCCGAGCTGTCGCGTTGCGAGAAGCGCTCGAATACCTGCGGAATGAAGTTGGGGGGGATGCCGATGCCGGTGTCGCTGACACTGAGCTCGATATGCGAGTTGACCCGTTGCAGCAGCACCTGCACCTGGCCGCCCTTGGGCGTGAACTTGATGGCGTTGCTGAGCAGATTCCACACCACCTGCTGCAGGCGCGTGCTGTCGGCACTGACGATGTCCTGGCTCGCGCCGAGCATCGCCCTGAGCCGTATGCCTTTGGCCTGCGCGGTAGGCATGGCGGAGTCCACCGCCGCCTCGATGACGCTCGCAAAGGAGACCGGATGCATGTCGAGCCGCAGCTTGCCCGTCATGATGCGGCTGAGGTCGAGCAGATCGTCGATCAGCTGCACCTGGGCGCGCGCATTACGGTCGATGACTTCGATGGCTTTTCTCTGCTCTTCGGGCCGCCTGGCAACACCCGCGCGCAGCAACAACTGCGTCCAGCCCAGAATGGCGCTGAGCGGCGTGCGCAACTCGTGCGAGAGCGTGGCGAGGAATTCGTCCTTCAGGCGCGTGGCGCGCTGCGCGGCCATGCGCGCGCTACGCTCGGCCTCCAGCATCTCCTCGCGGTCGCGGTTCTCCAGCTCCATCGCCTCCACGCGCCGCTTCTCGGTCATATCGCGCGTGAGCTTGGCGTAGCCGATCAGGCGCCCGGTGCGATCGCGCAGCGCGGTGATCGTGACGTTGGCCCAAAACCGCGTACCGTCCTTGCGCACGCGCCAGCCGTTGTCGACGAAGCTGCCCTTGTCCGCGGCCTCCTGCAGCTCGTGCGCGGGCCAGCCGCTCTCGCGCACCTCTTCGGGATAAAAAATGGAGAAGTGCTTGCCCAGGATGTCGCTCGCGCTGTAGCCCTTGATGCGCTCGGCGCCGACATTCCAGGTGGCCACCAGACCGTTGGGATCCAGCATGAAGATGGCGTATTCGCTCACGCCCTCCACCAGCAGGCGGAAGCGCTCCTCGCTGCGGCGTACATCCTCCTCGTGGATGTGCCGTTGCGTCATGTCGCGCACGACCTTGGCGAAGCCGACCAGCTCCCCTTCGGCATTGCGCACGGCAGTGAGGACCGCGTTCGCCCAAAAAAGAGTGCCGTCCTTCCTGACGCGCCAACCCTCATCCTCGAACACGCCGTCCTGCGCCGCGAGCGTCAATTCATGCGCGGGCAGGCCACGTTCGCGGGCCTGGGCAGGATAGAACTTTGCAAAGTTCTGTCCGATGATCTCCCCGGCGTGGTAGCCATGGAATCGCTCGGCACCCGGGTTCCAGGTCAGCACACGCCCGGTCGGATCGAGCATGCAGATGGCGTAATCCCGTACGCTCTCGATGATGAGCCGAAAGCGCTCCTCGTGCTGGCCGATCCCGGGTTCGTCGACGTCAGCGTTGCGATTCATCCAGCCAATATACCCAGCGCGCTGCGAGCACGCTGCGGAGGCGGCATCCGCCTCAACGTAGGTTCTATCCCACGTGCGGTGGAGGCGGGATCGGGCCGAGCGTGGCCTCCAGGGACAGGCCGAGCGCCAGCAGGCGGCGGTCGGTACCGGACGGCGCATCGAATTCGAGTCCGACGGGCAGGCCAGCCGCCGTCATGCCCGCCGGCAGCACCAGGCAAGACAGGCTCGCACAGCTGCCGATGGCGACTTGCCGGCCGATGGCAGAGCCCGCATTCACCGGCCGGGCGTTGGTCGCGGGCTTGCCCGGGCCCACCAGTGGCGGCGCGGGTGTCAGGGAGGGCGCAAAGGCGAGCACATCGATACGGTTGGCACGGAACAACGCGCTCGCGTCGGCTTTGATCTGCTGTTGCTGCTGCTGCAGTTGGCGATAATGCTCCGGAGTGCCAGGAGCGTGGCCTGCGGCCAGGATGCCCTTCAGGCTCGGGCCAGCCTGGGCGAGCACCTCGTCCACCGACACATCGCTGCCCTGTGCCGCCAGAAAGCGCGCGATGCCAGCAAGCATCTCATAGCGAAGCAGCGCGCTCTCCACCTGCGAGGCCGTCCGCAATGAGGGCGGCAGCTGCGTGGGCACGAGCTCAGCGCCTGCCTCGCGCAGCTTGTCGAGCGCCGTCTGCACGATGCGTCCGCACTCAGGGTCGATGCCCTGCATGAGAAATTCCACGGTGCCTATGCGCACGCCCTGGAGCGGCAAAGGACGGACGGGGGAGGGGTCTGCGGTCAATACCGTGTCGAAGAGGATGATATCGGCCACGGACCTCGCGAGCGGCCCGAGCTGATCGAACCGGTTGTGACTCAGCGGCATGACCCCGTCGTCCGGGTATCGCCCGAAAGTCGGCCGCAGGCCCACAAGACCACAGAAGCTCGCCGGCACGCGGATCGAGCCGTACGTGTCCTCGCCGATTGCCAGAGGCGCCATGCGCGTCGCAACCGCCACGGCCGAGCCGCCACTGCTGCCGCCGGGCGTGCGCGTGCGATCGTAGGGGTTGAGGACGGCGCCGAAGAGGGGATTGTCACTCGTCCAGCCGCTGGAGAGTTCCTGCAGATTGGTCTTGCCCATGACGATCGCGCCCTGGGCGAGCAAGGGAAGCAGAATTGCAGCATCCGTCCTGGGGCGGAAATGCGCCAGGGCGGGGGTGCCGCTCGTCGTGGGCAGCAACTTGGTGTCGATGCTGTCCTTCACCGGAATGGGCAGGCCGTGCAGCAGGCCGAGCGCGCGTCCCTGCGCGCGCTGCCGGTCCGCCTGCCGCGCAGCCCGTCTCACCTCATCCGGATGCAGTGTCGCGAACGCATGGAGCACCTCGAGGCTTTGGGCTCGCGCCAGCAGGGCCTCGGCGTAGGCCTCTGCGCTGATATCGCCGTTGCGCAGAGCCATCACCGCCTGCGTCATGGTGAGCGCGGTCAAGTCGCGCGGCGCCGGACTTGCGGTCTGCACCGCGCGCACGATTGCGGGGGTACCGGCCGCAACAGCCGCCAGGGTGGATCGATGCAGGAATTCGCGCCGGCTGAGTCGGGTGAAGCGATTTTTTGTGGTCATGGGATTCACGCTGAGACCGTGGCGTGCGCGATCCTAGCACCGACGCATGCGCTGCCTCACTGGTCGATGCTCACGCCGCAACGAGGACACCTGGCGCAGCGCTGTGCGTAGCGGGCGGAGAAGGCCCAGCGGAACGCTTCCCAACGCAACGCCTTCCCGCAGGCCGCACAGGGGGTTCCGTACACCCATACGGCGGCCAGAACCCAAATGAATACGGCCAGCGCGCGGCCCGTGAGGGACAGATGGCGCGGAAAATGCTCGGCCGCCTCGGCGAGGGCGAGCGAGGCGACGAACACGACGACGGCCTCAACCGTACGGCGCGTCAGCACATCACGCGTGGTCCTCGTTCGGCCTGCCAATGGCTGTCCTCAGCTCTCAGTGTCAGAAAGGTCTGTAGGACACTCGCCAGCCCCAAAGGGCATCGCCTGCCTCCTGATCGTGTTAGCGTCGCCTGTCACTCAATGCAGCGAGGCCGGACATGGATCGAGAGCAAATTCTGGAACATCTGGCGCAGGCCGAACGGAAAATAGGTGCCGGTGAACGCGAGGTTGCACGCTTGTGGCAAGACGTGACGCGTCTGGAGCGCTCCGGCGATGTAGCGGTCAAGACACGGCAGGAACTGCGGGTGCATGAACAATCCCAATCGGTGCACCGCGAAGAACGCACCCGGCTGCTCGGGGAGCTCTCGGCATCGAAGGCGGCGTAGCCTTGGCGTCGAGCCAGATGGCCAGAGAATTATGCCGACTCGGGGGGGGCATCCTCATGCGTCGTTAGCGCGGGATCCTCAACCGTAAGCGGCGCGGGATTATCCGCGTCAGCGGCGCGCAGCTGTCGTCGCTGCTGTTTCTCGGCCTGTCGCGCCTTGCGCGCCGCTTCTTTCTGCTTCTTCGCCTGACGATAGTTTCTCTTCAAACGTGCTCCTGATCCTGGGCAACAATGGGCTGAAGTTCGATCGCAACCCTGAGCCGGCTGCGCTACGCAGCGTCAACCCTAAAGACGATGATTCGATAGCGCAGCTCCATCGAGCAGGCGACACCGCCCGAGCCATTCGATGGGTTACCGTCGCAACGCATGGTCCCCAGGAGCTCGGGGCGCGCCCTCGGTGAGCCGCCTACCTGTGACGCAACCGCAGCCGATAAATCAAAATAGCCATCGCAGTTGGCGCACGGACATGCGAAGCGAAAGAACGCCGGCGCCCCGGGGTAGAGAGTGTGCGCCTGGGGGGAAGGGATACGGGCACGCGAATCGCTGAAGGTGAGCTCGATACGCAACTGGCTGACCTGCGGAAAGACGCTGCGTATGGCCGCGGCTCGCGAGCGAACTCGCAGCATGTCCTCTCGCCGCGATACCGAAGGCCGCTTGCCTGCCAATGCCTTCACTTGGATGGCGCGGCGCGCAAGGATTGCTCGTCGCGCACCTCATCGATGCTCAGGCCGGTATTGGCAGCGATGATGGTGACCAGCCGATGGGCGGGATTGCTCGGCAAGTCCACCTGATGCAACCGTTCCCAGGCCTTGATGCGGATGGAGGCGCTGTTGAGTGGCGAGGATTGCTCGGCCAGCTCCCGCTGGCGTTGCTCGACGGCTTCGGCCTGCAAGAGGGCCATCCGTCTGCGGCGCTCCTCGATGCCTTCCCCTGGAACAGATTGTAAGGCAGAAAAATCCCGCGGGGCGCGTTCCATCTCACTTTCTCCGGGCAGCCGTTGGAATTGGCCGAGACACCGTTTCTGCCCGTGGTGCGCAGCAGAAGCAGAGTGAGACAGCTGACATACTATATCACGATCGGTCAGGCGCGCCTGAATTTGCCTCATGTGCTCACCGACGCACCCGCCAATCGCGATTGCGACGTCGACGTCGCGGGACAATTCCGACGCGACTGTAAGACGTGTCCGACCTGAAAGCCGGCAGATTTGGGCCTGCGGCATGTGAATCTCTTCTCAGTCTATAGCGAGTAGAAGCGGCACAGTCCTTTCGCGAAGACGACTGGTGACAAACCCTGAGCCCGGCGAGGACCAACTACCAAACCGGGCTGTTTTTTATCACTGGGGATCCTTATGGACAGCGAGGAGATTGCCGAGAGGTGGGGCAGGAGCCAGCGCTGGTGGGACAGCCTGACCATAAGCCAAAGACGCGCCGTGGCGCTTGAGCTTGCGTCGCAAACAATGCCCGAGCTCGACTGGAGCGTTCCCTGGGAGCGCTTGATGCCCTTCAGCCAGCAGCTGCGGCTGGAGTTCTATTATTGCGGCTACGCTGGACGACATCCAACATTGGCCGCATCCGCGGAGGCAACATAGCCCGTTGTCCCCTGGTGTCGCCGGCTAGCGCCACCCCTTGCGCTTTATGGTGTAAAGGCGCCACAGCAACGTGGGCGCAATTCACAATCCTGTGCAGGCGGACCAGGGCCTGATTTTTGGAGGGTATGCACGTCATGGCCGAGCGCACGGGAGTTTGTTCTTTGCTGGACGGGGAGCTTTCATCCTCCTCGCTGCTGACGTACCTGAATGTGGCCGAACGATTGCGCCTGATGTCGTTGGCTACGAACTCAGCCGAGGTGCGAGAGCAGCTTCAAGAGATCGCCGAGACCTACGAAAAGCTCGCTGCCCTGTGTTCCAATTTCAAAAATCTGAAGGCCCGGCTTTCCATCACCGGGCCAATTCTGCCTGACCCGATCCTGGCCGATTAGATCTGGCGCAGGCAAGCGCGACTATTGACAGGGCCGTTACAATCGTCGGATGTGCGGTCGATACGTCACGCCCGAGGTCGCCGAAGCGGAACGCAACCTCATGGTTCACTGGCTGGAGTATGAGCGCTGCTACAACGTAGCGCCGAGCCAGCGCGTGCCGGTGGTGCGCTGGTTCGAGGGCGCGCGACAAGGCCTACACATGCGCTGGGGCCTGGTGCCATTCTTCGCCAAGGGCATCGCGCCCAAGTACAGCACCATCAACGCCACGATTGAGCGCATCGAGGATGGTGCCTGCTGGAGAGGGCCATGGCAGCGCGGGCAGCGATGTGTGCTACCTGCCAGCGGCTTTTACGAATGGCACGTGCTGGCCGATGGCAGCAAGCGACCGTACTACATCACCTGCGCGGATCAGCCGGCGTTCGGGTTCGCAGGCCTCTGGGACAGATCGATGACGGCGGAAGGCACTGAGACGCTCAGCTGCACGGTCATCACGATGCCGCCCAACGCTCTGATGGCCGAGATCCACAACGCGAAGCAGCGCATGCCGGCGATCCTGGCGGCCGATCAGATCGAAGCGTGGTTGAGCGGATCAGCGGACGAGGCGCGCCGCGCGCTGGCGCAATATCCGGCCGAGACCATGGTGGCGCACGCGGTGAGCCCCCGCGTCAACACGCCGCGGAACAATGACGCCGAGCTGATGAGCGCGATCGCGGTCTAGCGCTGTCATTCCAGGCCAAGCTCAGCAGCGATTCTGGTGATGACGCGCTGCAAGGTTGCCGTGGATACTCTGCCGAGACCAGCTGCATCGGATGCCTCGATCGTTGCAATCTTCGCGGTCCGGATAACAGAAGGGGCTGGGAGCCCTGCAGATCGCAGATTGCTCACGGCAACGTCACCAGGCCAGCCTCGGTTCTCAGCGCTCGTGATCATCAGTACCCAAAGCAGTCCATGAGAGTCGTCAATTTCGCCAGTCGAGACGACAAACGCTGGCCGGAATTGACGTGTAGCCCTATCGGAATACGGAAAGGGCACCTTCACCACGTCTCCTTGCCTATAGGTCGGCATATGCCTTCCTGTCCGCCTCGGAATCCCACTCGCTAAAGGTACGGAAAGGATCGTCGCTTGGTTCTTGCTGCCGCGCCTTCATTAGAATGACGCGACCCTTCTCCAGCTGGTAAACCAACTCGTCGCCTTCCTTGAGATGCAAGGCCGCGCGCACGGGCTGGGGAATTGTCGTCTGTGCTTTGCTGGTCAATTTGCTCGTGATCATGTTTCATGCCTGGTAAGGAGTTTCCTTACTGTAAGGAAAGCCCTTACTTAGATCAAGTGCTGCGTCCAGGTATGGCCGCCCACCGGATTCACAGTCTCGCCCGTCAACGCGACCCAATTCAGTCATCCATTCGGGGCCGGCAAACACCGACGACACCAGCCACGCGGCGCGGCACCGGTACTGTCCCAGAACTGTCCCAAAAGGGCTCGAGAGCGACCATTCAGAAAACAACAGCGATCCAGGAAACTTCCTAGATCCTTGTTCCGCCGATGATTCTGAGTGGTGGGCGGTACTGGGATCGAACCAGTGACCCCTGCCGTGTGAAGGCAGGATGTCAGTTTCCGGGGGTTTCTGATAGTCTATAAACCTCGGCGCGGCAGGGGATTCCGGTAACGCTCAGTCACCCACCGTACCAGGTCGGTGTTCCATAATAGTTCCATACAGTGGTGTGATGGCCTACGACATCCACAAAACTAAGGTTCGCGACTCGCTTCCGCCGCGTGTTAATGAGCCCTACTGGGGGGTTCCGCTGGCTAGGGGCCGCTGCCTCGGATACCGGAAGATCGCCGCCGATAACGCCTCCTGGATCGCTCGCATGCGTCCCGAGGGCAGCGGGTCCAAGTACGAGTACAAGGCACTGGGCCGGGTGTCGCGCGACTTCGACTACGAGAAAGCCAAGCAAGCTGCCACGGAGTGGTTCAGCAGCCGCGATGCCGGCGTGGATTCCGACGTCATCACAGTCGAGCAGGCCTGCCGCGAGTACGTCAAAGATCTGCGCACCCGTAAGGGAGACAAGAGCGCCGACGATGCCGAGGGGCGGTTCAACCGCACCATCTATGGCAAGCCGATCGGCGCTCTCAAGCTCGACAAGCTCAAGACGCCACGCATCAAGGAATGGCGCGATGAGCTGCCGCTGTCCAAAGGCTCATCCAACCGCACGCTGACCTCTCTGCGTGCTGCGCTGAATCTGTCCGTGGCGCACCGGCGCGTGGATTCTCGGTCAGCCCGGGAATGGATGGATGTTAAGAACTTCCCGAACGCCAGCAAGCGCCGCACGCTGTTTCTGGACCTAAAGCAGCGTCGCAAGCTCATCGACGCGGCCAATGGCGGCTTACGCGATTTGCTCGAGGCTGCCGCCCTGACCGGGGCCAGGGCAGGGGAGTTGACCGCGCTGAAGCGCTCTGACTTCGATTCCCGGCTGGGTACACTCGCCTTTGCCGGCAAGACAGGGCCGCGGAACGTGCAGCTATCGCCGGCGGCCATGGACCTGTTCAAGCGGCTCGCGAGGGGCAAGCTGCCTGCTGCACCTCTTTTGACGCGTAACGACGGCAAGCCCTGGGCTCATTCCGACTGGGATGAGCTCGTACGCGAGACTGCCGATAAGGCGAAGCTCCCCCGCGGGACGTGCCTCTACACGCTGCGGCACTCCTTCATCAGCCAGGCGATCACCGACGGCATGACCACGCTCGAGGTGGCGCGGATGGTCGGCACCTCACTGGCGATGATCGACAAACACTATGGCCACTTAGTGGGCGATACGGCACGCCAGCGGCTGGCCGCGGTGACGATGCTGTGAAGGGCAGCCGCAATGCGGTGCGCAAGGTAGGCGAGAGAAGTGGAAACATTCGCGCTACCTTCCCGGCCTCGGTGTCTCCAGAAGCGCAAAAGCAGTTCATGCGGGATGCTCTGAAGGCCGTCGAGCTGTATGTCGCGTGGCTACCCCTTACGGACGATGAAAGCAGCATTGAGGTGCTTGGCCGAGCAGCTCATCGTCCAGCCGATCCGCACAGGCACACCCTCATGACGGATCTGTTCGATGCCTATATGACGGCGCGCGGTGACGATCTCCAGGCGCGGGGTTTTCAGAAGACCGCAAATGCCGTGCTCGCCGCTGCAGGATGCGACTTCATCGTGACAGACCACGATCTGACGACAATCCGAGCCCAGCGCGAGGCGATTGCGCCCTACGCCGAAAGACTGGCGATCAAAGACATCCTCAGAATCGCCCGCGGTATCGGTCCGGCAACCACGAAGATGATCCGGGCTCAGATCCGTCGGCCCAAACACAAGCGCCGAGAAGAAGCCTTGCGCAGCGCCGCCCGCATCCTGTGTCTGGCCGAGAACTTTAGCGCCGAGCGGCTCGAGCAGATGTGCCAGCGTGCCCTCGTCCTGAAGGTCTACAGCTATTCGGACTTGCGCACTCTGCTGGAGACGCCTGCAGCGCCGACATAAGGCCGTCGCCGGACTATCTCTAGCCAAATAAAAATGCTGCCCGGCTAGTTATCGCGTCTTAGCCCGGAAATCGGGCTATACCCTAGAGACCGACCCGTAATCACTGGAGTCGGTATGAAAGTCCGTCCTGCCCTTGCTCCCCTCGATGAGCGCCAGCGCTATTCGATCGAGGAAGCCATTGCCTATCTGCGCAGCTCACGAAAGACGCTGTTCGATGACATCAAGCAGGGCCGCATCGCCACGATCAAGGAAGGCAAGCGGCGCTTTGTTCCCGGCAGCGAGATAGCGCGCCGCTCCAGGCTGCCGGTCCAGATCGCGGCCTAAGCGTCCCCAAAACAGAGACGCCGCAGCGGCTACCACCGTGCGGCGTCAGATCTGCTCCCACGCAGAAAGGCATCAACATGGCGATCCTAGACTTCCCGCTGCGTCCCGCGCAACGCTCTCGATGGCAGCACGCTACTCATCGGCTCACGGCCGATCGCCGCGCGCAGATTCTGGCCGCGCAAGCTGATTTCCAGGCCGCCAGAACCTCTGGCGCACAGCTTCGTTATTTGCGGCTGCTCGCCGACCTGATACGACCGATCACCGAGGCACGGCTGTGACAGCTCGTCGCCTTACGTTCCCTGGTTCCACGGCGATTTCCTTCGCAGCACCGCCGGCTGGACTCTGCTCGAGCGCGGCGCCTACATGATGCTGCTGTTCGCGCAGTGGGAGCTCGGGGTACTCCCGAATGACTTGGCCAGGCTCGCTGGCATCGCAGGGCTTGATCAGTCCGAAATGACTGGCATCTGGCCGGTTCTCAGCAAGAAGTTCAAGCACACCAGAAAGGGCTTGCTGAACGCCCGCATGCAGGCCCACCGCCGCAACTATCTCGAGTACCGCCGGCATCAAGCCGAAAGCGGACGCAAGGGCGCCGCTATGCGATGGAAAAGAGCCGGCAACGTCGTCCAATTTCCTGCTCAGGAGGGACGCCATGAATGACTTTCACAATGGCGACCCCAATGGCAACCCCATTAGCGACCCCAATGGCAAATCGATGACACGCGCGTTGGAGTGGAGTGGAATTGCTTACGAGGGGGGAGATATACCTGTAGCAGGAGCTTCAGCATCAGGGGCTAACAATTCCTCTGGGCAGCCGACTCTCTCCATCGAAAGCTTCTTGGATTTGCTGCCGCCGAGCTGCGATGTGCTGGACAGGCTCCAGCGCCAGCAGCTTGTCCAGCTCGCGAGGGCACTGTATGCCCACTACCGCAGAGTGCTGCTGCATGGGCCGACTGGCTTCGGCAAGACGCACATCATTGCGGCAATCACCGCTGCTGCCGTCGTCGCAGGCCTCCGGATACTGATCCTTGCGACCCGTACGCGCCTCGTGCGCCAGATCAGTGAGCGCCTAATTCAGTTCAACCTGCCGCACGGCGTGATCGCCGCGAGCCTTCCGGGCATGGTCAACGCGAACCTGACAGTGCAAGTTGCGTCGGCCGATACGCTGCATCGTCGATGCATAGCCGACCAGCGCCGCCCCCTGCCCCCGGCTGACGTCGTCATTTTCGATGAGGCGCACCTGGCGACGGCCGAGTCCCGCCTGGCGATCTTGAATCATTACCCCGAGGCGCTTTGGCTTGGATTTACCGCAACGCCTGCGCGAAAGTCAGGGCGTTCCCTGTCGGCAGCCTTCGATTGCCTCATTCTCGGACCAACGGTGCTCGAGCTGATTGCTGAAGGGCGGTTGGTCAAGCCGCGGATCTTCAACACGCCGGTCATTAGCGCCGCCGAACTGAAAGCATTGCCAAAGGATGCCGCCAACGACTACGCCAGCGGCGCTCTGGCCGATCTGCTCCGCCGTCCGAAGCTGGTCGGCGACGTAGTGTCCAACTGGCTGCGGATCGGAGCCGGCAAGCGCACTCTGGTGTTCGCGGTCAACAAAGCCCACGGTGCTTCACTGGTTGAAGAATTTACGCGCGCCGGAGTGGCCGCGGAGTTGCTGACGGATCAGGACAGCGACGATAGCCGGGAGGCGGCGATCGCGCGGCTCGAGAGCGGGCAAACGCTGGTGCTGGTCAACTGCTTCCTGCTCAGCTACGGCATCGACGTTCCCTTGGTGGAATGCATCGTCCTAGCACGGCCGACCCGCAGTCTGGCCATGTACCTGCAGATGGCTGGTCGCGGGCTTCGATCTGCCGATTGCAAGGAGCATTGCACGCTGATCGATCACGGCCGAGTGGTTGAGACACTTGGTCTGCCGACCGCGGATTTTGCGTGGTCGCTCGACGAGAAGCGCAACGTCAACCGGGTAGCCGAGGCACGCGCTCGCCGGCAGGCAATCGAGCAGCCACGGACTTGCCCAGAATGCCAGCACATCTGGCTCGTCTCTGAGGATGGCCCGGGATGCCGGCATTGCGGTTGGGCGCCGGCACCGAGGGCGAAGGCAGTGACCGTTGAGTCGGCGGAGCTGGCTGAGCTAGCCGAGGACGACGCCCACGTCACGGCCTTTTCCCCGAGTGTCCAGCGCTTCTACAGCGAAGCGCTTGGGGATTACGCGCACCGAAAGCCGGATATCTGGCGCACGGAGCCCAGGAAGGCACAAGCTGCGTGCTGGTTTGCCACCAAGGAGAAATTCAAGCTGCGTGCGGACTGGCCGCCCAGTTCATACGCAGCGCTTGCCCCGATGGCGCCGAGCTTCGAGACAGCTGGTTACCTGCAATACCGCCGCATCAGGTTCGCCAAGCGCAATGCGAGGGCTGCATGATTCGCGCCGCCGACATCCACGCTCGCATCGGCAACGCATGGCCGTCGGTGCTCGCCCGGTGCGGCATCGCCGAGGAATACCTGCGCCGGAAGAAGGCCGGCCCGTGTCCTGCCTGCGGTGGTCACGATCGCTATGTATTCGACAACCGCAAAGGGCGCGGAGATTTCTACTGTCGTCGGTGCGGGGCGGGCGATGGATTCGCACTGCTCGAGCGGGTACACGGATGGAATTTCGCTGAGGCGCGCCGGAATGTGCTCGCCGCATCGGGGTTATCCGCCGATACCGCGCCCAGCGCTGCGCCTCGTGTCGCCAGAGCGGCGATCGCATCAGAGCCTACCCCAGCAGTGCCGCCGGCTCGTGTCCGCTCTCTCGCCCGCGGAGCGTGTGCTGTGGCGGATTGCCCTAACGCGATCGAGTACCTGAGCAGTCGCGGACTGTGGCCGCTTCCAGATGCCTGCCAGCTACGCGCGCATCCGGGTGCTGAGTATTGGCAGGAAGGTAATCTGATCGGCCGCTATCCGGCACTGATTGCCGAGGTGCGTGACGCTGCCGGAGAGCTCGCCACGGTGCATGTGACCTACCTCGAGGGCGGCAAGAAGCTCCAGGCCGATGCGCCACGCAAGTTGCTATCCGGCGTCGAGGGTCGCGAGGGCTGCGCCGTTCGGCTAATGCAGCCGGCCGAGGTGCTCGGCGTCGCCGAGGGCATCGAAACGGCGCTGTCTGCCGCGGCGCTGGACAACGTTCCGGTCTGGTCGGCGCTCACTACATCGCTGCTCGCCAAGTTCGAGCCACCATCAGCCGTTCAGACCCTTCGCATCTATGCGGATCGCGATGAGGCAGGGCTGCTTGCGGCCGGCCGGCTCATGGAGCGGCTACAGGGGCGCGTTCGCTTCGAGCTGCGGGTACCGGCATCGCCGGCAAAAGACTTCAACGACGCACTATTGAGCCGCAACGGCGGCGCAGGAGCATCCCATGACTGAGACCTTACCCGCACTGCCGACCGGCACCGATGCCCGGCTGCCGGACACCTACGAGAGCGCACAGAGAGCGATTGCCCAGTGCGACCGCATCGACGAATGCAAGAGCTGGGCGGACAAGTCCGCGGCGCTGGCCAGCTATGCGCGCCAGGCCAGGGACGACACCATGCGGCTCATGGCGCTGCGCATCCAGCAGCGCGCGACCCGCCGTATGGGGGAGCTGCTGAAGCAGATACCTCGTGGCGATGCGGATGGCGTGAACCTGCGCCAGCACCGGCGGGACGGTGCCGTCCCTCCGGTGACTCGCACCCAAGCAGCGAATGAAGCCGGCCTATCCGAACGTCAGCGTAAGACGGCGCTTCGACTCGCCAACGTGCCGGAAACCGAATTTGTCGCGGCTATCCACAGTGAACGGCCGCCGACGATCACGGAACTCGCCATGCGCGGCACGGCGATCCGACCGCCAGAACCGGAACCGCCGCCGGCCGACCCTGCCGAAGCCGACGAAACGCAGAGCGCGCTGTGGGCATTCGCGGAATTCTGCAAGACGCACGACGCGCATTCGATCGCGAAGGCCATTCCCGCCACAGATGCCGTGGAGCTGCGCAAGCATGTGCAGCTGATCGATGGCTGGCTGGATCGCTTTGTCACGCACTTGAGCGCCTGACCATGACTGGCTGCCCGCATACCACGTTCGCGCGCGGCACCCGGATCCGGATCACGCTCAAGGACGGCAGCGTTCTGCTGCGTCGCTTCATCGAGCGCCGGGGCCGATCGATCGCCGTTCACACGCTCGATACCCGGCGGCGGCAAGAAATCCCGACGGCACTGCTGCGGGTCGTCGGAGTTTTCATTGGAAGTCATGGGCCTTTCGGCTGCTGAAGCGATGCTGCTCCAGGATCACGAGCGCAGGCTCGCTGCACTCGAACGCTTCCGGCTGCGGGCAGAGGATGCAATGGACGCCCTGCAACGCCACAACGCTGCGAAAAAGGCGAAGGCCGCCGGTCTGCATGCGGCCATCGGGGCTGTCATGGGCGGCTCGACACAACATCGACGCATTACCGCCAAGCACGTGCTTCGCGCGCTCGATCTGGCAGCGCTCGGATACCCAACGCTCTCACTGCGAGCGATTCGCGTGCACATGGCGATGATTCGCGGCAGTAAGCGCGCGTTAATTCGCAACAGACTCCCTCGTGGCATGCATGGGACACCTACTTACATCAGCTGGAGCGCCATGATTAGGCGATGCACCAACCCTGATCTTATTTCATGGCCTCGTTACGGAGGACGCGGGATCACCGTCTGCCAGCGATGGCTCAATAGCTTCGAGGCGTTTCTCGCCGACATGGGAGAGCGACCGCCAGGAACATCGATCGATCGCATCGACAACGACGGCAATTACGAGCCAGGCAATTGCAGATGGGCGGATAGGCTCACGCAGGTCAATAACCGCGGCATCACGCGCGTGATGCCACCGTAGTAATTGCGACGCGGCGCGCCTTATCGCATGTTGTGAACTATGAAAGCATGCATTGAGCCGGTACCGCGTTTCGCCTTTTCGGTCGCCGAGGCCTCGCAGTCCTCGTCGTTATCTAGGCGCAAGCTTTATGAACTGATCGACGCCGGGCACCTGCGCACGGTCAAGATCGGCAAGCGGCGCCTGGTGCCTCGAGACGCGCTTGAGCAGCTCTGCCGCGGCGAGGAATGCGCGGCGTGACCCAAGTGCCGACAAACGTCGCCGAGCAGCTGCCACCTCCTGGAGTGGCGGTGTTGGTCCACCCCACGAACATCGCTGAGAACTGGGCAGCTCTTGAAGGACTCTTTCATTCCCTGTCGCCCTGGACGCAGTTGCTGCCAGCCGATGAACTGCGCGCACCGCTGACGAATGGAACCCTGCGGTTATTCGCAGTTCGCGATTTGTTGGGAAACATCTTTGTCGCAATGGCCGCTCTTTTTACAGGTACGACGCAGACTTGTGCTACGTGGCTGCTCGTCGGACCGGAGGCGCCGGAATCGATAGCGAGCGCCTTGGTAGACGAAGTAGAGGTGTTCGCCAGGCAGCAGGGCTGCTGCGCACTTTCGATCAACATTTTCCCAGCCATGGTGGGGCGTATACCGGGCCAGGTCACTGCTTTGGTTATCGAGCGAGATTTGCGCCAGCGGCGCGAGAGGATGAACTGATGAGTGGTGGTTCACAAACGACCAAATCAAGCCAGAGTCAGCAGAACTCGCTGCCCTCCTGGCTCATACCCTCCTATCAGGCCAATCTCACGAACGGGATGAACCTGCTCAACGCGGGCCTCGGCGCCACCTCTGCCGGTCCCTCCATGCTTGGCTCTGGCATGTCGGCTATCAACGGCGTTGATCCCCAGGCCATCGGCACGGCGGACAGTTTCCTGAACGGCGTCATGGGACCCAATTCGACGGTCGGCCAGGAAGCCAACGGTTCGCTGATGAACCCGAACAGCAACCCATACCTCTCGGGCACGTTCACGCAGGCTGCCAACGGAGTGCAGAACCAGATCGCGAGCGAGTTTGCGGGTAATGGTCGTAATGTCACGTCCTCGATGCCGGTCCAGGCCGATGCCTTCAATAACCTCGCGAACCAGATTTATGGCGGTGCCTATAACACCAATCTTGCCGCCACCCAGAACGCGCAGGGCCAGCAGCTACAGGCAGCGAATCTGGCACCCGGTGTCACGCAGGGACTCTATACGCCGGGTCAGGAGCAGCTACAGGCCGGCCAGACGCCCTTTAATTTGCAGAGCTGGTACTCAGGACTCCTCGGCCAGACCGCAGCGCCGTTCGGTCAGTCCAATATGACTGGCACGAGCACGGTCCAGAACAACCCAAGTCTGTTGAGTTCCATCGGCGGGGGGATGTCCAGTGCCCTGGGACTGGCGACCGGCATCTTGGGGCTCCTGTAATGAGCGGCGGCTCACGAGGCACGACTATCGGAGGTTCCACGTTAGCCACCCCGACCATGACAGATCCCTCCACAGGTCTGCAGGTGCTCGGCATGCCCACCGCGACCCCGAACTCCAATGCATATAACGCTCTCATGGCGACCCTCACCGGCAATCCTCAGTACAGCATGGGCGCGCCCCAAGCCAATCAGGCGCTGTCGAACATGACAGGTTCTCTCTCTCAATCAGGACAGGGATCGCCGCAGTTTCAGCCGGCCCACTGGATGCAGCAGCTGAGGATGGCTCATATTCCGACGCAGGCGCCATCGCTCGCGTCGCTGGTCCCGTGGCTGAAGGGGGGCTGATGGGTCTTCTCGACAGTGACATGACGCAGATTGATCCGAACGCGGTGGCGTCGGCGGCGCCCAACCCGACAATCACGGTGCCGCCGTCGCTTCTACAGCGCATCGCCTCCGGCTTGAACACGTTCAATCAGGGCGTGGGCGCTGGGATGAACTCGCCGCTGTTCTCGCTTGGGATGGGAATGCTCAGTGCCGCGCAGCCGTTCAGTGATCCTGGCAAGGCGATAATGGGTGCACGGCAGGCCCAACTTCAGAATCAGGGATTGCAGCAGCAGAACTTGATGCAGCAGCTGTATTTCCAGGCGCTGCAGGATCCGCAGATGATGGCCGCCATGGGAAGCGGTGGATTGCTTCCACAGCAGCCCGCTCCGACAGGACTGCTTCCACCGCAGGCCGCCCAGACGGTCGGATCCCCTGGGCAACCGCCAGGTGGCTCTGCCGCTATGCCATCGGCTCCCGCTGCTTCTGGGCAACCTCCCAATCAATTGGGATTCCCGAACGTCAATCCGGGGCAGCTTTATCAGCAAGGCGTGCTGCTGTCTGGCTCCATGATTCCGCAGTACCGCGAGCGCGGTCAGGCCATGATCAAAGAGGCCGATGCGCTGATGCAGAACGATCCTCGCTATGTGACGTCCAAGGCGCAAGCGGCGAGCGAGCTGGCGCAGGATCAGTACGCCATGCAACAGGCGCAAGCCGGGGGAGATCCCGTGGCCATGCAGGCCGCTCGCATGCGATATCTGACCGATTCCAAGCTGGTCAATCCCGCCGCCTATAACGGCAACGTGACGACCTTTGGAGGACTCACGCCGCAGCAGCTGGGCATGTCGACCTTCAGCCCGAGCACTGGAATGCAGACCCAGAATGGGCAGGCGAGCCTCATGCCCGGATATGCGGGCGCAGAGCAGCAGCGAGCCGCCGCACAGGCGACGGGTGAAGCCGCTGGCAAGACGATCAACCTGACCGATCCGCACTCGGGCGCTCAGACGGCTGTGCCGATGGATCAGTACCTGCAGTTCATGCGCCGCTTCACCCCGCAGCAGGCGGCCAGTGGTCAGGCGCCAATCACGCAGCTCGGCCCGGCGCAGCAGTCGCAGCTGGCGAAGACCGGCGAGGAGTCCGGCACCTACCTCTCGCAACTGCAGGATCAGGCCGACGCTGCAACGAATACGAATTACTCGCTGGCCCAGATGAATGCAGCTGCCAAGAATGTGATGCTCGGGCCTGCCGCCCCGGCCCGCCAGTGGCTGCAAAACAGCGCCACAGCACTCGCCCAGATGTTTGGCGTCACGCCGCCGGCAAAGGAGCTCACGAATTACCAGGAGCTCGACAAATACGCCAACCAGATCGCGTTTGCCGCGACTCGTCAAATGGGCTCTCGTGAAGCCGCGCAGATCGTGCACCTGCAGATGAGCTCCAATCCGAACAAGGCTCTGATGCCCCAGGCTTTCGCGGGCCTGGTGCAGTCCATGCAGGCGGCGAACAACTACGCCATTGCCAAGAACACCGCGATTCAGGGTGTGGCCACCGACAAGGCAAGCGCCCTGCAGGCTGCTGCCACCTGGACCAGCAAGATTGATCCTCGGGTATGGGACTTGTCGCTTGGCCCTGATCTGGCTTCCCGCTTCGCGGGCCAGATTGGCACGACGAAAATAGCCACCGCGTTGCCGGTGATGGCGAATGATGACGCGATCGCGGTAATGCGCAATCTGCCTCAGTCGATGCGCGCGCAGGTGCTGCGATCGCTGCCGGTCAACGTCAAGCAGCAGCTACTCCAGGGCCTGCAGCAGGGCGCTGGCGCCACGGGGACCTACTGATGGACGGCGTTGACACAGGCGCATATCTCGCATCGCTCATGAGCCAGCAGACGCCTTCCACGGCGGCAGCTGCACCGGCGGACCTTGATCAGCAGCTTTTGGTGGCTCTGAAGCAACCAACCGCAAGCTCTGCGGGGCCGATCAATCCGGATTCGCCGGGCGCGTACGCCCAGGCTGCCGCAACCGGTGCATCACAGTCGGACGCGAACCCGACGCTTCAGCTCGGCTACTCGCGGGGGCACATCCTGGACACGCATATCCCGATTCCCACTTGGCTTGCGCAGGGACTGTCCGGCGCCGGCGGGGAAGCCGTCCGGCTCGGCCAGGGCGCAAAGCAGACGGTCGGAATGCAAACCGACCCGCTACTTCGAGCGGTGTCGCAGCAGGAGCTCAGCACGACAGCCGGCAAGGTCGGGGGAGACCTGGCCGATATGGCGATCACCGCTCCGATCGGTGGCGCGGCCACATCGGGGCTCGCCAAGTTGGGCGGCATCGGCGCCCGCATCGCCGGCAACGCACTGGGCAACGCTGCGGTCCAAGGGGCCGTGCAAGGCGCCATCACCGCCAACCCGGGCCAGCGTCTGGAAGGAGCCGGACTCGGTGCGGCGCTCGCTCCGGTCTTGCCGCTGGCCGCTCGAGGCGTCGGCTCCATTGCGACCGGATTGACCCGCACGCCGGAAGCCCAGGCGCTACTGAATCGCGGTGTGCAGCTCTCTCCGGGTGAGCTCAATCCCGATGGCACGGTGGTCAACCGCCTCGAGCAAGCCGCTACGCACATTCCCATCATCGGCGGCAAGATCGCCAATGTCCGCGGGAGCCTTACGCCGCAGATCTCGCGGCTGATGGTCGATGACGCTGCCGCTCCGGGGGCGACCGTCTCGCATACCGGGGACTTCAACGATGCCGTTGCCGACCTGAAGGCCGGCTACGACAACGCCTATCAGAGCACGCTCGGCACCAAGGGCAATGGCTTCCCAATGCGCCCGGCAATCATGAATTCCCAGGGACCGGACGTTGCCCTATCGGATGCCTTTCAGCGACTTGCCGCGAGGCCTGCGCTGGGTTTGACCGCACAGATGCGATCGAGCATGGGCCAGCAGCTGCAGGATCAGTTGAACGAGGTGCTCGGCGTGGCCAAGCGTTCCGGCGGACTGGAGGCAACCGACCTGCAGTCGCTACGCAGCGCGCTGCGGGATGCTTCCCGCGATGTCTCGCCCGTCGACAATGCGTCCCGAGCTCAGCGCGGATTCTGGGATTCCGCGCAGCAGCTGGTCTCCCAGGCGATGAAATCGCAGCTGCCGCCGGACGTCAGTTCCGCACTCGATGACATCGATGCGCAGTACGGCAAGTTCGCCACTGTCCGCGAGGTCGCGAAGAGCCTCAAAGACAAAGAAACCCCGACGCTGCAGCACTGGTCTACGGCAGTAGCCCGGACCACCCCGCCGAATGTCTATGCGAGCGGCGGTGGCTGGAATCGGGATCTGCTCAAGGCTGCGACCGCAGTGGGCAAGACCACCGTTCCCAACACAGGTGCAACCGGCGCGGGCACGATCGGCCCCATCATTGCCGGCATTGAGGGCGCGATGCACCCGGCTTTCATCGCAGCCCATCCGGTGGCTCTGGGCGGTGTCGCTGGCGGCTTGGGAGCGCTCTACGGCGCCTATACGCGTCCCGGACTGCGACTGCTCGCCGGCCAGACGGCCCCGCAGCGAGCCGTCCAGGGACTACTGCAAGCGATGCATCCGGCGGCCAAGGAAGCGATCGGCCGATATGCGCGCACGGGGTTACTCAACGGACTGCTGCAGCCTCAGTTACAGGGCGGCGGATTGCTCTCGGCGCCCGACCAGCAGTAGTCACCGGTTTACGTACATGAGCAGCGCAATGCCGCCCCACACGACGGCCGTCATACCGAGCCATGTGAGGAGCGGAAACCAACTCCGGCGCTCAGCCTCGGTACGAGGTCTGATCGGCACAGGGCGCGCCAGGATGCGTTTTACGGTCCCTTCTGGAACACGGCGAAGGATTGCACGCCCGATCCAAGCGGCCGTACCGAACAGCAGCACAAAGAGCAGCGGACGCGCCACCAAACTCAATGCGAATGTCGAGATCACGGCTAGCGAGGATACGCCCATCACGCGACCCGGCCATAGCCCGCTGCCACCGGAGGCCCTCAAGATTATGGCCCGCCTGGTGCAGCTTCACCTCGAGACTCATCCTGACCGCATCGGGCGGCACTTCGGCGTGAGCGCCGAGTACGTCAGGCGGCAGTGGCGGATGATGCACGCTCACGAATTTGCGCCCATCGAGGAAGCCCTGGCGGTTGTAATACCGCGGGCTGGACGATGAACTGCAAGCCAGGCGACCTGGCGCTGGTGGTCGCTGGCCCCTCGGCCAATGTCGGCAAGATCGTTCGCTGCCTGGAGCTGCTACCGGCTGGCTTCGAGCGTGACGATCTGCCTGAAGGCGTTCGGCAGTGCATTCGGGATAAACCTGCAGTGATGTGCCGCCGCCAATTATCCCGCTGGCTTAATGTCTTCCAGATACTGAGGCGCTATCACGTTCGACCAAATGGTGATCGCATCAGAATTGCAGACGGGGCAGTGGTACGTGCTCGTGTTCCGGTGTCCCCGACCCTCAACACCCTGCAGGATCGAGCGCTGACCTTTCTGGAAGCAGGAAGTACAAAGGTAATGCGGTGGTTCGCCATCGCTCATCGTTTTCTTCAGCGCGTATACCATGCACCCGGGAAAGGGCGTGGCAAGCTGATAGCGCTGCTTCTGAGCGTCCCAATCTTTCATGCGAGCGATTTGGCTTTCCAGCTCTCGTACGCGATCAACCAATGCCGTCTGCGTCGTCTGTGCCGCAAAAATGGCGTTCTGGGCATCGATGATCTTCTGATTGAGCTCAATGGCCCTCGCTTGAACCTCAGCGGCCGAATGAAGGCTCACGAAGCCCTTGGCGAGCTCGCCCACCGCTTTCATGCTGCCCCAAGCGGCAGTGATGCTGCCTAAGTCCATGCATAGTCCCCCTGACTGTTTGCCCCGGCAGGATACCCCGTGACCGATAAGAAAACGGCGAAAAACGCCCAGATTGGGAAGGGTAAGCCGGGTCCAGGCCGGCCGAAGGGGCTGCCGAATAAGCTGACCCGCGGCGCCAAGGAGGCATTCGCCCTGGCATTCGATAACCTTGGGGGGGCCAAGGGACTGACCGAGTGGGGTCGCGACAACCTTACCGAGTTCTACAAGCTGTATAGCCGGCTCATCCCGACTGAGCAGCAGATCTCCAATCCAGACGGCACGCCCATAAACTTCACGCTATTCGTTCCCCCAAAGACGGAGTAGCCGATGAGCGATTCTCGACGCCTTTCAGCCTCGGACGTGGAGGCTGCTCGCATACTTAATCAGGCCAATGACGTCGAGTCCTTCCGAGCGTTATGGAAGCAGAAGCCCTGCGCCTGCCATGGGGCGGACTATCGCGATGCGGAGTGCGAGCGGAAGTATCCTGACATCTGCCCATGGCGTGCTGCTGACCTTGCGGTGCTTACCGGCATGTATGACAAGCGCGACCCGAGCAAGGGCAACTGATGGACTACTGGCGCCCGACGGCCAAGCAGTGCGAGTTCCTGTCGGCGCCTGAAGATGAGGTGCTGTACGGCGGGGCTGCCGGGGGTGGCAAGTCCGATGCCCTGGTGGTCGATGCCTTGGGGCTGCAGCAAGGGGCCATTAGCAATCCGAATTACCGGGCCCTGATCCTTCGCCAGACTTTCCCACAGCTCAGAAAGCTACTCGATCGCACGATGGCACTCTACCCGCGGGTGGTGCCTGGCGCAGAGTTCTATGACCGCCCGTGGTCGGAGTGGCGCATGCCATCCGGCGCCAAGATCATCTTCGCCAGCTGCGAGCGCGACATCGACGTGCAGAACTTCCAGGGACACGAGTTCCAGTGGATCGGTATCGATGAGCTGGGTCATTACGGCAGCCCGTATGTCTGGGAATACTTGACCAGCCGCCTGCGTTCGAGCGATCCCACTCTCAAATGCTACATGCGCGCAACGTGTAACCCGGGGCCCAAGTGGATCCAGGAGCGCTGGAACATCCCGGACTCTGGCGAGGACAGCGCCGGGACGATTTCAGTGACGCTTGGCGACGGCCGCACGGTAATGCGCCGCTTGCGGTTCATCCAGGCATTGCTGCGTGACAATCCGTTCCTGGCCGAGGACGGGGCCTATGAGGCTCAGCTGCAACGGCTGCCGATGGCAGAGCGGGCGGCGCTGCTCGAGGGACGTTGGGGAGTGGTGGACGTGCCGGGTGCGATCTATCGGGATGTGCTGAATGAAGCCAGGGAGCAGAAGCGCATCACTGGCGTTCCGTACGACAGAGCTTCGGTGGTCCATACGTACTGGGACATCGGCATATCCGACGCGACCGCCATCTGGTGCGCTCAACGGGTCGGGCGAGAATGGCACTTGATCGATTACTACGAGGAACGCGGCAAGACCGCCGTTGACGCTGCTCATTGGCTCAAGTCCAGCGGCTACGCCTACGGCGAACATTACCTGCCCCACGACGCCGCAGCACGCGAGCGAGGCACCGGCGTCACGTATCAGGAGGTACTACAGGGCCATGGAGTCCAGACGCGCATTACGCCGCGCCTGGGGATCGAGGAAGGCATCTCAGCCGCCCGCATGATCTTTTCCCAGTGCTGGTTCGATGAGCGGCGTTGCGAGGCGGGATTACGGGCGTTGCAGTTCTACCGCCGCGAGTGGAAAGACAGGCAGGGACAGTACACGCAGCCGGTCCACGACCAGCACTCCCATGGCGCCGATGCCTTCCGATATTTCGCAGTGGCGAGCCGCCTGGATGCGGTCGAATTCCGAGACGGGATGAAGCTGCCGTCGCTCGACAAGATGTATCCGGACTGGGCGGCCGGATTTCCGGTTAGAAGGTGAGCGCAATATTAGCGCCGGCTAGGTCGAATTCTTCGGTCCCATGGAATCGGCCGACTCGGTGTCGTAAATCGAAGTTGGCCCTAAGTCCGGCGCGCCCTTCACGAGGTTCCCTCCAGAGCGCCATGCATTTACAGTATTTGCCCAGTCACGCATTAGCGCCGCAAGGGCTGTGTGTAATTCAACCGATTGGGCCTTAAGTTTGCCCACCTTAAGTGCTTCTGCGGCACCGGTCATCATAAAGGCTTTAGCCATGACAAGCGTCGCGTATTCCGGGATGCTGTCTTCCTCTTTATCGGGCTGGTTGAAACCTGTCTCGCACGCAACAACGTCAGAAGAATGATGGCCAGCACAGAGCATCGGGCGCACTGGATACACGCTACATTTGCCCTCTACTAGCAGCGCGCATTCCATATTGGTCGATCTGTGTTGCTCCGGCGTCAAGCGCCGGATGCGGTCTTCGTTCGCCAAGATCTTCTCTTCGAGAGCCGCTGCAATCTCAGGTAACTTGTTCTTAATAAACCGCACGAGCGCAATGGCCTCATACGGCAGAATTTCTACTCTGAGCGAGCAGCACCACGTACAGCGCGCCTTACAATCAATGCGGGCGCCCTCTTTTTTGAATTGCTCTATGGCCGCCGTAAGACGCTCGCTGAGGCGGGTGCTAATTAGGCCGCAGGAGTCAATGTCGACTTTCCCCCGCTTTAGTCGTGGGGAAATTACATGGTAGGCAAAGCCCTCGAACTCTCGTTGGAGTCCTTCGGGATCATCCGGAACAACGCTCATAATTGGGCCTCTATTCGATCTTCCGCAGCGTCTGCTACCTAGGCCAAACATGGCTCCAGAACCGCACAGCGACTGGGACAAATGCGATTGCAAAGGGCGCGAAGTACTCGGGAATAAAGCGACTGGTAATGAGTATTCTCAGAAGAGAGATGATGTACTGATTACGCCATTCCTTCGTCAAGATTTCGCGCTCGAAACGCACTTGGCTTGTT
Source organism: Steroidobacteraceae bacterium (assembly GCA_035553315.1). Lineage (GTDB taxonomy): Bacteria > Pseudomonadota > Gammaproteobacteria > Steroidobacterales > Steroidobacteraceae > FEN-1191. Next base: position 233,999 of record DATNDE010000004.1, read on the forward strand.
TGATCTTCCCCCTTGTGATCAGGTAGTCGAATATACGCTGTGGCGAGGATGTCTGCCGCTCGCTCCCGCCTTATCCCGTCCCCATGTACAGCTGAGTACGCCGTGACATATCGAATATTCTCCAGTCGATCAGGTGACGCATGGCGACTAGCGAATTCCGCTCGCAATTGTCCCTTGAGCCACATCGGTATAGCTTCGCCAGCCAATCTGTTCCCGAGCCGTGTTTCGCAATCTTTGACTATCGCCTGCTTAAAGTCCCTCCAAGCCTCGACATCGTGAAACCAAACCAGGTATTGAAGTAGAGCCCAAGCCCACACAATCCAAGCGAGCATTGCCACGCGCTCGGGATGGGCGATTGGCGCCGTATTTCCCAAAAGTGTCAGCTGGTTGATTTTTAGACCCAGGACATCAAGGCAGGCCAGTGCAATACTGATTGCAATCAGGAACCTTCGGTATCGAACGAAACCCGCGTGCACACGGTCTTCTGCCATTTGCGTTCCTACGCTATCGCTGAACGTCAATGCCTTTCGGCAAGCAGCTGAAAAAGATGCGATCGACTCCAGTTGAAGTGGATTTCAGGTATTCCGTGGCGCCAGGGCGCGCACCATGACCTTCAGCGGTTTCTTGTGCCGCCCGCTCGCATTCATCCTTCGATGAGAATGCGCCCATCGGTCTTGCGGGAGCGAGTCCAAATATCGGGACGCTTGTTTTGACGATGTCGGACCGCAGCCATAAGATCCAAGAGCCCGCAGCCGCATCGGCGGCTAACCTGGTCTGCTGATCTACCAGCATAGTCATGCGGGCATTCAGCGCGTCTATTTCTCCCTGCAGTTGCTGTCGATCGGCGGCCCCGTGCGGGTCCGAGCAGGCAACCAGGAGCGCAGCCCAGACGAAACTGAATTGACGCATGCCATCCTGCCTTTTGTGCGCCGCAATCTTAGCGCGGTGCCGACTGCTGAGCTAACCATGGGTCCTGGGTCAGTGTATTGACTGCCTATGAGTAGTCATGGATAATCATTGGCGTGTCACCGCGTAAGCTCCACACTCAAGCTCTGTACCTCGATCCTGAAAAGGCGGCGCTACTTGCCGCATTGGCAAACGAGACGCGTATAGCGAGGGCGGTTCTGCTGCGCGAGGCAGTCGACGACCTGCTAGTGAAGCACGGGAAGCTCAAGAAGGGGCCGAAGCCGAAGAAGTGAAGAAGCGGTCCCGGACGGTGCTGGAAACACCGCCCAGGGCCTGACCACCACAACCTGTATTGGAGGCTGAAATGGCTAAGTCGAAGTCTACCCGCCATCGGGCGCCTAAGCGCAAATCTGGACGCAAGGCTGCCATCCATCGCCCGCGCGAAGTCGAAATCTGCGAGCGCCACTATGAGCTCGTGAACGGCTGCATCGAAATCGACGGCCACCGGCTCGACGCGCAGCGCATCGAGCAGTTCCGGGGACTCGTCGAGGATCGCTACCGGATCGCCACACGCCCCCGCATGGCCGCCGGTGTACCGAGCATCGGCGATCCTGTCGAGTATGCGCACCGGGTCGGCCTCAGTGACCTACTGTGGCGGCATCGGCCTGACGTCAAGGCGAAAGAGCGCCTGTCCGAGCTGGGATCGGAGCTGCAAAAGCGCGCCATGTCGATCAGCGCTATGGATGGCTTCTACTTTACGGATGCACCTGCCAGAGGTCCCGGGGCCGAGGCCCTGGGCAAGCTCATCGAGGAGGCCGAAACCGAACTGACCAGATTGCGCCATTTCGCCTGCTCCATCGGGACTCAAGGCGCCGGGTACCTGCAGAACTGGATCGCGCGCGAGGAGGAGTTCCAGCGCATCGGGACACAGGAGGTGGGCAATGGCTAACACCGACACCGCCGCCTGGCAGACCGGCAATGCGCTCGCCTTCCAGATGCTGCGCGAGATTCAGGCTGGGAGCTTCGAAGAGATGACCTACGAGGACACCTATCGTGACGGCCGGCCGCAGCACAACGTCGTAGCTGCCTACTTCGCCAAGCTCCGGGACCTGCAGGACACCCGCTGCGATATGGCCTTCGCTGCCGTTCTGACGGACTACCTGGCGATGAACATGCATGCCGGCGAGCCGAATATCGCCGTGACCAGCGGGCGCTTCACGCAGCCTATCGCCAGCCAGGTGCAGCCATGAGCGGTGTTCCATACCGCCTCGCCCCTGGAGAGGCGCAGCGGGCCCCTGTCGAAGTGGTAAGGGTGTTGGCCTGGGATAGCTGCAAAGACTGCCCGGCGATTGTCTACTACGGATGCCCGGAGGCCATGATTGCTCTGGGGGTGGCCACTGCCAAGATGCTCAGCCGGGATCCAGACCGTAGGCAGCGCTCGAACCGAGACGCCGACGGCGATCGATTCCATCTGGACACGTACTACCGTGGCGTTGGCTCAGACCGCGGGCCGCAGCGCTTTCACCGTCTCATTCGCTGGAAACCGTACGAACGCCTCGAGCGACTACCCGGGGCCAAGGAGGTGCTGGCACCGGAGAGGGACGATGTCGAACATTCGGCGGACATACCGCTGAATATTCAACGTGAGGTCTCGGATATGCTCGCGAGATTCAGCCGATGAGGCAGTCGTGAGCGTGCGCCGTCCCTTCCGCATGCTCCTCGAGCGTGATGTCGCCGAGATCGAGCGGCGACTTCGCCTCTACCGCGAGAACGCCCCCAAGCGCATCGCCCAGGAGCTGGGTGTGCACATCAACACGGTCTGCACCGTGAACCGCCATCCGGTGCAGCGATTCGGAAGTAAGTAGCCCTGGCGCAGGTACGGGGAGCGGCAGAGTCACCTGCTGGCAGTTACCACTCCCGGCGCAGTGGTCCCGAAGCGCCGGAGCTATCCTTGGGGCCGCTCATCTGCGGGGCGGCCTTATCAGTTACTGCGCGGCTGGTTTTGCCGCCGATGATTTGGCGAGCTCTAATTCCAACCAGCCGCCGTTCAACCGCGAATTGTTTATTTCCCGAGTTAGCTGAACGATCTGCTCCGCTAGAGCGTTTAGTGCGTCTTGCGTCGGAAGGGGGGCCCACTTGCTGCCTGCTTTCCGCATCAGCGTCTCTCCAAGCCAGTCGCTGGCGATAATGTTATGGACCAGATTGTTCCTTTGCTCTGTTGCGCGTCGGCACCGCTCGATAAGGGCTTGCACCTGCAGCAGCGGCGCTCCCTCACCGAGCCGCTGTCTAGCAAGCCTCTTGATCCGGTCTCGCAAGACGGCTGAGGTTTCCCGCTCAGTTGCGTCGAGCGCCACCTCCACAGTTAGGCCTGTGAGCGACTTAATGAGCATTCGCAAAATGTGATCCAGGTGCGCGTGCACAATGGAAACGCGTCCGAACGCCTGCAGCCACGCAGGATCATCCGGCACTTGGAACACCATCATTGGGGCGATGCTAGGCGGCGTAGTCATGCGGTAGGACGCATCCTCTTTGCGGGCGCTTCGGATGGAGGCTTTCTGGGCCGCTGCGCCGCCTGGTCGCGAATTCTCGGTGGGACGTATCCCGGCGCATCATGTATGCCCTCGCGCATCAGCTTCGCTCGCAGCGTCTGCAGCGATGCAATCAATTCATCAACGCTCTCGACCGTTGCGCCGTGGTATCGCATTAATCCCTCGCACTTTCTTGCGAGCGTACTCAATCATCGCAGTTTGTGCACTGATCCATGAGGAGCATACGGCTGTCAAGAAAAGGCTGGACGACATGCCGGGTTACCTGATCCCGAAGCAGCCCAGACCCCGAGGGTTAGACCCTCCTCAGTAGTCGTCGTCCGGACCGGTGCTCGTGATCGGACCATCGCGGCGCTCGATCTCGTCGCGGATGCGTTGCATCAGCGTGTCCTGGTTGGAGTCGGTGAAGCTGAAATGCTCGTCGCGCTTGGGCTCTATCGGCCCGGGCCGGGCGACAGGGGTTGGCTGACCATCAACGGTGGCGGTCGTGTGGTGGTTCTGCCGATCGAACCGGATCACCCACCAAAGGTTGGCGGTCTTGAAGCGGATGGCGTCCCCCATGCCTGCAGTATAGCCACGGCGGATCATCAAGCGGCGCGGCAACCGTCGAGCTCGGCTAGCCGAGCGCAGATGGCCTCAGCGCTCGAGCAGGGGACGCGTACTCGGCGGTCAGACGCATGTGCTCGGCGAGCAGGGCAGGTCAGGTGCCGGCACGGGCTCGGCGGCGGTTCGGCATGGAATTTCTGCCATGTCTTCCATAAATACTTCCATAACGCTGCAGCGACAGGCCGGCAACGAACGATTAACTGTTTGATTTACGTGGTGGGCGGTACTGGGATCGAACCAGTGACCCCTGCCGTGTGAAGGCAGTGCTCTACCGCTGAGCTAACCGCCCGCGGTTTGACCGCGAAGGGGTTGGGATCTTAAGTGCTCTGGGCTGGCGGGGCAATGAGAAGTGCCACGCGAGGATGTCACGCCGTGAGGCCCCGGAAGGGATTGGCGATCAGAACCCCCTCGATCTTCCGTCCGTGGGTCATGTCCTCGGAATAGAGCACCCCGCACCCGAGCATGCGGGCCGCCGCGACGATGGCGCTGTCCCCGTACGAGAGGTCGTGATTCGCCTTGATCTCGAGCGCCAGCGTCAGCTTGCGTCGCCTGTGGGGCGAGGCACGGCCCGGGAAGTCATCAAGACCTATGGCGCCTGGATTCAGGGTGTCACGACGGCCGAAACCGTTGCCCGTGCCGCGGAGCTCTGTGAAGTGGCCCGGATCTGCTTCTGGGATGCGCTGATTGTCGCCTCCGCCGAGGAAGTCGCTGCCGAGCAGATCCTGAGCGAGGAGCTCAACGGCGGTCAGCTGATCGTGGGCATCCGGATCGTGAATCCCTTCAAGATCGGCGTCATGGAGCCCTGAACGTCAGCGCTGCGATCTGCTTGGAAATACGCTCGGCCAGCACGGAAAGATGCGGCGGGCGGATCATCGTCAGATGGTCTCCGGGCACATCGACAATGGTCAGTGCCGGGGTGAGCGCGCGCCAGATACGTCGCGGATCGCACTGATGCGATAGCCGCAGCTCCGATCGCAACAGGGTGAGAGACAGGTTGCTGGCGCAGGGCCGGTAGTGGGCAAATGCGACCAGCGCTGCCTGACGCACGCGCAGCACATTGGGCGGCAGGCTGCCGGGGTCCTCGTGCAACGTGATGCGTGACATCGAGCGGGCGCGCAGCCTAGTGAGCACTTCGCGGGCGCCGTGCGTGAGCTCGCGCGCCAGCCCGTTGCGCCCCCCTGAGGCGGCGCGCTGCAGTCGTCGCAGGTAGCGGTACGCCTGGCGCGGCAGGTATTCCCAGCGGGCGTTGGCCGGCCAGAAGCGCTCGTGCGTCGTGGAGTCCATCAGCGCCACGAGTGCGACCGGCTCTCCAGACTGCTCGAGAATCCGGGCCATTTCATAGGCCACCAGGCCGCCGAACGAATAGCCCATCAGTCGGTAGGGTCCATGTGGCTGACGCGCACGGATGTCGGCCACATAGGCCCGCGCCATGTCCTGCACCCGATCCTGTGGGACCTCATCCGAACGAAAGCCGCGCGCTTCGATCCCATAGACCGGCGCCCCGATGCGCAGACTCCGTGCCAGCGGCCGCAATTCCATGGCAGTGCCGCCGAATCCGTGGATCAGGAACAGCGCCGCTCCTGCGGCGGGCTCACTGAGCAGCCGCAGAGAATCCGCTGGCCGCGCTGTGAGCTGTCGCATACGGCTCACGGCCTCGAGCATGCCGCCGACGGTGGGGGCGTCGTACAGCAGCGACAGGGTCAATTCGCCGCGGCAGTAGCGCTGCAGGCTCGCGAGCAGCCGCAGCGCTGCCAGTGAGTTACCGCCCAGATCAAAGAAATTGTCCTGCCCCGTGAGTCCTCTGACGCCGAGCACCTCCTGCCAGATTCGAATCATCTCGGGTTCATCGAGCTGGCCGCTGCGCAGGACTACCGGCCCCGTCTCAGCGCTACCGGGGCTCTGCCGCGCAAATCGGCGCAGCGGCTCCAGGCTGTGCGGATTGCGCAGTGCCTGCAGGTTTGCCGCTTCGATGCCGTTGAGGGCGTCGCGTGCGCTGCGCTCGGAGCGCTTGCCACTGTAGGTCGTCGGCAGTTCGCTGACGGGAAGAATGACGGAGGGAACGTGCGCGGCCGAGCCGCGCGCCTGCAGCTCCTGCTTGATGCGTCGGGTGAGCTCATCGGTGAGCTGACAGTCCTCGCGCAGCACCACCAGCAGCACCAGACGGCTGCCACCCACCTCTTCGGGGACGCACTGCTCGACCGCCATGCATTCGCAGATCTGCGCCACGTGACCGAGGATGCGATAGATCTCGGCAGGTCCGATGCGCACGCCGCGCACATTGAGCACGCCGTCGGTACGGCCGTGGATGAGGAGCGTGCCCCGCTCGGTAAATTCGATCAGGTCACCATGGGTCCAGCAGCCGGGGTGGCGCGCGAAATAAGATGCGTGAAATCGCTCGCCGAGCGGATCGTTCACAATGCCCAGCGGACGCGACGGAAACGGGTTCATGCACACGAGCTCGCCGACACCCGGGCTTGCGGCGGGGGCATCGCGCACGCCACTGATCGAGGGTACCGGCCATGCGCGTACGTCCAGGCCGAGGCTGCGGCACTGGCATTCCGCGCTGTAGGCGGGCAGGTTCGGATTGCCGAGCACGAAGCAGCCGATGATATCGGTGCCGCCGGAGATGGACTGCACCGGCAGCGCTTTGACGTGGGCAGACACCCAGTCCTGCTCGGCGGGATTGAGGATCGAGCCTGTCGACAGCACGGCTCGAAGCGCCGCAAAGTCCAGCCCTTTGATTGGACGGGCGTCATTGCGCTCGCACAGCTGCAGATGGGCGGCGCTCGTGCCGAACACCGTGACACGCTGGTCGGCCACGATGCGCCAGAGCGAAGCCGCCGAGCTGATGGGCCCATCGTAGAGCACCAGCTCTGCACCGCTCGCCAACGCCGACAACTGCCAATGCCACATCATCCAGCCGGTGGAGGTGTGGAAGAACAGCCGGTCGCGGCTGGAAATATCACAATGAAGCCGATGCTCCTTCAGGTGCTCGAGCAGTGTGCCGCCGGCCCCGTGCACTAGGCACTTCGGCGTCCCGGTGGTCCCGGAGGTAAATAGAATGAATAACGGATGGTTGAATGCCAGCCGGGGCCAGGTGCGCAGTGGGTGCTCCGCGTGTCCGGCAATGAGCTCGCGCGAACTCAGCAGCGGCCGCGCCAGAGGCGGCAGCGACTCGGCGCCATCGTCGAGCAATACGACCGCGCGCAGCGAGTCGAGCCCCTGCACGAGCTCGGCCAGCCGCTCGCGCCGCTGCTCCATGAGCCCGGCGGCCTGTGCGCTCAGATCCGTCAGCAACAGCACGGGGGCGATCTGGGCAAGGCGCGCCAGCAGGGCATCGGTGCTCAAATCGGGCGCCACCGTCGCGACGGGGCAACCGAGCGCGGCGGCCGCCAGGGCAGCCACGACAGCCGCGGCGTTGTTATGAGCCAGCAGCGCTACGGGCTCCCCCGGGTGCAGGCCGAGATCCTGGAAGGCCGCCCCCAACGCGCCCACCTGCTCGCGCACGGCAGACAGTGGCCAGCGCTGCACAGTACCGTCCCAGTGCACGGCGGTCAGCGCGGCGCGGCTGCCCTGTGCCCCCGCATCGGTCAGCAGATTCTCGACGTAATTCAGGCGCAGGTTGGGAAAGAAGCGGGCGTGCTCACAGCGCTCGTCAGTGATGGCGGGGCTGAGAGCCCCTTCGCAGCGCAGACCCGACCATTGCAGCAATGAGGTCCAAAACGCCGAGGGCTCGGCGATGCTCCACTGCTCGAAGTCCCGGTATTGCGGGAAGCGCCGGGCATGTGCCGCCTCGCAGTATCGAATGAACGCCGTCAGCTGCGTCGCCTCGAGGGCCTCCAGATCCGGCACGCAGAGCGGGAACGACGGTGTTTCGAGGGAAGGCCTGGCCGTCGCCTGTGCTGAGCCGGTCGTGCAAAGCGCAGTCAATGCCGGGCCCCCGATCGGTGATGCGGCAGCGTAACGGTAAACACGGACGAGAAGCAGTGGGCGAGCGCGCAGTCCCTTGTCGGCTCATTCCGAGCCACACCGCACAATGACGCCAATCTGGCGCTAGCTTGACGTGACGAACCCCCGGCTGCCCGCTACCATGCGCGCCCCTATGGTCTCGCTTCCGCAAGTCGTGACCCGCTTCGCGCCAAGCCCCACCGGCATGCTGCACATCGGCGGGGTGCGCACGGCGCTGTTCTGCTGGCTGTATGCGCGCCACTGCGGCGGCAAGTTCATCCTGCGCATCGAGGACACCGATCGCGAGCGCTCCACCGAGGAGGCGGTGCGCGTGATCCTGGAGGGCATGGCCTGGCTCGGACTCGATGCGGACGAAGGCCCGTACTACCAGACGCAGCGCTTCGAGCGCTACCGCAGCGTGATCGCGCAGCTGCTCGAGCGCGGCCAGGCGTATCGCTGTTACTGCACCCGGGAGGAGCTCGAGGCCATGCGCGCCGAGCAGCTCGCGGCCAAGCAGAAGCCGCGCTATGACGGACGCTGCCGGACGCGCACCGAGGCGCGGGTGGGCGTCACGCCCGTGGTGCGTTTCGCCAATCCCGTGGATGGCGAGGTCGTCGTGGACGACCAGGTGCACGGCCGGGTGGTCTTCCAGAATGCCGAGCTCGACGATCTGATCATCGAGCGCTCGGATGGCACCCCGACGTATAACTTCAGCGTGGTGGTCGACGATGCCGACATGGGCATCACGCACGTGATCCGCGGCGATGACCACCTGAACAACACGCCTCGACAGATCAACATGCTGCTGGCGCTGGGGGCCACCCCGCCGGCCTATGCGCA
>DATNDE010000005.1:0-138773 GCA_035553315.1 Steroidobacteraceae bacterium
GACGTATAACTTCAGCGTGGTGGTCGACGATGCCGACATGGGCATCACGCACGTGATCCGCGGCGATGACCACCTGAACAACACGCCTCGACAGATCAACATGCTGCTGGCGCTGGGGGCCACCCCGCCGGCCTATGCGCATCTGCCGATGATCCTCGGTCCCGATGGCGCCAAGCTCTCCAAGCGCCACGGCGCGGTCAGCGTGCTCGAGTATCAGAAGGAGGGCTACCTGCCCGAGGCGCTGCTGAACTACCTGGTGCGACTCGGGTGGTCGCACGGAGATCAGGAGTACTTTACGCTCGAGGAGATGGTCGGCGCCTTCGATATCAAGGATGTGAACAAGTCCGCGTCCGCCTTCAACCCCGAAAAGCTGCTGTGGCTCGATCAGCAGCACATCATGCGGGCCCCCGCGGCGCGGCTGGCGGCGGGGCTCGCCGAGCAGCTCAGCGCGATCGGCGTGGATCCAGGCGCCGACGAGCAGCGCCTGCTCGGCGTGGCCAATGCGCAGCGCGAGCGCGCGCGCACGCTCAAGGAGATGGCGCAGGCGAGCATGTTCTTCTTCCGCGACTTCGACCGCTTCGATGAGAAGGCCGCCGCCAAGCACCTCACGGGCGCGACGCTGCCGCTGCTGCAGGCGCTGCAGGAGGGGTTCGCGGCGCTGCCGGAGTGGAACGCCGGGGCGGTGCACGAGGTGATCAACGCCGTGGCCACCCGCACGGGGCAGGGGCTGGGCAAGGTCGCCCAGCCGCTACGGGTCGCGGTGAGCGGCGGGGCGGTCTCCCCGCCGATCGATATCACCGTGGCGCTGCTGGGGCGCGAGCGCACCCTGGCGAGCCTGGCACGCGCCTGCGCGCATATCGGGGCGGGCTGATCCGGTCTATGATTGACAGAATTCATGGGGTTGCGTAACTTCGCCGCCCTTCCGTGGGGCTATAGCTCAGCTGGGAGAGCGCTTGCATGGCATGCAAGAGGTCGGCGGTTCGATCCCGCCTAGCTCCACCACTTTCCTGCCGCTCTTGGTCCGTCCCCATCGTCTAGAGGCCCAGGACATCACCCTTTCACGGTGGTAACAGGGGTTCGAATCCCCTTGGGGACGCCAGCACGCGTCGAACGCCCCGGCATCGCCGCCCGATAGTTCAGGCGGCAGCTAAGGTCCGGCTCCAGGATGATCCGCTTTAGGAGGTTCCGGATGGCTTGGGGGGATTCGTATCCGCAAAAAGTGACTTCAGCCGCTCCGGAGTGAGCGCCAATTGCTCAGATAGCGAATTGTCGGTCCGGCGCGCGGTAGCTTCCCGCTGTAGGGCCTCTATCTGGCGGCTGCGCGCTAAGGTATCGGCCAGGGCCTTGGTGAGTTCCATTGACATACAATCCAGCAGATCAATCTCTCACCGCATGCACGTCGTACCAACTCCAGTGCGGATAAGTGGCCCACTGCTTAAGCGCCCGCGTCAGATCCAGCCACCGCCCATCGCTCTGCCAGGGTGGCGGACCTGCGCTGTGCATGACCTTGAAGAAATGGCCGGAGCGTCTGATGTACTGAGCATCGCGCAGGCCCGCAAGCCTGAAGGCGCCGCGAATCAATCGGTCCCTCAGCATGCTTTGGCGGTCCAGTGACCTGAAATTCATCTGCTGGATGAATTTGAACTGGCGATACCCGATGACAGATAAGTGCTGTAGCTGCTGGGCGATATCTGCGGAGGCCTCGAAGGACAGGTAGCGTGGCGCGTTCTTGCTGGTGAGTGCCATTACGCAGTCGCGGTCGGCGCCCTCGATGTCGATCTTGATGAAATCGGTTGGCCCGTGTTCCGCCAGAATGTCTGCGAATGGGCAAGCTTTCACGCGATAGGTTGCGAGAGGCAAACGGTTCGCGACCTTTTCGGCGAAAATGGAACTAGCCCCAAGATCCTGACCAGAGATACTGAGCTGCACTTCGGGGGCGTCATTGGCCACCGCGACGTTCATCACGCGCAACTGTCCGGATTGAACGTAACGCTTGAGTTTTTCGGATATGCCCGCACATAAACTTGGGTTTGCCTCGATCGCCAGTACCTGGTGGCCGCATTCCAGGTAGTAAGCAGTGTCCGAGCCGTCATACATTCCGACGTCTATCACTTTCATTGGTCACTTCTTCCTCTACAATTGGAGCTCCGATGATAGCTGGAGATAAGTTGGCGATCGGATGTATGCGGCCCGGGCAATCGGTTCATCGGCGAGCCGTAGACACGAACACGGTGGCGGGGCTGTAATTCGGGTCCTCAGATCACCTGACGGCTTCTGCTTCACCAGCCAATCGTGCTCGGCGACGCACGTCTCCGTGGAAGGCTCAAGTATCGCGATAGGGAAAGTCCCGCATCGGTACACGTCAAATGACACCAGGAACTGATCTCCTGATGACGTCGAATTGATTAACACGCTGCCGCATTCGGCAATGGAGCGATTGCTGGTCACCGGGATCGAGCCGCGCTCGTAGCGACGGCTGACCAGCTGGAGGAACAGGTGCGCGGCGTTGGGCCCGAACGGTAGACAGCCGCGCTCGTCGATGACGAGGAGCTTGGGCTTACCATAGTGAAGAAGCTTCTCCTCGAGGCAGCCCTCGGCATGACCGCGGGCGAGTGCCGTCACAGGGCGGTGGCCGGCACGAACAGCGTCCAGCGCGAGGTGGCGAACTCGCCGATCTGCTTGAGGTCGACAGAGCGCTGAGCATCGTACTCAAAGGTCTCGAGCGTGCGCACGAATAGCCGCGCAGGATGGTCTCGCGGCCCAGGACGACCGCTAGATGCACCCATTTGGAACGGCAAGGGATAGCGTCAGCATCGACAAAGGCGTAGGCGACATGGTGCCTGTATGGCTCGGCTATTAATTGGGGTTGCCAACGGGTGACCTCTCGTCGACCGCTGTCATAAGGAGTTCAAAGGATAGTTCGGCGGAGGATGAAACCTTCGCACTGGGCACTCAGTGGTTGAGTCTGTACTCTATCTCACCGGGATGCTGACTGCCGCAGAAAAAACTTTCGACTTAGGCGCGCGAATGAGCTTGGCTGCGCGTGCGGTATTGCTCGCACTGGTGCTCGCCTGCGAGAAGCTGCCGCTCGACTTTCTCGTGAACGTTAACGCCGCCGACCATGCCCAGGGGCTGGCCAGTTTTGTGCTCTACACCCAGCACTACTGGTTTCGCTTCATCGGAGCCCTGGCGCTCTCATTGCTCCTGTTCGCGTACGCGAAGGGAGATCGGGCGGGCTGGGTTTCTCTCAGCGAAGCCGTCAGCGGCGCCAGTGTGCGCTGGCCGGCAGTGTGCTTGCACGTTCTGGCGGTGTTGCCGCTATTTCCTCTGTCCTATTACTTATATGGCCGCAGCGACGCACCGCTGCCATTTCCAGTCATCGTCGGCCTCTGGCTAATGTGCGCCGGTGTTGCAATCGTGGCGCTGGTCGCTGCGCTGGCGCCATGGCAAGCCTGGTGGAGCGCCGTACGAAAGCTGGGTACACTATGGCTATATGCGGCAGCGGCTGCATTGGTGGCCACGAGCATAAGCCGCTGGAGCCAACACCTTTGGGCACCTATGGCGGCAATCACCTTCGATGCCGTGCGACACCTGCTCATACCGATCATTCCAGGTTTGCAGGCCGATCCGCATACCGAGATATTGCGCAGCGATAGCTTCGCAGTGCAGATCAGCGACTACTGTTCCGGGCTGGAAGGTATGGGAATGCTGCTCGCCTTTTGTGGCGCGTGGCTGCTGTGCTTTCGGAAGGAATATCGCTTCCCCCGTGCATTGCTGCTATTTCCGGCAGGCATCGTCTTGAGTTTTGTATTAAACGCGGTGCGTATTGCCGCGCTGATGGTGATTGGCAACGCAGGCCACCCCGACATCGCCGCTTTTGGTTTTCATTCGCAGGCAGGCTGGATCGCCTTTACCCTTTCCGCCGGTCTTATAGCCATCGGTAGTCTGCACAGCAGCTGGCTGTCTCACACCACAGCCCCAGCGGCTTCAAAGGATCGGCAGCACTTGGTGCCGACGCCGATGATCGAACCCACGGGTTTGGCCGAAGCCGGGCAAGCTCCCAATCCCACCGCCGTCTACCTTATGCCACTTCTCGCAGCATTGGCGGCCGGAATGATCGCACGGGCGAACTCGAATGGATTCGAAACCCTATACTGGCTACGGCCACTAGCCGCAACTGCTGCTTTATTCTGGGCTTGGCGCTGGCTAGGTGGGCTGGACTGGCGCTTTACCTGGCGTGGGCCCTTGGCAGGCGTATTGGCGTTTCTGGTATGGATATCCTTGGCACGCCTACTCGGGCATTCACGGGGCTCGATGCCGGCGGCGTTGGCATCGATGCCCCCATCGAGTCGCAACGCATGGCTCGTGGTGCGAGCTGCGGCATTCGTGACGACAGTGCCGCTAACCCAGGAGCTTGCGTTCCGCGGCTATCTGATGCGGCGTATCGCAGGAGCGGATTTCGATAAACTGCGCTTCCGGGCGGTGGGCGCTACCGCGCTTATCGTGAGCGCAGCGATCTTCGGCGTTGACCAGGGCGCTCTCTGGCTGCCGGCTGCACTCGCCGGGTCGCTCTACGGAGTGCTATTAATTCGTACCGAACGCATTGGCGAGGTTTTGGTCGCACACTGCCTGACCAACGCCTTGCTGGCTCTGGCGGTGCTATCCATAGGACAATGGTCGCTCTGGTTCGTGAGCTAGTCTCCGGCGGACGCAGCTTGCGTTCCGTACCAAAGCATCCAGTCCTCCCAAATCCTGAGAGGAGTCACGTGTGCACGCGCTCATTACCGGTGCTGCTGGTTTTATAGGCCAAAAGCTTGCTAGCCGTCTTTCCGCCCGCGGAGATACGGTGACGGGCCTCGACATTGTTCCAATGAATGCGCACTCGTTTCCGGGAACCTTTGTGCGGGGCGACGTAAGGGATAAGCGCGCGATCCAGAAGGCGATAGTGGGCTGCGAGACCGTATTTCACCTTGCGGCTGCCCATCATGACTTCGGCATCGATGAGTCCACTTATCGCGGCGTTAACGTCGAGGGTACGAAGCTTTTGTGCGATGTCATGAGTGAATGCGAGATCCGGCAGCTCTGTTTTTACTCGTCCGTCGCGGCATTTGGAGATACGCCCGAACCGAGAACGGAGGACGCCGCGGCGCGCCCCGCTTCGGCGTACGGACAGTCCAAGCTGGATGCCGAGCAGGTCATTCACAGCTGGTGGAGCAACGCACAGGGCCGGCGGGCGCTGATTATCCGGCCGACGCTTACGTTTGGTCCCATGAACTTTGGGAACATGTATTCCCTGATCAATCAAATTTATCGCGGCCTCTACCTGCAGGTAGGGAAGGGCGAAAATATCAAGAGCATCTGCTACGTGGAGAATCTTCTCGATGCGACGTTATTCCTATGGGATTCGCAATCTTTAGCCGAATTCGACTGCTTTAATTATGTCGACAAGCCAGACCTCTGCTCGAGGCGACTCTCTGAGCTGATTGGTGCAGCGCTGGGGCGGAAAAGGGCCGGTATGACGGTTCCTCTCGGGCTTGCTCTGGTGATGTGCTGGCCGTTCGATCTAGTCAATAAGGTCTTCGGTCTCAATACAAAGATATCGACGGCTCGCGTGCGAAAATTTGCGGTAGAGCGAACGGTCTTCGACGCCGCCAAGGTGCGAGCAGCTGGCTTTTCTCCCAAGATGGAATTGGCAGAGGCAATTTCCGTTACGGTGAAGTGGTTTCTGGAGGAAGGACGTAAGACTAAGCCTGTGTCCAGGCCAGCGCCAAAAGAAATCTATCTGCCGGCCGGTTGACATCAAACAGATGAAATTGCTCATTGAAATTGCGATTGCCTGCCTTATTACAGGGTGGCTCATCTATCCGATATTCGTGTATGCCGTGGGAAGGTTTTGCGACGCTCGAGTGGGCGGCGCCGAGTCAAGCGCGGCAGGGGTTTCGTTGTTGATTGCGACGCGCGATCCAGTCGAATTGGTTCAGGCGCGTATCTCCAACATTCAGGCATATCGGCACGAAGTACGATTGCTTGAGATCATTGTCGCCGTGGATTACATGGCTCTGAACAGAACAGAGCAGTACCGGGGTGTCCTGGGAGATCAGGTGCGCCTGGTAACCGGGGACGCACCGGGCGGCAAAGCGGCGACTCTGAATGCCGCGGTGAGAGCGGCTCGCGGCGACGTACTCATCTTTGCTGATTCCGCCCAGCAATTTTTGCCGGGAGCGATGAAGGCACTCGTTGAGAGGTTGCGAGAGGTCAAGGTAGGCGCGAGCACGGGTGTTTTGCAGGTGGCCAACAACAGTAAAAGTGCGTTTCTCTGGGGGTTTTGGGCCTATGAGCTATGGTTGCGTAAGAGTGAATCGCGAGCCGCCAGCATTGTGGCTGTTACGGGTGCCATCTATGCCCTGAGGCGTGACCTATGGGAGCCGCTGCCGGCGGGGCTCATTTGCGATGATCTTTGCGTGCCACTCAGGGTCATTCGGCGGGGCTATCGGGTGGTATCCTGCGAGACTGCTGTCGCTTTGGATCCTCGATCATTCGGTCCGCGGCATGAGCTGAATCGCAAAGTCAGGACGCTTACGGGAATGCTCCAGATGTGCGTGCTGTTCCCCTGGATTCTGAACCCTTGGAAAAATCGTGCCTGGCTACAATTTGTATTCCACAAACTGCTGCGCATTGTGACGCCCGCGCTGATGGCAATAGCGCTGGGGGCCGCCTTGGCTAGTATGCCGCTGGCGCTAAGGCTCGGAATAGGTGGTGTGGCAGTCGGAAGTGTCGTGATCCTGTTGCTGCTTGGAAGAAGAGTAGGCATCGCGGCGAAGCTCTTGAGACAAATTGGGTGGTCGCTGCTTTTCCTCGGTGCTCCCTGCGTCGCCGTAGCGAACGCAGTCCGAGGTAAGTGGGATATCTGGAGCTCCCCAGGAGTCGAACGCCCAAACCGTAGTTCCACTACCGTTTAGGTGGATTCCGGGTCTCAGGCCCCTGACGTTCGATGATACGCAGGCGTATTCGATCATAAAGAGGTCGCAGGCTGCGCTTAAGGACCTTTCTGCCGTTCCAGAGCAACCAGCGCTTGCTCATGGCCGACGCTGAGCATCGGGCCAACGCTGCTACCTCCGGTGCGTGTGACGCCTTGGTCAGCATGACGCGGCCAGCGACCAACAGGCCCTCTGGTCCGCGACTTACCCGTGTAACGGGCTCCGAGGTAAATAGCAGTTTATAGCCCGCTTCGGCCGCGCTAGCTGCCACGGTTCGTGAAAAATTGCCGCCGGGGACGGACGCACTGGTGATGTCTGAGCCGATGAGTTGTTCCAACATTATTCGACTGTTCCGCCACTCGTTAACCTGAATTTGCTTGGGTAATCCACTGAAAACTGCCGGATGACTCTCGCTGTGGGATCCCACGATGTGGCCGCGCGCAGCCAGCTCGCGGCATTGGCCGACAGATAGGAAGCCTGGTTGGCCTAGACGCGCGGTGACAACAAAAAAGCGAGCCCGCAGCCCTCTGGATTCGAGAGTGCCCGCTATTGGGTCGAAGCAGCTTGCGCCGCCGTCGTCGAATGTCAGTAGGGTGGCGTTGCTCGGTGGCGGGATCGAGGCTGACTCTGCCAAGTGCTCTAGAGGATACCTTGAGTTTGCGGAAATCGTATCGAGAAGGGCTTCGAAGTTTGCCAGGGACAGTTTGTACCAATCTGCGCCTGGGCCGGAGAAGCCTGATATGGTGAACTCGTCTTCGAGTACATCGTGAAAAATGAAATTTACGAGTCTCAAAAGGGACGGAATCGGCGGCGAAGTGTCGCCCGGTGTCTGAGGGGGGGCAGAGGGCATTGGGGTCGATCTTCCAGTATCGCGGCCGCCATCATCAGGCGGGACGATAACAGCGGAGACTGCTGGTTCCAGTTGCAAGCAAATGCAGCCTCATTTTCTCGATGAGATAGGGTAATGGGTCCGACATGAAATAGGCGCCCATTTTTAAGTCGCGTTTCGTCAAGTCCCAAGGCGCACAGCGAAGAATTGCCAGAGGTAGCCGCACAAAAATTGGACTCTCCATGACAGTAGGATGCGCGTGCGAATTATGAAGCCCCAGCGCGACGAAGTTCACGCCAGCGACCATCGAAAGATCCATCTTATGGAAGAAGCGCGGATTACACTCGAGATAGTAAAGAGACCCATCGGGTCGCACGCGAATGTCGAAATTATAGACGCCATCGAGCTCAAGATGTTTAACAAGCCTTTGCACATCGGCATAGATGCGGGCGTCATGAAAGGCGATGAATGTTTTTCGATCTATCAGATAGCCGATAAAGGTCTGAACATGACCGGCTCGCGCGTAGACGGTGGCGCAGATGTCCCTGCCATGGATGAAATTCTGCAGAAGGATCGGTCGATAGGAAATGTTCTGCAGGCGTTCGCTGGTGTCCTTGCCGTCGAACACAACTATGCCTTGGCCGCCATTCAGATTTAACGGTTTTGCAATGAGGGCGTGCTCAGGGCTGCACGCTTGAACCTCTTGTGCCAAGAGCGACCGATCCGTGAGTAACCGAGTGCTCGGGTGAGGTAGGGATAGCTCCGAGCAAAGGGCTGCAAACGTCCACTTATTATTGAGGATGTCGAAGTTGGGGAGCGTTGGGTGTGGGAAGGAGGGAAACGCCAAAAAATTACCGCTCGCCAATAAAGTCCGCATGGCGATGTCGTCGCCCGGGATAATCATTTCGACAAGCAGTTCGTGCGCTACACCATTGATCTCGGCCGCTAAAAGTGCGTCGCTCTCCCCGCGAATGAGGTGCGCGCTGGGAATGAACTGCTTGCAATGCCTTGAGAAGCGCAGCGGTGCCGCGGCTGGGGTGCCGAGCACGAAAACCTCAGCGCCGCCCGCCTGTGCGCAACGCAGTACGCGATAAGGCAGTTCGAATCTGGTCGCGATAAGCAGGACCCTTACCGGATCAGTCTTCGCGCGAGTTACTGTTGGGGGGGCGTGCGCTGCTGCGATTCGGGCTGCCATAGAGTTAAGAGACGAGTGTTGATCGACCCTATGAGGCGGAGCGTCGCGATCACTAATGGACGCGCGTCGATCGTACTCGAGTTGGCTCAGGCCTGCGTAGGGCACATCACAAACAAACGTTTGGCGTTGAATGTTCGGCTTTGGACTATGGAAGGCAAGGCGGTGCAAATAGGGGGTCTTTGCGATAGCTCCGTCATTGAGGGAGACTTATGGTATCTGGAATCGATTGAGTCCGATGCGCTGCAATAGATCGCCGCTGCAGTCGCTTGACAAAGGTCCTGGTGAGGCGCTGCGCCGTATAGCGAGCTCCGACTAAGAAGCGCATAACGGGTCCGAAGCTCCGGGCGGAGGTGAGGCCAACAAAGAACAGCCCTGGCACCGAGCTTTCAAATGAAGAGGAAAGAACCGGAATATTTTCGATCGTACGCAGCCGATCCAATACATCCTTCGTGAGAAAGGAAAGTTGATGCAAGTCGACACGATAACCAGTGGCGGCAATCAGATGATCACTCTCGATGATCTCGGTCCGTTTATCGCTGTCAAAGATGGTCAAGCGTACCCGTCCATTGTATTCGGCGGCTTCGGCAATCTGCCGGCCTGTCCGCATAAATACGTTTGCCGTTACGGATGCTTTGACGAAATACCCTCCGGCCGGTCCCAATGTGTTGGCAACAATTGCGCGGCGTGCTCGGTCCGGGAACTTATGAATAGTCTGGGGTGAATTTGCGCAAAGTCGAAGGAGCCATCCATCGCCCAACCCATTAGCATCCGGCGCAAAAAGTTTGTGTAAGAACGACTCGTGGGTGGGGGGCGCAGTCTGAAAGCGCGCAGAGTTTTGGCGAAGCACCATTGTGGTCCGGGCGCCGAGATCGGATAAAAGTGCGGCTATATCCAGGGCAGACGACCCACCACCGACGAGGGTGATCTCCTTTCCCCGAAGGTGCTCTAGCGCACCGTAGGTAGCGCTGTGGGATGCAAGTTCGCGGGGAAGGCGACTAAGGACCGCGGGGGAAAAAGCAAATGGCAAAGCTCCCACTGCCATCACGACATTTTTTGCCAGGATTATTTCGCCGTTGTCGAACACGAGCTGGTGCAGCTTGTCTTGTACGGAATGTTTCACCAGATGCCGTTCTATGACATGGGGTACCAATTGCCTTTGAAATCTGTGTCCGTAATCGACGAACGCCTCTCGCGAAACTGGGGTAAATGAGGGGTGGTAGGGAGTGCCGGCTTGACGACAATATGCTTCAAAGGTCAAGGTGCCATTTGGATCGTAAAGACTCGACGATTCACCGTATGACTTCAGCAACATGCCTGGGGGCATATGTTGGCGCCAGGATGCCATCGGGATGCCGAACACTTGGTGATCGATCTTCGCGGCGCTGAGATGTGCAGAAATCGACAGCGCGTAAGGACCTGCACCTATCAAGGCGACATCCAACGATTCCGTCACTAAAGATCTCCGAGTCAGGAGGGATGGCGTCACGCTGCTCGGTGACGCGAAGGGAGGATATGAAGAACTGGTCCCGCCAGCAAGGATCTGAGGTGATTTTTGGCCGCGAACATAATGAGGACTGCGCTTCTGATGCGGGCTTGACATCTCGGCTGCGGAGAAGCTGCGCGGTTGATCAATTCGGCTCAGGGGCAGCCAGGAGTCCGCGACCCGGTGCTCGGCACTTGGGGCGCCTGCACAGACGCGCGCTGGCTTTCTTGCGGGTGGGGATGCCTTCGAAACGGCGCTCTCACGCACCGGCAGTGCGGAAGGCGGCAACCGCCCTACTTGGCGCCTCTTGGCCCAAATCGTATCTCGGCAGACCCTCGTGGTCAGAAAACTTCGACGCGCGGTCGAGGGGGGCATTATGTCACCTGTCGTCAGATTTCGAAACGTCACGTAACCCTCTGTCTTCGCTAGAATCACGGGGGCTATTGACGAGCAGGACTTATTGTGTCGCTTGTCGCAGACGCGTTGCACATGGGCTGGCGTCGAATTATTAGTAGCGTTATGCAGCTTTAGGGCTGCGTGTGGGCGAGGCAAACCCGTCGCAAGTCGGGGGCGCAAAGCCTCCGGTCTCACAGCGCAGGGCTTGAGATAGCGGGGTTGCCGGTGAACATCGACGCGGCGTCGATATTCCCGTAACTCCCATCCCTTGCCCCGCGAAGTGCGGCTTAGGGCCGCGGGTGCGAACCGTAACAGGGAGAAGGGATGGAGCGCGCGTCTTTTCGCCGTTGGCGAATCCGAAGTGGATACTTTTTCTGCGTAATCATCCTCGCATCGAGCTGGGGATGTGTTGATCAAGGAAGTACTTCCTCCGCTACCGGACCTGAGGTGAGCGGTACACCGACCACGCAAGTGCAAGTCGGTCAAATGTACTCTTTCACTCCGCGGAGCAGTGACACCGGCGGGGGTGATCCGGCCTACAGCATCCAGAACAAGCCGGGGTGGGCGATCTTTAGTATTTCTACCGGCCAGCTAACCGGTATCCCCACAAGCGCAGATGTGGGGACATATCAAAATATTCAGATCAAATACAGCACCGGGCCCGCGACCGCGACCCTCCCTAGCTTTTCAATTCAAGTGGTTCCGCATGGTTCGCTAGACGCCTACGGTGGCGTATCCGCGTCGAACTGCACCAACCCTAACGGAACGGCATATTTTGGTTTGGCGACCGTCTCTAGTCACAAGGTGCTGTGCGATCCGGCTGGGCATCCGTATTTTGGTCGTGGATTTTATGTGTTTGACGATGCCGCCCTCGGAAACGATGAGACGGGTAACAGCTACAATAGCTACGTTACCGCCAAGTACGGCACTACCGATACGTCCTATACCTGGGACACTGCCGAAGTCGCCCGGATGAAGTCATGGGGCTTCAACATGATTGGCCCCGATTCATCCGCCTACGCTATGGCTTCTTGGCCTTGGGTCGGTGGTGGCACGAATCCGAACAAAGTGCCATTTGTGCTAACTGACGATGCTTGTTTCTATTCCTGGAGCAACAGGAACGGATGGGGGACAGCGCCCGTGAAGGATGTTTTGTCCACGGCGAGTCCTTTCTGGCATGGGACCGGCTACACAGGCTATCAAGGCGTAACCGATTATGAGGATCCAGCTTGGGTCAGCTACGTCAAGGGAATGCTGAGCTCGAGCGGAGACGAGAATTTCGCCAATGTTCTCTCAGCCAGCGGAACGGACAAGAGTTACCTGATTGGCATCATCGGTTGCGATACCGATTACACCCATGGATTTGATGGCGGTCCAGACTTCGACACTGCGCCGTCTGGCAACAATGACTTTCGACTCAGCTATGAAGTGGCCTTGGGGTCCCCGGTTGAGTGGGCAAGTACTCACCAGCACCAGATTTATACCGACTCTACGGTCTATAGCAAGTATGACTTCTATAGTCAGTTGGTCAGTAAATACGCCAATATCGCAGCACTCAATAGCGTATGGGGGTCCAGCTATTCCACGTTCGGCACCTCTGGGACTTGCTACGGATCGGGTTTTGCGACCTGGATTTGCCCTTCACCGAGTGCCGCGCCATCGATCGGCACCGGCGATGGTTCGACTCTGAACTACACGGCTACGCTTTCCGGTGTGGTCTCAGCCAATAGTCTCGGTATATTCGTCTCGGGCGTGTTGGTCGGCGGAGATGGCGGGGACGGTCCGTTTAGTGGCACGAGCGGTACGATCTATGGTCCCCACATGACTGGCACCATAAATTACTCGACCGGCGCTCTTAAAATTGCTTTCGCATCTGGGAGTGCCCCTATCGGCGGTGCGTCCATCACTGCAGAGTACATCGCGAACGGCTGGGGCGTTGGTAGCGGCGTAATGGATGAGGACGGACGCGCGGCACACCAGAGCTGGACCGGTAGCAATTCCGTCTGTATCGACGATGTGGGTACCACCCACGCGTGCGGCGCCGGCGGAGGGAATTCCTATGCCTCAGCGGGCATGGTTACGGATTTGAATCTGCTCGACAAGACGCTTGCGGCCCGCTTTGCATCGACCTACAAGAACGCTATTGTTGCCAGCTTTCCTGGTGCGCTCTTTCTCGGGCCACAGACTTTTGGTACGTGGAATGTGCCGCCGAACCGATATGTATTACAGGGGATGGGCCCTTCTCTTGACATCGGTGTCTTAAACAGCAGCGGAGGTGCTGGTATAAGTCAGGCGGAGCTTGATTTTGTGCACCAGTACGCGGGTGATCTGGCAGTAGGTCTCTCAACCTACAGCACTGCAAATTTAGACTCACCTTTCGCGTGGCCAAACTCGAGCTGTTCTCATTCTGGCGCTACTGTTACCTGCACAGTCTCAGCGCCGCTGAACTTTTCGACTAGCTGGTCGATTAAGACCAACTGCACGGATCCCAGCTATAATGTCAACGGCATTTCACCAAGCTACGTCGGGACGAGCAGCATCTCGTATACCGGCAGCAGAGTTCTGGCAAATGCCACGACTGTGTGCACCGTGTCATTCGGCGACATAAACGTACCCGCCTTCCCAACAGTGGCGGCGCGGGCGACGGCCATAGGTAGTCAGATGCAAGGGCTGCCCGGTGCCAGCTATTCCTCAGACGGTATCCACCCTTACGTCCTGTCACTATGGTGGCAGTGGTCGGACAAGCAGGATGAAGAGTTGAGCTGGGGCGTCGTCGATACCCGCGACAATGCGTACAACGGTGCCGAGACCACGACTTCGAAAACCCGGTGCTCCGCGCCACTCGAGAGCTACCCCTGTGGCGGGGAGCTCAGGGGCGGGTGGGGAAGTGACGACGGAATCACGCCGCTCGTTAAGGCCAATGGTGCTATCGATGATGCATTAGCCGCAATTGATCAGCGCTGAAGAAAGACAGCGTGGGGCGAGCGTCCTTCAAGCAAGGTCCATGTGCGTTGCCGGAGGGGTGTGTTGATCAGAGAAGGTGCCGATTGTCGTAGCCGGGAATAACGATTCGCGCCGGCGCTCCCAGGCACAAAGATTTTTCTGGAATATCCCGCCGAATCACGGCGCCGGCGCTTAATGTGCTTTCAGAACCTATGCGGAAATGGCCCTCTACTTTGCAGTGGGCCCCTATCCATACCCGGTCTCCGATATCGGGGCCGTTCTTTCCATCTTCTGAAGAAATCTGAACCTGTTGCGCAATGGAGCAATGTTTCCCCAGGCGGCATTCGCGCACGGAAATTCCGCCAAAATGGCTTATATGTAGGCCGGGACCGATATCCGCAGAGAGCGCCAATCGAATGTCGTACACTAGGCGAACATACGAACTAAGTATGAAATAGGCAGGCCAGGCAATCGGCCAAAATAGCCATAAATGCCAGGCGCGCCGTGGGTCCACAAGTAAACGGCCAAGACGATACGCGATGAGCGCGTGAAGGCCATAGTTCCTTACGACTGCGCGCACGGTCTCGATGCACCCCTTAGAGCGATCGCTACGTCTGTACCGCTCGACATCCGCAAGAAAAGCGCTACTCATTGCTCGTCGGCGGAGATGGCATTAAAGATTGTAAGAGATTGACGCCATCCGCGGTTGTCAAAGCCCTGCGACACCACGCGCCCCGGATTTCCTTGGACAACCGTGCGCGGATGGACGGAAAAGGTCAAAAAGGTGTTTGGAAGAATCGTGGCGCCGTCCCCAATAGTGATTCCGCCAGCTATTACGCAATTTGGTCCGATCCAAACATCTCTTCCGATAACCGGCCGGCCTTCGGTGCGGCTGCTCACCGCTTGGCCAAAAGTACAGCGGGAGTGAATGATCGTGCCGCTGCCTATGCTTATTGCCCCACAGATCAAATGGCCGCCATTAGGTAGATAGACTCGCTGTGCGACTTGGCAGTCGCGCGCAATATCTGATCTCCAGAACATTGCGCTAAAAAACAGTCCGAATCGAAGCCAGATTTGCGCGAGCCACCACGTTGCGCTAAGAGGGCGGCGCGTGGACTTTCCAAGGTAAGTAAGTCGATGGCTAGTAAGAAGCCATAATCCAGGATTACATAGAGTGGCGAATAGTGACAGCAGAATGGCGGGCCCTCGGCCGTGTCTCAGGCTGCTGTAGAAGCGCAAGTCGTCAAAGAAAAGTTGGCCCAAGGAAATTTGAGCGGTCGAGTGATCTGCTCCAGGTTTTGTTACCGTTACCACCTCAGATGCTCTGCATGAGCCAGATGAACTTGCGTTCATTCGGGGCGTGAGTCGCTTTGCATGGGTTGCCGTGGGGCATAGATGAGATTCGGGGCCAAAAACAGAATACAGTGAGCCCCCGCGCTAGGGAAGCGGCACATAGTGATTGCTTGAAAGACCGGTAATGCGCGAACCAAGTCGCAGGAATGTGTCAAAAAATGCAGAAATCCTGTGCTATAGCGTTATTCCGTTGAATCGGGACTCCACGCAGTCCCAGGCTTTGTGTGGGCGGCCTATGGTACGGGGGCTGGAAGCGTCCAAAAGGCCCAGTGATTTTACAAAAACATTGCAGGGGAATGGGCGTTTGTGCTTTCACCGGACGGGAGCGCACTGGCGCGCTCACATTAGGAGAGCGTCAATTTGCGATGTAGTCGATGCATAGAATTTACTGGATACACGGACCTATGACGCCGATCACTGTGCATGCCCCAGATATACTATGCAAATTAATATTTGTCGCAAGATTTGACCAAATGTGTCGCTGATTATGAGTCCGCTAACAGTCATTATTCCGACAAAAAACAGGCCCGATGCGCTCGAGCGTACTGTCGGGAGCATCCTTGCCCAATCGAAGCTTCCTGACGAATGGAAGCTAATAGTCATAGATCAAAGTGCTGGCGAAGAAAGCCGCAGACGCATTGAAGCCATGGGTCTGCCCAGTCTCGATTATATGCACAACCCCGCGATACGCGGCGTAAGCGCCGCCAGAAATGCGGCAATGGAGTGCGCGGAAGAGGGCATCTGGTTGTTTTTGGACGACGACGTAGTGCTTGAGCCAGACTTTATCCAGCAATTGTTGGCAGTCTATCAGCAGTATCCAGAGGTATCTGGCGTCGCCGGCTTAATAACCAACTATGTCCACGTAGGTACTCAGATTTGGAGGCGGACATTTGTCCGGGGGCCCTTTCAGGATGAGCGGCAACCAATATACTGGCGTGCGAAGGAATTGCGAAATTCCAAACCTATTGGCGTTCGCTGGTTTACAGGTGCGGCAATGAGCTTCCGCTCGGTTGCAATTGGGAAGGTGCGCTTCGCCGACACGTTGCGGACAGCGGAAGATATGGACTTTTGCCTAAGGTTACGTGCGGGAGCGCTCGTCATCGCGCCGCGCGCGGGGCTTCTGCACCTTCGTAGTCCAATCGGGCGTTCACAGGAGCATTGGCTCAGGCAGCACGCGCATGACCATGTGTTTCTGTATCGAAAGCACTTTAGGAAGCATCGGATCGCATATTGTTGGCTGTTATGCGGATACATTGTTGCGATAGTGGGAGGCTGCGTCCTGCGCCTTTCCGACAAACCGTTACGGGCAATGTGCTTGGGCATCAAGGATGTGCGCAACGGGCAGGTGAAGATTGGGCGCACGAGCTCATAATGCGTCTTACCAGGGTTGATGGGCGGTATCATCGGGTCGCTAGGGACGTTTGCGGAGCCGTCATTTAGAGGAACATTAGACGGTACCCAAGGATTTCGTCGGCGGGATATTGCGGGACGTAGGCGGAAGCAAATACTGCGCCATATTCCTGCACTCGGCGTAGCTATATCTTGAGACGACGAAGAACAGTCCCATCGCGATAAGCCAGAGTGCAGCGGCGACTCCTACTCCGAACGGCCCAATGGACCCGCTGACGGCAGCCGCGCTGGCAATAACGAAGGCGAACTGAATGTAGTGCATGCTGATCGAGAACTTGATCGGCACGCCGAATTTCGCCGCGGCTGGTAAGCCAATGCAATATGCGAGCAAGGCTGCGCCGCTTGCTATTACGGCCCCTAGTAGGCCATAGGGACGCCAAAGTATGAGGAATAGGCCCGCTGACAGGCCTAGCCGCGCTAGGCTAAGCCAAGTCGCGCGATGCTGCTTACCTACAGCGGATAGCAATGTGCCGCCAATAGCGCCTGGTGCTGCGAGCGTCGCGAAGGACGTCAGGAGGATCATTGGAGTGCCGAGCTCCGCGTATTGTGGACCGAGCACTCTCAGGATCGGGTGTACGAGCAGGATAAGAGCACAGCCCAAGGCGGCGTTGGCGGCAAAAACGATTCGGAGCGTTACGCGGAAGAACTGCGTGGCGCCCTTCGCATTGTCGGTGGCTAGCAGATTGGTGAGAGCTGGTAGCAGTGTATCCAGAAGTACGTTGTTTAGAACTCGCATCAAGTCGGAGATCATCGCGATGGCGAGATATCGCCCCAGCGTGGTAAGGCCACCGAAGTTAAGGACGAGCAGATAGTCGATGCGGCCGGCGGCCATTGAGATGGCACTGGATATCTGCAGAGGTAGTAGATAGCGCCAGAAGCCATTAGGGAGAAAGTATCGGACAGCGCGCCAGTTCAGTCGCCCGGCGGCTAGGCGCCACAACTTCCAAAACGCTATTGTCGTTGCAAGTCCAACAAAGCCAAAGTAGACAGCCCATATGATTTCGGAATAGAAGGCGACGAGGAGATGCCGCGCGGTGACAAACATCGTTCCGTAGGCAAGTAGCGAACCGAAAGTTACAAATCTGAAGAGCCCCTGAGCCCACTTCATTTCGAGTCTAGCCTTGAGGGTCGCCAGCAGAAAGCAAAATGCAATGCAAATGGGTGATAAATAGAGAATCAGCAGTTGAACTTGCTTACTGTCACGATTACCGAAAACGTAGTGCAACGTTCGCGGCCAGAGACTGCCAGCAATCCACCAGGGAACAAGGGCGGCCAGAATGATGAGGAAGTACGAGCAGAGAAAGGAAAGCTTGTCACTCTGGCGTAGGCGGGGAAGAAAGGTGATGACAACGGCGTCTCCGCCGAGGTAGAGCCAAGTCTGTACAAGTTGAATGTAGACCAGAAGCAAGCCGTAAGTACCGAGCGCCTCCGGGCTGGCCCGTGCCAGAATTAGGCTCGTAACATATCCAAATGGGGCGCCGAGTACCGCGAGCCAGACAGTCCACCGCATTCCGGACACGATGCGCTGGCGCTCGTGTATGGGGATCGCATGGAGTAGGTCCGCATCCAATTCCTGCGCCGCCAGGATGGGCGAAGGGGTTAGGGTGTCCTTGGATGGGGAAGTTGTCTCCCTAAAGGTCATTTATGCCGACCGGTTGATGTCAAAGACACTCCCTTACCGGGTCCTTGCCTTGCATCGCAGTTCCTTCATGGGCGGTGATAGGCATGTTGAGGGCGGAATAGATGGAATTGCGTAAAGTCGGAATGCTGTACCGTTCAGCGACACGCAATCGCGCCGCCTGACCCATTGAGTGCCGTAGCGTGCTGTCCTTGAGCAGGGACGCTACCGATATCGCAAATTCTTCCGGGTCATCCGCCAAAATGATTTCTTGCCCGGGCACGAATTCCAGGCCTTCGGCGCCGATGCTCGTCGACACCATGGGCTTTGCCATCGCCGCAGCCTCCAGGATCTTCAAGCGAGTGCCGCTGCCAATCCGAAGCGGCACTATGCACACGGAGGCTCGACTGATTTCCGAGCGTATATCTGGGACATTTCCGACAAATTCGATATCTGGCGTGTCAGCGAAGCGCCGACGAAAGTCCGCAGAGGGTTCTCTGCCAGCCACGACAAGCTTTACCCCTGGTACCATACCGCGGAGCCTTGGAAGTATGGTTGTGGCGAAGAATGCAACAGCATCGCGGTTGGGGTACCAATCCATTCCCCCCGTATAGATCAGCTTAAGTTCGTTCCCATCGGGAAGTAGAGGATAGGAGCTGACGTCGACGACATTCGGGACGACACGCACCTTTGAGCGGGGCGAGAGCGAGGCTATCGTTCGACTGTCATAGTCAGAGCACGCGAGAATCAGGTCCGATCTCTTCCAGCAGAGAGTTTCAAAGCGCCGGAGCTTCCGTGCCTCCAGACTGGCGTACACTTTCTTGGCGATATTTGATTCCAGTGCCGCGTACCGCGCTATAAGAACATGTTCGACGTTATGGCTGTCCATTATTAGCGATACGGGCAACGAGGCTGGCAGGTTTATCGTGAGAAAAGGCTCCTCGCAGAGTACTGCGTCTACGTTGCCATCCTGGAGCCTTGCGCAAGCCCGCTCGGCCATGAATGAAGATCGGAATCGTGCGACTCCGTACGGTACTAGCGAGGCCAGATTGGTCAGTCGTCGAAGATGATCTAAACTCGCCGAGAGGCTCCTGACTCCGCCTGGCACTGCTTCAACCGTCTTGCAAACTGACAGAAGCGCTTCTTCGTGTGTGGCGAGTTCCGCCGCTTCAGCAAATGCCAGAAGATGTAGTTCGCAGCCCATCGCCTTCAGGGTCTGCAGAAGATGCCAAACCCTAATTCTATAACCGTTGGTCGGCGGATATGGGAGGGAACCTGCCAGGACAAGTAGGCTTTTGACCTGAGACAGATCGGTCTTGCGACCTTCGCGGTCGTAGTTATGCGAGCCTGAATGGCTGGACATCGCGGCGCCCGAGTTTCCTGGTCCGCGCTATCGCTTGGCAAGCAACATTAAGTTGCAATCTAGCGATGCTTCGCCGATAGGGACTCGTTGGAAACAATCACCACCAATCTTCATTGCGGCGGTGAGTGTTGCCCAATAAGAATGGATCAGAGCCTTGTAGGACTCCAGGCGATGAGCTTTCCGGAAGGCCCAGGTTTCGTCAAAAAATTGCGGTAGGTCATTTCCCTGTGACTTCCGTGCGCGACGAAGACGGCGCATCGGCATTTCGTGGAAGATGTCATAGAGCGCGGCCGCATATGGCCTTAGTCGTAGGGCGTACGCTTGCCAGCACGTGAGATCGGTGGCGGCCAAAAGTTCGGCTAACCTGGAGTAAGTCGCAACGTAGTTCACTCCGCCGGTTTTCGATGGCGGATAGTTCGGCCATTGAAGCAAGAGAGTTCCGCCGGGACGAACTGCGGCAACAAGGTTTTCGATACAGGTTTCTGGATCGGTCACGTACTCAAAAAAGTCCAGACCGAAGACCACGTCGAACAGGTCCGGCACTTTCTCACGGAAGGTGGGTGATCCGACGTCCGCACACACAAACCGGAGATTTGTGGCCGCACGATACTCCCGCTGCAGGCGCTCGATATTTGGCGCCGCGATATCCACGGACGTTATCCCGGCAACTTGTCTGGAGACCCGCAGTGCAGTAATCCCGCTACCAGCGCCAATTTCGAGTACCTTTGCCGACTGGTCCAAGGAGAGCCATTGATAGACGATCTCGTCTCTGATGGGCAAATCATGCAGCGGGGCTGTCCACATATCGGAGACTCGAAAGGCAGATCGATGTCGCTTCACCGGCGGAAAGCCAGACACTTCGGAATTCGCACCGATAGGTACTATGCTGCTCATGCCCTGGTTCCTTCCAAAAATTCCCGATAGTTGGACACAAGCTCTGAGCATATTTGCTGCAAAGGCGATACGTCTGTGCTCAAATCCATTCGCTTGGATATCAAGCAGGAATTTATCGTTTTCAAATCGATTGGTCGGTCCACGGCACTTTCTTGTTCCTTGATAAGGGGGGGTAGCCGAAAAAAGAGCTCGCAGGCCGCCAGGTAAAGCCAGTAACGGGGTGATGCCTTCCGGGCACTTCGTGCCCATCTGCGCCAGTTTCTCCAGCTTCGATGCCAGCCGCTGTGGCGCAAGACGTAGGCCCAGCCCGGTAGTCGCCGCGATATGGGCTGAAGCTTCATCCATTGATCCATCATCTGCGAATCGTCCAGCTCCTGACTAATCCCTGCCAGCTTGGATAGCTCCCATCGCCAGAGACTGTGCGCTAGATCTACGGCGCCAAGGAGAGATTCGCGAGTGGTGATTTTCACCATAACAGGATCGGCGGAGCCATCGCCGTTGAGGTTGCAGCTGATCTTGAATTCGGTGCACAAGCAGACCAGATCCGAGAAGTCCCGGAGGGGCAGTGGATGAGGTTCAATCTGTCCCTCTGTTGTATCGGCCAGTATCTGCAATTTTGCGGCGCGCCCGGCATAGGTTGGCTCGTAGGCTGCTTCAAATAACAAGAATGAGGTCGCCATATCGAGATAAAGCTTGATCAGGCGATAGCGACCTTCGGCCGAAACGTTCTGGGGTTTCTGAATCCATTCATGGGCGTATTCGATAAATTCTATGATTCTATTGCAGAGGAGCTGCCACCCATCTTCAAGGGGGACATCGCGGCAGGAGAATGGTGGAATGAGCGATAGTATTCCGGTGTCTCCGGTTACAACGACCCCGCAAGTCTTTAATTCATAGCCAAAGATGTGCGGCTGGATACTGGCGAAATACTGCGCTCTTACAAACCCTACCGATACAAGACAATCAATGCCGGCGAGCCGGAGCTGTTCGTGTAGAGCCTCGATAATCGCTCGCTTCCGGGATGCGGACGGATCCGCTGCGACGTCTGTCAGGACGACCAGAAACTCCGAGTCGCCTCGGACTTTGCATCGTCCTTCGTGTATGTCGAAGCCCGCTTCGCCGCGTGCAAGGCTGCCCGTAAGAACCAACGCACGTAAGGATTTCGCGACGGTGTCTTTAAAGACAGCGGCGGCTATCTTGGATATGTGCTCTCGGAGCGCAGATTGAGTTTCGATACGTGCGCGCTCCGTTGAGCCAGTGCGCGCATCTTGACCTCCGAGGGTGTCTGATGTGGAAGCGCTCGGTATCATTGCTATCAGACGGTGCTTCCCTTCGTAGCCTCGTTCCTGACCGACTGCAGCCTCGTTAATCGGGGCTTGCGAGTGCTCTCCTCGAGTGCCTTCAGGTATAGAGTCTCGGTCCTTTCGACTTGCAGGCTGCTATCGAAGTGCTCTAGCGCGCGCTGCCGGCCAGCCTGGCCAAAGATGCGTCGGAGTGCCGGTTCCCTTAACAGGCGGGCGATCGCTGCAGCCATTGGGGCCGGGCTTTCAGGTGGGACAACGAGCCCGCAGTAGCCATCAAGGACAACTTCCGGTGTGCCATCAACTGCCGTCGCTACGATGGCTCTGCCTGAAGCTAATGCCTCGATTGCTACAAGTGGCATGCCTTCCCAGCGCGACGGAAGCACGACAATGTCTGCCATCGCTAGCCAGTTTTCAACGTCCTTTCTGTAGCCGGTGAAGTGGACCGAGCCTTGCAGTCCCAGATTTTTGGTTTGCGCCTCTAGGGCGAGGCGACTGGCACCCTCACCGACCAGGAATAAATGCGTCCGCGGGAACTCACCGAGGATGGAGGGCATGGCTTCCAACAGGACGTCATGGCCTTTCTGTGGCTCAAGCCGGGCCAAGACAACCAGAACCGGGTCGCCGTCCAGTAGATTCCACTTCCGCTTAAGATCCGACGGAGCCGTTCGGTCAGGATTGAAGTCCCTGACGCTGCAGCTGTTAGGAATAATCTCAACTTTTCTTGCCTCCAGTCCCTTTTCAGAGATCAGGTAACGCGCATTCGCTTCGGAGACTGCGATGTAGTAGTCGACAAAACGTCCCGCGACGCGGTCAACTATGAAGCGACCCTTGATTGGTCCGCGTCTCCACCGCTCATTAATATGAGGTGTTTCGACGATTACGGGCACTCCACAGAGCCGGCCGATTGGTGAAGCAAATAAGCTGCTATGGAACATGTGCGAGTGCAGAATGTCGGTACTCAGTTCGCGCAGAAGCCTTGCCAGCTGCGCGGCGGCGCGCCAGTCCGTAAGGTGGCGTAAGCTAAGGGGAATTAATCTGACGTCCCCCGGGAATTCGCTCCTTAGTCCCTCCGCGACCTCCTCGGGACAGACAACGGCCAGCCGGAATGTCTCGCGATCCATCCCGCGAAGAAGCGTCAGCAGATGCTGTTCCGCGCCTCCGAGGACGTTCGAATTCGTGAAGTGAACTACCGAGATCGGCTTACGCATCATACGCCTTGCCCATTCGACCAGCGGTCTCAGGGCTGCAAAGCTCCAAGCGAATGTTACTGAATCCCGTGCGCTCAACCGTTAAAAGTGCGTCGCAGGAAAGCGACACGGGTTGTCAATTGCCCGGGTTGAAAAGCGAACGGAAAAGATATCGGGCCCTTATCGGCCCGCCCACGCTGCCTCCATGCATCCAAAAACATCCGTGATGGTACGTACCGTTTCCGCCGGTTGCTGGTTACTGAGAAAGATTGCATCGGAATGTGCATCGTCCGGGTGGTAGCCATGCATCCCTGCAGGCGACCACCCATGCCCGAAGTCACTGTTGGCCAGCAACCAGCCGGGATCGACCAGGAAAATGACCTCGCCGTAGCGCTGATCAGGAAAAAAGATGCCGAGCTGTTGCAACTCCTCTGCGGACAGGATCCGCCCACACGATACTGTGGTGAGGCGCTCCTTAATGCTGCGGCGCGCATCTTCATTGAAAAACCAAAATCGCGCCATCGTAGAGTCGTAAACTGACAAGTAGTCACGGGGCATATGAAAGCCCAGAGAGGCAATTTCGCGCACGAGGTCGAAGTTGTGTTCGACCGGGGTCATGCCGTGGTCCGACAGCACTGTGACATTCACCTGGGGGTCGAAGCGCTGCGCGAGAGTAATCAGTCCACGCAATTGTTCCGAATACCAGTGCAGCCGCTGATCGATCTTAGGAGCGTCTCCGCAGTGACTATGCAGAAAGCCATCGAATTCGCTGAGGTAGAGGAAAAAGAACTCCGCCTTCCCTGACTGAAGGTCCAGTCGCGCCTGATCGAGAATCTGCTGGTCTGTCTTTTGGTGATATGAATAGACGCAATATGGGATTTTGTGCTCTTCGAGGCGGTCGAAAATGGATCGTCCGCCGGTGATACCCCCTGGTGCGTACAAGTTTTTCTTTTCGACCCAATTGAAGCAGGGGAGCAGCCTGGGACTGACGCCACATTCAAAAAGCGGGCCCAGGCCAAGGAAACGTCGACCCAACTCCTTAATAATTTTTCTGGAGACGCGATTGTCCAGTAGAGCATCCGGTAGAAAACGAAAGTATCGCAGCCAGCGAAAAGGAGAATTCAACGGATCGTAATAGTAGAGATTCCAATGCCCCGTCTGTGCGGGCGTCAGTCCGGAAAGGATGCTGGGAATTGCCCCGGAGCTGTAACCAAGTACTGTGCGCAGCGCGGTTCGAAATGGAAGCAGGTCGGACAGGAAGTCTCTGCCCTTGATGATTTGCCATCCCAGAGCATCGATAAGCACGAAAATGTGCACGCGTCGCTGACGATTCAAGGTACCGACTCTCCAGATCCTGCCGTGGCGTTCGCCAGAGTATAAGACACAGCGTTGAAATTCCAAGAATTCACTGCGTAAGGCAGATCAGGCGTCTACGCCGCTTTGCATGCTCCGGTGGATGACAATAAGCAACAGAAAAGGTCCCGTTGCTTGCTAATAGCGCTGAAATCCAAGGAGTCTCAACGCCGCTATGCAGCTGCAGAAGAAAGATCCAACATAATCAAACAGCACAGATCAGCGCTTGCGATGTGTAAATTATTCAGCGAGCACGAGTTCGTAACTAAACGCAGGAAATCCTGTCAGGGCATCGCTGGGAAAGCGCGCTTTCCGGCGGCGTGGCGCGGACGCCGATAAGCCCGTGGCGCTACTTCGCTGCGCGGCGCAATCTGGGGAGCGACTGTGCCAGCGGTCCTGGCGCCCGCAAGCGCGAGCCTTTCGATGGCGGCGGAGAGGAAAACAGCAAACCAGAAAACCTTCAGAAATTCGGCGGACAGGAAAAACATCGCTACGCTGAATCCGACTACGCCAGCAAATAGGCCCGTCGCCGCGCAGTACACAAGTGTGGCGTTTGTTTCGGCGGCAATCCGACTGGCACGTGCAAGACTCCTAAGCGTCACGGTGAGAATCCACAGGAATCCGATCAATCCGGGCAGGCCCATCTCGGCCAACATCTGCAGATAGGTGTTATGGGCGATGAAATCAATCCGGGGGCCGGCCCCGAGATAGGACGGCAATTCTGCTTTGAAGTTGTCTAACCCGATGCCGGCGAGTGGGTGCGCGAGGGTCATTCGCAAGCCGGCTTTCCACAGTTCAAGGCGGTTGTCCTGTGCAGCAACATCGCTGTAATTCGGATGCAGCAAGCGATGGATCGGTGAAGCCGGGCTCAGGAGCAAAACGACGGCCAGCGCGCCGCCAAGCAGAAGCATCTTTGCGCTGCGGCGACCTCTCGTCTGGAACAAAATCACGGCACCTGTGGCACACAGCGCCAACAGACCTCCCCTGGAAGCGTCTACAAGAATGGCTGCGGTAATTGGAACCAGACATGCTATCGAAAGCAATCTGTCAGAACGACGCTTGCTGCGAACGATCAGGTAGAACGCTACGGGCAGGCAGAGAACTGCGGAGGCGGTGAAGTAATTCGGATCGCCGGCCGGACTATACAAGGGACGGTATCCGATCCCATAGATCGGTATGGCCTTCTGCCATTCGCGCAGCGTATACAGAGAACCCCAAACCACGCTGGCCAAAACAGCA
Organism: Steroidobacteraceae bacterium; assembly: GCA_035553315.1. Lineage (GTDB taxonomy): Bacteria > Pseudomonadota > Gammaproteobacteria > Steroidobacterales > Steroidobacteraceae > FEN-1191. The sequence continues at coordinate 25,545 of DATNDE010000005.1, forward strand.
ATCAATGTCCAGCGCAGTCGCTTGGGACTGTCGACCAGGGTCAGGGTCGAGACCAGGAACACCATTTCGGACAAATACACGAACAGAGTGCTGTTCTGGAAGGGCTGGCGGCTTAAGGCCACCCACGACACTGCCGCCCATAAAAAAAAGAACACGAAGGCATGTGTCTGACTGGCACCCCAAAGCCGTACCGGTGATTTACGTCTCTGCAGGTAAACCATTGCGTATAGCAGACAGAGCAGCCCCAGGTACTTTTCCACGGTGAAACCGAGCAAGCGGTCCGTGAATACGGGGGCGGTTGCCAGCGCCAGGGTGAGGAGTAGTGTGTAGTAAAGAATCATTGTGTTGGGGCGCCAGTCTAACTACTTTCTGACTTTAGCATTGAGGGTGCGAGCAAAGAGCAGAGGCATAGAATTGGCAGGGCTGCTAACGGTCCCTCCGGCAAAACCCTTGCATAATACATCATGGTCGCAGGTACGAATTTTGAAATTTCGTACCGCCTCCCCAGAGAGCCTTTGGAACGGGACCAAGCCCGTTTAGTTATAGCGCTCGCCGGCGTATACCGGCGGCCCAATGAAAGTTTTGCATGGCCCGGGTTTCGGCCCTGGAAGCTTCGCATTGGAGAGTGAAAATCGGGACGCGAGCGCGTCGTCGGTGCGACAACAAGACAGTCAAATTGGCACTTATGTCTTATCTGCTGCTGCGCTGCGATGCAGTAAGACAGTTGCAGGTAATTTTGAGTTTGTTACCGATATGTTTTTTGTCGCTCCATGGACATCGCCTGACACCCGCGATATCGTTCATGTCGCCTTTCGACGACGCGAGAGGCGGGGCGCACGGATGCGCCAAAAAGAACATCACCAGACTTTCACGCGATGAAGGGAGACGGACAGGGCTCGCAGGGGCTGCGCAAAGGATAAAGAATGCTACGCAGATCGACTGTCTGCCAGGCCGTTAACTTCCATCAGTTGTATTAGCGAGGGAGCTTTTGGCTCTCGGGTGGCGTTAGTCCGTCATCGTAAATGCCGCCCTTACACCAGCGTCCTGACAGGGGAGACCGCGACAGCTTCATGCGTATTCGTTTACTTGGTCAGCAGATCGCGGTGCCGATGGTGGCGTTGGCCCTGCTCGAGTTGATGATTTTTTATTCGTCGCTTCTTGCGGCGAGCCACCTGCGATTCGGCGTCAATCTGGCGGAACTCGAGCGTCAGCAGGGGCCGCTCTGGCCCCGGGCGCTGCTCTTCAGTGGAGCGATGGCGATGTGTCTGCTGGCCTTCGGGCTTTATAGTGCGCGTCAGCGAGCCCGCAGTGGTGGCATCTTCGTGCGTGTCTCGATTGCAGTGATTGCAGGCATCGTCCTCACCGCGGCTTGCTTCTACATCATTCCGGACTTATGGATTGGGCACGGCGTGGTCTCCCTTGCCGCGCTGACTGCAGCCTTGATCGTCCTGATCCTGCGGTTGGGCTTCAGCCATCTGATGGACGAGACTCCGTTCCGCCGCCGCGTCGTGGTGTACGGCACGGGTCAGCGCGCTACCGCGGTGTCGCAGCTGCGTCGTCGCGCCGATCAGCGTGGCTTCATTTTGACCGGATTCGTACGCCCGGATGGCGAAGGCCTGAACGTACCCGAGGCGCGTGTCATTAAACCGGAGGGCCAGCTGCTCGGCTATTGCAAGCAGGCCGCGGTCGACGAGATCGTCGTCGCGATGGATGATCGGCGTCGTGCCTTTCCGGTGCGTGAGCTGCTCGAGTGTCGTCTGGCCGGCATCGACGTCATCGACCTTCTGACCTTCCTTGAACGCGAAACTGGACGGGTGCGCATCGACGTGCTCAATCCCAGCTGGCTGATCTTCGGCAAGGGGTTTCGGCGTGGATCGCTGCGGCGATTCAGCTCGAATGTGTTGGATGTAGTCGCAAGTTTGCTCCTGCTGGTCGTCTCGCTCCCTTTCATGTTCGCGACCATGATAGCTATCAAGATCGAGGAGGGCTGGCGCGCCCCTGTGTTTTACCGGCAGGAGCGGGTCGGACTTGGTGGCAGAACCTTTCATCTGTTGAAATTCCGCAGCATGCGCCTGGATGCCGAAGCCGATGGTCAGGCGCAGTGGGCCCAGAAGCAGGACCCCCGTGTGACTCGTGTCGGTGCGGTGATCCGCAAACTCCGCATCGACGAGCTGCCCCAGATTCTGAATGTGCTGCGTGGTGACATGTGCTTCGTGGGGCCGCGACCCGAGCGACCGCAATTCGTGGCGGAGCTGTCCGAGTCGATTCCCTATTATATGCAGCGACACTGCGTGAAGCCGGGTATCACGGGATGGGCACAGCTGTGCTTCCCTTACGGATCCTCGCAGCAGGATGCGATCGAGAAACTGCAGTACGATCTTTACTACATAAAGAACGGCGGCTTTTTGCTGGATCTGATGATCCTGGCGCAAACCGCGGAAGTCGTGATCTTTGGCAAGGGCGCTCGCTGAGCGGGCGATATCCGGTGCTCGGTTCTGATACGTGTGCCGCTCGCGCGTCACGATCAGCAGCGCCGAATAGCATTCTCCAGTTCGAGCCAGACCGACTCGAGCCCGATGCGCCGGCGCATCTTGTCGAGCGCTTAATTTGTCGTAGGGCTCACGTCGCGGTGGGCCTCATTGATATCCGTAAAATTCCCGAAACCATTCAGCGAACCGTCGAACGCCGACTTCGACCGGTGTTTGGGGCGCATAGCCTACAGCACTCTCAAGTTCGCTAACGTCTGCGAAGGTGTCAGGTACGTCTCCAAGTTGCATCGGCAACATGTTCTTCCGTGCCTTGCGGCCGAGGCACTCCTCTAGCATCTCGATGTATCGAAGCAGTTCGATTGGCCGGCTGCTGCCAATGTTGTACAGCCGGTAAGGGGCAGGGCTGGTGCCTGGATCAGGGTTGGTTGCGTCCCAGGAGGGATTTGGAGTCGCAACATCGTCGGAAAGGCGAACGATCCCCTCGACGATGTCGTCTATGTAGGTGAAGTCGCGCCGATGATGACCGAAATTATACACGTCAATCGACTTGCCTTCGAGAATCGCGCGTGCAAACCTAAAAAGGGCCATGTCCGGCCGGCCCCAAGGTCCATAAACGGTAAAGAAGCGCAGTCCAGTTACGGGCACATTGAATAGTGCCGCATAACTGTGTGCCATCAGCTCCGTACTGCGCTTGCTGGCCGCATACAGCGAAAGCGGATGGGCTGCGGGCTCGTGCACCGAAAAGGGCATGCGCTTGCTGGCGCCATATACTGAGCTGCTGGAGGCATACAATAAGTGCTCGACGCCGTGGTGCCGGCAGCCTTCCAATATGGTTAGGGTGCCTGTCACATTGCTGGCGACGTAACTGAATGGGTCTGTGAGCGAGTGCCGTACGCCAGCCTGGGCCGCCAAATGAACAACGCGCTGAAAGGCTTCTTGGTCGAACAGCGCCGAGATCGCGGCCTGATCCGACAGGTCCAGCTTTGCGAAATGGAAATGCTCATGACGCTGGAGCTTCTGTAGCCGGGCCTGCTTCAGCGACACATCGTAATAGGCATTTAAATTGTCAAGACCTACAACATGATCGCCCCGCTCGAGCAGTCGTTTCGCAGTGAAATAGCCGATAAAGCCGGCAGCACCGGTAACTAGAACTTTCATTGTTTCGAAATGACTCCACTGTGCTATCCCTGCGGTTCTTCGCGGCAGGATGCCATTGAGAAGCTTCTATACGATCTTTATTACAGCAAGAACAGTAGCTTTCTGCTGGACTGACCATCCTGGTGCGGACCGCGGCAGTTGGATATTCGTCAAGGGGGGGGGCCGGTGAGCTTGGCGCCCTTAGGGGTGACCCTAGGCGGTGCGCCTGCCCAACAGGTTTTTTCCGCGTCCGGGCCGCTGACTTGACATATAAAATCGACGAAGTTGCATTGAGCGTGCGGGGACTGCCGCGTCGTGGCGCGAGCCCGTAGATTCGTGCACGGTTGAGCAGCGGAAGCGCAACAGATCCGCTATGCTCTGCACGCCCGGCGAGGTTTGCTCGCGCCGCTGGCGGACGCTCTTTTGGGGAAGTTGAGCATCGGACGCCAGCTGTACGCAGACGGGGAATATGCCAGAGGTCGAAGCACAAACGAGGCCCCCGTTCGGCGTTGGGTATATCCGAGGCGCTCGTGCGCCGGATTCGCGCCAGTACTCCCCGTTACTGTCCGATGGTTCGATCCAGAAGAAGGCGTTCCGCCTGGGCACGGTGGAGCCCATTTCCGCCACGCTGCTCAGGGAACTGGTCGGGCCTCTGGTGGTCGTGGCGATCCTGGTTCTATCACGCTGGTACGATCATGCCGCCTTGTCTCTCCGCTTCCTCGGACTGGCACTGGTCGTGTTCCTCGTCTCCAGCAGGGTACTCAGTCCACCCGCCACCACCGAGAACCGCCGCTCCTATCGTCCATCCCTGGGGCCTTTGCTGCTCAGGTGGTGCTCTGTCGGCGCTGTCACCGTCCTCTTGGTCTGGACGCTTGGACTGACGCATGAGCTCAGCCCGGAAGGATTCGTCGCCTGGTTCCTTCTGAGCCCAGCCGGACTGCTGCTGGCGAACTACGGCGCTGTAAATCTGGCGCGCCGGCAGGCGGTCAGGCAGGCCGGCTCGCTGCGGCACGTCATCATCGGTGCGACCGAGATTGGCCTCGAACTCGCCAAACGCGTTGGACAGGACCCCTATGCAGGCCGATTCGCCGGATTCTTTGATTTCCGCGAGCGGGAGCGGCTGCCGGCGTCTGTTTCCGAGCAATGGATCGGGTCCTGCAGAGACATCGCCGCGTTCGTCCAGCGCAACGCCATCGATTCAATTTATATCGCCCTGCCGATCTCGACTGCTCCGCGGATCGCGTGGCTGCTGGAGCAGCTCCGGGATACCACTGCATCAATATATTTTGTGCCAAACCTCTTCAGCTTCGACCTGATACAGCCACGTTACCTCGAGATTCATGGAATCCCGGCGCTGGCAGTGTGTGAAACGCCGTTCCGCGGCATGAGTGCGCTGCACAAACGTGCCTTCGACATCGCCTTGGCGACGTTGGCCGTGCTGCTCGGCGGCCCCGTCATGCTCGCGATCGCCCTCGCGGTGAAATTGACTTCCCGCGGACCGGTGCTCTTCCGTCAGCGGCGCTACGGTCTGCACGGCGAGTGCATCCAGGTGATCAAGTTTCGCAGCATGATCGTGTGCGAAGATGGAAGCATTGTGCCGCAAGCGACCAAAGGCGATCAGCGCATCACGCGCCTGGGGCGATTCTTGCGCAGGAGCTCACTCGATGAGCTGCCGCAGGTCTTCAATGTCCTCGCTGGGCAGATGAGCTTCGTCGGGCCGAGGCCACATGCGATCGCACACAACGAGCAGTACCGCAAACTCATCAGTGGGTACATGCTGCGGCACAAGGTGCGCCCTGGGATGACCGGCTGGGCCCAGGTCAACGGATTGCGCGGAGAGACCAGTACGGTCGAGAAAATGCGCGAGAGGGTCGAGTACGACATCGATTACGTCAAGAACTGGTCCCTATGGCTGGACATCAGGATCCTGGCGCGCACCCTCTGGATCGTGATCCATGATGAGCACGCCTACTGATGCGCGCGGCCACGATCTAATTTTCGCCGCGTTTTCGGTAGCAAATGAAAGTCAGTATTTTTGGCTGCGGCTACGTTGGGCTTGTCACTGGCGCCTGTCTGGCGGACGCCGGCAATCACGTCATCTGCGTTGATGTCGATGCGGGCCGCATCGAGCGGCTCAATCGTGGCGAAGTGCCGATCTTTGAGCCCGGGCTGGATGCGGTCATTCGCCGCAATCGCGAAGCTGCCAGGCTTGATTTCACCACGGACACTGCTCGAGCCGTGGAGCACGGTCTATTCCAGCTCATCTGTGTGGGCACTCCTCCGGATGAGGACGGCTCGGCGGATGTACGCCATATCGTGGCAGCGGCGCGCTCGATCGGCGAACATCTGACGCGTTACGCCATTGTCATCATCAAATCGACCGTGCCGGTGGGCACTTCCGACAGGGTGCGACAGGAAGTGCGCACGGCGCTTGCCCGGCGCAGCGCTGCCGTCGACTTCGACGTGGTCTCCAATCCTGAATTTCTGAAGGAGGGGGCGGCGTTGGAGGACTTCGTGCGACCAGATCGTGTGGTCGTCGGTACCGACAATCCACGCACGACGGAACTGCTACGCGCACTGTATGAGCCATTCACTCGCAACCATGATCGGCTGGTGACCATGAGCATCCGGTCTGCCGAATTGACCAAGTATGCGGCCAACGCCATGCTCGCAACGAAGATCAGTTTCATGAATGAGCTCGCCTCCGTGGCCGAGCGGGTGGGTGCCGACATCGAGGATGTGCGCATAGGCATCGGGTCGGACCCGCGTATCGGCTACAGTTTCATCTATCCGGGGATCGGCTACGGTGGCTCTTGTTTCCCCAAGGACGTGAAGGCACTGATTCACACGGCGCGACAGCTCGGACTCGATGCCGAGCTGCTCCGATCGGTGGAAAGCGTCAATGAGCGGCAAAAAGGAGCCCTGATTGAAAAGCTGCTGACGCATTTCAACGGCGAGCTTTCAGGGCGTGCTTTCGCGCTGTGGGGTCTTGCCTTCAAGCCGAACACCGACGATGTGCGTGAGGCACCGAGTCGGGCGCTGATCGAGGCTCTATTGGCTGCAGGTGCGCACGTGCGGGCCTACGATCCGGTGGCCGTCGCGCAGGCCAATCGGATATTCGCCGGCCATGTGCACGCCAAGCGCATGACGTTCTGTAAGGATGCGTACGAGGCAGTGGAGGGAGCAGAGGCTCTGCTCATTGCGACCGAATGGCAGGAATTTCGCAGTCCTGACTATGACCGGCTGCGCACCATGCTGTCACATCCCGTGATCTTCGATGGACGCAACCTCTACGACCCTGCATTGATGCAGCGCCTGGGGTTTGAATACTATGCCATCGGTCGCGGGCGATCGATCCGTGGGCACGAGGGCGGTGCACAGTCTCCGGATGGCGTGTAGCTGCCTATCGACGATCGCGGGAATGCGGCGCACGCGTTTTTTGCGGCGACCGCCCCATCGCCCTCGATTTACTCCCAGATATTCATCATGAAGCGCGTGTTGGCTGAGTTGGCCGAACGGGAATTCGACCTGCTGGTCATCGGCGGAGGGGCATTCGGAGCAGCAGCGGCCTGGGATGCGACTCTGCGGGGTTTGAAGGTTGCGCTCATCGAGCAGGGCGACTTCGGCTCCGGGGCCTCCGCCGAGTGCTTCAAAATGGTTCACGGAGGCATTCGATACCTCCAGCACGGCAACATAGGGCGCTTGCGAGCCTCCTGCAGGGAGCGAAGCGCGTTCCTACGCACGGCCCCGCATCTGGTCAAACCCCTGCCGATCGTTGTTCCGACGTTTGGCTTCGGCCGCAAGGGCAAGGCATTTCTGGCCGCAGGGATGTATGCCTATGATGCATTGACTGCGGGCAGGAACGCTGCCATCAGCGACAGGAGTCGGCGCATCCCGGGCACGCGGCTGCTGAGCCGCCGGGAAGTGCTGCAAATATTTCCGGAGCTGGACGACAAATCGCTAACCGGCGGCGCGGTCTTCGCCGACGGGCAGATGTACAACGCTGCGCGATTGGTACTTGCGTACGTCAAATCGGCGGCCGGGCGCGGAGCCACCGTGGCGAACTACCTGCAGGCCGTGGCCTTTCTGTGGAAAGACCGGACGGTGCGCGGTGTGCGGGTTTGCGACAGGATCGACGGGCAAGCGTTCGACATACGAGCACGCCTGGTACTCAACGCGGCCGGGCCCTGGGCCGAGTACCTATTCAACGAACCGGACAAATTTGGACGCCACGCGCGCGGGCACTTCTCACGCGATGCTTACTTCATCGTCAATCGCGCACCACGCTCCGGGTACGCTCTGGCCATTCCCGGACAGAGCCATGATCGCGATACACTCGTGAGCCGCGCAGCGCGGCACCTGTTTGCGGTACCCTGGCGCGATCGCACACTCATCGGCGTCTGGCATCGCCCATTCGCCGATCCGCCTGACAAGGCAGTGGTGGAAGAAGGCGAGCTCGCGGCCTGGATCGCCGAGATGAATGCCTCGCATCCGATGTTGGCCCTGCGACGCGAAGAAGTCAGTTATGCCTGCTGCGGGCTGGTGCCGTTCGGAAGCGGCAGCGTCGATACGAGTGAGTTGAGCTTCGGCAAGGAATCGCGCTTCATCGATCATCGCCGCAGCCATGGCATTGCCGGTTTGGTCTCACTCATTGGGATCCGCTTTACCATGGCGCGCAGCGACGCAGCCGCAGCGCTGGATCTGCTGCTCGAGCAATGGCAGGGCAGGGGTCCGGCGCGGGCGCCGACGGAGCGCACACCGCTGGCCGGCGGTGCCATTGCCGATGTGACGGTCATGCGGGAGAGGGCGATGGCCACGCGACCTGATGCGATCTCGCCGGAATCGCTGGACGCTCTGCTGTGTAATCACGGTACCGAATACGAGACAGTGCTCGGGATGGCTCAGCAGCCTGGAGAATCGCGTCGTGTGGGCAGTTCCGCTACGTTGATGGCAGAGGTGAGCTTCGCTGCCACCGAGGAGATGGCAGTCAGGCTGGAAGACGTGGTGCTGCGACGCACAGATCTGGGGTCCGGTGGGCATCCGGGACGCGCGGCACTCGAACAGGTCGCGAGCCGCTTACAGCAGCTGGCAGGCTGGTCGGAGCAGCGCCGCCAGCGCGAGATCGATGCCACGGAGCAACTGCTGCAGATGCATCATGCGGCGCAGCCAGCTATGACGCCCGCGACCGCGGACTCCCTGGGCCGCGCATGAAACTGCTCATCACGGGGGGTACCGGCTTCATCGGCTCGCGGCTGGCGCTGGAGGCGCGCAGTCGCGGCATCGAGGTGACGGTAGCAGGGCAGGTCAAGACAGCGGCCGAGCACGCGCGCCATGCGGAGCTGCTCGAGCGCGGCGTGCAGATCGATCAGGGACCGTTGCAGGATGCGAGCTATGCGCGGTCGCTGGTGCGGGGTTGCACGGCAGTCATCCACCTGGCGGCAGCTCAGCACGAGGCCAACGTACCGGATGCGTATTTCGAGACGGTCAATGTCACCGGCACACGCATGCTCCTGGAAGCAAGCCGCGACGCAGGAGTGCAGCGTTTCGTCTACGGCAGCACGATCGGAGTCTATGGGGATGCCGCGGGCGGCATCCTGGACGAGCTTTCGCCGCCACGGCCCGTCAACGTATACGGGCGCACGAAGCTTGCCGCCGAAGAGCAGGTGCGAACATTCGGCCAGTCCCTGCCCACCACCATCATCCGCATCTCCGAGACCTACGGTCCGTCCGACTTTCGCCTGCTGAAGCTGTTTCGCGCGATTGATCGGCGACGCTTCTTCATGATCGGCGCCGGAACCAACCGACACCAGCTGATCCACGTGCGCGATTTGGTTCAGGCGCTGCTGCTGGCGATGGAACATCCTGCCGCGGTCGGACAGACCGTGGTGGTGGCAGGCTCTGAGGCCATGACCACCCACGACATGGTGTCGCAGATCACGCAAGCGCTCGGGCGTTCGCTTCCAGCGGTGCGCGCGCCGTTGTGGCCATTTGTATTTCTGGCTGGAGGGCTCGAGCTGCTTTGCAGGCCACTCGGGATCCAACCGCCGCTACACCGCAGACGGCTGGACTTCTTCCGCAAATCATTTGTTTTTGATACCACCAAAGCTCAGGCCGTATTGGGCTTTACTCCGGTGGTGGCATTCAGCGACGGCGCCGCCGAAGCCGCCTCCTGGTATAGGAAGCACGGCTACCTGCCGGGCTGAATTGCGTGCCGCGCACGCTCCAACGTTATGTGATGAATCGTCAGAATAAGTCTGCAAGCCGACAATACTCTGCGATGAAAGCGCATGCTTTTTGTCACCCCACATGCGCCGACCCGAATGAATTCAGTACCGTCTTGTCTGTCAGGGCCGGGCGCCGGCGAGCGTATTTTGATCGTTCGCCTCAGCAAGCCGAGAAACAGCGCGGAACCGCCCATTGCCGCGATTATCCTTGGCTATGGAATGGCCGACCTGGTCGCGGCTTCGCGCTTTGTGAAACACGGCTGGCTCGCGATGCAGGTCCGATTGATTTCCCAGTCAAGCCACCACGCGGATCTATTACGTCGCTACGACACCTATGACGAGTCCGGAGTTTCGCGCTGCCGGGAGGCGATGGACTACGTGGAACGTACGCACGGCGTGCGACGATTCGTCCTGATGGGCAATTGCGCGCTGGCGAACATCTGTTTCAAGAGTGCGATGTCCGATGCCCGGGTTGTGGGCTTGACACTCATCAACCCCTATATTCCTGAGAATTTTGCTGGCTGGTTCTCCGTCAGGATCCGCAGGCACCTGTTCAACATGCACTCATGGCTGCGTTTGCTGCGAGGGGGCATGCAAATACAGCGGCGGATGGAGCCCGACGAAGTCCGACTGAACAATTTCACGGGCGATGTGGCCCTGGCTGCGGACTTTGCGCTCGGTCTGCAACGGCTGGTGCTGCAGAGAGCGGTGCGCGTCCTTGTCGCGTTCTCCCGCCCCGACGCCAGGCGTTTTTACTCGTGTAAGCAGTACGGCAAGCCGTTGCGTGAATTGGCGAGGCGTGGCCAGATCCGCTGCGACGTGTTACCGATCGATGGTCATGATTTTTCGGCCACAGAGCAGGGTGCGCAGAAGCTGACTGGACTGATCAGCGATTGGCTCAAATCAAACTGGACTGGCAGCGAGCCGCTGAGGCGCCCCACGGCGGCCGGCGTAAGGTCGTGGGTTTCCGGCGTGTGTGAATCGTCCTTCAGGCTGCCCGATATGCGACGGCGGCTATCTTCTTGGATAGGATCCTGACCTTCTTGCCATAGAGCACGAAGACAATGCGCATGCACAATTGCAGCACGGAAGTGACGGCGAGACCCAGATAGTTCAGCGGATTCTTCCAGAAGACGTACAAGCGCAGCGCAAACGGCTGTATCCGTTCGAAGCCTCCCAGGCGCAGGATTTGGGTGAGGCTGTGCTCGGTCACGTTGTAGAAGTGATCTATGTTGTGCGCCAGGTTTTCCGAACCCACCAGCGGGTTGGCGCCATTCATGGCATACACGATCACGGAGCCGCCGGGGCGCAACGCGCCGTGACAGAGGCGCAGAAAGGCGACTGTCTCGTCGAGGGTAAGATGGTTCAGCTCCTGCTCGGGAATGATCACATCGAGCTGTGCATCCTGGCGAGTGCCCAGGAATGGAAAGGCTTCGGCCACTTCACACGGCAGCCCTCTCTGGCGAGCGTGCTCGACCTTGGCGCGATCCGAATCGATGCCCAGCACATTGTTGTATCCGGCGCCACGCAGCAGATTGACGAGATAGCCGGGACCGCAGCTGACCACCAGGATGCGTGCATCGCGATCGGCGGGCAGATGGCGCAGATAATTGGCCCGATAATAGGCATTGAAGCTGCGATAGCCACTGGCGACATCCTGCGGCGCCTGCCAGTAGGAATCGAACGGTTCGAGACGCGCAGCAAGCTTTCGGCGTGCAAGCTGCGGTACCACGGTAACCTCTGCTGTCGGCGCAATGCCGAGCCCGGTATCGGGCTCAGAGGCTGAAACAGGGGGCATATCGGGTTCCTGCTGCCTCGATGGGATGGTGTATTGTCACAGTATTACGCCAGAGTCGTAAAGTCACAAGACATAACCCGCCGGCCGATCCGGCGTGCGGCAGCGAAGGGTGGGCAAGGCTCAAAGTGAATTTACTGTTCTGCAACTACGAGTATCCCCCCTTGGGCGGAGGCGGCGGGGTGGTGATGGCTGCGTTGGCGCGCGAGCTCGCCCGTCGACATTCGGTGACGGTGCTGACCTCGCGGGCTTTGCGCCTGCCCGAGGAGTCGCTCGAAGAAGGTGTGCGGGTATTGCGCGTACCGGTTTTCTTCCGCCGCCAGCTCGCGGTGGCGAACGCTGCATCCATGCTCGCCTATTTGCCGATGGGGGCGCTGCGGGCCCTGTCGCTTAAGTCCGTGCGCTTCGATCTCATCAATACCCATTTCGCGATGCCGACTGGACCGCTCGGGCAATTTCTCGCCGCCAGATACAAGGTGCCCAATGTGCTTTCGGTACACGGCGGTGACCTCTACGATCCCAGCAAGCGCAGCTCCCCGCATCGGCACTGGTGGCTGCGCGCCTGGGTCCGCCGCCTGCTGATCCGTGCCGACGCCGTCGTGGGCCAATCCCGTGACACGCTCGCCCGCGTCCAGCAGATCTATGGTGTGCAGCGGCACACCGAACTGATTCCACTGGGCATTGCACGTCCGCCCGCCGTCAGGGGCACACGCGAGCAGTTCGGACTGCCCGCAGAGGCCTTCGTGATGGTGACGGTCGGACGTCTGGTGGCGCGCAAGGCGACCGCGCAGCTGCTGGATGTGCTGCAGCAGTGTGCTCGGCCAGCGGCGCATCTGCTGATCGTCGGTGATGGTCCGGAGCTGGAATCGATCCGCCAAGAGGCTGAGCTGCGCGGTATGGCCGCCCGCGTACATTTGATCGGGCAAGTGGATGATGCGCGAAAATTCGCGGCACTGTCGGTGGCGGACGTGTTCGTTTCAACCAGTCAGCACGAGGGATTCGGTCTGGTGTATCTCGAGGCCATGGCCTATGGCCTGCCCGTCATCTGCTACGATCGAGGCGGCCAGACAGACTTCCTGCGCTCGGGAGAGACTGGCTACGTCGTACCGCTCAATGATCTGCCGACGTTCACCCGCGCCGTGATCGACCTGCACGACGATGCAGTGTCGAGACGCCAATGCGGCGACAACAATCGCCGCTACCTGGAAGAGTATCTGATCGAACGCTGTGCGCAGCGCTACGAGACGGTGTTCGAGCTGGCGCTGCGCAGCCACCGCGGCGGCATACTCCAGCGAGCCGCGTCGTCCGGGTCATCCTGATGTGTGGCATAGCCGGCATCGTCGGTGGGACACCGCAGGCCCGCTCGCGGATCGACGCCATGCTCGAATCGCTTCGACATCGTGGGCCGGACGGGGAGGGACGGTTCGACGATGGTCATGCCGTTCTGGGCCACAGGCGCCTGTCGATCATCGACCTCGCGGGTGGACGACAGCCACTGCGTAATGTCGAGGGCACGGTCTGGCTGGTGTGCAACGGCGAGATCTACAACTACAGGGAGTTGCGGCGCGAGCTCGAGTCGCGGGGTCACCGTTTCCTCACTCAGAGCGACTGCGAGGTCATCATTGGACTCTACGAGGTCTATGGCGATCGATTGCTCGAGCATCTGCGCGGCATGTTTGCCTTTGCCCTGTGGGATGCGCGCAAGCAGCGGCTGCTCGCAGCGCGCGACCATCTGGGCCAAAAGCCTTTCTTCTACAGCTATCAGGCGGACACTTTCGCTTTCGGTTCGGAGATCAAGGCGCTGCTGGCGTTCGAGCCGCGCCTGCGGGAACTGAACCTGCGGGCGCTCGACCAGTATCTCGCGCTGCGCCTGATCGCACCGCCCTTGACCATGTTTCGCGACATCGCGAAGTTGCCGCCGGGACACATGCTCGTGCTGGAGCGTGGCTCGGCTCCTAAGGTCAGTGCCTACTGGGAGCTGCGCTTCAGGCCGAAGCTGACGCGCTCGGAGCCGCAGCTGCTCGAAGAGCTGGAGGGTCACATCGAAGAGGCGTTGCGCCTGCACATGGTCAGCGACGTTCCGGTGGGCGCGTTCCTGAGCGGCGGGCTCGACTCGAGCCTGCTCGTCGCCATGATGGCGAAGCGATTGGGCATCAAGGATCTGCCGACCTTCACGCTCGGGCTCGACTATCAACGGTTTGACGAGGCGCCCTTTGCGCGCGCCGTGGCGCAGGATTGCCATTCGCAGCACCACGAGCAGAGCGTCGTTCCGAGCCTGTTACCGGTGCTGCCGGAGCTGATCCGGCACCTCGATGAGCCTTCCGATCCGTTGTCCCTGTGTGCGTACCAAGTGGCGGCGCTGGCCAGCCGTCACGTCAAGGTGGTGATCGGCGGAGACGGCGGCGATGAGCTGTTTGGCGGCTACGATCGGTATTACGGCTATCTTTACGCGGCCCGCTACAGTCGTATTCCGGCCGCGGTACGCCGCCGCGTGATCGGTCCATGTCTGAACTTGGTGCCGGCGGCGGGCTGGTACAAGAGCATCGGTCATCAGATGCGTTGGCTGCAGCGCCTGTCGTTCCTTTCCGGAGGGGAGCGCTATGCGGCCAGTCTGTCGTACTTCTATTTCGACGCGCTGCAGCGGGGCGAATTGTTTAGCCGCGAGGCGCTCACGGCGCTGTCCGGCTTCGATGCCACCGCGGCGATCAAGGAACCGTTCGAGGCGCTGGCGGGGGCCGATCCCGTGGACCGGATGCTCTATGCGGACAGCACAGTGCGGCTGCCGGATCATCCGGTGATGATCACCGATCGCATGTCCATGGCACATGGACTGGAGACGCGCAGCCCGTTCATGGATCATCGCCTGGCGGAATTCGCCGCAAGCCTGCCATGGACCATGAAGATACGGGGGCGCAAGCTGCGCGTTATCCAGCGTCAGCTGGCAGCGCGGTATCTGCCGGCGGATATTCTCCAGCGCCCCAAGCAGGGCTTCTCCTCGGCCTTGCCGTACATCCTGCGAAACGAGTATCGGCTGCTCAGCGACCACTATTTGCGCGACTCGGCTTTGGTGCGGGCCGGAATACTGGATGGCGGCGCAATCGATCGGCTGCTCGCGCAGCATCTGAACGGCCGATCCGATCACGGCAATCGGCTGTGGCTGCTGATCAATTCGGAGATCTGGTATCGCATGCTGATTCTGCAGCAGCCGACCGAAGAGCTGAAGGCCGCACCGAACACCCGATTGGCGAGCGCCGCGTAATCACTGCATGAAGATCGGGATCATGCTGCGCCACTACGATCAGCACGGTGGTGGCGTGCGCGTGTATACGCATCGACTGCTGCGCGCGTTGCTGGATCTGCGATCGGCGCATGAATTCGTGTTTCTGTACAAGAATCCGGCACTGGTAGGCACTTATGCGGGCGAGCCCGCGGTCACCGAAGTGTGCGCAACAGCCCCTCACGTGCTGTACTGGGATCAGGTCGCGGTGCCGAAGCTCGTGCGGCGCCATGGCATCGATGTCGTCTATAACCCCAAGTACTCGATTCCCCTTAGGGTCGGCTGCGCGACGTCCTGGGTGTGTCATGGTCTGGATTGGTACGTGATGCCTTGGGCCTCGAAGCGTATCGACCGGCTGAGTCACACCTATCTGGTGCCGCGCTACGCTGCCAAGGCCGATGCCATCATCGCCGTCTCGGACGTTACCAAGCAGCACATCCTGCAATATCTGCGGGTTCCGGCGCAGAAGGTGCATACGATCTATTCCGGTGTGGACGATGGCTTCCGACAGCCGCGCGACGAGGCGCTGTGTCAACAGTTGCGCGAACGCCATCAATTGCCCGAGCGCTTTCTTCTCTACGCCGGGGCAATCTACCCCCCAAAGAATTTCACCAGGCTGGTGAAGGCCTACGCGAAAGTCGGTCCCGAACTCGGCGTAACACTGGTCATTGCGGGCGGGGAGAATCGCTTCCTGTCCGAGCATGAGCTCAAGGTACCGGAGCAGCTGGGATTGGGTCAGTGGGTGCGTTGGCTCGGCTGGGTCGATCCATCGCAGCTGCCGAGTCTGTATCAGCTGAGCCTCGGCCTGCTGCTTCCCTCACTGTTCGAGTCCTACGGCTTGCCGATCGCCGAAGCGATGACCGCCGGTTGCCCAGTGCTGACCGCGGATCGCTACGGTACCAAGGAGATTGCCGGAGACGCCGCACTGCTGGTGAACCCGGAATCGGTGCAGGAGATCGCCGCAGGCATGCAACGGCTGATCGAGGATGACGCACTGCGTGCGAGACTCATCGACGCCGGGCGGGAACGGATGCGTGGTGTCACCTGGGAACGATGTGCCCGCCAGACGCTGCAGGTGCTCGAGGCCATTGCCGATCGCACGGGCAGGGCCGCCACGTCGCCCCGTTCAGCCGCGCGCGGATGAGCGTAGCGTCGAGCGGGGCGGCCTGACTGATCTGACTAGGCGCCGGTCAGCGCGCGCAGCAATCCCCGGGTGGCTTGCTCCGCCAGATCGAAGGCCCGTTCGAAGTCCGAGTGCTCACCACAGTACGGATCGGGCAACTCTGCAACCCCAAGATGCGGTGCGAATTCCATCAGCAGGCGCACGCGGCTGCGATACTTTCGCGGCGCCAGCCGACGCACCGCAGCACGATTGCGCCGATCCATGACGATGATCCAGTCGAAGGACTCAAAATCCTCAGCGGTCAGCAATCGCGCCCGTAACCCGGAGAGATCCAGTCCGCGAGCGCGGGCGACGCGCTGTGCGCGATCATCCGGCGCCTCGCCTATATGAAAGCCAAGCGTGCCTGCGGAGTCCACCTCCACCTGCAGCTGCGGCGCGTAACGCTGCGCCTGGGCGCGAAACAAAGCTTCGGCAGTGGGTGAGCGGCAGATGTTGCCCGCACAGACGAACAGTATCCGCAGTGGCGGAGCCGCCGGGGACATGGAGGTCCGGGGCTCTGACGGGCGGCTCATGGAGGATGCGTGTAGAGCGCTGCGGCGCGGCGCTGTGACCCGCCGATCAGCTTCTCGTCAGTGAGCTCGGGGGGAATTCGGTATCCACCGTGTGATCCGTCAGCACTGCCGTGGATGCGTGCTGCTCGGCTGCACGGATCCCTGTGCGCTCACGCTCGTCGACGTAATGCAGCTCATGCTGACCGATGGTCACGATGTCTCCGTCGTTGAGATTGTGGTAGCGCACGCGCTTGCCGTGCACAAAAATGCCGTTGCTGCTGTCGAGGTCCTCGATGACGCAGTGTTGGGGTGTGGTGAGGATTTGGCAATGGTGGCGGCTGATGAAGCGGCTGTCGATCTGCACGTCATTGACGGCCGTTCGCCCGATGATCATCCGGCCCGGGTGCAGATGATAGGTGGCCGTCATACGGCCACCGGTGGCCAGTATGACCCGTGCCAGGGCAGGGCCGAGAGGTGCCTCACGCCCATCCGTCCCCTGGCGCGCGTCGCTGGCTGTCCGCAACATGTTGGGGCTGTTGCGTGTGGAATTCTCGACCCATTGCAACTCCTTGATGGCCGCCTCGACGTCTTCCATCAGGACTTGATCACGATTGGCGTTGTACGCGGCCAACATCGACGTATCGGCCAGCATGTTGATGAGACGCGGGACCCCGCCGGTGTGATTGTAAATGTTACCAAGTGTCTCGGGTACGAAGATCTCCCGTCCCTCGGCGCCGGCCACTTCCAGCCGATGCGCGATATAGGCGCTTGTCTCGGCAGCCGATAGAACGCCGAGATGAAAGCGCAGCCGGACGCGCTGCGCGAGTTGACGCAGCTCCGGCGCGTCGAGCTTTTGGTTGAGCTCAGGCTGGCCCGCCAGGACGATGCGCAGGACCTTCTCCTTGGTCGTCTCGATCCCGGACAGCAGTCGAACCTCCTCCAACACACGCTGCGAGAGGTTCTGGGCCTCATCGATCACCAGCAGGACCTTGCGACCGGCCGCGAACTGCTCGGTCAGAAACTGATTGATCGTGGCCAGCAGCTGGGCCTTCTTCATGCGGAAGGGCTTGAAGCCGAACTGGACCAGCACCGACTGCAGAAACTCGATCGACGAGAGCTGTGTGTGATTGATCTGCGCGACTGCGACATCCTCCGGCAACTCGCGCAGAAACGTCTCGATCAGCGTCGTCTTGCCGCAGCCGATCTCCCCGGTGATGACCACGAAGCCGTCGCCGAACCAGACGGTCGACTCCATGTAGGCTTTGGCGCGCGCGTGGGACTTGCTCAGATACAGAAATTGCGGATCAGGCGTCAGCTTGAACGGCAGTTCTGAGAGCTTGAAGAATTCGTTATACATCGCGATCAGAATACCATCCCGGCAGAAGCGCACGCCCTATGGGGCCGGGCATGGCCACCCTGCACCGACGTGCAATGCGCAGCTTGCGCAGTCGAGCCGCGCCTTTGCCATAATCCTCTCGGCGCGGCTGCTGCGCCAACCATACCAGTGTTCATGGAAGGCGCTGGGTTTCGCAGGCGGGTAGCGATTTGTGCTATCTTTGCCGTCAAATAAGTCAATAAGCAATAAGCTTAAATATGCATTCAGCGGTTTCATCATTCATCGGCGCAGGCGCAAGGATACGTTCGCACAACATACCGTATAGGGCCAGCGCAGCGTCGTACAGCGATGCACTTCGGCAGCCTGGGGGCGCCGGCAGGACGGCGCCGTGACCGCTGCGCCGCTTCGCATCATGGTGACCGGTCTGCGGGGCATTCCGCACGTGCAGGGCGGCGTTGAGACGCATGCAGCGGAACTGTATGCCCGACTGGCAAAACTTGGGGCCGAGGTTACCGTCATTGGACGCAAGAGCCATCGACCCAGGAATATCGGCGACCACTGGAACGGGATACGGCTCCACTGGTTATGGTCCCCGGGGGGGCGTGGCTTCGAGGCCGCGATCCATACCATCCTGGCAGTCCTCTGCGCGGGCATTCGTCGGCCAGATGTGCTGCACATACACGCGGTGGGCCCCTCGATTGCCGTCCCGTTGGCGAAAATACTGGGACTTCGCGTCGTCGTCACACACCATGGGCAGGATTACCTGCGCGAGAAATGGCGCGGCCCTGAGAAGGCGTTGATTCGCCTCGGCGAGCTCTTCGCAGTGCGATTTTCCGACGCGCTGATCTCCGTATCCTCCAGCGTGCAGGCGGCCTTGCGTGCACAGCACGGACGGGAGGCGACCTGGATTCCAAACGGTGTCAGCGCGCAGCCTATGCCTGCGGGCAACGCATTGCTCGACAAGTACCAGCTGACGCGCCAGCACTATGTCGTTCAGGTCAGCCGTCTGGTGCCCGAGAAGCGTCAGCTCGATCTGATCCACGCATTTCGCGCCGCGCAACTGCCGGGCTGGAAGCTCGTGCTGGTCGGCGGTGCGCCGGCGTCGGACCCGTACGCCGCTGCCGTCCATGCGCTCGCCGCCGGTGATGACTCCATAGTCTGTACGGGTACCCTGGCCGCTCCAGAGGCACATGAGTTACTGGCCGGCGCGGGCGCGTTCGTGCTGCCGTCCTCGCACGAGGGTCTGCCGATTGCACTGTTGGAAGCGATCGCGTACGGGGTGCCGTCGCTGGCCAGCGATATTCCCGGCAATCGGGAGATCGGGCTGGACGCTGAAGGCTACTTCGCAGTGGGAGACACTGAGACTCTGGCGGCACGATTACGCACGCTGGCCTCTTCCGCGGACGCACGTGCGACAGCGGTGAGCAGATACGCGGAGATTCGTAGCCGCTTCGACTGGGACGAGATCGCCCAGAGCACAATTGCGGTCATGGAATCGGCCGCTCGAATGCCCTGGAGGCTGCGCTTCCGTGCCAGAGTTCCGGGAGCTGCCAAAAGCGCGATCTCACGCGCCGTGGCTGCCTCTTCCACTCGCGCCAATTGACCTGATCCTGCCGGCCCCTCGGTCCAGCCGGGCCTGCGCCATCCGTGCAGTGCCCAGCCGTCCGTAACAGCAAGTCGTGAAAAGAGGGCACCGATCGAGGAGGCCGGGGCCTCTCGATCGGTGCCCATTCCGGGCGCCGGACCGGCGCCGCTCAGCGTCGCCCGAGAAGGCTCAGGCTCGCTGAGGGCCCAGGCTCATTCGATCGCCAAGGCGGAGGATCCGGTGCCCGCGTTGCCGAGGCCCGCGGCGCTCTGCGCGTCGCTCGTTACGTCTCCGATCGCCGTCAGGGCGCCGCTGGTGCGGTCAATCTTGAACGCGGCGATGGTCGCATCCTGGCCGTTGGCCACATAGACGTACTGCCCGGAGGGGTCGACCTGTATCGCGCTTGGGATCGTCGTCCGAGCGGCTCCGGTCGTGACGGGGGAGCCGACCGCCGTGAGGATGCCGGTCGTGGCGTCGATCGTGAAGGCCGAAACCGTTGCCTCATTGGCATTGGTGACGTACAGGAACTGTCCGGTCGGATCGACGGCGACTCCCGTGGGATCCTGCCCGACCGGCTGCGGCGTGCCGACCTCGGCCAGGACGCCGGTCGGGCTATAGGAATAGGCGGTCACCGTGCCGGCCGTGTTATCCGTGAAGTAGACGTAGCCGCCATTAGGATTGACCGCCACGCCGAAGGGCGTGTTGGTGGTTCCACCCGCCTGGAAGGGGAATGGTGCGCCGGCCACCGGGGTCAAAGAGCCGTCGGCATTGATTTGGAATACCCACACATCGGGGGTAGCGGCCGACGGAGGCTGAAGCGAAGGAGCGCCGCTGGCGGGCTGAGGCGCGAAGAGGAACTTGCCAGTCGGGTCGACGGCGAGGCTGAAGGGGTAGCCGCCGTCGAGGTCCACCTCAGTACCCACCGGGGTCACTTTTCCAGCGGCCACGCTGAAGGAGAAGATTTCGCCCTGAGTGTGGCCGGTATCGAGAGTACCACCCAGGAACACGTACGGTGTGGTTCCAGCGGGATTGGGATCGGTGGCCGTTGCGATCATCGCCGCGGTCGCGCCCAGCGTGTGCGCACTATCGTTGTCGGTGATCGTATCGGCGACCGGATCAAACGTCACAGATCCGAGCTGCGAATTTGCATCGTTCGCAAACGTCAGGTAGGCATATTTGCCGCTCGTATCGAGCGTGATGCCCCACGGATCCACGCTAGCGGTCCCATGCCTCAGTTCGCGGCTTGGAATTCCCGTGGCTGGATCGATGTCGAACGACGTGACCAACCCGTTGGGATAACCCGTCGCGCTGTGGACTGTGGTGAAGAGGTATTGCCCCATGTTGCGGCAGGTGACCGCCACACTGGTGACATCGCCCGCGCCCGCGATGCCCGAGCCAGCTTTCACGGTGCAGTACTGAGCCGGCGTGCTGGTGGGCTGCTGGGAGATCGTGACTGCATAAGCTCCTCCCGCGGCGACCGAAGTGGTGAAAGTGAAGGTGCCATTGGTCCCGACCGTGAGGTCGTCGCCGCCATTGTCCTTCAGCGTCAATCCCGTCCCATTCAAGCCGCTGACGGTGCCGCCGATCTTGTCGGATGCTGCCGTGCAGCTAACCCCGACATTGGTGACGTTGGCAGTGCCAATCGTGCCGGTGGCATTCGTGAGGGTGCAGGCCTGGCCCGTGGGTGGGGTCCTGACCGTCACGGCGTAGGTTGCACCGGTCGCCAGGGCGGTCGCGAACGTGAATGGGCCGCTGGCCGAAACGGTCAGATCGTCCTTGCCGTTGTCCTGCAGTACGACGCTGCCGGTCAGGCCGGAAGCACTGCCGCCCACGGTGTAGCTCTGCGTGCCGCCACCGCCGCCACCGCCACCGCCTCCACCACCACCTCCATTGCTACTGCCTCCGCAGGCGGCGAGTAGGATCGAGCTGGACACGGCCAAAAGGATGTTCTGTAACGTCGTGGAACGACGGACCAACGCTTGTCCGGATGACATGAGACACCGCCTCCCTAGCGCAGCTCTACGAAATTTAGACTGCTGTTTGATGAATGTGCTTCGACGCCAGATTGTGAATCAGATCACAGTGCACGCGTCAATGACACCGAGTTTTGACTAAATCATCGTCAACTTTGTGAACATCCTCACATTAGCGGGGCAATACGTCAAACAGCTGTAGGACTCGGAGAAGTTGCAGCCGTTGCCCTCAACGCGCCGTGCCTTTGGCCATCCTGAAAGCAAGCTCTGGCAACTACCATCGCAGTGGTGAGATGCGAACATGATCCCGCGCGCTGCGGCAGCGCTGTGACTCAACACTCCTGCGTGCGAGCTGCCCTGTTCGGTGCGGCAGCGCGCTGGCTGCGCCAATAGCTGCCTGCGACGATCAGGCAGAACACGATGGCAGTCACCACGGCCTGTGCCCAGGGCGGCAGGTGACGCGTGTAGGGAAGCGAGGCGACGACAAGGCTGGCACCCACACCGATCACGAGCGTCACGCAGGTCCGAATCAGGCCGCAGCCCAGCAGTGGTCGGCGCAGGGAGCGGACGTAGAACAGATTGATCAGCGCGAAAGCCAGAGCAGTGCCGATCACCGCGCCATTCACGCCCAATGTTGGAATGAGTGCAAGATTGAGCGTCACCGATGCCACTGCTCCCAGCGCCACGATGGCCGAGCGGGCCACCTGCAGATCGGCCGCATACAGTAACCGTCCCAGAATCGCCTCGCAGGCCTGCATCAATGCGATCGCCGCCACGAGCCTGATCACGGGTTCCCCGCCCGCGTAGCGCGCGCCCAGCACAGGCACCAGCAGCAGTGGGGCGACGTAGTACAGCGCCCACGCGAGTGCCCCCGCGGTCAACACCATGAGCCACAGCAGGGCGTTGCTGATGCGCTGGAAGCGCACCGGATCCTGCTGGAACTGCTGGCTGAGGCGCGGATAAGCCGCTACACCAATGAAGTACAGTGGCCGAAGGGCGACTTCCACCAGCTTCAGTCCCGTGGCGTAGAAGCCTACGACGGCGGCGCCGCGCAGCAGCGTCAGGGCAATGACCCCGATGCGCGACAACAGCTGAGACAGTACTTCGATGCCTGCGAAGGAGAAGAGGGTGCCTGCGATCCTTTGAACCGCCGGCCGCGACAGCAGCACGCGCAGCGTTCCGCCATGACGCCGGGCGGAGGCTACTGCGAGCGCCAGGTACAATACCGTCGCGACGGGCCAGCCCAGGAGTGACTGCGCCAACGTCGCATGCTTGAAAAAGATCGCCACCACGGCGATCAGCATCGCCAGTGCACGGCACAGCACATCGGCCAGCGCCGGGCCGAGCATGAACTGCTGACCCATCGCCGGCACGAAAAGCGTGCTGGCAATCGCCGACCCGATCTGATACGCCGTCAGGGACAACACCACGAACAGCACTGGCGGAGCTGGTCTGGTTGCCAGCAGATAGAGCGTCAGCCCGAGCAGGGCGGCGGCGACCATCAGGGTCTGCGTGCCCATCAGCTCAGCCATGAATTGCCGACGGCCTGAGGCGTCCATGCGCGCGTATTCGCGCAGTCCGTATTCCTCGATTCCCAGGCAGCCGAGGGCGTAGAAAAGCGTACCCACGGCGAAGCCGTACGCGTAGATGCCGATGCCGGCAGGCCCGAACGCGCGGGAAATCAGGATGAAAAAAAGTAGATTGAGGCTGTCGCCGCTGAGACGACAGATCAACAGCGAGACCGCGTTGCGCCTGATGCTCAATCGGAGGCCCTGTGTCCCGTGGCGTCTGCAGCGCACAACAGGACGCGACGGTGCGACCAGCAGTCTCGCTGCGGCGCGCGGGCGCAAGCGGCTTCTGTGATAGAGTTCCGAGAAGCCACGCTGCTCTTCGATAGGTTTATGTCATCTCCTGCCGAGACCGATCCCACAACATTCCTGCGCCCTGATTTATCGGTCATCGTTCCCTTCTTCAACGAAGAGGATAGTGTTGCACCGTTGCATGCCGCGATTGTGCAAAGTCTCGATCCGTTGCCCATAGTTTATGAGATGGTGTTCGTCGATGACGGCAGTCGAGACGGCACGCTCGCGCGCGCCGAGGAACTCGCACGCACGGACCCACGCCTGCGCGTCATCAAATTCCGCCGTAATTACGGCCAGACGCCGGCAATGGCCGCCGGCATCGAGCACGCCAGCGGCGCGATCCTGGTGACGATGGACGGCGACCTGCAGAACGATCCGGCCGATATTCCGTTGTTCCTGGCCAAGATCGCCGAGGGCTACGACATAGTCGTCGGCTGGCGGCATCGCCGGCAGGACAAGCTTTTGTCGCGAAAAATTCCATCGAAGGTCGCCAACTGGCTCATCAGCCGGGTCACCGGCGTACGCATTACCGACAATGGCTGCTCGCTCAAAGCATTTCGCGCCACCCTGATCAAGGCGATTCCGCTCTACTCGGAGATGCATCGGTTCATTCCCGCGATGGCATGGATGGCCGGACCGCGCATTGCGGAGATCAAGGTACGTCATCACGCACGCAGATTCGGTCATTCCAAGTACGGCCTGTCGCGCATCTACAAGGTGCTCATAGACCTGATGGTGATCAAGACGCTCGCCTCCTTCACCGCGCGGCCGCTGCTGTGGTTTGCCATGCTGTCCGTGCCTCTGCTGCTGTTCGGTCTTGCGGCCATGGTGGCGGGCATTACCCCTTACTTCAGCGCGTCAGCCCACGTATCACTGCCATTCGTCGGCTCAGGCCTCATGTTCATTGCCGCGGCTCTGTTCGTGTTGGCCGGGGGCGCGCTGGGCGAGCTAATCTACAGGACTGGGGATATTCGGCACCACAGCTTTGCACAACTAACCATGCAGTCCTCGGGGAGGGGAAGCAGGACATGAATCAGAGCCAAAGCGGACCGATGCGGATTTCCGTGATCGTTCCGGTCGGTGCACGGCAGTCCGAGGCCGAATTACTTTATAGCGAGTACCAGAGGCCATTGGTTCGGCGTGGTGCGACCTTTGAGTTCATCTTCGTACTCGACGGGCCGCACCCCACTTTCGAGGCTGCGCTGGAGCGGCTCGCGGCCCGCGGCGAGCGATTCACGGTCGTGACACTCACGCGATCGTTCGGAGAGGCGACCGCGTTGATGGTCGGATTCGAGCATGCGGCCGGCGACCTCATCCTGACGCTGCCCGCCTACGCGCAAATCAACGCCGAGGAAATCAATCCGCTGTTGGACAAATTGGGCGAGGCGGACCTGGTGGTGAGTTACCGGCATCCGCGCAGGGGCAGCTGGGCCGAGACCCTACGTCGGCGCATGTTCCATGGGCTGCTTGGACTGGTCACCCACGTGCGCTTCAACGATCTGGGCTGCAACGCGCGCGCGATGCGCCGCAAGGTGCTCGAGGAGATTCCGCTCTACGGCGAGCAACAGCGCTTCCTTCCGGTGCTTGCCGATCGACAGGGATTTCGGGTGCGTGAGCTCGCCGTGCGCCAGTGTGCGCAGGACGTGCGGCGTGATCGGACCCAGTCCTATGCTCGCGGAATTCTTGATATCTTCAACGTCTTTTTCCTGGTTCGCTTCACCAAGAAGCCGCTGCGCTTCTTCGGTATGATCGGGGTCGCACTCTGCTCGCTCGGCGCTCTGGCGCTGCTCTACCTGGTATTCGAGCGGCTCGCGCTCGACCGCAGTCTGGCCGATCGGCCGGCGCTGATGCTGGCGTCGCTGTTCATCGTGCTGGGAGTGCAGGTGTTCGCTCTGGGGCTGCTGGGCGAGCTGATCATCTTTGCGCACGCCGGTGGCATCAAGGATTACCAGGTTGATCGCGTGATCCACTTTCCCGCTGTCGCGAGCGAGCCCCCGCCGGCGCATGCGTCGCACGCCGCGCGTCCGGTCGCCGTGTCATAGCCCAGTGGCGGGCACCGTGTCGCTCGTGTCGAGCGGTCGGCGCATCCATCCTTACCGGCGGTAGAAGTCGTAGGTGTGCCGGTAGGCAGTATCCGTCAGGTAGCGCCAGGTGCCGAGAGGCGGGAAGCTCCAGCGTTGAAATCGCTGCAGGGCCGCGATGCCGGCTAACGGAACCGGCGTGCGCTCGGGAATGTCATCCCAGCCGAGTACCAGGCAGCCCTGCGCCCGCAGCCGCGAATGACAGGCCTCAAAGGCACGCTCGCATTGATCCTGCGTGTCCAATCCGAAGCCATAGACACCGTTGCAGAGGATCAGATCGAAGTGCGCCGGCGGAAAATGCTCCTCGAGGCTCTCCAGGGGCGCAATGATGTGCTGGCGGCCACCGAAGCGGGCGGCACGCGGCGCCGGATCGATCGTCCAAAAAGTATGCGAGCGGAAGAAGACCCGCTGGTAGTGCTTCGTATACCAGTCGCAGCCGACAAACAGCACCGTGCGCGTCTCGGTGTCTGAGTCGAAGTAGGGAAAGATGATCTGTTCGAGGACGCGCCGATCCTCGGTCTGCATCGGCACCGGCAGTCCGAGCGCGAAGCGCGCGGCGCGCACTACAAAGCCCCAATCGGTGAACAGGCGCAGCACGGCGGCGCGTGTGGATGCGCGCGTGGCGAGCCGCGA
Source organism: Steroidobacteraceae bacterium (assembly GCA_035553315.1). Taxonomy (GTDB): domain Bacteria; phylum Pseudomonadota; class Gammaproteobacteria; order Steroidobacterales; family Steroidobacteraceae; genus FEN-1191. Next base: position 51,611 of record DATNDE010000005.1, read on the forward strand.
ATTGCCGCGATAGATTTCCTGTTCCCGTTCTCGTGAGGATGCCATCGTCGTCCTTGGCGTCACACGGGCGCTTTGCCGTAGGCGCCGCACAGCTCGAGGTAATTCGGTAAGGGCAGCGCACAGAAGGCCTCTGCGAAGCGACAACTGCGGTCGATCAGTGCATTGGAGCGGTATGCACTCAGTCCCAGGGCGGCGTGCAGGTAATCGGCATCCGCCAATTGACTGCGGTAGCGCAGCAGCGCCTTGCGCTTGGTCTCGATGGTCTGATCGATGCGTACGAAGCAATTCGGAAACAGCGGCGTCCACACCTCATAGCCGTGGCAACGGAAGGTAAGCGATGTGCCGCTGACAGCGCGCGCCAGCAGCGCGCTGACGGCGCGATGGTCCGGATGCTCCTCGAGCAGGAACGGCAGGTAGACGATCTGCGGCCGTGCCGCGAGCAGCAGTTCCCGCAGGCGTGTCTCGAGGCCCGTCGCTGCAGCGAGCCGGCCGTCCTCGGCGTCGAGGAACAGCGGCTCGCCGATACCGAGGTCGGCGAGTGCGGCATGGGCTTCGCGCTTGCGTACTTCAGTCAGGCTCAGCCCCTGGGCCTGTTCGTCTGCGTCCAGGCGTCCACCGCGCCGACCATCGGTGAGGAAAACCACCGTGACCGTGGCGCCGCAAGCGACGTGACGCGCCAGCGTGCCGCCGCAGCCGATGACCTCATCATCCATGTGTGGCGCGAGCACGACGACGCGTTCGGGGCCTGGCTCCCAGACGAGCGCGGAGCGATTGAATGCCTTGGTGACCTGCAGCAGACCGTGGGCGCGCAGATACGGACGCGCGGGGCGGCTGAGCGTCGCCAGCAGCAACTTGGTCATGCTCTGCATTGTGAGGGCTGCGAGCTGCGTGATCGCTCGTCGTCGGCTTGTCCAGTAATTATGTCTTGTCTACAGTGCAAGCTTGCTGTCGGGCCGCATTGATCATTGATACTATCCTGCAGTGTAACCGAAGAGCTCGGTGAGCATCAGCGGGTAGGCAGACGGTCGGGGCGGACAGCAGGGCTTGCAGCGGGCCAGCCGCCGGAAGATGCCCGCAATACCCAAGCTGGAGCGCATCGTCAAACCTCACCTGCTGTCCATCAATAATTATTTCTATCGCCGGGGCGGCGCGGAGACGGTCTTTTTCGAGCACAACCGCCTGCTCGAGGAGGCCGGGTGGGACGTCGTACCGTTTGCGATGCGCGATGCACGCAATCTGCCAACGCCCTGGTCGGAGTATTTCGTAGCGACGATCGACGTCGACGCCGCGCGCTCGGTGCTCGGCAGGATGACGGATGCGGCCAAGATCATCTACTCCTTTGAGGCGATACGACGCATCCGGCAGCTGATCGGTCTTGCCCGGCCGAGCATTGCGCATGCTCACAACATCTATCACCACCTCTCGCCGTCGATTCTCGTCGAGCTGCACCGCCAGGGCATTCCAGTGGTGCTGACCCTGCACGACCTGAAGGTTGCCTGCCCGGCGTACAAGATGTTCGTCCACGGCGCCGTCTGCGAGCGCTGCCGTGGCGGTGCGCTGCGCAATGTGATCCGCCAGCGCTGCATCAAGGGCTCTGTGCTCATGAGCACGCTCGTCTGGCTCGAGTCGAGCGCACACCGTCTGCTCAACGTGTATGCGGGCAACGTCTCGAAGTTCGTAGTGCCGAGTCGCTTCTTTCTGAGCAAGCTTGAGGAATGGGGCTTCGATCCCGGGCAGTTCACCCACATTCCGAACTTTGTGGACACGGAAAAGCTGGTACCCGGAGAGGGTCGTAGCAAGGCGTTCGTCTATTGTGGTCGCCTGGCACCGGAGAAGGGCGTCGCGACGCTCATCCGCGCGACGGCGCAGATTCGCGCGCCGCTGATCGTGGTCGGCACAGGGCCAGAGGAGACGAGGCTGCGGGAGCTCGCCGAGCGCTGCGGTGGCGATGTGACGTTCACGAGTCACTTGAATGGAGCGCCCCTGTACCAGACCGTCGGCTCGGCACGCGCGGTCGTCGTCCCCTCGGAATGGTACGAGAACGCTCCAGTCAGTCTCATGGAGGCCAGTGCCCTCGGCCGTCCGGTCATCGGCGCGGCTATCGGCGGCATCCCGGAGCTGGTCCGGGAGGGGGAGACGGGCTGGCTGTTCGAAAGCGGATACGTCGAGGCCCTGGCTGCGGTGCTGGCGCGCGTGCAGACGTTACCTGACAGTGTGCTGGATGAGGTCGGTCGGGCCGGCCGCACCTGGATGCAGGCCGAATTCACACCGCATCATTACCGCGATCGCATGCTCGCGTTGTACCGCATGCTCGGGGCGAGCGTTTGATGCCGGCTCGCGGCAGAGCCGCGGTGAATGCCGACGCGGGCAGGCGGTGCCTCGGCGTGCGCCAGGGCTAGTTGATCGCGATCACGGCCATGCCCCCTTCCGCCGACTCCCAGGCGAGCCGGTGCGGCCACCCGTGTCGTTGTCCTTCGGACAGCATGGCCGGTACCTGATAGGGGTACATCACCAGCAGGATGCGCTGTCCCGCAGCCACTTTAGTAGCGAGCGCATCGGCGCCGTACAGCATGGGCAGATTGGTCCAACGGTCCACCGGCGGCTGGCCGCAGGCGTACTCCTCCCAACGAGGATCCCCCTGCGGCAGAAAAAAGAAATTCGCGCGGTGATAGTACTGGTCGATGGTCGGTATGCTCGTGAGCACCAGTTCGCCGGGGTGCTCGTGTTCGCTCAGCCACCGGGCACCGAGACGGTACTGCGCACGCAGGAAATACTGATCCGCCACCAGCGGATTCATGCCGATTCGGAAATTGATCGTTCGCGAGTCGATCCGGGCGACGTGCGCGGGCTGAAAATCCTCGCTCAGGCCAAACAGCAGCAGTCCCAGCGTCACACCGACCGCCAGCGTCACGGGCACGCTGCCCAGCCAGGATTCGATGGCGGCGATGAGGCCGCCGAGGCTGAGCGCGACGAGCAGAGGGTAGAGGAAGAAGGTGTAGCGCGTCTCGATGCGCGGAGCCGGTTGGGCCCCGACTGCCAGGATGAGCACCAAGGTGAGGATCAGTAGCGTCCGGATTACCCGGGCGTGCGCGAGTTCGCGACGCGTCACCAGCACGGCCAGAGTCGTGGTGAGCAGCACGATGCCGATACCCAGCCACGGCACGGCTCTACCCCAGGGCCTGAGGATCTGCCCCACGATGTCGGGGTAGCCTCCCAGCTGCAGGGCGAGGCCCAGCCATGAATGTTGCGACGCGACGTCCGGGGCAGGGTGGCTCCAAACGCCGGTTGCCAGCGCAAAAGCAGGCCAGAAGGCCGCGCAGGCCAGGATGGCTGGCAGATAGGCGCGTGCGGCGCGCTGCGTGAACTGCGCGGGCCGGACCAGACCTGTCAACAGCACGATCGCGAGGGTGACACCGCAGAGTGCGAACTGGTGTAGCAGGGCGCTCGCCAGCGCCACGCCGAGTCCGCACGCGGCGAGCCATTGGGTGCGTAGCGACCACAGCCACCTCGCCGCCCACAGGCTCAACGTGCAGGGTACTAACAGGTAGAGCGCCATCCAGGCCGGGTGATGCGCATAGACCCCCAGATCCACCAGCCCCGCGGAGCTCGGCGCGGATGCGACGGGCGCCGCCTGAGTCGCGCCCGGCAGGGGCGGCGCTGCGCCGCGAAAATCGTGAGTCGCGATGGCCAGCACGCCGAGCAACAGCAGCATGCCAAGCAGGTAGAGCCCGTCACCCCGGCGCAGGCGCCCGCGCTCATGATTCATAAACGCAGGCAACAGGTTGGCCACGCCGAGCAGGGCGCCGCCCTCCCAGGTCAGCACGCCGAGCACCGACAGGGCCAGCATAGGCACCAACGCGCGCCGATCACCATCGACGCTATAGCGCAGGAAGTACACGACGTACCATAGAAAGATGCTCTGAAAGGGCGCATACATGCGCGCAAATCGAGCCATCTCGATTTCCCAGACCGATAGGGACAGCACGATCAGCACCATCAGGCCGAGGGCTCGGCCGTGGATGCGACGGCCAATGAGGTACGCAGCGGGCAGTCCTATGAGGCTGCACACCGCGCTGACCACACGCCCGGAAAATTCCGGCGCGAAGCCGCCCAGACGCACCAGCGCCACCAGGTACTGGAAACTCAGTCCGCGCGTATAGAAGCCACCGCAGGGAAAACGGGGCAAGCCGGTGCGCAGCACGTGATCGATGGAACGCCCCATATAGAACTCATCGTCGCCGTAGGGCCACAGCCCCAGCCCGACGAAGCGCCCATACAGGCCGAAGATCAATGCCAGGCCCAGCAGGAGCAACAGGACCACGGTAGTCCACTGTCGGACACCGAACTCATTGAGTGCACGCATTCGCAAAGTGATCGGGCCTGGCGAGCTGCTGCGACCCTACATCTAGCCTACATCGGTTGAGAAAGCGGGCTGTCCTCCCGGGCTGCCGCTCTCGATCAGCCGCACCAGCTGATCTGCATTGCGTAGCGAATGCTTCGCGCGCACATAGCGGCGTGCACGCTCGACATAGCCGGCTCGTGCCGCGGGGTCGAGCACCAGGGCGCGGACCGCGCTCTGCAGCTGCTCCTCGCTGCCGGCGTGAATGCCCACGCCCTCGCGCTGCAGTACTCCGTCTGGGTCTACGTCCAGGCTCACAACCACGGCGTCGCGCAGCCATGCTTCGATGAAGGTGTTGGGAAAGCCCTCGTGAGTGCTGGTGTTGACGCACACGCAGGCCCGGGCAAGCAGCGCATGAACCTCGGCGTGGCTGCGCTGTCCGAGAAAGCGCAGATTCGGCGTCTGCGCAATGTCACGCATCAGCGCGACACTCCAGGGCTGCGGGTGAGGCGGCTCCTGGCCGATCATGACGAATTCAACGCCCTTGAGGTCCTGCAGCGCGCGAGCCAGGCGCACGAAGAGCTCGGGGCGCTTCAATTGCTTGAGGTTCGCGATCCAGGCGACGGTGGGGGTACCGGACTTGTCGATTTGCTCCGAAGCCTCAGGCTGGAACTCGGCCACCAGCTCATCGGCGCGGCGGCCGTAGTTGCGCCACAGCAGCTCCACCTGCCGCCGGTGTTGCACGACGATGCACCCGGCAAGGCGGATACCGAGCGCAACGCTCCATTTCTCCAGGCGACGGCGCACGAAATTGCGGCCACCATCGAGGCTCTCATGCGTGAGATCGGCATCGCTGGCGGCATGCCAGATGAGTCGTGCCCGATGGCGACGCGCGTAGAGGGCACAGATGCCCGTGTATCCACAGGCCACGCGCTGGTAGATGACCTGCGGGTCGATGCGCCGTAGCGCCGCGTACAGCGGAAGCACATCCGTCACGTAACCCAGCGTCGGGGCCCGTCCGCTGCGGCCAATTCGGACTACGCGGTAGGCGTCCGGGCGCGCAATGCCATCGAGATGCCGCGCCAGATAATAGATGTCGGTCCTTCCGGTGCGGCGCAGGGCATCGATCAGCAGACTCGTCTGGTATTCAGCTCCGCCGCCACTCTCGGATGGGCTGACGATGCAAAGGCGAATCTTCCCGGTGCTCACCCGGCAGGCTCCGCAGACGTTCTTGCCGCAAGGCGCAGCATATCGCGCTCCACGATCCCGGCGATGATTGCGTAAGAGCGATGCTCGAGCACGTACCGACGGCCTCGCCGGCCCATCGCGCACGCCGCCTGCGGGTCACGCAGCACTGTGACGATCGCATCCGCAAATGCTTCTTCCTCGTAAGCAACGCACAGACCCGCGCCACTCTGCTCGATCAACAGCCGCTGCTCGGGATGCTCGTTGGCGACGACTGCCTTGCCCATCGCCATGTATTCGATCAGCTTGGTCGGCGAGGCTGGATTCAAAGATGGGCTCGGCCGAATCGGCGAAACACAGACGTCGGCCTGCGCCACCAGCTCTAGCGCGCGCGCGCGTGGCAGCTGACCGGTCAATTCCACTGCCTCGTGCAGGCCCAGCCGCTCGATCTCTTCCAGCAGCAACCGCTCTTCAGACGGCTCATCGGCGCGTCCGACGAGTATCAGCCTGGCACCGCCCAGCACCGAGCGCACCCTGAGCAGCACGCGCAGCAGGAAGTCCAGCCGGCGATCCCGGCCGAGGCTGCCCAGATAAAGGATGCGTGGATGCTCGACATCGGCCGTGTGCTCGCCCAGCGCTGACTCGGGGAACATCTGCGGTTGAACGCCCATCGGTACGGCCTTGATCTTGGCAGGCTCGATCCCGTGACCTTCGACGTCGCGGCGCATCTGCTCGCTCTGAACGAAGACATGGTCCGCCCGCGGCAGCAGTACGCGATAGAGCAACAGTTTGAATATCGTGCCGCGAAGCAGGTACAGCAACGGATAACGGCCGGTACCGTCACGCGCACGCTCGAGGTAGGACTCCGCGATCGGATAGGACAGCCAGTACGCGAAGGGCCGCTTGTACCAGGCGGCGGCGAGCAGGCCCAGGAGCCCGGAGATGAATTTGTCCTTCACTACCAGGAGCTGGTAGGGGCCGGTGCGCAGCCGCGAGAACAGCCGCAAGTCCTCGCGGATGCCGAGCAGGTGCTTGTGCACGCGGGCGAACAGCGTGTGGCCGAGGTCAGTCGCACCGACCCACGCCTGACCACCGCTCCAGGTCGTGACGTACGGACGGCGGCAGGCGGATTCGCTCTGCAGAATCACGTCGATGCGATGTCCGCGAGAGGCGAGCTCATCGCCGAACAACACCGCCACATCGACGCGTGTCGGGGGGAAGGTATCCGACGAGACGAGCAGGACATCCATCGGCGCGCCATTGGACTCGCGCGCGGGTGTGCCGCGAGCCCAGGGGCTGAGCACGGCGCCGTCAGCCCTTGCCGATGCCGTAGCCATATCCGTGGGCTTGGGCCTCCACGGCGCGGTTCAGTACCAGGCCGGCCATGGGAAACTCGGATAGCAGCTCCACGGCCTTGCTCATGGCCGCACGGTCGGTAGTGCCCTCCGCGACGACCAGCAGCATGGCGTCGACTCTCGGAGCGATCACCAGGGCGTCATCGGTACTGAGCAGCGGTGGCAGATCGATCAGGATGATGGGAGTGACGGTGTGTTGCTTGACGTAGTGGATGAGTTCTTCGAATTGGGAGGTACCGAGCAGTTCGGACGCCTGATCGGTAGCGCGCGTGCCGGAGGCGATCGTGAGATTGTCTACGCCTATCGAGAAGAACACCTCCCGAGCGGAGACGCGTCGCTCGAGGTAGTCCAGCATTTCCGAGGGCGGCTCGACGCCCAGGCAGCGGCACACGCTGGGATTGCGCATATCCATGTCCAGCAGCACGACCTCGCTGTTGCGCTCGGGCGCCAGACTGAGGCTGAGGTTCAACGCCGTGAGAGACTTGCCGTCGTTTGGGCCGGCACTGGTAATCCCGATTGTCGTCCAGGATCGCGCACGAGCCCGGTGAAGGATCCGGGTGCGTAAAATCCGATACGCGGCGACGGCGTCGTGGTTCTGTACGGCCGTCTGATCGAGCAGGACGCGGTTTGCCTCACAGACTTTGGCATCGGCCGGCACGCGGGGGGCATCGATGCGCACGCTCGGCGCTGCGGGGGAGGTCGGTGCCGTTCGCGGCGCCGCGTTCGGGGCCCGTGCAGGTACGGCCGACGACCCGGCCTCGCCCCCCGGGGGGGTCGCTCTCGCCCTCGCCAGCGCCGATTCGATCAACGACATGTCAGTTCTCGGATGCGTTACTGGGCATGCCGGGATGCCATGACCACGACACCCACCGCGACGATCGCCATCGCGTATGCCAGTGCGCACGCCGAGGCCACCAGGCGCCGACGCCTGCGATCGTTGGCATTGTGGATTACCGGGATCGCCGCCAGCAGCGGGAAATGTTCGACCTGCGGCAGGTCGGCGGCATTTCGGACCCTGGGATCGGTACTCTCGGCAGCCGCTACCGCAACGCCGGCCAAGCCCAAAGCCAGCAGCAGACCGAGCGCGATAACTCCGGGCCTGTTCGGATAGACCGGAGATGCCGGGATGCTCGGTGCGCGCAGCATCACAAACCGCTCGCCGTGCTGCCCGGACTCGAAGTTCTGGGCCTCCTCGGCATTCTGCAGGCGCGTTTGGATTTGCTGATACTGATCCTGCAAAGCCTGACGACGACGAAGGATGTCGGATTCCTTCAGCTCAACAGCGGGTGTACGGCGCAGCAACTGGTCATAATGTTGTTCCCGGCCCTGCTGCACGGCGAGCTGTCTATGCAGGGACGCCAGGTCTCTGCGAACCGACTGCAGTTCCGTGGCCGTCAACAGGTATTGCGGATTGTTCGCGCTCTTGTCGATGCCTCCAGCCGAATTTGTCGCGCCCTGGTCCATCAGCGTCTTGAGCGCGCGTTTGAGCCGGATCACCTCGGGATGATTCGGTGTGTAGAGCTGCTCTGCTTCGGCGAGCTTGGCGCGAACGGTTGCGACGTCTGTCAGGTCGCCGCTTTGAGCCATCACATTCGGACTCGTCTGTCCCAGCTGCGCGCTCAGCAGTGATTCCTTGCTTTGCGCTGCGATAATCTGCTGCTGCAGATCCTCGATGTTGCGCTGAGCCTCATCGATTGCAGCCTGATTCTGATTGCGCAGCTCCGGCAGCGCATCGCCCTCGGTGGTCTTGAGCTTTGCCAGCTCCTGGTCGACCTCCCCGATATGGACGTTGATATCTGCAGCCTGGCGGCGCAGGAACGTGGCGGCCGCACCGGAGATTTCCTGCTGCTGGCGCTGCTGATAAGTCACGAACATCAGAGCCAGCCGCTCGGCCACCGTGGCCGCACGGCCTCGATCCGAGTTGCGGTAGCGCAGGGTAAAGGCGTTCGTCTGTTCCGTGGTGGGCTTGTAGGTCACCGGATCCACCTTCTCGACGGAGGTGGCCTGCAGCAGACGCTGCGCCTTCTGCTCCGGCGAAGACGTCTTGTCCTCCGGATACGGATCCAAGCTCTGAACCAGCGTGAGGAGGCCATCAGGTGTGAGCACGCGGCCGGCGACGACTTCGATCTGCTCATCGGTGCTGGCGGCGACCGTCGACTCGATGACATCCTTGTTCACACTGGACGGTCGCAGCAGCAGCGTTGCGCTCGCCTCGAACTGCGGCTTCAGCCAGTACGCGAGGAACACCGACAACAGCAGGACGGGCGGGGCGATGAACGCGACATAGGCGAAACGGCGGCGGACGGTTCCGAGGTAGTCGCGCAGCCCCGCTGTTGTAGGCGATATCACAGCCATCTTGACTTGTCTTCCTACAGACCAGGGACTCTACTGCTGTCGCGGCAGGCCCTGGTAGCCGAATCGCACGTACAGCTCATTGTTGGAGCCACGAATTGCGTTCGAGAGATACTTCTCCCGTAGGAACCCATAGCCGCCTTGCACAAACCATGTGCGTGCCAACATCCGTTTCAACGATAGGTCGGCCCGATAATAGGTGATGTCGAACCGGCTCACATTAGCAGAAAGCCCCCGGGTGGCAACATACTTGAGCGCGCCGGTCACGCTCAGGAGCTGGGTCAGATCGTGGTCGTATTCAGTCTGTGCCTGGTCGGTGGCGAACAGGCCGCCGCCGGCGTTGGGGCTGACGTCCCGTTCGATGGTTATGCGCCACTGGCCGGTCTGCTGCTTCCAGGTATTGTCGAAACTCGCGCCCCAGGTATTGGCGGTGGAGCGGAATGGGCTTGGCTCTACTTGATCGATATTGGTGTGTTGATAGCTCACCGACACCCCGCCGCTTGCCCGCGCCGACCACTTGTAGTCAAGCTCGAGATTGGCACCGCCGGCATTGGCGGTCGAATCAAGGTCGATCGCCGAGTAACGGGCCCCGTAGCCGGCGAGCGACAGCTGCGTCCGCGGACCGAATTTACGGCTGAGCATCAGCTGGCCCTGATAGTAATCGAAATCTACATGGCCAAAGGGGTCGGCCGGACTATAAGTGACCCGCTGAGCTACCCCGGAGACACCGACGCCGACCAATTGCGTGAGATCGTAGGTATATTTTGGCGCCACCCAAAGATTGTTCTGGGTCACTCCGATACTGGTCGGGCCCGCATTCACCGAGGTCGGAGCGATCGGATTGATCGGGTCATAGACTCCGCTGGGAAATTCCTCTTCGGTGTCATTCAAATGGTCGAAGAGCCCATAGATGTAAAAGTAACTGCGCGGCGTGCTGTAGCTGGAGTTGAAGTTCAAAGATCCTTCAAACCGGTCCAGCGCCCTTTCGGTCGGAAATTCGGTATAGCGCAGGCGCGGCTCCAGATTGGTGTCGCTTGCCGCCGAGGCGATGCCGATGATCGATGCCGCCTCGGCATAGTAGCCGACGGTGTACTTGTTCATGACATCCAATCCGAGATTGGTGTCGCCCTGCGCTCCGACCGTCAGAATCGGCTGCGTATAAACCTGGGCCGCTTGCGCCTGCGCCGCAAAAGCGCAGGCCAGAACGGCGGCGAGTCTGATTGGGCCCTGGAATACCAGGGCGGCAATATTTCGAGGTGGGTTACGGTACGACGACGACATCGCCGCTCGCCAATTCGACATTTTGTTCCAGATCTTTGCCACCGACCACCTGACCGTAGTGGAAACGCAGGATGCTCTGACCGGCAGTGGAGTGCCGGATTACGATGATGCTGTCAGCCTTGGCATAGGGATTGAGACCTCCGGCAATGCTCAGTGCCTGCAGCACATCGATGGCCGGATTCATCTCGATGGCGCCGGGCTTGTTGACCTGACCGATGACGTAAGCCACATTGCCTTTCACGTCCGTGACAGCCAGCGTCATACTGGGGGCGTTGATGAACCTGCCGAGCCTCATCTGCATCTCGGTACGCAATTGTGTCGCGGTCTTGCCTCCCGCAACCACCTCGCCGATCAAGGGATAGGAGAACTTCCCATCGGGCGCCACCGTGATCTGCTGGGGCGGGAGCTTGGGATCGTCAAATACGCCGACCAGAATCTGGTCCCCGGGGTGAATCCTGTAGTCCTGTGTCGCCGTCTGGGCAGACACGACCGAGCCAACGGCGATCAGCAAGATTGCCGACAAGCGTCCTGCTACGACTGTTCGCATTCCCATCGGGACCTTCTTGTCGTGTTATGTTGCGTTTGTTCGTGCACGCGCCTGTCAGACAGGTCGGGGTGCAGTGTCCGGGCACGTCCGACGAGGCCGGCTGCCGTGTGGTCAGCGTATCGTAGCTCGGTGTAAAGTACCAGTAAGTGTCATTTGCACTTACCGAGTGCCCTGCAGGCATGCCGCGCCGCATCCGGCAGGAACTATATGAATGAATCTCGCGAGCGGGCGGAGTAGGGCGCCGTGCAGCTGTCCGTACTGATCCTGTTCCTGCTGGTGACGTTGGCCTCGTACGCCAGCAGCCTTGGCGCCCCGCGGGTGCTGGAGTTCACGCCGGAGCTCATGTCGGGGCTAATCCTCGCGTACGTGCTGATCGCGGGCCCTCGTCGCCGCTTCCATCTCGTAAACCCGAAGTACTGGCTCGTGTTTGGTGCGCTCACGGCGATCATCATCGCCGGAATCATCAACGGCGGCGCCTCGGCCGGTCCAATCCTGAGCGCGCTGAGGTTCTACCTGAGGGCCATACCGCTGTTCTTCCTTCCGGCCGTGTGCGACTTCAGCGATGAACAGCAGAAGCAGCAGCTCAAGCTGCTCATGTTTCTCGGTCTGGTCCAGTTGCCCGTCGCTGCCTACCAACGATGGATTGTCTGGAGCGAGGGTCGCTACACCGGTGATCCGGTCACGGGTACGCTGCTGGACTCCGGAATCCTGTCGATTTTCCTGATCTGCGCGGCTCTGGTCGTCAGCGGGCTCATGTTGCGAGGGCACCTGAGCAAGCGCGGGTACGTCGCGCTGCTGCTGGCATTGCTCTTGCCCACGACCATCAACGAGACCAAGGTCACCGTTTTCTTCGTGCCCATCGGGTTGCTGATTGCCTTCGCAGTCGGGGCCACTCCGGGCAAGCGCCTAAAGGCGGCCGCCTCGACGCTGCTCATTCTGTTGACTTTTGGAGCGATATTTTTCCCCGTCTACACGTACTTCCAGTCGAGAGACCCCTACGCCAATCACGACGATCTCATCGGTGTACTCACCAACCAGAAGGACAGGGCTCAATATCTCATCGGGGGCGCCGCCGGCGTGGGCGCGCCAACCAGGGATATACGCCGGGGCGACTCGCTTTTTGTTCCACTCCAATATATCTCCGGCGATCCCATCACGCTGGGGCTGGGGCTGGGGCTCGGCGCGGTCTCTCCATCGCAACTCGGTGAGCAATTCCAAGGGCGTTACTACCAGTATTTCAAGGACTTTCTGCAGACGGCATTCAGCAACTTCGTCCTCGAGATAGGCGTGCTCGGAGTCGCGACGCTACTTCTGCTCTACTGGTTTTTGTTTAGCGATGCGCTCACGGTCGCGCGCCACGATGACACGTTTGTCGGAGGGATCGCCGTGGGATGGGCCGGGGTGGTCGTGCTCATGTGCATCTCGCTGGTGTACGCCGAGATCCAGATGGCCAGTTCGCTATCGTATTTGTTCTGGTACTTTTCCGGCATGATTGCGGCACGGCGTGTTCAGCTGGGTTATCGTGCCGAGACGATGTCGGCCTCATCATCGGTTGCATCCGGGCTGTCGACGACACGATGAATGCGCGTTCAGCGGTGTCTGAGGCGGTCCTGCAAATAAGGCAGCACTGCCCAAGCTGCGGCGCCACCACACAACACTCATTGTTGTGTGAATCTTATGATAGCGCCGCCATGACAGCTTTCCTGGAGCGTCAATACTCAGGGCGCGCCGGATCCGAGCTGCTGCGCGGCTATACCTATGAGCTCGTGCGCTGCGCGCAATGCGATCTCGCGTACCAGAAAGCGGTGCCCGCGTCCCAGCTTCTGGATGAGATATATAACGTATGGATTCCGGCCACTGAGCGCCAGCGACTTGCTGAAGCACGCACCGTAGATGAGCCGAGCTATTGGGCGAACGAGGTGCACTTCATCATCGAGCATCTACGCCGCAGGCCCATGGATGTGAGGGTGCTCGACTTCGGAATGGGCTGGGCCGAATGGGCGGGCATGGCGCGGGCCTATGGATGCGAGGTATACGGCACTGAGTTGTCGTCGGAACGGCGCAACTATGCCAGGAGCATTGGCATTCAGACCCTTGATCTCGAGGAGATCGGCAAGCAGCGCTTCCATTTCATTAATACCGAACAGGTATTTGAGCACCTGATCGATCCACTCGACATTCTGAAGCGCCTGTCCGCGTCCCTGACGGATGATGGCGTACTCAAGATCAGTGTTCCGAATTCGCGAGCCGCCCTGCGGCGTGTGTCCCGGCAGAGAGCCTTTGCGCCATTATCCTCTGAAACCATCATGCCGATCTCCCCGCTCGAGCATGTCAACTGTTTTGAGTACAAGACCCTGGTGAGTTTCGCTGCAGCGGCGGGCCTTGCACCCATCCGGCCCAGCATCCGGCTTCTTTACAATGCATCGTCCGGCTGGTTACACCCAGCCCGCGGAGCGCGTCTGCTGTTGCGGCCGATCTATCGACACATATATCCAAAGAGCACATTTGCGTACTTCGTACGTACGCCCGGCGCTTGCTGAGTCGCAGTAATCACCGTCAGGGATAATTCTCAGGATACGAGGTGTTGACCAGCGGGTTGCTGTTGATGATCGGCGCCAGACTCGACCAGCTGGCCCAAGGGGCGACGGCACTGACAGTCCCGGAGCCTGGCCAGACCGGATCGCTGCCATTAAAGTGAATCCAAAAGGCGTGCGAGGCTTTGTAAGTCTGATTCAGGGCGGCAATGATGTCTTGTGGCTCAAATCCTTCCGGCGCGCCGACGAACCCATAGAACGTGCCGGCAATGTCCGGGCCTTCGACATCCATGAATGCATGTGCCTCCGGCCGCAAATCTACTGGCTTCCAGGCGCTGCCTGATGCCTGGACACCCATATAGGCTTCCAGGCCCCAGGCGAACTTGGAAGTCGGATTGGCGAAGTCATAGTCCGTGAAGGCCGATTGCCCCACCGAGTCAGGGCTGCCTGGCGCGATGCGGTTGTTGACCATCCATTGCTCGAACGCTTGGGTCGAAGTGGGTTGCTGCAACCATGTGTTCTGCATGACGACGCTGGTATGCGGGAAGGCCGAGGTCGCCGCGGTAAGCAACGACTGAAGCTGCGCGAGCATCGTGGCGTCGACGTAGCTGGGGTCTTTCGGCGAGGTGTTGACTGCGTTGCCTATGACCCATGAGTCTTCCTGGATCATGATCGCTTCGAAGTCCGGATCCGCATCGTAATGTGCGCCCAGTGCTTTAACCAGCGCGATGAATCGACGCATGACAGCGGGCCGCCACACCGCCGCAACGCAGGCATTTACGTCGCCGTTCGAGATGCCGCCCCACCACCCGTAACTGCCGCCATCCGGACTTGCGCCGTAAAGAGAATTCTGCTGAATGTAGAGCGGAATGTAGTCGCCGGTTCCTACGTGGCAGTTGCCAAAACTTCCAGGTACCAGGGCAATGACGAGCCGCTTGGGCTTTTTGTACTGAGTCTTCAGACGATTCAGTATCGCGTCGAGAACCGAGAAATCATAACTGCCCTCGGCTCGTTCCAGCGCGCCCCAACTCACAAAGAGACGGTAGCCGATGATGTTGTCCCAGCCGCTCAGGTCGTCCATCTCGCTGGTGAAATTCGCCAGCGTTGACTTCCCCGATAGGATGCCCTCGGAGGCCATATATTGGCCGGGGTTCCACTTGATGGAGCCGGAATTCTGCGAGCCGCTCTTGATCGTCGCGCACTGGCCGTTGGCGCAGATTTGCGGGGGAGGGCTCGGTCTTGAGTTGATGGTCTGCGAGAAGCCTGGTCCAGCGCAAACTAGTGATGCAATCAGTCCGGCAAGTAGTCTGCATCTCTTCATCGGTGTGTCCAGTCGGCTATCGCTTTCAATGCGGGCAAGCTAGCGACGGGGTTAACGATAGTCAACTGTCTATATCGTGCGACAGCGAGTCCGCGCTGCGCAGCAGTGGTCTGATCTGAGACGCGCATCACACTTCGCATCAGGCGTGCAGCTGCAAATGTGATGGCCTGCATTGCGACGTGCCGAAGGCATTTGCGTTCGAGCGTCGCGTCGTTGCTCGATGCCCGATCAGAATTTTCTACGGCCGGAATTTTTTTAGTCGGAGCCAGCCTTAAGTGTGAGCAGTCGGCGCAGTTTGGCGCGTGCCGGACGCTACGCGTCGCGCCGTTGCCGCTGATCGCGGAACAACTTGTGCAAGGCCAGCGCGGCAAGGCCCAGCAGCGAAACGAGATCCATGCTCCCGCCACCGCCTCCCGTATTGCTGCTACCACCGCCGCCACCGCCTCCGCCCCCGGAACTCACTTGAATGCTCGCGGTGGCCACGGCTTGCTGACTGGAGCCGTCGGTGACGGTCAGCGACACGGTCGAGGATCCGGTCTGCCCGGAGGCGAGGGCGATATCCGCCGTGCAAGTCATCGTCGTGGAGCCGCAGCCTGCCCCGATGGTGATGCCCGAGTCTGGTAGCAGGGTCGTGTTGCTGCTCTGCGCCGTTACGGTCAGCGTCCCTGTTCCTGAGAGAGAGAACCCCACGGGCGACGCCGATGCCGGCAGAGTCAATGACTGGCTGCCGCCCGAGGTAACGGTGATCGTCGGTGGTCCGGGCGGAGGCGGCGTAACAACAGCGATCGTACCGGTCGTATAAAGAGCGCTGGTGTCCCAGGCCTCCGAGGAGGGCAGCTGCGGCAGGGTGACGGTGCCGAAGGTGCCCGATATGGAGCCCACGCTGAGTATCTTGAACTGCGCTCCCAAGGCTGGAGTAAAGGAATTGGTGAATACCACCTTCAGAGCAGGCTGATTCAAGGTCAGGGTCTGGGCGTTAGCGTACTGGCCGTAACCTGAGCACGCTGTGGTCCCGCCGATATTGATGGTCAGTGTCGTGGCTGAGTCCAGGGTCACGCTGTTCGGATCGGACATGCAGCTGGGCACGAGGATCTGGCCGAGCATCGCAGCGGCTTCGGCGGACGCGAGCGTCTGGGCACCCAGCGCCGTATAGTGCACACCGTCGGCCAGCAAATACTTGCTGCTCTGACCGCTGCTGGCATTCCAGCCGATGTCCTCCATCAGGCGCCGGGCATTGACGACCATGACGTTGCTGTCCGCTTGCGCAATCGCCAGAACAGCCCCGGCGTACTCGTCATATTCCGTCATTTCGGAGGCGGTCAATCCGATGTTTTCATAAACATCCGGTATCAAGATGACCGGGAACGAAGGGTTTTGGACCCAGGTGCGGACCCGGGAAATGATTGCCGTCAGGTTCGCCTGGAATTGCGCGGCCGTGGTATCACCGGCATCGTTTGCCCCGTAGTGCAGAATGGCGGCTTGAAAGCCGAATGCGGCAAACATGGGCCCGGCGTTGCCCGTATCGGTGAGGAAGTTTGCCGCCTCGTAGCCACCTTTAGAGAAGGTGTCGAAGATGACACCCTGCGGCTTGGAGGCGTTGAAGAAGCGCAAGCCGATGATGTCGGTCGGCTTGCTGCTGTCCGTTCCGTAGACCTCGAGCGCCATGTAGCGATTGCCACCGAAATCCAGCGCTGCGGTATCACCAGATCTCACCGCATAGGTCGAGGATTGCAGGCTGAGCCCCAGAGTGCCGCTGGTGGTCGGGGTTGCGTTATAGGCCGGACTGTTCGTCTGCACCGGCAGTGCCTGATAAGCGACATCGCCGGAAGATGGATTCGTTGCAGCAAAGATGCGTGCCTTGACGGTGCCCGTCGTGTCGAAGTAATTGACATTGGTCGGGATGCCGGTACCTGAATCGATGTCAATCGCATCCTGCTCCAGTAGTGTGAGCTGCCCATGATTCCCATTAGCCAGAGTTGAGAAGGCAGAAGGCACGACATTGGGGAGGATCTCATCCGGCGTCAGACGGGTGGCGCTGGGACCGGGCGTGTAGCAGTCACCGATCATGAGCCAATCCGCAGGGGTTTGTTGCCCGGGGCCGTAGGAGTAGATGCATCCTTCCAGGGGCGTCTCGGGTACGTTTCCGTACCGCTGCCACATCTGATAGTTGAGCAGCGGGATGTACTGATATCCGTGCGAGGTCGGGCTGGTTTCCTGGGAGTCGCCCAGGATGGCGATACGTAACGTATTCGTGTTCGCCGTCTGCCACAAGCTCTGGAAGACCTGCGGACTCTGAGAATAGATGTACGGGACGTGGTGGAAATCCGGCAGCGCTCCCTGCCCACGGGACAAGGAAGGATGGCAGATGACGATGGCGGCAAGGAAGCCGAGGGCCCAGCGCAGTTTCATGCGATTGGCGCTGGGATCATGCGCATCCATACCATGGGTCTGATCACGGTCGGTCTCCCCGCATTTACGTCGATGGTTCGTTTGCAGGGTAGTATAATGGCTATGCGCCCTCTCGGCCGGGACGTGTCGGGTTCCTCGCCGCGCAGGGAGAAGAGACCTACAAGCTGACCTACACGCCAACTCTCCGCCGGCCACGTCGTTGGAGAGATGACGGCAGAGGTACCCGGACGTTCTCGCCGTGAAAGCCGCTGCACGATCGGAATATCCTCCCTCATCGGAACCGCTTAGTAAGGGGCCTGCCGTGTGCCGCGGCCGATCGGTCGCGCGCGCAGCCTTCCCGCCCCGTGATACTTTCAGGTGCGGCTCGAATGATGTGTGACCGGGAAAGACCAGGGCATTAAGTCCAATCGCGCCAGATTATGGGAAAATCCCACGTCAGTTTAGACACGGTGCATCAAGCTGGGCGAGGGTCTCGGGCCGCTCGCCCGCAAGTCGATCCGCGCGGCTCGCACATCCTGGAGTACCGCCCGGATGTGGATGGCCTGCGCGCCATCGCCGTGATCGCCGTCGTGGGCTACCACGCTTTTCCGCAGCTCTTTCCGGGCGGATTCGTGGGTGTGGACGTGTTCTTCGTCATTTCCGGCTTTCTGATCTCCGCGATTATTTTCAAGCATCTTGCACGATCGGAATTTTCGCTCCTGGATTTCTATGCGCGGCGCGCGCGCCGAATACTTCCCGCCTTGTGCATTGTGCTGGCAGTCTGTCTGGCGTTCGGCTACTACGTGCTGCTGCCGGACGAATTTAGAACTCTTGGAAAACACATGGCGGCCGCTGCGGGCTTCGCGGCGAACCTGTCCTTTTGGAAGGACAGCGGGTATTTCGCGACGGCAGCGGATGCCAATCCGCTGCTGCACCTGTGGTCATTAGGCATCGAGGAGCAGTTCTACCTCGCCTGGCCACTGCTCGTGCTCGTTCTGTGGAAGCGTAGATTCAACATTCTGCTCGTCATCGGTTTGCTCACCATAGCCTCTTTTGCGTTGAATCTCGTTCTCGTCACGCCCAAGCCAACCGCCGATTTCTATTTCCCACTGTCGCGCTTCTGGGAGCTCGGACTCGGCTGCATGCTCGCCGCTGCCAAAGCGGCGCCCGCCGGGCGGCGGACCCAGGCTCACGCAGGCGGGCGCTTCTCGCTGCCGGCGCCCGTGCACGCCATGGCAGCGCAGCTTCCTCTGATTGGAGTTGCCCTGATCGCCGCGGCAGTGTTTTCCTTCGATAGCCACACGTCCTTCCCGGGGCTTGCCGCTGCGCTTCCGACGGCCGGCGCCATGTGCGTGATCGCCGCACCACGCAATTCGTGGTTTAGGGACAGGATGCTGGCCGCCCGTGCAATGGTGTTCATCGGCATCATCAGCTATCCACTCTACTTGTGGCACTGGCCGATTCTGTCATTCGCATTCATCCTGCACGCCGGACCCCTGCCGCTCCTGATTCGAGTAGCAGCGGTGCTCCTGAGCGTCGCGCTTGCGACCCTGACCTTCAGATTGATAGAGCTGCCGATCCGTACGCAACGCCACGTGCGTGTCAGCCTCTCGCTGGGCGCTGCCATTGCCGCGCTGGGGGTGCTGGGATTTGCCGTGTTTGCACGTGACGGATTCGCTGGCCGCTTCAATACCGATGTGCTTGCGATCCAACAGGCGCCGAGGGTGGATAAGCTCTGCACCACGAGCATTCCGCAGCCGTACCAGTTCAACTATTGCCGGCGTACGAATCTGCAGGCGCCTGAAGTGGTGTTCATGGGGGATTCTCAGACGCTGGCCATTTACCAGGGAACGGTCTCGACGCTGGGAGATGGTCAGCCGATGCTGCTTCTGGCTCGAGGTGGATGCCCGCCCGAGCTCAACATCCATGCGGTTTACCCGGTCCTGGGCGTGTACGGCACTGACGTTCAGCGCCGTAGTTGCAACGATACCTGGGCCAAGCTGACCGAATATATCCGCGCAACCAGGCCGCCGATGGTCGTTCTGGTGGGGGCGGGCGCCGGATTTTTCGAGCCAGCCAATGACCCGGGAAGCTCAACCGTGTCCGGCGTCGACCCTGGTAAGGACGCCTTCGAGCAGGGGCTCAAGGACCTGGTGGCAGCCCTGCAACGCTATTCGCACGTCGTCTATGTGCTCGAGATCCCCACTTTTGACACGGGTCCGGCTTGCTTTCTGCGGCCGGTAAGGCTGCCTGGCGACCACTGTCAGCTGCGCGTCGAGCGAAGCGCGCTGGAAGCCAGCCGGGCCAGATATCTGGCAGCGGTACAGGACGTTCAGCGGGAATTTCCCAGCATGACCGTGTTTGATGCGGTACCCGCTCTGTGCGACGCGAATACCTGTTCTCAGGTTTCAAGCTCGGGTCAGGTGCTCTATAGCAATGAAATGCACCTGGATCGCGCAGGCGGGCTTCGGTTCGCGCAGAACTCTGGCTTTGCCAGATACATTGCAGATGCAATGCGCCCCCAGGACCGTGCGATGCCCATCCAAGGTTTTGTTTCGCCAAGCTCGCCAACTGGACATTGAACGTTTCTGCGCGGCTGCGACGCGGCCGGCTTTGCGCTATCTTCCATACTGCAATCTCAGCAGAACATCTGCCTTACGCGGATGTGTTTTGCCTGTGTGTGCATCCGGACGGGCCGCAAGATGCCCTTATGTCAATTGCAGTGCTTTCCCGAAATGCAAGCCGCGGTAATCGTGCGGCGGTGCCTGTCGCCATGGCCACGCTAGTGCCGTAATGACGCTCTACTCCCGACAGCGGGCACGAAACGCGCTATTTCATACATTGCAGTTTCGGGCCATGTCGCAGGTGGCAACCGTATTGAGCTACATCGTGCTCGTGCGCAACATGCAGGAGCGCGCGTTCGGCGTATATAACCTCTTCTATTCATTCATACCGGTCGTTACGACGTTGGGCTCCTTCGGCCTGGAGCAGACGCTGCGGCGCTTCCAGCCCGAGTACCTGCGTACCGGCCAGTCGGGCGCAAGTGCCTGGCTCGTGAGGTTCGTCGCCAGCGCGCGCTTCGCTGCCACGGTCGTCATGGTGGGCCTGGTTCTGCTCGCATGGAACCTGCTGGCGCCGCGTTTCAATCTGCAAGGTTACCGGGTCGACTTCGCGATCTTCGGTGTGCTCGTCGTCCTTTACCTGCAGTCTATTATTCTGCAGCTATCGCTCTCGTCGCACATGCTGCACCATTACAGCATCGGCTCGGTGGCGACGATTTCGATCGGCAAGCTGCTCGGCTACCTGGCGATCGCTGTATTTTCGACGCTCACGCTGCGCGCGGCAATCCTGGCGGATATCGCGGCTTACGGGATCGGCTACGCGTTGCTGGTCGTCGTGCAATGGCGTCTGCCCACCGAGCCTGCTGCCGCAGCGCCTGTCAGCTTCACGGCTGGCGATCGTAGACGCCTGACGCGCTACGCCATTTACAATCATCTAAACGACGCCAGCTCACTGCTGGTGTACGGGCAGACAGATAATTTTTTCATCGGCGGCATGCTGACACCGGTGGCGGTCGCGGCCTATGCCTTCTACGGCAAATTGGCGGACATGATCAACAACGTCGTGCCGCAACGGCTGTTCGACTACGTCATTCAACCGCTGTTCTTTTCGGTTCCTCCTGCGGAAGCCGACGCGCGGCTGCCGCGTTACTTCACCCTGCTGATCGATCTGAACCTGATGGTTCAGCTTCCGGCGATCGCCTTTGTGACGATTTACCACCGCGATATCGTGCAATTGCTGTTTGCCGGGAAATATCTGGGATATTCGGCACTCTTCCCGCTCGTGCTGACACTTTCGATCGTGCCGAACAGCCTCTCGGTGCCCATATCGCTGGTGGCTCAGTACCATGAGAGAACGCGGCTGATGCTCGCGAGCGAGCTTTTTGGCCTGTATCAAATAGGGGCGATGCTGGTGCTGATACCCGCCTTCGGGCTGTATGGCGCGGCACTCGCAACCGGCAGCTTCAATGCTTTGCGCAATTTCTGGATATGGTGGCGACTGCGCCGGCAGGTACGCTGGCTCAATGCCTGGGGGGTCGTGGTGACGGCCGTGCTGTTGTGGGGCAGTGTGATCGCAGGATGTATGGCGCTGCGCGTTCTGTTACCCCGGCTGCCCGTCATCGTCCACCTGACGATCGGCCTGGTCGCATGCGGCATAGGCTTTCTGCTGTTTCTTCGAAGTCCGGCGATTTCGCAGTCCGATCGCGAGATTCTCGCTAACGTCCTGCACGGGCGCGAGGCACGAATTCTGCGATGGTTGGGACTCGCGGCGCGCGGATCCGCGTTGCCGCAGTCCTGATGGGCCAATCAAGCCTTACATAAAAAGTCGCCTGCGATACCTATAGGACAAGCCCGCATTCGGCTGTCGGTTGACAGAGACAGATTGAAGGGTCGCAATTTGTACGATTAACTAGCGCACGACTTAAGGGCAAACCCGTCGCAAGACGGGGGCGCAAAGCTTCCGGTCTGCAGTTGGCAGATAGCGGGGTTACCGGCGACTTGTCGCCGTGACACCTGAACGGCAAGTGCCGTAGCCACCTGCATCCCGATTAAACATAAGACAGGGAAACAGGCTATGGCATCTAAGTTACACGCGGTTCTAATCGGCGTCGTGGCGGCCGCCGCCCTCGGGGGCTGCAACCTGGATGGCAGCAGCAACAGCGCTGGTGCCATACCGGCAGCGAGCAGCGGCGCGGCGGAGAGCAATACCAGCGTGACGCTCTCGTGGATGCCGCCGCAGACCAATGCCGACGGCTCGGCCTTGACGGACTTGGCGGGCTATCGCATCCATTACGGTACGCAGGCGTCGGATCTGAACGCCGAGATCGACATTCCCACCGCGGGCCTCGCGGACTACGTCGTCGAGGGGCTGAAGGCCAACAGCACCTATTATTTTTCCATTACTTCCTATAACAGCCAAGGCGTAGAGAGTACTGACTCGGCGGTCATCAGTGTGACCACCTGAATTTCCTCAGTACGCTTGCCGATCGCGCAACACGATCAGCAGCGTGCGGAACAGGATCTTCAAATCGAGCCAAATCGACCAGTGATTCATGTAGTCGATGTCGAATTCGATGCGCCGGCGCATCTTGTCGAGGGTTTCAGTCTCACCGCGCAGCCCGTTCACCTGCGCCCAGCCCGTGATGCCGGGACGCACTTTGTGGCGGATCATGTAGCCGCTGATGAGTTTGCGATACATCTCGTTGTGGGCCACAGCGTGCGGGCGAGGGCCAACGAAGCTCATCTTGCCCTGCAGTACGTTCAGAATCTGCGGTAGCTCATCAAGTGAGCTGCGGCGCAGAATCCGTCCAATGCGGGTGAAGCGATGATCGTTGCGCTTGGCCTGAGTGACCGATGGGCCATCCTCGCACACGGTCATGCTGCGAAACTTGTAGACGAACATCTCCTCGCCGTTCAGCCCGTAGCGACGCTGTTTGAACAGCGCCGGGCCCGGTGATGTGAGCTTGACCAACGCCGCGATTGCCAGCATCAGGGGGCCGGCGCAGATGAGCGCAAACAGGGCGAGCAAGACGTCCATGGCGCGTTTGCGCAGACCGGACATGCCCAGATGAGGCGTCTCGCAGACCGCCAAGGCCGGGATGCCATGGATCTCAACGCATCTGGGCTGCACCAAATTGAACTCGAAAATATTTGCCGGGACGAAATATATCGATGCGGTCGTGTCGCGCAGTTTCTCGAGCAGCTCGGCGATGCGCGGCGTGGTTGAGATCGGCAGCGCGATATAAATGGCATCGACGGCGTTGCGTCTCACGAAGTCGGCGACCTCGCGACAGGTGCCTGCCCATTGCTCCGGCGCGAGATCTGGCAATCGGTCGCGCTCACGGAAATCGAAGAATCCCAGGAATTGGCCGCTGTAGCTGCCCTGTTGGACGCGCTTTGCAAGCTCCAGGCCGGCCTGTGTGGCCCCAATGATGATGTGCCGACAGGCAGCCGGCCGATGCGCGCTCCACCAGCGGGTGAGGCGCATGGTGACGGAATTGGAGGCCACCAGCGCGGCAGGCGTCAGCAACAACCACTCTTTCAAGGCGCGTTCGCCTACAACGGGTATCAGTCCCAGCGCCGAGATTAGGAACATCATCACTGCGAAGACGCAGCCCCATTCCAGGAGTAAACGCGGCAGCGTTGGACGCAGCTCGCGGCGCCCGTCGGCACCGGATTGATAGTCTGGTGTGCTGAGCACGCGCTGCGAGAGCAGAAATGCGATCACCCCAAGCGCTACGGTCTCGACTGTGAACCGGACGTCGGTGGCCCATAGGCAGATAGCCAGGCTCAGCACGGCTACGCCGGGCCCCAGCGTCTCGCGAATCAGCGCGATGGAAGGCGGTTCAGTGGTGCCGAGACGGAACTCGGTATGAGCGATCGAAGAGGTGGAGATCGCTTCGCGCAAGGCTGGAGCGGCAGGATCGTTCTGCTCCAGAGCACCCGGCGCGCTGTGCAGAGGCGACACGGCGCCCAGCGCGCGGGGAGGGGCAATGCTGATTTCGCCCATGAGGCCGTTGCTAGCCACTTCGGTTCTTGTTCCTGTTCGGCAAGAGGCGACGCTAGTATCTGGCAAGCCTTCAGCCGATTGCTTCCGCCGATGACCGTTGCGAGCCGAGGACTATTCCTACCCGGG
Organism: Steroidobacteraceae bacterium; assembly: GCA_035553315.1. GTDB lineage: Bacteria > Pseudomonadota > Gammaproteobacteria > Steroidobacterales > Steroidobacteraceae > FEN-1191. The sequence goes on from DATNDE010000005.1 coordinate 75,609, forward strand.
GGAAATATGCCTCGGGCCCGTCACTGTTGCGGCAAGGCAGATGCACGATGAGCACTGCAGCAAGGCCTGTACTACAATAATCTGCTTACCTCGTATGTTGGGGGAATCGAGTGATTCATCTACAGCGCTTGTACCTGTTGCGACGAGAGATTCTGACGAGCAATTTCGCGCTGCCGACGTTGGCGCTATTCGCACTGGCGTTTCTTCCCGAATGCGCACTGGCGCAGCTGGCGGCGACTGTGTCTGCGAACGGCCAGTGGCAATACAACAGCAATGTCTTTGATCTGCAACGTGGTTTCCTGCCTACGCCGGACTATTACAGTGATGCGGCGAGCTATTACGCGTACGGTGCAGGCGTCAACCTGAATGAGCAGATCAGCCAGCAGAACCTCTACCTGCGAGGCACCGATACCGAATATCGCTACGATCATTTCGATCTCTCTCACAATGAATACACGCTCGATGGCGGTTGGGCGTGGAGGGTCGGTGACGACCTGAATGGTTCGTTTGACATCAGTCGCGCGCACACCATGGTGCCGTTTCAGTCTCTTACAACGCTGACGAGCGCAGCTCTGGGGCTCTATACTTCGACCGATCAGCGCGAGACCGCCACGGCGGACTATCAGTTCACCTCGAAATTGGCCGTCGATGCGACTGCATTTGCCGATCGCCTCGGGGAGCCCTTGGTGGGCGAGCCGAATCTGCGCTTATCGGATTCGGGCGCGGGCCTCGCGTTGCGCCTGGGTGGTAATGGAGAGCTCAAGGGCGCGTTGACGGCCGATTATCAGCATGGCAATTACGCCAACGCCGTACTCTACTTGAGCCCCGCCTATAACCAGTGGGACTGGAGTGTCGGCGGTACCTACCAGCCGGTGCCCCAGGGTGGTCCCACGGTGGTGGATTTCTCCTTCGGAGAGACCAGCCGCAGCTCGGCAGTCGGTTACGACAACACCTCGGGGTGGACCGGGCATTTGAATTTCTCGCGCGCGTTGACTGGTAAAACCACGGTGAAACTTGCGTTATTGCGCGATCTGAACAGCTATGTGGCCACGGCGGGGTCCGAGATGGATTCGGCGGCGACTGTGTCCGCCAGCTGGCAGGCCACCTTCAAGACGGGCTTCAGTATCGCCTATACGCTGGATTACAGCGTATACCCGGATTACGCGCTTTTCCCTGGAGGGGCCCCCACCGATCGCAGTGATCACGATCAGTACGCCACGTTTACCGTGACGTACGCCGCCACGCGCTGGCTGACGATCCTGCCCTATCTCAACTTCCAGACACGCCACTCCAATCTGAATGGCGCGAACTTCAATGCTACCCAATACGGCGTCTCCATCACGGCGGCATTGCAGAATCGACTCGCGGCCGCACCCGCGACGCCCATCGCTCCGTCCGTCCCGGGTGGTCCGGTCGGTCCGGCCGCGCCCGCCCTGCCCTGACATCAGGGCGGGGCGAGCTGCATCCATGCGTTGCAGCGCGTACATCGCATTGCGAAAGGGATTTGGCGTTGCCGCAGGGCGCCCTCTCCGGCCGCTTCGCCGTAGCGGCTGACAGCAAACTCTTTCTGCTCTGGTAGGAATCGTCCTCGGCCCGCAACCGGCAACCGCGGAAGCAATCGCTCGGAGCCTTGCCAGATACTGCAGTGGTCTTTCGGAACAGGACCACGAACTGCAGTGTTGCCCAGCAGATATTTCGGGGATCTGGCGATCGCCGCGCAAAAATCCCAGCGCGACATCGCAAGCCTGAGCGGGGCATCGACGCCTGCGGCCGCAAATGTGCGGGCACTGTCGATCGATGACTATGAGGTCGAGGAATTCGCTTCACTGGCGGCACAACTGCCGCCCGATCGCTATGGCTATGTGGTCACGCCCAACGTCGACCATCTCGTGCGCTACTGCCTGAGCGAGCGGCTGCGCACTTTATATGCGGCCGCGAGCTTCGTGCTGCTGGACAGCTGCTTTCTGGCACGTTGCGTGGCGCTGACGCGTCGGCAGCGCTTGCGGGTTTGTCGGGGCAGTGATCTGACGCTCAGACTGCTGCAGCAAGTCTGCAGGTCGCACGAACGCATCGTGCTTTTCGGGGCGACGGCCGCGCAGGCGCGAGAGCTGGCCGCGCGCTTTCAGCTGCGTGGGTTGCGGCACGTCGAGGCGCCAATGGGCTTTATCAATCGGCCCGAGCAGTTGGAGCGTTGCCTGGCGGATATCGAAGCAGCGGGGCCGTTTCGCTATTGTTTCCTGGCCGTTGGCTCGCCCCAGCAGGAAGAAATCGCCTATCGCTTGCAGCAGCGCGGCCGCGCACGCGGGCTGGCACTGTGCGTCGGGGCATCGGTGAACTTCCTGACTGGTGTGGAGCGGCGTGCGCCGCTACGACTGCAACGTTGGGGCCTGGAGTGGCTGTTCCGGCTAGTGCAAAATCCGCGCCGGCTGGCAAGACGCTATCTGGTGCAAAGTCCGCGCATATTCTGGCTATTGCCGGACCTGCAGTTCATGCCGCGGCGACGCTCGGCGGCTGGCGGGGGTGGCGGCCGTCTAGGATCGCTTGCCACCATGGCCCGTGCTCTAAATACCAACGGAATGTCTGCTCGAGACCCGATGCGAGGCTGACGCGGGGCTGAAACCCCAGCTGCTGCTCAATCAGCATGCAGTCGGTCGCATAGCGTCGATCGTGGCCTGGCCGATCCGCGACGAAGCTGATCAGGCTGGAGGTCGCCACCCCTCGGCTTGCGGGGCAGTCGGGAAAGTCTGCTGCCAGCGAGGGCTGCTCGCGAAACAGCCGATCAGCGATGCCACAGAGACTCGTGACCAGTTGCAGGTTATTACATTCACTGCGACCTCCCAGGTTGTAGGTCGCTCCGACGATCCCGCGCAGCAGAATCGCTTCGATGCCGCGGCAGTGGTCGTCCACGTGCAGCCAGTCGCGCACATTGAGGCCATCGCCATAGATCGGCAGGGGCTTGCCCCGCAGAAGATTGACGATCACCAGCGGGATGAGCTTCTCGGGAAATTGATACGGACCGTAATTATTCGAGCAGTTGCTCATGGTGGTGCAGAGGCCAAAGGTGCGCTGATAGGCGCGCACCAGATGATCGGAAGCGGCCTTGCTGGCGGCATAGGGCGAGTTGGGCGCGTAGCGCGTGGTCTCGGTGAACGGCGCATCATCCATCTCCAGCGAGCCGAACACCTCGTCGGTGGAGATGTGGTGAAAGCGATGGGCGCGAACGGTGCGCTCCTCCAGCCAAACCCGGCGGGCGGCCTGCAACAGGCTGTGCGTGCCCACGACATTGGTCTGGACGAAGACCTCCGGCCCGCTGATGGATCGATCCACGTGAGACTCGGCCGCGAAATGCACGATGGTGTCGATGCTTTCTTCACGCAGCAGTGTCTGCACCAGCGCGGTATCGCAGATCGTGCCGTGAATTACGCGCAGCTCGGGCCGCTTGAGCAGAGCCTGCAGGTTGGCGAGGTTGCCCGAGTAGGTGAGGGCGTCGAGCACCACGAGGCGCTCGCCAGGGTGCGCGCCGAGCCAGTAGTGCACGAAGTTCGCGCCAATGAAGCCGGCGCCGCCGGTTACCAATAATCTCGCCATGGCCGTCCTGTCGGTGTGCGATTTTGGATCGCAGAGCGCGCTCACCAGATACCCTGCCGAGCCGCAGCTGTCCAGTCGGACAGTCTCTCTGCCGTTGCGCAATCCTCAGGCGCTAAAATGCGCTTCCGGCCCCTGCCGGCCAAGCGAGGTCTCATGCGCAAGGGCATCATTCTAGCCGGCGGCGCCGGCACGCGGTTGCATCCCGTCACGTTTGCCATCAGCAAGCAACTGCTGCCGGTGTATGACAAGCCGATGGTGTACTACCCGCTGGCGGTGCTGATGCTGGCGGGCATTCGCGAGATTCTGCTGATCTCCACCCCCACGGATCTGCCGGCCTTCCAGCGGCTGCTCGGAGACGGTGCGCAGTGGGGGCTGTCGCTGAGCTACGCCGCACAGCCCACGCCGGGAGGGCTTGCGCAGGCGTTCGTCATTGGTCGCTCCTTCGTCGGCCAGGCACCCTCGGCGCTGGTGCTCGGGGACAATCTCTTCTACGGGCATGGCCTGCCCGAGCAGCTCAAGCGCGCGGCGCAGCGCGAGAACGGTGCGAGCGTGTTTGCCTATCACGTCAAGGATCCGCAGCGCTATGGAGTGGTGCACTTCGATGCGCAGGGCAAGGTGCTGGGCATCGAGGAGAAACCCGCGCAGCCCAAATCCAACTACGCGGTGACGGGTCTGTATTTCTACGACCACCAGGTGCTGGACATCGCCGCGGAGCTCAAGCCCTCGGCGCGCGGAGAGCTCGAGATCACCGACGTGAATCGCTGCTACCTCGAGCGTGGCGCCCTGCAGGTCGAGCTGTTTGGCCGCGGCGTGGCCTGGCTCGATACCGGCACGCACGAGTCGCTGCTGCAGGCCTCCATGTTCATCGAGGCCATCGAGAATCGTCAGGGCCTGAAGGTGTCCTGCCCCGAGGAGATCGCCTATCGCGAGGGCTTCATCGATGCCGAGCAGCTCTCGCGCCTGGCGCAGCCGATGAAAAATAATGCCTACGGGGCGTATCTGCTGCAGCTGTTGCAGGAGCCACGCTGATGCAGGTGCAAGCGACGCGCCTGCCCGAGGTGCTGCTCATCACCCCGCGTGTATTCGGCGATGCGCGCGGCTACTTCTTCGAGAGCTGGCATGCGCAGAAATTCGCCGCCGCCGGCATTCCCTCGGCTTTCGTGCAGGACAATCACAGCCACTCACAGCGGCTGACGCTGCGTGGACTGCACTATCAGCGCCATCATCCCCAGGGCAAGCTCGTGCGCGTCACGCGCGGTGAGGTGTTCGACGTCGCCGTGGACATGCGCCGCAGCTCCCCGCGCTTCGGGCAGTGGACCGGCGCGCTGCTCTCCGAGGCCAACCATGCGATGTTCTGGATTCCCCCCGGCTTTGCGCATGGCTATCTGGCGCTGAGCGAAGAGGCCGACTTCCTCTACAAGTGCACCGAGCTGTATCTGCCCGAAGACGAACGGGCCATCCGCTGGGATGATGCGACGATCGGGGTGCGCTGGCCGCTGCCGCAAGGCAGTACACCGATCATCTCGCCGCGCGATGCGGCCGCCCCGCTGCTCGACGCGGCCGACTGCTTTCCATGAGGGTGCTGCTGACCGGGGCGCACGGGCAGGTGGGACGGGCGCTCACCGCCCAGCGACCCGCGCACGTCGAGCTGTATCCCCTGGCACATCAGCAGCTGGACATCGGCGATCCGGCAGCAGTGCGTGCGGCGCTTCAGCGGCTCTCGCCCGACTGGATCATCAATGCGGGGGCCTACACGGCCGTGGACCGCGCCGAGGCCGAGCCGGCACTGGCGGCCGCCGCCAACGCCATCGGTCCGGCACAGCTGGCGCGCGCCGCCGAAGCCTTGCCCGCTTGCCGCCTGCTGCAGATCTCGACCGACTACGTGTTCGATGGACGCTCGCGCGTGCCCTACCGTCCGCAGGATCCCACCGGGCCGACCAGTGTTTACGGGCGCACCAAGCTGCAGGGCGAGCAGGCGGTGGGCGAGATTCTGGGCGAGCGTGCGCTGATTCTGCGTACCGCCTGGGTCTACGCAGCGCAGGGACATAATTTTCTGCTGACGATGCTGCGCCTGATGCGCGAGCGTGGCGAGGTGCGCGTGGTCGCCGACCAGCACGGCAGCCCGACCGCTGCGGACTCGGTCGCGCGCGCGATCTGGGCCGCGCTGGCGCGGCCGCCTCAGGCGCGCATCCTGCACTGGACCGACGCCGGGGTGTGCAGCTGGTTCGAGTTTGCCGAGCGGATTGCCGTGGAGGCCCTCGCCGCGGGGCTGCTCGAGCGGGCGGCGCGCGTCACCCCCATCACGACCGCGGACTACCCCACCGCCGCGCAGCGGCCGGCCTACAGCGTGCTGGACCTGTCCGGGACGGCCGCCGCGCTGGAGCTCACGCCCAGCCCCTGGGCGCAGAGCCTGCGGGCAACCCTGCAGGCGCTGCGGCCCGCCTGATGCGCTCCGGCTGACGCCGGGCACGGGATGCGGGCAGCCTGATGCGGGCTGTCTGAATGGATTTTCCCACAAATGCTTCGAGTCCTACTTTCTCGGCCTTGCGAAATGGCTACGCTGGCTTTGTCGGTGAGCTCACCGACTCGGTGATAAGGCAAAAAAAAGAGGGAGTGCCATCGCGAACTGCTCGAAGGGCCCCGGCGCTGCGGTGGCAGAGGCTGAGGGCTCAGCGCTGACGATCGGAACGCGTTATCGACCATGAATGCGCTGATGCAGACCCTACCGGGGCTCCTGCGAGCCCGAATCAGCGCCGTCCGTAGTCTGAATACCCTGCGCTTTCGCGCCATCCGCGCCAGTTTCTGGACGATCTGTGGCTATGGCGCCAACCAGGTGCTGCGTCTGGGCGGGAATCTGCTGCTCACGCGGCTGCTTTTCCCGGAGGCTTTCGGCCTCATGGCGTTGGTCACCAGCGTCATGGTGGGGCTGTCGATGTTCATGGATGTCGGAGTCGAGGCCAGCATCATCCAGAACAAGCGCGGCCACGAGGACTCCTTCATCAATGCCGCCTGGACGGTGCAGGTGGTGCAGGGGGCGATCATCTGGCTGGGGCTGTGTGCCGTGGGCAAGCCCGCCGCGCTGTTCTACAACGCTCCCATGCTGGCACAGCTGCTGCCGGTGGCCGGGCTACAGGCGCTGATCGCCGGCTTTGGCTCGACCAAGATGCCCCTCGCCGCGCGCAACCTGGCCCTGAGGCGCCGCGTGATGATCGAAGTATCCTCGTACGCGCTGGGTCTGGTTTGCATGGTGATCTGGGCCTGGATCACGCGATCCATCTGGTCTTTGGTCGGCGGTAACCTCATCGGGGCGGTGGCGAAAGCGGTGGCGAGTCACCTGGCGCTACCGGGCGTGCGCAACCGCTGGACCTATGAGAAGACGGTCTTCCGCGAGATCTTCGGTTTCGGGCAATGGGTGCTGCTCAGCTCGGTGATCACCTATATCGCCGGCGAGGGCAACAAGCTGCTGGTCGGTGCATTTCTCGGCGTCAAGGTGCTGGCCTTCTTCACGCTGGCGAGCACCTTCAGTGGTCTGTTCTGGCAGGTCGCCTTTCAACTGAACAGCTACGTGCTGTTCCCCGCCTACTCGGAGATCGTGCGCACGCGTCCGCAGGGACTGCGTGCCGCGGCGACGCGCACGCGGTTAATGCTGATCGTGCCCGCCTGGCTCATCAGCCTGGTGTTCGTGTTCTTTGGCGATCACTTCATGCACCTGCTTTACGATCAACGCTATGTGATGTCGGGTTCCATCCTACAAATGCTGTCGCTCGGGCAGCTGATTGGCATTCTGGGCGGCTCCTACATCGGGCTGCTGTGGGCGCGGGGGATGGTATCGACCAGCACCTCACTTCTCGTCGTACAGGTGGCCATTCAACTACTTGGCATGGTGATTGGTAATCACTTCTGGGGGCCGGCGGGCGTCATCGTCAGCGCCGCGGCGGTCGGATGGCTGATTTATCCAATCTCGGCTTTCGTATATTTTAAGTTGGGACTATGGGAGCCACGACTGGATCTGCCGATTGCCGCGGTATCAATACTGGTGGGGGTGCTGGAGTTTCATCGCATATTCATCCACCTGTGAGCTCGCAGCTCCCGAGCTCGAGGGTGCCAGGGGCTGGCCTGACGGGACGATGCCGATAAACGATGGCTAACAATCTCAAAGCGCTGCTCGTCGTCGTCGTGCTGGCGATGGCGATGTTTCAGTTTGCCAAGCCGCTGGCGTTGGCCGTCGGCAGCAAGCGTGACTTCGATCGCAGGCGCTATGTCTGGCTGGCGCTGACGGCGGTCGCCTTCGTCGCCCCGAGCTTCTGGTTGTTCGCGCTGCTGGCCGCACCGTTGCTGTACTGGGCGGCGCGCCGCGACAACAATCCCTTCGCGCTCTATCTGTTCATGCTGCACGTGATCCCGCCGCTCGAGGTCAATATACCGATCGTCGGCATCGGCAAGCTGTTTGCGATGGACATGTACAGGCTGCTGGATCTGTTCGTCCTGCTGCCATTTGCGCTGAAGCTCTGGCGCGACAAGAGCCGGGAGGGCTCGCACATCCGCTGGATGGACTTCTTCGTGCTCGGCTACGGCTTGCTGCAGGTGCTGTTGTTCGTGCGTCCGGATACCCCCGATGCCGCATCGATGCACGACTCCGCCACCAATGTTCTGCGGCGCGGCTTCCTCTACGGCCTCGACGTCGGCCTGGTGTACTACGTGGCAAGCCGTTTCTGCCGCACGCGAGAGCGCATAGCCGAGGCGATGGCAGCGTTTGCGATTGCGACGCTGGCGCTGGCGCCCATCGCCGTGTTCGAGACGGCCCGCCACTGGCTCCTCTACAAGGAGATGGGCAGCGGCTGGGGATCCCTGATCAATTCCGGCTATCTGCTGCGCGACGGTGCCGTGCGCGCCATGGCCTCGGCCGGTGACTCGCTGGCGCTGGGCTATCTGCTGGCGATCGCCTTCGGCTTCTGGTTGTACCTCGGCCGCCACACCGGCCGGTTAGTGCGTATGGGTGGTACCGCATTGTTGCTGCTGGGGCTGATCGCCGCCTATTCGCGCGGGCCCTGGCTCGGCGCCGTGGTGATCTATTTCGTCTACATGATGATGGGTCCGCGCGCGATCAGCCGCACCTTCAAGGCCTCACTCATCGCGGGCGTGGCCTTCATTGCGCTGCTGATGTCGCCACTGGGTCCGCGCATCGTCAAGGTCATTCCCTTCCTGGGCGGACAGGTCGACAACTTCAACATTCTCTATCGCGAGGTGCTGGCGCAACGCTCGCTCGACATGATCCAGCTGCATCCGCTGCTGGGTGATCAGGATGCGTACGCGAAGATGCAGGATCTGCGTCAGGGTGTTGGCGTCATAGACTTCGTGAACACCTATGCGGACGTTGCGGTGTTCTATGGGCTGATCGGCCTGGGGCTGTTCATCGGCCTGCCGCTCGCCGGGATGTCGAAGGATTGGCGCCTGGTGCGCAAGACACGCCGCAGCGATCGTGACCTGTCCCTGCAGGGCGCATCGCTCGTGGCCTGCATGCTCGGTACCATGGTCATGATCTACACCAGTAGCTTCATTCTGGGCTATGCGATTGTGTTCTACGTGCTGGCTGGCTTGGGCGGCGGGTACGCGTCGGCCGGCTTTGCTTATCAGAGAACTCGCAGGCGAGTCCCGCAGCCTGAGCCCCAGGCCCCACGCTATGCTCGGGCCCATCCCGTGCACGCCATAGCGCGCAGCATTGGGGGCGCGCTGGAGGGCCCCGGCCGCCCGGCCAGCAGATACAGATAGCCCCGGGGGGATAGCGGCGGGCGCCAGGCCTCGGCCCTCCCTGCGTCTAGGGCGAGGGCTGCGGCACCGGGGCGTCGAGGGGCTTCAATAGTGATACCAGCAGCAGCTTCCAGCCTTCCACGCCCAGAGGCCTGGCCCGCAGGGCCCGCAAGCCATAAAGCTGCGCTGTGGCGCGTTCGCGGCTGTTCCAGGCCCACCAGCCATACTGGAGCATGAAGGCGTATCGCGTGGCTTTGGATTCCGGCCGCCAGGCGGATGCGCCCTCGAAGGTGCCATCACGAATCCCGCGCCGTTGCCAGGCCGCCTGGCAGGCGACAAGGGCGGCATCGCGCTGCCTGTGTCCCACGCGCTCGCTGACGGAGGCGCAGTGCAGTCGGTAGCGCAGCACGGCTTCGGGCAGATTTGCGAGCTCGCCCTTCTCTCCGAGCCGAAGCCACAGGTCCAGATCCTCGGCGAAGTCGCCCTGATACCCTCCCAGCTCTCTGATCGGCTGCAGGCGCGCCATGGCCGCCGGATGCGAGATGGCACAACGTCCGTGTATCAGATGATTCTGGATCTGCTCGTTCGATGCTGGCGGATACAGAGTCGTCAGATAGCGACCTGCCTCGTCAATGATCTGGAAGGCCCCCCCCACGCACAGCACGCCGGGGTGTGTGCGCAGAAACTCTACCTGCCGGGCCAGGCGCTCGGGCATGGCGATATCATCCGCATCCATGCGGGCCATGAATTCGCCACGCGCCGTGGCGATCAACTGGTTCAAGCTGTAGGTCAGTCCCCTGTTCTCGCGGCTGAGCAGCCGGACCCTACCGTCCAGGCGCGCATACTCCTGCAGTATGCGCAGTGAGCCGTCGGTCGAGCCATCGTCGAGCACCACGAATTCGAAGTCGCAGAAGGACTGATTGAGGATGCTCTGCATCGCGGCACGCAGATAGGCGGCGCCGTTGTACACCGGCATCAGCACCGAGACCGTCGGCGTGGCATTCATGTGGCCAGTCGCCCCGTCGCGCTCGCGGTGGCACGCCGTCTGGAATAGTGATGCAGGGTGAAGACAAAGCCGGCCGCGAGCTCCCGGGCTGTCTGCTGCAAAGACTGCCTTGGGATCATGCGCAGCCAGTGCTTCAGAGCGGAACGGCGTATGCGCGCATTCAGCAGGCACTTGGCGTAATACGCGCCGCGACCTCGATCGTAGGAGCGCATCAGCTGATTGGCCTCGGCGGCCGTACGGCGGCCATGGTGATGGTAGACAACCACATCGGGCCGGTAGGCACCTCTCCATCCGAGCGCCGAGGCCCGCGCTGCGATATCGATGTCCTCGGAGGGGAAGGGTGTCCCCGCACCGAGGGACTCGTCGAAGCCTCCAACAGCCTCCAGAACGCTGCGGCGAAGCGACATGTTGGCCCCCTGAATGGTGCCGGTCGCGATGATGTAGCCGCTCTTCAGGTCGATCGGCTCGGGATACTCGAGCAGTGTCACGCGGTAGTCTTGCTGGTCGAACAGGAGAATCCGTCCCCCTAGATAACCGATGCCTGGATCGGCGTCGAAGTGCTGCAGGATGCAAGTGAGGAACTGCGCATCCGGGTAGCAATCATCATCGGTGAATGCTACGACGCTGCCGCGGCTTGCCTCCCATCCGCGGTTGCGCGCGCGCGCGAGCCCGGGCGTCGCCTCGCGCACGATCAGCGCTGTTCCGTCGAACGCACGCTGGAATTGATGCAGGATCTGCGCCGTGTCGTCCGTCGATCCATTATCGACGACAATTAATTCCCATGGACGAATGCATTGCAACTCGCTCAGCCTGCGCAGGCAGCGGCGCAGTTGTGCGCCCCGATTGCGTGTGCAAATGACGAGGGAGACGTCGGGGACGGCCGTGTTGGTCGCGCTCATTGCGGGCCCGTGGTGATGGCGTACAGTGCTGCGGACTGTACAGAGGACGGCGGGATTACGTCGTGCGGCGGACCCCAGCGAGCCGGTGCCCGATTTCTCCGGTTGGCTGTAGGAATCGACTGCGCCGTGGAAGCGCGCTGGCGAGACGGTGATCCTGCGAGCCGAGGCAGTCGAGCGAATACAATAGCGCCATGCCCGTTGCCACCATTCTCGTGCCCATGCGCAATGCCGAGCGCTATGTGCGCGAGACGCTCGACAGCCTGTTGCAGGACGATATCGATCTGCAGATCGTCGTCATCGACGATCATTCTTCGGACAGGTCCGCCGCGCTGGTGCGCGCCTGCGCGGACAGTCGCGTGTCGCTGATCCCAGGGCCGGGGCGGGGCATTTCCGCTGCGCTCAATGCCGGTCTGGCGCAGGCACGTGCGCCGCTCGTCATGCGCTGCGATGCGGACGATCTCTATCCCATTGGACGCATTGCAAGGCAAATCGACTGGCTGCAGAAGAATCCCCAATTTGGTGCAGTTTGCGGCGGCTTCTGCGCCATCGATTCGCGCGGGCGGTTCGTGGCTGAACTGCCCACGGGACTGCAAGAGGAGGAGCTGACGGCGGAGCTGCGCGCAGGCCAGACGCGCACGCATTTGGGCGCCTTCGCAATGCGTGCGCAGTTGTTGCGCAGCATCGGAGGATTCCGCCATTTCTTCATCACGGCGGAGGACATCGACGTTCAGTTGCGACTGGCCCGCTCTGCGCGGGTGATGTACGTGCCGGGCGAGTGTTATCGCTACCGGCTGCACGACCTGTCGGTTACGCACACTCAGGCACGTGCACAGCGCTTGCAATACGCGGAAGTCGCCTACCGGTTGCAGCGTCAGCGGCGAGCCGACGGTCGCGATGATCTGGACCTCGGTCTGGAGGCCGCTCTGCAGGCCTCTCTGCAGGCACTTGCCCCCACGGCGCCGGACCCCGCGACTCCACATCTGTTGGGATGCATCGAGGGCGCCGCCTGGATTGCCCATGCGCAGGGCCAGAGGTTCACCGCGCTGCGCACCGCGGCGCGTGCATTGCGCTACAGGCGCTGGCACCCGGCTCCCTGGCGAACCTTGCTCGCGCTTCTGCTCAAGCCGGTCGGCGTACCCGCGGCCGCCAGGCAGCGCGCGACGGCGCCCGGCTCGGACGCCTGACTCATCGGGCAGTTGATTGGTTGATCGGCCGATCAGCTGATCAGTTGGTGGCGTAATGTCTCTTGTCCGCGATGAGTGCAGAGTGTTCCCGGACAAACAGCACGTCGATCTGGTTGAGCGCCCTGTCCAGCGGCCTTCGGTGGATCTCTGCAATATCGTAAGTCACGAACCCCGCGGACTTCATGAACGCCACGACCTCATGGAGCAAGGGTGCCCCCTTGTTGATCTCCAGAATGGCCACCTCGAGCAGCACGGCTTCCAGGGAAGGCATCAGGCGAGACGCCCCCTTCAGGATTTCCAGCTCATAGCCCTGGGCATCGATTTTCAGCAGGCCCGGCGCCTCTATCTTGTCGATGACCGAGTCCAATGTTCGCAGCGTGCGCCTCTGGACACTGCGAGACAGCGGGCTGCGCTCTTCCAGCACGGAAGAGCCCGACTCCATCAGAAAGAAATCAACGGCGCGGCCGTCTTGCGCACCCAGCAGCTCGCTGATCAGTTGTGCGTTCAGCTTCGCAGCCAGAGACTGAAGACGTGATCGCTTCTGTTCGTTGGGCTCGATCATGATCAGGGAGCTGGAAGGCCAGATGCTCCTTGATAATCTGCTCCAGTCGCCCTCGAACGCGCCCACGTCGATCACGGTCGCGGGCGCAAGGCCCAGTCTTGCTGCTGCCCTCAGGCTGTGCTCCATGTCCGGCGCAAAGCTGTACGTCTGCGCGAAGGTTTCGTACTCGCGACGCGCCAGATGAAACGAGAGATGGAACAGCGCGTTTCTAATGCGCAACGGCAGTGTACGTTGCAGCACTTGTACGGCCGCTACTTTGCATCTGTTCATCGCAACTCCCCGTCTCGCCAGCCGCCCGTCGCGGCCCTGCGGTCGCGCCGGCGCCATTCCTGAAATGCTTCAGGGCCCCTTGCGCAGCTGCCGCATCAATATGGGCGGCACCAGGTCGTTGGCCAGCTTGCGCAGGCGCTGATTCCAGGTCGGCTGGAACTCGCGCTCGTGACGGGCGCGAAACACCGTGGAGTGCTCGCCCGAGAGCTCGGTGCCTGGCCGGCCATTCGTGAAGTAGTAGAGCGCCAGGGACTTGCGGGTCATGCCATCCGGACAATTCAGCGGATCAGGATGTCCATGATAGGTGAAGTCCGTGGTGCTGAAGAGCATAACGCGATTGAACAGCGGCAGGACTTTTACCTCGCACTGGCTCATGCCGCGATCCCACAGCTCCAGATGGCCGCCGTATTCCTCCCGCCAGTTCTTGTTCAGGTACACCAGCAGGTTCAGCCGCCGATCCAGTCCATAGAGCCGATGCTTGTTGAAGTCGGCGTGGATGGCGAGCTTGCCGCCGCGCACGATCTGATGCAGTCCGCCGCCCTCGAAGGAGGGGTCGGGAATGAGGTTGTCGATGCCGGTGATGCTGCTGAGGAACTGCAGGAACGTAAGGGAGTTCAGATGATAGAGCAGCAGACGTGTCATGGTGCCGAAGGATGACTCGACGTTGGAGGCGAGTTTGATCTCCTCGGCGTTGTCGAACTTCTGCCAGCGAATCTGGTTGGGGCGTGGAAATTCCGCCAGCACCAGCTCGAGTACGGCAGGATCGAAGAAATTGTCCAGCACGATGTGCGGATACGGCCTGGCGTTGACGTATCTGTCCTGCGCCGACATCGACAGCTCGCGCATGCGCGCCAAGGGCAGAAAGGCTTGCATGGACAGATCGGGCATTTCTGTCGTGGTGCGTGGGTGCGCGTATCCCATGGGTTTTACCTTGGAGTATCCCTGACGTCGTGGCGATGAGAGCAGCTTAAGACCTGGTGGCATTGTGTCGTGAGCCACGCGGCAATTCGCTGTGCGAGCGGTCAGAGCTGCTGTCGGTCTAGGCTGGCAAGAACTGTCGGAGACGGTAACCCGGATGCGCCAGTGTACGGCGCCGCAGGGGAATGCCGACGATCTGATATATGATGGCACGCTGGTCACAATGAAAATCGCACAGGGACCTTCCACTGATGACACCCCCGTTGCGCCACCGGCACTTTGACGCGCTGGCCGTATGACATCCGTGGCCAGACTTGGGGTTCGACTCATGCGGCGCTTCGTGGTGCGCGCGCATCAGCGCCTCACGGGATTGCATCCAGTTGGCGCCGGTAAGGTGCCGCCGACGCTGCAGCTGTGCACGCTGGATGCGTGTGGCGTGTGCGGCAAACCGCGACGTGAGCCGTTCAGGATCATCTACCTGCTGCCGACCATCGATACCCCGATCGGCGGCAACAAGGTCAGCTACCGGCACATACAGACGATTCGACGCCTGGGTGTGCCCTGTGTCGCTTTCCACGCGGAGAAGCCGGGCTCCACATTCAGCTGGTTCAAGCACGATGTCGAATCACTCCCAGTGGCTCACTTCGATCCGCGCACCGATTTCCTGGTCATCTCGGAAGTCTGGGCCGCGCTGGCGAAAAAGTTCTGTGTTCCGGCGGGACTGCGCTATGCGATCTTCGTGCAGAACGGCTATCTGGCGCACCAGGATGCGGGTTTCGGTCGCGACGTGCTCAGCGAGGCGTATCGCCGGGCGAACCTCGTGCTCTCGATCTCGGAGGACACCACGGCCGTGACGCGCCTGCTGTATCCGTTTCTGGAGGATCGACAGATCCTGCGTCTGACCCTCAGCGTGCCGCCGATGTTCTCGCCGGGCGTCAAGCAGCGGCTCATCGCCTATATGCCGCGCAAGCTGCGCGAGCATGCACAGCGCGTGCGGTTGTATCTGGAGCAACTTCTGCAGAACGGATGGCAATTGCAGGCGATCGACGGCGTGGGTGAGGAGGAGGTCGCCGCCGCCCTGGCGCGCAGCTCCATCTTCCTGTCGTTTTCGGAATTGGAAGGCTATGGGCTGCCGCCGCTGGAGGCGGCCCTTGCCGGCAATCTCGTCGTGGGCTACACCGGCCAGGGCGGCCGCGAGTTCTTTGCGCCGCCGCTGTTCAGGCCGGTGGAGAACGGCGATTTTCTCAGCTACGTAGCCGAGGTGCAGCGGGCCATCGTTGACGTCGAAGCCGGTGTGCTCGGCACGACCGAGGTAGAGCAGCAACGTGCTCGGCTGGCGAGGATGCATTCGGGGCAGCGGGAGACCGAAGAGCTCGCCCGATTCATCGCGCGCGTGCGCCTGCTGATGACGCCGGCGCCGGCGGCGGAGACGGCACTTTCAAATGTAGGACAAGTCTTGCACGGGCGGGGCAGCGGTGCCGCTTAATCGAGCGTGATCAAGCGTGTTTGCAGTAAATACTTCAGGGGTCTCTGAGTGCCGACAGATGTCCCGGAAGAAGCGGCTGCATATAATCCGAAAGGTGCATGAGGGAGAGGCAGTGTGAGTTCACTTCAGGCGCTGAGGTCAAAGCTTCAGAAGCAGTTGCTGCACGCCTCTCACCGTCTGCAGTCCCTCGCCTATCTCGGTGCCTGGAGCGACGCGGGCCTGCAGGAAGCCAAGGCCATCGCCGATCTGGAGTACGAGGGCGTACACGTCACCAGCGTCGAGCAGCTGTTTGGCGAGGCCGCGTCCCAAATTCGCGCGACCTTCGCCATCGCGGCGGAGCTCACGCGCGAGTCCTCGCAGGCATCGAGCGGGGCGTGGACGCGACGGGAATCATCGACGGATCTGCGACCCGATGTCCTGCTTACGCGCGTGCCCGTGCTGTATCTGCTTGGGCTGGATACGCGACTGCTATCCCTGGTGCAGCGCTATCTGCGTCTGCCGGTCGCCTATCATGGCGCCGTGGTGCGGTGCTCGAAGCTCGATGGTGGTGGCGTGGGCACACGATTGTGGCACCAGGATGCCGAAGATTTTCATGTGTTCCGCGTCGTCATCTACATGAACGACGTGACACCGGGCGGCGGTCCATTCGAATACATTGCCCGCAGGGATACTCCACGTAGTGAGGAATTCGCGGATGGCAGGTATGTGCTCACCAATGAGCAGATGAGCCAGTTGGTGCCAATGGAACGCTGGAAGCGCGTCTATGGACCAGCCGGCACCGTCGTCATCGCCGACACCGCCCAGGTTTTTCACCACGAGTCGCTGCAGACGGATCGCGAGCGCATGGTCACGATGATCGGCTATTCTTCGCGCCGACCGCGCGCGTTGAAGCTCGCCATGGCGCACTTTCCGGCCGAGAGCCTGGCCGGCGTGCTCAAGTCGGTCGTTCCAGTCGCAAAGCAGCCGCACGTCTTCAACTGGCGACGTGCTGCGGGGACGCAGGCGTAGTCTTCGCCCCGTCACTGCGCGGCCCGTTACCACGGACCTGCAACCGGAGTCCCCGAGTTTCCTCTGAGAAGCAATGATCGACTTTGAAGATCGCCTATTTCATCAATCATTATCCCAAGGTCAGCCACAGCTTCATTCGGCGTGAGATCCTGGCGCTGGAGAGACTGGGGATGCATATCGAGCGCATTGCCCTGCGTGGCTGGGAGGGACCGCTGCCGGATGGCGAGGATCTGCAGGAGCGACAGCGTACCCGCTACGTTCTGCAACGCGGCGGCTGGCCTCTGCTGCTGCCCGCGTTGGGCACACTGCTGAGCTCGCCGCGCCGCTTTTTGCAGGCGCTGGGGCTCGCGCGGCGCATGAGCAAAGAGTCTGGCCGCTCGCTGCCCTATCACATCGTCTACCTGGCGGAGGCCTGCCGTCTGCTGTCCTGGACGAGCGCGGCGGGCGTGCGGCACGTGCATGCGCACTTCGGTACCAATTCCGTCGAAGTGGTGATGCTCGCGCGCGTGCTCGGCGGCCCGCACTACAGCTTCACCGTGCACGGCCCGGAGGAGTTTCTCTCCCCGATGGCGCTGGAGGAGAAGGTGCACCGCTCGAGTTTTGCGGTGGCGATCAGCGCTCATGGTTGCAGCCAGCTGTTCTATCGCACGCGTTTCGAGGATTGGCCGAAGGTCAAGCAGGTGCACTGCGGGATCGAGCGCGGCTTCTATGCCGACGCGCCCGTCGATGGCAGCGAAGACGGGTCAAATCGACTGGTCTGCGTCGGCCGGCTCTGCGAGGCGAAGGGACAACTGCTGCTGGTGGATGCCGCGGCTGCGCTGGCGGCCAGGGGAGTCGACTTCGAGCTGGTGCTGGCCGGCGATGGACCGCTGCGAGCGCAGCTCGAAGCGCTCATCCGCACCAAGGGCCTCGCCGGTCGCGTGAGCATTACCGGCTGGATCAGCAGTGCCGAGGTGCGTGCGCAGATTCTGCGCGCACGTGCGCTGGTGTTGCCGAGCTTTGCCGAAGGCCTGCCGGTGGTGATCATGGAGGCGATGTCGCTGCGCCGGCCGGTCATCAGCACGTATATCGGCGGCATTCCGGAACTGGTGCGCGATGGCGAGAACGGCTGGTTGATTCCCGCCGGTTCCATCGAGGAGCTGGCCGCCGCCATACAGGATTGCCTGTCGCGCTCCGGGGAGGAGTTGCGGCGACTGGGCGCTGCGGCCCAGGAGCGGGTCATTGCCCGCCACGATATCGATACGGAAGCGCGCAAGCTTGCGGCGCTGTTTGCAGAAGCGATGGGCAGCGCATTGCCCGAGCGCTGTTGAGCGAGCCCGATGCACGGGTTGCTCATGGCATTGCTGACGGTCACGACGGCACTGGTGCTGCTGCCGGTCCTGGTGTTCGCCGGCGAGGTGGCGCTGGCGCTGTGGCCCGCGGCGCGCTTGCCAGAGCCCGGTGCGCAGCGTCCGAGCGTCGCGGTGCTGGTGCCCGCGCACAACGAGGCCGACGCCATCGCCGCCAACCTGCAGGCGATCCTGGCGCAATTGCGCCTGGAGGACCGCCTGCTGGTGGTAGCGGACAACTGCAGCGACGATACGCTCGCCGTCGCGGCCGCTACGGGCGCCGAAGTCATCGAGCGCCGTGATGTCCAGCAGCGCGGCAAGGGCTTCGCGCTGGATTTTGGTGTGCGGCATCTTGCGCAGCATCCACCGGGCGTGCTCATCATCGTCGATGCGGATTGCCTGATCGCCAGCGGAGCGATCCAGCAGCTTGCGAGCCTCTGCGCCAGCGCGCGCCGGCCAGTCCAGGCGCGCTACCTCATGCGCCTGCCCCCGGGGGCGCCGCCCCTGCGTCGCATCGCTCAGTTCGCCTGGCTGGTGCGTAACGAGGTGAGGCCGCGCGGTCTGCTGCGTCTCGGGCTGCCGTGTCAGCTCATGGGCAGCGGCATGGCGTTTGCGTGGACGGATGTCGCGGGCGGGCGACTCGCGAGTGGACACTTGGTGGAGGATTTGAAGCTGGGCCTCGAGCTGGCCGAGGCGGGCCGTGCACCGCTATTCTGTCCGAGCGCACTCGTCAGCAGTGTCTTTCCGGCATCCGCTGCGGGTGTCGAAAGCCAGCGCCGACGCTGGGAGCATGGGCACCTGTCGGTGCTGCTGTCGCAGGGACCGAGGCTGCTGATGCGCGCGCTGATGCGCGCCGATGCGGCCGCCCTCGCGCTGACGATGGACCTGCTCGTGCCGCCGGTGGCGTTATTGTCGCTGCTGGCCGGCGCGGTATGGCTCATGGATCTGCTGGCCTGGATCTTTTTTGCCAGCGCCCTACCACTGCTGCTCGGCTCGATGACGCTCGGGTTGCTGATGCTCTCGGTGCTGCTGGCGTGGCTGCGTTTCGGCCGCGACACCGTCTCGCTGGGCACGCTGCTGCTGGCTGGTGCCTACGCGCTCAAAAAGCTGCCGTTGTATGCAGGTTTCGTCATCGCGCGGCAGGTGGACTGGGTACGTTCACGCCGCGATGGAGAAGGAGACGGCGCCAAGCCGCGCTGAGGGCGCAAGTAGGTGGGCGCCGACGCGCTCGAGGATTGAACGTTGGTACTCTGCGCTCAGGTACCTTGAACGGGATGCACCATGCCGGAACCATCAGCTCGCAGCGCATCAAGTCGCCTCCGCTCTGCCGTTCGAACCAAGCTCGAATCGATGGGACTGGTCGTCTATCGCATCCGACGCGCCCCCTACGATGAGCTGTGGGCGGTTCCACGATACACGCGTACGACGGTTCAGCTGCTGGACAGGCCCTTTACCATCGAGGACTCACACTCCTTCATCGTCAGCTACCGGGAGATTTTTGTCGACGGTATCTACGCGTTCGAGTGCAATCGGCCCGATCCACTGATCATCGATTGCGGCTCCAACTACGGCACGAGCATCGTCTATTTCAAGCATCGCCATCCGGATGCAAGGGTGATTGGTGTGGAGGCCGACCCGGTGATCTTCCAGCTGCTGCGGAACAATTGCGCTCATCTGGACGTGCAGCTGCTGCAGAAGGCGGTCTCGGACACCAACGAGCCGGTGACGTTCTTCAGCGAAGGAGCGGACGGCGGCCGGGCATCGCACAGCCTCGAGGCGCCCAAGGCAGTTACGCCCGTGCAGAGTGTGACGCTCGATGAGCTCATTACCGAGCCGGTCGATTTCCTGAAGCTGGACATCGAAGGCTCGGAGGCGCAGGCGCTGGCTGCCTGCACGAAGCTCGATCAGGTGAGACAGCTGTTCGTCGAATACCACTGCTTCGAGGACTCACCGCAGGCACTGGACGGCATGCTGCGCACATTGCGCGAGCATGGCTTTCGCTACTATATCCGCGAGGTCTTTTGTGCCACGGCACCGCTGAGTACCCATGCCGTGAATCTCGGCATGGACCTGCAGTTGAATGTCTTCGCCAAGCGAGTGCCGGTGCGGCCCCAGCCCGCACGGCACCTGAACGGTTAAGGGGGGCTAACGCGCGCCGCTGCCGGCGATGGCGCGCTCCTGCTGGACCTGGGGCACGAGCCGCGCCGCCAGGGCAGCGGCGAGGCCGGCGACGTGCGGCTCGCGCAGCATGCTGGCGTGTCCGCCCTCGACCTGGACAATTTCCAGGTCCGGCACGACGCTGCGCCAACCGAGTGCCTCCTCGGTATAGATGAGCCGCGCAGGCGTGTCGTGGACCCCCTCGAGTTCGGCCCGCGCACGCAGCAGCACCACACCGGCGCCGTTCAGGGGCTGCGGCACATAGTGCGCTTCGGCGCTCTCATAGATCTCGCGCACGCCGAGCGCCGAGAGTCGCGTGGACCACGCGCGCCCCTGCGAGAGCCGCCGACGCAGCAGCGCGAAGCGCGCTCGCACCCACAGGTGCAGTAGGCGCTGGCGAGCGAGGTAGCCGGGGCGCTGGGCGGCGCCGGGGCGCGGCGCGTCCAGCAGCGCCAGCATCGCGACGTGCTCGCCCTCGGCCTGCAGCTGCCGGCCCATCTCGTAGGCGATGACCGCGCCGGCGCTCTGTCCACCGAGCCGATAGGGCCCCTGGGGCTGCAGCCGGCGCACCTGCGCTACGTAGTCGTGCGCCATCTGCACGACCGAATCGCTCGCCAGCGGTACGCGCGGCAGGCGGTGCGGCTCGATGCCGTACACGCTCAGGGCGCCGGGCAGGCGCTGGGCGAGAGGGCGATAGAGCGCCGTCTTGCCCTCGCCGTCGTGCACCAGGAAGAAGTTCAGCGGACCGCCGAGCTTGAGCTCCACGAGCAGCGAGGCTGCCTGCTGCGTACGCGCCTGCTGCACACTCTGCAGCTCGCGGGCGAGGGCGCGCACGGTCGGTGCCGCGACGATGCTCGCCGGCCGCAGACGCACGCCGAAGCGGCGCGCCAAGTCCGCGAGCATGCGCGCCACCAGCACCGAGGTGCCGCCGAGGGCGAAATAATTGTCCTCGACGCCGAGCTGCTCGATGTTCAGCAATTCCTGCCACAGCGTGAGCAGCTCCTGCTCGGTGGCGCTGGCGGGCTGCACGATGCGCTCGCGCAGCGGTCGGATGCGGCGCCGTCGGCTGCGCAGGCAGTCGAGCACCGCCCGGCCCGAGGACAGTGCGGACGGCCTCTGGATCTGCTGCGCGAGCTGAATCTGCTTTGCGAGCACCAGGGCCATGGCCGCGAAATACTCATCGGTGTAGGGAATATGGGCGAGCTCATCGCGCAGCCGGTCGTGCCGTTCGTTGCCGCAGCGCGCATCGATCTGCGCCACGTCGATCGATTGCAGGAGAGGACACGCCTGCAGCTGCTCGTGCAGTCGCGCGGTGGTTGCCTGCAGTGCCCTCGCCAAGGGCTCGGCGCCCTGCACCGAGGGGGGCAGCAGCAGCACCAGCAGCGGCGAGCGGCTGTGACGGGCGAACTGCAGCAGCGCAGCGGACAGCTCGCGCATGGTGCGCTCGATGAGACTTAATGCCGCCCCGGGCTCGAGCACTTCGCGCACGAAGTCTTCGACGCGCATCAGCACGACATTGGCCGCCCCCACATGGCTCGCCAGCAGGCTGTCGGGCGAGAGCAACTGCTGGAAGAGCTGGTGATAGGGGGCCAGGTGCAGCCTCGCCTGTACGCCGGCCCCGTCCAACAGCCATTCCAGGGGCTGCAGCAAGGGTTGGGCGGTGAAGGTGGCGGCAAGCACCACCGAGCAGTCGGAACGACGGGCAGGGCGCTGTTCAGGCGACACCCGTGCAGTATGCGGACAGCGCGCATACCGGTGTCAATCGGCACCCTCTGACATCGCGGGCGCTGCGAGCTTGGCATGATTCGCACGACAAAGACACGGCAGGGAGAGACGCCGCGGGTGAGCAATACGACCGGGGAGGATGTGGGCCTGGTGGTGATCGGGCGCAATGAGGGCGAGCGTCTGCGACGTTGCCTTGCTTCCGTACGCGGCATTCCCCGCCGCATCTACGTCGACTCCGGATCGACCGATGGCAGCATCGAGACGGCGCTGCGCGAGGGCGTCGAAGTCGTGCGTCTGCAGGTGCCGCCGGTTTTCACGGCGGCGCGCGCGCGCAACGCGGGGCTGAAGCGTCTGCTCGAGCTCAATCCGCAGCTGCGATTCGTACAGATGCTCGATGGTGACTGCGAGGTGCAGCCCGGCTGGCTCGAAACGGCGGCGCAGACGATGCGTGCCGATCCGCGCCTGGGGCTGGTGTTCGGTCGTTGCCGCGAGCGCCACCCCGAGCGCTCGATCTACAACGCACTGTGTGATGATGAATGGAACGTGCCGGTGGGCGACGCCGCCGGCTGCGGCGGCAATGCGATGCTGCGCATCGAGGCGCTGCAGCAGGTGGCGTTCTACAATTCCTCCATGATCGCAGGCGAGGACAGTGAGCTGTCGATGCGCCTGCGCAAGTGCGGCTGGCTGCTACGACGGATCGATGCGGAGATGACGTTGCACGATGCCGCGATGACCCGCTTCGGCCAGTGGTGGCGGCGCACGCGTCGCTCGGGCCATGGCTTTGGCGAGATGGCGCACCTGCACCCGGATGCGCGCAATCCGAACTGGCCGCGCACGGTGCTCAGCATCACCGTTTGGGGGGCGCTGCTGCCCGCCGCGCTGCTGGTCGCGCTGCTGGTGGCCTGCCTGATCACCCCGCTGGCCTGGATTGCCGTGCTGCTGCTGGTGCTGCCCTGGCCACTGAAGATGCTGCAGCTGGCTCGTCTGCAGCGCCGACGCGGGCTCACTCCCGCCGTGGCGCGCGCCTCGGGAGTGCTGCTGATGTTGGGCAAGTTCCCGCAGCTGCTCGGACTGCTCGGCTATCACTACGACCGTCTCGCCGGTCGCACCTCCACCCTCATCGAATATCCGCACTAAAGTTCTTATGAGCCGCAAGGTCGGCCTGCTGGGTGCAGGCTACATTCTCGATGCGCATGCCAGGGCGCTGGCAACGATTCGCGAGGTCGAGCTCGCGGCGGTGTGCGATGCGGTGCGCGGCCGCGCGGCCCGGGCCGCGGCACACTATGGCGCCCCTGCGGTGTATGGCTCGCTCGAGGAGCTCGCGGCGAGCCCCTGCGACGTGGTGCACGTGCTGCTGCCCCCGCCGCTGCACCTGTCGGCGGCGCAGACGCTCATCGAGGCTGGCAAGTCGGTGTTTCTCGAAAAGCCGATGGGGCTGGACAGCCGCGCTTGCGCACAGCTGGCCGAGCTGGCGCGCGCGCGCGGGGTGCTGTTCGGGGTCAATCACAATTTTTTGTTTTCGCGCAGCTACGAGGCGCTGCGCGCCGCGGTGCGCGCCGGTGAGCTCGGACGGCTCGATCGCATCAGCGTGCACTGGCACTTTGTGCTGCCGCTGCTGCAGTTCGGACCCTTTGACGCCTGGCCGATCGCCGCGCCCGCGAACCTGATCTTCGAGCTCGGATCGCATCTGGCAGCGTTCGTGATCGATCTGATCGGCGCACCGACGGTCGTGCAGGCAGATGCGTCCGATGCGTTGGCGCTGCCGAGCGGGCAGAGCATTCCGCGCCATTGGACGGCGCTGCTGCGCCGTGAGTCCACCAGCGCACTGCTGTCGCTGTCGGTGACCGCCGGCCATGCGGACCGTACGCTGCACGTGCGCGGGCGCGCCGGCAGCGCAGTGCTGGACTTCGGCCGTGACCTGCTGATGCGACAGAGCATCGCGCACGACAATCCGATCTTCGACGCGCACGCGGTCGCACACACGCTCGGCGAGCAGTTGCTGCGCCAGGCGCGCAGCGAGCGCGTGCGACGGCTGCGCGCGGCGCTCGCCAAGCGGCCCGAGGCCCAGCCCTTCGAAGAGAGCATGGCGCGCAGCATTGCCGCCTTCTACGCCGCGGGAGAGGCGCCCGACATCCGTCATGACGCGCGCTTTGGGGCCGAGGTCATCCGCCTGTGCGAGCAGGTGGCTCAGGCCGCGGGCGTCGGTGCCCCCAGCAGCGAGGCGCCGCGCGCCAACGTGTCGCGCGCGCCGGCCGCGCCGCGCGTGCTGGTGGTCGGCGGCACCGGCTTCATCGGCCGGCATCTGGTGCGCCGGCTGCTCGAAGCAGGGCAGCCGGTGCGGCTGCTCACCCGCAACGCCGGCGCCGCCTCATTGGAGTTCCAGGGCGAGCCGGTCGAGCTGTTCGCCGGCTCGCATGGCGATGTCACACGCGTCAAGCAGGCGCTCGAGGGGATCGAGGTCGTCTATCACCTCGCCAAGTGCGAGGGCAAGCGCTGGGCAGACTATGTGGACGGGGATATCGGGCCGACCCGCGTGCTGGCCGAGGCGGCACTGGCCGCCGGCGTGCGGCGCTTCATCTATACCGGCACCATCGCTTCCTATGCGTCCGGGGACCACCGCGCCGTCATCGATGGCCACACGGGCGTCGACAGCCACATCGGCCGGCGCGGCCATTACGCGCGTTCCAAGGCCAGCTGCGAGGCACTGTTGCAGCGCCTGCATCGCGAGCGTGGGCTGCCGCTGGTCATCCTGCGGCCTGGCATCGTGCTCGGCGCGGGCAGCCCGCCGGCCCATCCCGGCGTGGCGCACTTCGTGACCGAGACGCGGGTGCAGTATTGGGGCGATGGCGCGAGCAAGCTGCCGCTGGTGCTGGTCGAGGATGTCGCCGATGCGCTGGTGCGCGCCATGCAGGTGTCGGACCTCGAGGGGCAGGCTTTCCTGGTGACCGGCCCGCCGCTGCTGAGCGCTCGGGAGTACATCAGCGCGCTGGCGCAGCAGATGCGTACGCGCATCGAGGCGCAGCAGCGCCCGGCGTGGCGCTATTGGCTCGCCGACATGGTCAAGGAACTCGCCAAGAATGCCGTACGGCATCCGAATCGGCGCTGGCCCACGCTGCATGACTGGCGCTGCAATGCGCACTGCGCGCGCTTCGATGCCACTCGCACCGAGCAGGTGCTCGGCTGGCGGCCGGTGGCCGATCGCGCCACGCTCATCGAGCGGGGCATCGCGCTTCCGGTACAGTGGTTGTTACGCTGAGGCGGCGCGCGCCGGCAGGCGCGGGGCGAAGCAGCGTGGGGCGGGCAGCGAGCGGTTGCGCCGCCACAGAATGCTGCTGCGGGCCAGATCGCGCGTGAAGTGCGGGACGTTGCGGTGGCGGCGTCGACGCAGCGTGCGCTGCAGGACACCGAGTGCGCTCGCAGCCAGCGCGATTGCATCGATGAGCATGGCGCGCGTGGGCCCGAAGCTCATGACGAAGTAGCGACGGCGGGATTCGAACCAGTAGCCCGGCAACCGCTTGAGCGCCGGCACGCGCTCGATCTCGGTGACGCCCCCGCCGAGGTGCATGACACGGCTCGCCGGGACGTACCAGGTCTCAAAGCGCGCCTGCCGCGCGCGGCGGCAGAAGTCGGTCTCCTCGAAATACAGGAAATACTGCTCATCGAATCCACCGATGGCCTCGAGCACGGCCGGGCGGATCAACATGGCGGCGCCGCTGACCCAGTCGACGGCCTGCTCGCGCGTGGCATCCATCTGCCGCGGCACCTCCCAGCGGCGCATCAGGCGATAGAGCACACTGAGCTGCAGTCCCTGCAGAAACTCACTCTGCAGCGTCGGGAAGCGAAACGCGAACGGCCAGTCGCTGCCATCGGCGTTCTCAAAGCGGCCCCCGGCGATGCCGGCCGCCGGGTGCGCGTTCAGGAACTCGACCAGCGCGCGGATGGCCCCGGGGCGCACCTGCGCATCCGGATTGAGCAGATAGAAGTAGTCGGGTGCAGCGCGCGCGTAGGCGCGCTCGATGCCGCGATTGTTGCCATAGGCAAAGCCGCCATTGCGGGGTGCCACGAGCAGCTCGACCCACCCACCCCAGCCACGCTCGGCGATGGCACGCTCGAGCGCGGCAGCATCGCCCGATGCGTTGTCCACGACGATGGCGCGGATGCAGAGCGCCGCATCGGCGCGCTCGCTCTGCAGGGAGGCCAGGCCCTCGATCGTCAGCTGCGCGGATCGATAGTTGACGATGATGACCGTCACATCGATCGGGGAATGCGCGGGCGGCGACATCTGCCGGCTCCGGCCAGTCGCTCAGGTCCCGTTCACGACCGCGCCCAGCACGCGCGCGTGCGTCGGGCCGAGCCGCTGCAGCAGGCCCTTCAGCTCCTTGTAGGGAGTCGTCTGCGTACGGCTCACCAGCACCACCTGGCCAACCATGGCCGCGATCGTGAGTGCATCGGCATACTGCGCGACCGGCGGGGTATCGATGACGATGAATGCCTGGTCGCGTCGCCAGTGTCGCAGCAGATTCTCCATGCGCCCGCCCGACAGCAGCTCCAGCGGGTTGGAGACGCGCGGACCGGCGGGCAGCACGGTCAGGAACGGCAGCCCTTCGACGCCGATCAGATGCGGCGGCTCACCGAAGGCCAGCGACTGAGCCAGTCCCCATTGCACCTCCACACCGAACAGCGAATGCAGCGTCGGGCGGCGCAGGTCCGCATCGATGAGCAGCGTGCGCTGTCCGAGCTGCGAGAAGGCGACCGCCAGCTCCGCAGCCAGTTGCGAGCGGCCCTCGTGCGAGCAGGGGCTGATGACTGCGAGGCAGCTGGCATCGCGCCCGCCCTCGGCCAGCAGCAGCAGCTCTGTGCGCAGCGCGCGCAGCCGCTCGGCGTGGGGATTGTCCGCATCGCAGGCGGCCTGCAGCCGGTTGCCCGGCCGTCCCATCAGCGAGTGGCGCACCGCGATGCTCTTGCTGGTGCCGTGGCGGCGCAGCGCCGTCTCCACGATGTTGGAATTGCGACGCGAGACCGCGGCACGCACCCAGGCCTGCGCCTCGGCGGCTTCACCCTCGGTCACCAGGCCCACGTGCACGGCCGCATCACAGAAGTTGAGCTGTGAGCCGCGCATCGACTCGTCGATCTGCTCGACGGCCTCCGGCGAGAGGCGGCAATAGGCGATCAGCGCCTCGCGCAGCTCAGCTGCGTCGGCGGAAACTACCGTATCGCTCGCGTCCACGCTCATACGCTCTCCGATGGCAGCAGCGGGTGATCCATCTGAGCGAGCACACGCACGCCCAAGCCACGCTCCAGATCGTCGCGGCAGCGCACGCGCCGGTCGATCCACAGCTCATAGAGGAAGGGCAGCCCAACGCCGCCGGCCAGCGAGGCGATAAAAGCCAGCGCGAGCAATTGCATCTTCTTCGGTTTGCTCGGCTCCAGCGGCACGGCGGCGCGGTTCACGAGGCTGACGTTGGCGAAATTCTGTGCCGTGTCGAATTTTACCCGCTCGAAGCCATCGAGCGCCTGCTTGTACACGCCCTGCGCGGACTGCAATTCCAGCGCGAGCTTGGAGCCCTGGTCCTGGATCTGGCGCAGATGCATGACCTTGGCCTGCTGGGCGCTCACCGCCTTGGTGAGCTCGGCTTCCAGCGCCCGCGTGCGGCTGAGCTGCGTGCCGATGTTGCTGGAGAGCGTGCCGATGGCGTCGCGCATCTCGCGCTGCGTCGCCTTGATCTGGGCTTGCAGCGAGATGATCTCCGGGTGGCGTGGCCCCAGCGTCGGGCGCAGGGCGGCAAGCTTGCCCTGCAGATCCGCGAGCTGCGCGCGCAGGGCGCTCACGCGTGGGTTGCTGAGCGCCTCATCGCCCGTGTCGATCTGGCCGGCCTGCTGCGCCTCGAGCGTGCGGCGCTGATTCTGTGCCTCCACCAGCCGCGTTTGCAGGTTCTGCAGGGTCGCATTCTCGGTATCGGCAGCGTCGCCGCCGATGCTGGCCAGGCCGTGCGACTCGCGAAAGGCGGTGACCTGCGCCTGCGCCGCCACGACCTTGGCGCGCAGCTGATCGAGCTCATGCGAGCTCAACTCCGCCTGTTGCGATACCGGATCGTTGGCGCGCTGGCGGTCTTCGAGCAGATAGACATCCGCGACGGTGTTGGCAATGAGCGCCGCCTGCTGCGGATCGCCGGTGCTCACCTCGATCTGCAGCAGCTGCCCACCGCGGCCTTCTTCGACGTTGACGCTCTGGGCGAGGTTGCGGGCGGCATAGGCGCGCAGCGCCGCGGCGCTGAGGTTGCCGCCGCCGCTCAGGTGCGGGTCATTGGCCAGATGCAGTCGGTCCACTACCGGCACCAGCACGGCGGGGCTGTCGATCAGCTCCGCCTGGGTGGCGACATAATCGGCGAGATCGTTGCCGCTCGTCCCGTTCGGCAGCGGGTTGTCGTGCGGGGTATTGACGATCAGGGTCGCGGTCGCGGTGTAGCTCTTGGGCATCAGCTTGATGACCACCGCCAGCACGACGAACAGCGCTGCGGCGATCAGGGCACTGAGCCGCCAGTAGTGCTGCATGATCGTGTAGATCTGCTGCACCGAGAGGCCCGAGGCCAGCTCATGCTCGGGAATCGCCTCGGGAGCTGCTGGCGCGCCGGTCAGATGCGGCAGCTGTCGCTGATAGGTTTTCAAAACAGGCTTTCCTTGACGCGAATGACGTCGTCAGGTTGCACGAGCTCATCGGGGGCGGCGTGGGAGATCACGTAGCGACCATCCTTGCCCTGTCGCTTGACGTCGATGCGGCGCGAGCTGCCGCGCGGCGTGATGCCGCCGGCGCGCGCCACTGCCTGGATGATCGTCATGCCGGGCTCGAGCTTGTAGAGATTGGGGGCGCTGACCTCGCCATAGATGTAGAAGTGTTCGGCCTGCGGCACGTAGAGCTCATCGCCGCCCTGCAGGCGGCGGCTCGCCGCCTGATTCGCAGCGCCGAGCGCGGCAGGCCCGCCGGCACCTCCCAGGCTCTGCAGATCGATGGGGAAGCTCGCCACGTGGCCATCGGCCTCGTGGCGTCGTACGTAAACCACGTCAGCACCATTGGCCGTCTCGCCGCCCGCCTGTGCGAGCAGGTCGAACACCGTGGTGCCCGGATCGATGGGATAGGTACCAGGAGTCTTCACCTCTCCGAGCACCGATACTCGCTCGCTGCGCGTCTGCACGAGTGACACGGTGACCACCGGGTTCACGAAGTAGCCGCCGCTCTTCAGCGCTTGCGCGATGCGCTGGGCAGCCTGCACGGCCGTGGCACCCTTGACGGAGACGCTGCCGGCGAGCGGCACGTGCACCGTGCCATCGTCGGCGACGTAGACCGTGGAGGTCATGTCCGGCTGGCCGTACACCTGGATGGTGATGGAGTCGCCCGGGCCCAGCGGCACCAGTCGATTGGCATCCGCGCTCAGCGCCTGTCCAGCGCCGGTCGGGCTGCTCGGTCCATTGGCCGTGGCGGTGGCTGTTTCGGGCGCGGTGCGCGCGGCGCCCGGTGCAGTTGCCACGCCGGGGGTCGGCACCGCGGCCAGCGCAGGGCTTGCCGCAACGGCACGGTTCGGCACCAGGCAGGGCAGGGCCAGCAACGCCACGAGCGCAGCCACCCACAGGCCGAGCGATGCTTGACGGGGAGTGCGCGCGAAGGCGCGTACTCCAGCGGAAGGGCGGCGAGCCGCGAGAGCAAGACGAGTGCGCATGAGATTCCGGTCCGGTCCCAAAGGGTCCCTGTAGCCGTGCATTATCTTACTTTAACCTCGAGCGCCCTGTGTCGTAACGCCGGCGTCGCCAAAAAAAGCCTCAGCGCGCGCAGCTTATGACCAACACGATGACGCAGGCCATCAGACTAGCTGTAGATTGCGCGCGCCTGCTCGTACGTAGTGCGCCGGCGCATTCCGGCGTCAGACAAGCGGAAGCGCCGCCGCTACAGGGGGCGGCTTGTGACAAAGTAGCCTCCCGGACGGATGTTATGATCCCGATACGCGACAGGCGGGATTCCCCGAGGAGCGTTGTGCAGATGTCGACGAGGGCAACGATCAAGTTGCAGTTTGAGCAGGTCGCGCGCGAGCAACAGCGCCGTTTGGAGCCGCTTTCGGACGATCTGAAGCTACTGGATTCGGGATTGGATTCGCTCAGCTTTGCCCTGATCGTCGCGCGATTGGAAGACGCCCTGGGTTTCGACCCTTTCGATACGGACGAGCCGGTGCAATTTCCGGTGACCTTTGGCGATTTCGTCCGGCTGTACGAGAATCAAACGAAGTAGCGTGAGCTCGCAGGGTCTTCAGGCCGGCGACATCGCCGCGCGCGCATACGAGGTTCCTACGATTGCTGCGATGAGGCCGACCACTCCTGCAGAGTGGGAGTTTCGACCGGGCCCTCAGACCGAGGAGCCGCTGTATTTTCGCGCCGCTGATCGCCAGCTGTTCGGTTGGTTGCACCGCGGCGCGGCAGTATCAGCCAACCATGCGAAGGGCCGCGCGAGCGCGATGGGCGTGGTCATCTGCAAGCCCTTCGGCTACGAGGCGACCTGTGCGCACCGCAGTCTGGGCGCCTTCGCTCAGGCCGCCGCGGCCGCGGGATTTCCCACATTACGTTTTGATTACGCCGGCACCGGCGATTCGGGCAAGATCGACGCGACTGCCGATCAGCTCGCGCTGTGGACCGAGGACGTGCTGGCGGCCGTGCGAGAGCTGCAGCGGCGCGGCGGCGTTGCTCAGGTCTGCCTGCTCGGCTTCCGATTCGGTGCGCTGCTGGCGATGCTGGCGGCGCGGCAATGTCCCGAGATCACCGCGTTGATTGCGGTGGCCCCCGTGCTCAGCGGCCGGCGCTACCTGCGCGAGCTGCGTGTCATTCAAATGGCCGCCTCCAAGTCGGTGGTCGTGGCTCCGCGTGTCGGCACGCTCGAGGAGGGACAGACCGTCTCGGCGTTGGAGGTCAGCGGATTTTGCGTCAGCGCCTCGAGTACCGCGGCGCTTTCGCAGCTGGACCTGACCATGCTTTCGGCGCCCCCGGTCGGGCGGGTGCTGGTCATCGACCGCAGCGACCTGCCGGGTGCGCGCGCCTGGGCCGATGCGCTGGGCAAGCTCGGCGTGCAGACAGAGTATGTCGCGTTGCCGGGCATCGTGGAGATGATGTGGACGGCCCCGCACTTCGCCAAGATCCCGCACGCGATGATCAGCGCGGTGCGCGGCTGGCTGGAGCGGCTCGCTCCGCGCATCGCTGTGCTCAGCGCCGCACACGCCGCTGCGCGCGATGCCGAGCCTGCCGCGGCCGCGTCCGCCGCGTCCGCGCCTGTCATGCCCGAGGCGCCGGTGCTGCGTCTGAGCGGCGAGCAGGGCGCGGCGGCGGAAGGCGTGATCGAGCGACCGGTATTCATCAGCACCGAGCCGATGGTGTTTGGCATCGTGAGCGAGCCGGCGCGCGAGGTCGCGCGCGCCAGGACCGGGTCCGTCGCCGCGATCCTGCTCAACGATGGGGCCACCTCGCATATTGGTGCCAATGGGTTGTACGTCTCTCTGGCACGCAAGTGGGCGCAAAGCGGTTGCACGGTGCTGCGCATGGACCTGGCGGGCCTGGGTGACAGCGGCGTTCGACGCGGTCGACCGGGTAACGAGGTCTTCCCGCCCGCCGCGCTCGAGGACTTGCGCGCCGCCATCGATCATCTGCGACGTCACCACGGCGCCCAGCAGGTGACCGTCGTGGGGCTGTGTGCCGGGGCTTATCACGCGTTGCGCGCCGCGCTCGAGCCGCTGCCGATCAACCGGCTGATGATGATCAACCCGCAGGTGTTCTACTGGAAGGAGGGGATGTCCATCAATGATCTGCAGTTGGCCGACATTGTGCGCAAGCGAGCGCTGTCCTCCTACTGGCAGCGCCTGCTCGCAGGACAGGTGAATGTCTGGAAGGTCGCCAAAATCTATCTGCGCCGACCAATGCTGTCACTGCAGGCGGCGCTGCGCGATGCCGCACGTCGGCTGCACATCCGCCTGCCGCGCGATCTGGGCCAACAGCTCGAGGATATGGCCGCGCGCGGCGTGCGCATCGTGTTTGCTTTCTCGCGCGAGGATACAGGGATCGAATTGCTGCGCCTGTCGGCTGGCTCTGCGGTCAAGCGCTGTGGGGCGCACATCCATATCATCGACGGCGCCGATCACATCTTCAGCCAGAGCGGGCCGCGTCAGGAGCTCGAGCGCGTGTTGAGCGTTGAGCTGTTTGCTGCGCCCAGCGAACCGCAGCCCGCCACCCGCGCACCGGCGGCAGCGGCTTCCAGTCATTGAGCCCTGCGGCGCAGCCGGCTGCGGCACTCACGACGCTGTTCCCGCGCGGCGCGCTCGCCGCCGAGTTGCACGGCGATCCGTTCAACGCAGCCGCCCCGCCGGCGCAGGCTGATGCGTGGGCGCAGGATGACGCGTGGGCGCTGGAGCAGGCGCAGCGCCTGCTGAGCGATGCCGAGTGGGGCAGCATCGCGCACTGTGCCGCGGCCCGCATTCGCGATTTCACCGCCGGCCGACTGTGCGCGCACCGCGCCTTGGAAGCCCTGGGCATCGATGGCTTCAGTGTGCTGTCCGCTGCCGATCGACGCGTGCTGTGGCCGCCGGGCATCAGCGGCAGCATCACCCATACGAAGGGCTATGCGGCGGCGGTGATCGGCAGGCTGGCCGAGGTGGGCAGTCTCGGGCTCGACTGTGAGCGCATCGAGGAGGTCAGTGCGCCGCTCTGGCGCGAGATCTGCACGTCGGTCGAGCTCGAACAGCTGGCGCGCTGGACGGGCCCCGGACGCGAGCGCGCCGCCGCGCTGTGCTTCGTGGCAAAGGAGGCGTTCTACAAGGCGCAGTATGCGCTGTGCGCTGAGCCATTGGGGTTCGATGCGGTGCGCATCGACGTGCACGAGGCTGCGCAGGCGAGCGGAGCATTCCAGGTGCATGCGCTGCGGCCACTGCGTCTGCAGCGGCAGGGCGAGTGTGCGGCTGACCCGGCCCCGTGGACGGGGCGCTTTCGCTGCCACGGCGGCTATCTGAGCGCCGGGATTGCCCTGCGCACTCGTATAGAATGAGCGCTGCTTCGCATCAGCTTCATCCGCCTCATAGGAATAGCCCATCCCCATGTCCCAGCCCGAGCGCTCCGCCCATCCCCATGCGTCCGCAGCGCCCACGGGGCCCGCAGCGCCCGCAGCACGTGCGATGAAGGTGCCGCTGCTGGATCTCAAGCAGCAGTACCGGGGCCTGGCCGCACAGGTGCTGCCGGCACTGCAAAAGATCTGTGAGAGCCAGCAGTTCATCCTCGGTGCTGCCGTGGCGCAATTCGAGCGCGAGGCCGCGAGCTACTGTCGCGTGCGCGAGGCGATCGGGGTGTCTTCGGGCACCGATGCGCTGCTGCTGGCGCTGATGGGGCTGGGTGTCGGCGCCGGCGATGAGGTGCTCACCAGCCCCTATTCGTTCTTTGCCACGGCCGGAACGATCGCCCGCGTGGGCGCGCGGCCGGTGTTCTGCGACATCGAGGCCGACAGCTTCAATCTGGATCCGCACGCCGTGCGCGGCTGGCTGCAGGCGCACGCCGAGCGGCGCGACGGCCGGCTCGTGAATCGTGACACCGGCGCAAGCATTCGCGCGTTGCTGCCGGTGCATCTGTATGGCCAATGCGCCCGCATGAGCGAGCTGAGGCAGATCGGGCGCGAATTCGCGCTGCCGATCATCGAGGATGCCGCGCAGGCCATAGGCGCAGACACCGCCGACGGGCAGCGTGCCGGTAGCATCGGAGAGATCGGCTGCCTGTCCTTTTTTCCGACCAAGAATCTCGGCGCGTTCGGGGATGCGGGCATGTGCACGACGCAGGATCCGCAGCTCGCCGAGCACCTGCGCGTGCTGCGCGTGCATGGCGGCAAGCCCAAGTACCATCACGCCTTCATCGGCGGCAACTTCCGCATCGATGAGCTGCAGGCTGCGGTGCTGTCGATCAAGTTGCAACACCTGGACGACTGGTCGGCTGCCCGGCAGCGCAATGCGCGCCACTATGGCGAGGCGTTCGAGAAGGCAGGCCTGGGTGGGCAGATCGGACTGCCGCAGGTGCTGCCCGGCTCCCGTCACGTGTGGAATCAGTATGTGGTGCGCGCCCCGCGGCGTGACGCGCTCAGGGCGCATCTGACGGCGGAAGGAGTCGGAACCGAGATCTACTATCCGATTCCCCTGCATTTGCAGCAGTGCTTCAACTATCTGGGACATCGGAGGGGAGACTTCCCTGTTGCCGAGCAGGCAGCCGAGCAATCCCTGGCGCTGCCGATCTTTCCCGAACTGCAAACGCAGCAACTCGATTACGTCGTGGATCGCATCGCCGCCTTCTATTCGTAAAGCGACGCGCAAGCGCCAAGGTCGCGACCGATGTGGCTGTGGGAGTGGATTTGCGCGCAGAGCGCAGCGCCGGGTCCGGGGCCGCAGCTCTTCAGCGGCGAGCGCGGCGTGTCGCTGCGCTCGCTCGCGCGGCAATCGCTGCTGCAGGCGCCGCTCGCGCGCCTGCGCGGGCGCAGCGTGCTGCTCAGCACGGCCGATGCGCTCAGCGGCTCGCTGGCGCTGCTGGAGCTCGACGGTACCGCGCGACGCGTGTTGCTCTGTCCGCCCGACGTGCGCGAAGAGCATCTGCCGGCGCTGGTGGTCTCGGGCCAGATCGATGCCGCCGTGGGCAGCCTTGCGCCCGCGCTGCTCGAGGCGCTCGGTATTGCGCTCTCGGTGCGCGTGGATCCGGCTGCGCCGCAGCCACTGGTCGAATCACGCCAACCCTGGCACCGCACCGAATGGATTCTGCTCACCTCCGGTACCAGCGGTCCGCCGAAACTGGTCGAGCACTCCATGCAGGGTCTCACGCAGGCCTTCGCAGACGATGCGGCGCTCGCCATGCCCGCCCAGGAGCGCCTGTGGAGCAGCTTCTACGATCCGCGTCGCTATGGCGGGCTGCAGATCCTGCTGCGCTCGCTGCGCTCGCGCGGCATGCTGCTGTTCAACCCCGCGCAGGCACTGCCGGCCTTCCTGGCGCAGGCCGCGGCGCTGGGTGTCACGCACATCTCCGGCACGGCTTCTCATTGGCGCGCCGTGCTCATGAGCGGTGCGGCCGCGGCGCTGCAGCCGCGCTACGTGCGGCTGTCGGGCGAGATCGCCGATCAGGCGGTGCTGGATGCGCTGCACGCCACCTGGCCGCAAGCGCAGATCGCGCATGCTTTTGCCTCGACCGAGGCGGGCGTCGCCTTCGAGGTGCAGGACGGGCTGGCGGGGTTTCCGGCGCATTGGATCGATGCACCGCCCAGCGCGGCGCCGGGCTCGGTGGCGCTGCGCATTCGCGACGGGCGCCTGCAGCTGCGCTCGGGCGGCACGGGGCTGCGCTATCTGGGCCCCGACGCGCCGGCGCTGCGTGACGCGGAGGGTTACGTGGACACGGGGGATCGTCTGCAGTTGCGCGGCGATCGGTATGCATTCCTCGGCCGCAGCGGCGGTATCATCAACGTGGGCGGTATGAAGGTGCATCCCGAGGAAGTCGAGGCCGTCATCAACGCGCAGCCCTTCGTGCAGATGTCGCGCGTACGGGCGCGTCGCAGCCCCATCACGGGCGCGCTGGTCGCGGCCGAGGTGGTGCTGGTGCCCTCGGCTGCCGCGACGCCGGCCACGCAGCTCACCGAGCAGATTCGCGCGGCCTGCCGCCAGGTGCTCGCGCCCCACAAGGTGCCCGCCGTGATTCAGATCGTGGCCGCATTGCCGCTGTCGGCCAATGGCAAGCTGTTGCGCGGCGATGCGTAACGTCATCGTCACCGGCGCCAGTCGAGGCCTGGGGCTTGCGATCGCAAGCGCGCTGGCGAGCCGCGGCTATCGCATCCTCGGTATCGCGCGCAGCGAGAGCGAGCAGTTCCGTACCGCCGCGGCGAGGCTCGCGCAGCAGTCGGGGGCCGGCCCGCTCATCCTGGCGCCCTTCGATCTGGCGCAGACCGATAGTATCGGCCCGCTCATCACCGCTCTGCGCAAGAAGCACGGCCCACTCTATGGACTCGTCAACAATGCCGGGGTGGGCACGGCGGGGGTGTTGTCGAACATGCGTCTGCAGGAGATCGAGGCGCTCACGCGCATCAACCTGACGGCCCCCATCGTGCTGTGCAAGTACGCGCTACGCTCCATGATGATCGAGCGCTGCGGACGCATCGTGAACATCGCCTCCATCGTCGCAGCGAGCGGCTACTCCGGGCTCTCGGTGTATTCGGCCACGAAGGCGGCGCTCATCGGGCTCACGCGCTCTCTGGCGCGCGAGGTCGGACAGCTCGACATCACGGTCAATGCGGTGTCCCCAGGCTTCATCTCCACCGAGATGACCGCGCAGTTGGACGACTCCCTGCGTGAGAAGATCGCGCGTCGCAGTGCGCTGCGTCGCATGGCAGAGCCGGCCGACGTCGCCGCGGCCGTGCAGTTTCTCCTCAGCGATGAGGCACGCAACATCACCGGCACGACCATCACGGTGGATGCCGGCGGCACGGCTTGAGGCGATGTTCGTCCAGTAGTCCATTCGACCAGCAGAAGAGTGCGCTGCCGCCCACTACACGGGCAGCCTGCCTGCCAGCAGCTCAGCGTAACGGCTTGCGTCGAGCGGCACGTAGCGGCGAGTGGCACGCTCGGCGATGTAGAGTGGATCGGCGACCCGGGCCGGATCGAAGCCCTCGGCGCTCAACCCCTGCTTGTTTAGCTTGAAGGTGCCGGTGCGTTCGAGCTGTGTGACGAGCCGCAGCAACAGCGGCTGGGCATAGGCGGGCAAGGCAGTCGCCAGCTCACGCGCGCATTCGGCCAACTCGAAGCCTGGTGCGACCACCAGCGCGGCCATGCCGGCGCGGCCCTCGTGGCCCGCCACCTCGACGCCGTACACCACGGCCTCGCGCACGTGGGCGCAGCGCTCCAGCGCTGCGGTGACTTCGGTCGTGGAAACGTTTTCGCCTTTCCAACGGAAGGTGTCGCCGATGCGATCGACGAAGTAGAAGAAGCCGCTCTCGTCCTGGCGCATGAGATCGCCACTGCGATACCAGGCGTCGCCTGGTTTGAAGACGTCGCGCAGCACCTTCTGCTGCGAGGCCTGCGGGTCCGAATAGCCCTCGTACTGCCCGGCGCCAGCCTCGGCGCCCGCGATCTCGCAGATGGCCTCGCCGACTTCGCCCGCGGCCACGCGCCGGCAGTGTCCGGAGGGCTCACGCCACACCCCGGCGGTGTGTGCGTCGCTGCGAATCAGCGCGACGCGCAGCCGATGCGAGAGAAAGGGCGGAATGCGGCCGATCGCGCCGGGTCGACCCTCGCAGTTGTACAGCGAGAAATTGGCTTCGGTCGCGGCGTAGTACTCGAGGATCTGGGCAACACGAAAGCGCTGCTGAAAGGCGAGCCATACGTCGCGGCGCAGGCCGTTGCCACAGCACAGGCGCAGCGAGTGCCGGCTCTCGTACTCATCGGGTGGCTGCGCCAGCAGGTAGCGACACAGCTCGCCGATATACTGAAACAACGTACAGCGCTGCTCGACGACGTCGCGCCAGAACTCGCGTGCCGAAAAGCGCTCGCGCACCACGACCGAAGCGCCGGCCACGAGCGCGGCACCCGTGGCCACCACGCCGCCGATGCTGTGATACATCGGCAGACAGTCGTACATGCGATCGGCGCTGCGCACATCCATCATGCCCGAGAACCAGTGTGCCCACTGCATCACACGCAGGTGGCTGATGTTCGCGGCCTTCGGCAGCCCCGTGGTGCCGGAGGTGTAGATATACAGGGCACGCTGCTGCGGTGATGGCTGGGTGCCATGACCCAGGGGCAGTGCGGCCGTGGACTCGGCAGCGGCGGCCAGGTCCGCGCGCGGCCAGGGCAGCTTCTCCTCGCCGTGACTCCACCAGCGTAGCGAGCCCGTCAGCGCTTGGGTCTGCAGGGCGATGATCTCGAGCCCGGGACCGACGATGACGCCGCGCGCCTGCACGACGCCGATGCAATGAGCGAGCGCGCCGGCGCGCAGCTGCGTATTGAGCAGCGCGACGCTCACACCCATGCGCGTCAGGCCGAGCCAGAGCGCCAGGTACTCGGGCGAGTTGTGCATCAGCAGGCCGACGACGTCGCCCGCCGCCAGTCCCTGTGAGCGGCCCCAGCGTGCATAGCGTCGTGTGGCATCAGCCAGCTGCCGATAATCGTAGGTGCACTGCGCCGACAGCAGCGCGGGCGCCGTCGAGAATTGCTCACCGAGATGCTCGATGAGCTGCGGCAAGGTCGCTGGTCCCTGCGCACCGATCGAGGCGGTGGCCGAGAGGGCGCGCACCCAGGCCTGCAGCGGCGATGGGCTGTGTCGTTCGTCGCTGCCAACCTTCATAATGGCGTCATGTGGAGCGCAGCTCCGGCCAACCCCGGGCGACATAATGAAACCTGAGACCATCGCGCTGCACGGCGGCTTCGACTTCGATCCCACCACGCATAGCGTTGCCGTGCCGATCTATCAAACGGTCGCCTATTCGTTCGACAGTGCCGAGCACGCGGCGGCACTGTTCGATCTGCAGGTGCCCGGTTATCGCTACTCGCGCATCTCCAATCCAACCAACGAGGTGCTCGAGCGGCGCGTGATGCAGCTGGAGGGCGGCGTCGCGGCGCTCTCGCTCGCTTCCGGACAGGCAGCACTCTATTACGCGATCCTGACGCTGACCGAGTCCGGCCGCAATATCGTCTCGGTGCCGCAGCTCTACGGCACCACGCACACGCTGTTTGCTCACGTGCTGCCCCAGTTCGGTGTGACGGTGCGCTTCGCGCAGTCGGATCGACCCGAGGCGCTTGCCGCGCTGATCGATGAGAACACGCGTGGCCTGTACTGCGAGACGGTGGGCAATCCGGCCGGAAACGTCTGCGATCTCGAGGCCCTGGCGGCGGTGGCACACGAGGCGGGCGTGCCGTTGATTGCCGACAACACCGTGCCTTCTCCGATTCTGCTGCGTCCGATCGACTTCGGTGCCGACATTGTACTGCACTCGCTCACGAAGTTTCTCGGCGGTCACGGCACCACGCTCGGCGGCATCATCGTGGATGCCGGAAAATTTCCCTGGCAGCAGCATGCCGCGCGCTTTCCGATGCTGACGCAGCCCGACCCGTCCTATCACGGTTTGGTCTACACCGAGCATTACGGTCCGGGTGCTTTCATCGGCCGCGCACGCAGCGCCTATCAGCGCACCACCGGTGCCGTGCTGGCCCCGTTCAGCGCCTTCCTGCTGCTTCAGGGCATCGAGACCGTGGCGCTGCGCGTGGAGCGGCACGTGCAGAATGCACTGCGTGTGGCGCAGTTCCTGCGCGATGACGCGCGCGTCTCGAAGCTCAGCTACGCGGGCTTTCCGGACAGCCCCTACTATCCGCTGGTGCAGAAGTATCTGGCAGGGCGCGCCTGCTCGCTGCTGACCTTCGAGCTGCCTGGCGGTTACGAGGGCGCGGTGCGCTTCTACGATGCGCTGAAGCTCTTCAAGCGTCTGGTCAATCTGGGCGATGCGAAGTCGCTGGCCTGCCATCCGGCGTCCACCACGCATCGGCAGATGTCCCGCGAGGAGCAGCGCCTGGCGGGCGTATCACCCGGCACCATGCGCCTGTCGATCGGCGTCGAACACATCGATGACATCCTCGCCGATCTGGACCAGGCACTGGCCGCGGCTTCGGCAGGCGCGACTTCGGCAGGCAGGGGTCGATGAGCGAGGGCGACGCGCACCTTGCCGCACCGGTGGCCGCGCTGTTTCCGCCGCCCGCCGAGCGCGAGCGCATCGCGCAGGCGCTGACGGGCGAGCTCGCTGCCGCCACGGCGCGTGTAGCGGCCGGCCCGGTGACACCGACGCTCGACATCGAGCAGCTGCGTCGCGAGCTTGCCGATTTCGATTTCGAGACGCCGCGAGCGCTCGAGACGCTGTTGCCGTGGACGATTGCGCAGCTCGAGCACGGCCTGACGCACCTGACGCATCCGCGCTATTTCGGCCTGTTCAATCCGGCGCCGAGCTTTCCAGCGCAGCTCGCCGATCAGATCGCCGCGAGTTTCAATCCGCAGCTGGCGAGTGTCACGACCTCGCCGGCGGCCGTGACCATCGAGGCGCATGTGATCGAGCGGATGGCGGGGCGGGCCGGCCTGCCGCCCGGCTCGCGCGGCCATTTCACCAGCAGCGGCTCGGAGGCCAATGCCACCGCGCTGGTCTGTGCGCTCACGCGCGCCGAGCCGCGCTTCGGACTCGAGGGCGTGCGCGCCTTTGCGGGCACTCCCACCGTATACGTATCGCGGGACTGTCAGCCCGGCTGGTTCA
Organism: Steroidobacteraceae bacterium; assembly: GCA_035553315.1. Lineage (GTDB taxonomy): Bacteria > Pseudomonadota > Gammaproteobacteria > Steroidobacterales > Steroidobacteraceae > FEN-1191. The sequence continues at coordinate 115,804 of DATNDE010000005.1, forward strand.
AGGTGGCGCATCAGTGCGGCATCGGGCGCGCCGCGCTGCGCCTGATCGGCACGGATGGGCGTGGCCGCCTGGACGCGGCGCAGCTGGCCGAGCAGCTGGCGCGCGATCGCGCTGCCGGTGCGCGCGCCGTCATGATCGCACCGACGGCCGGCACCACCGGCGCGGGCATGATCGATCCGCTGCAGCGCTGCGGGGAGCTGGCGCGCGAGTACGGGGCCTGGTTGCACGTCGACGCCGCCTGGGGCGGCGCGCTGCTGTGCTCGCCACGCCTGCGCGGTCTGCTCGCCGGTATCGAGCAGGCCGACTCGCTGACGATCGATGCGCACAAATGGTTCGCGGCCACCATGGGCTGCGGCATGTTCCTGACGCGCCATGCGGACACGGTGGCCGAGGCCTTTCGCGTCACGGCGGATTTCATGCTGTCCAATTCCGAAGTGCTCGATCCCTATCTGACCACGCTGCAGTGGTCGCGTCGCTTCATGGGCTTGCGGCTGTTCCTCTCGCTCGCAGCCGCCGGTTGGCAGGGCTACGCTGCGCACGTGGAGCGTGCGGTGGCGCTCATCGAGGAGCTGGCACGACGTCTGGCCTCGCGCGGCTGGCGAGTGCGCAATGAGCCGCGGCTCGCGGTGCTGTGCGTGACGCCCCCGGAGGGCCCGGTGCCCGTCAGACAGATCGTGCAACGTGTGCTGCGCTCGGGCAATGCGTGGGTGGCCGCGACGCGTTTCGAGGGCGAGGACGCGGTACGCATCTGCGCCACCCACGGTGAGAGTTCCGAGCAGGATCTGCAACTGCTGGTCAGCGCGCTCGAGCAGGCGCGCGCCGCGGCGGCGGCCTAGATCGCGGGGCCTGGCCCGCGGGCGCTTAGCTGCGCAGGCGCACGATCAATGCTTCCACCGAGGCGATGGAGGCAAAGTTCTCCGGTGTGATCTCGGCCTGCGGAATGGCCACGTCGAACTGCACTTCCATCGACAGCATGAGATTGACCATCTTCAGCGAGCTCATGCCCAGATCGGCGAGGCGCGCATCGATGGGCAGGGGCCGTGCGGCCGCGGGCGGGCCGAGAATCTGTCGAATGAGCGCGATGAGCTGCTCACGTAATGTCAACTGTGCGCAGCCCTCCGCTGATTCGCTCATGCCGATAACTATAGCATTTGAGCGTATGGCGCGGCTTACGCATACGCTGATCCGAGCATATGTCTCATCCGACGCGATGCGGCCTGCCAGGCCTGATGGCTCTCAACCCGGCTGCCGACATGCTTCGGCCCCGGGCTTCAGGTATCGTCGCAGCCATCAGCTCGAAGGGTAGGAGAGTGCAGGGTGGCCACCGTAAGGGAGGCGACGGAGGCGAGGCAGGCAACGCAAGCGACGCAGACGAGCGCAGCGGTGGCGGCGGATCTGGCGACGCGGGCTGCGGAGGTGGCGCAGATCGCGGCCCGACACGCGGGCGAGGTCGATCAGGCTGCGCGCTTCCCGGCCGAGTCGCTGGCTGCTCTGAAAGCGCACAAGCTACTGGCGATCCAGATCCCGCGCGCCCTGGGCGGAGAGGATGCCGGCATCGGCGCAATTGCCGATATCTGCTACCGGCTCGGCCAGGCGTGCGCCGCCACGGGCATGATGTACGCCATGCACCAGATCAAGATCGCCTGCCTGGTGCGTCACTACGGCGGCAATGCCGTGCTCGAGCGGCTGCTGCGGCATATCGCGGCCGAGCAGCTGCTGCTCGCCTCATCGACCACCGAGGGCAGCAGCGGCGGCAATATCCGCTCGAGCGAGGCGCCGGTGGAACGTGCGGGCGAGCGCATCTCGCTGACGCGGCGTGCCAGCGTGATCTCCTATGGAGCCTACGCCGATGGCATCGTCACGACCGCGCGGCGCGCGGCCGACGCGGAGCCTTCCGATCAGGTCATGGTGCTGTTTCTCAAACAGGATTACACGCTGACGCGCCTGTCGGGCTGGAACACACTCGGCATGCGCGGCACGTGCAGCGAGGGCTATACCCTGCAGGCGAGCGGCCTTGCCGATCAGGTGCTGCCCGAGCCCTATGCGCAGGTGCATGCGCGCACCATGGTGCCTTGCGCGCACCTGCTCTGGGGCTCGGTATGGACGGGCATTGCCGCGGGCGCGCTGACGCGCACGCAGGCCTTCATCCGCCAGGCCGTGCGCGGGAGCGGCGGGCAGATGCCGCCGGGAGCTGCGCTGTTCAGTCAGGGCCTGGCGCAGCTGCGCACGCTGCGCGGCATGCTGTCGAGCTCGATCCGACTCTACGAGAGCCGCATGCACGATGCGGCGGCGCTCGCGACGCTGGAGTTTCAATCCACGATTACTTTGACGAAGGTGCAGGCCTCGGAGCTGGCCGTCTCGATCGTGCTCACGGCGCTGCGCGCCTGCGGGTTGGCGGGGTATCGTTGCGAGGGGGAGTTCAGCATCGAGCGGCATCTGCGCGACGTGCTCTCCGCACCGATCATGATCAATAACGAGCGCATCCTGGCCAATCTGGCCGGCACCCTGCTGATGAGTCCGCTGCCCGCCTCGGTGCACGACTGAGCTGCGCTGCCATGTCCGAGGACCTGCTGGCCGCGATAGGTGCGGCGCTATTCGTGCCCTTGGGCGTCGAGGGCGTGTACGCGCGCACCGCGCTCTACGAGCACATCGTCGAGCGACTGGGTGGTTTCGTCTCGCGCCTGCGCGAGGCGGACAACGAGGTGCTGCGCTTCCCGCCCGTCATGAGCCGCGCGCAGCTGGAGAAATCCGGTTATCTGCAGAGCTTCCCCAATCTGCTCGGCTGCGTGTGCGCATTGCACGGCAGCGAGCGGGACATCCTGGCCGCGGCCGCGCGTCACGAGTCGGGCGGGCAGTGGACCGCCTCGCTCGCCGCCACGGACCTGGTGCTCTCGCCGGCAGCCTGCTATCCGGTGTATCCGCTGGCGGCTGCGCGCGGCGCGCTACCCGAGGCGGGGCTGCGCTTCGACGTGGCGGCCGATTGCTTTCGCCACGAGCCCTCACGCATGCTCAATCGCCTGCAGTCCTTTCGCATGCGCGAGTTCGTGCGCATCGGCAGCCCCGAGCAGATCCAGGCGTTTCGCGACGCCTGGATGCAGCGCGCGCCGCTGCTCGCCGAGCAGCTCGGCCTGCCGTGCACGCTGGATGTCGCGAGCGATCCGTTCTTCGGTCGCGTCGGTCAGGTCATGGCGGTGAGCCAGCGGCAGCTGTCGCTGAAGTTCGAGCTGCTCATTGCCTATCACACCGGCGCCGTGCCGACCGCGTGTATGAGCTTCAATTACCATGTGGAGCACTTCGGCAGCGTCTGGGATCTGCGCAGCGCCGCGGGCGAGATCGCCCATACCGGCTGCGTGGCCTTCGGCATGGACCGGCTGGCCGTGGCACTGTTCTGCGTGCACGGCCTCGCCCCCGCGCGCTGGCCGGCGCCAGTGCGTGCGGCGCTCGAGCTGTAGCGTCAGGGAGCAAGCCGCGCATGGCACGACAGGCGATGGAAGCGCTGCTGCGCGAACTGCACGCCGCGCGCCTGGCCGGCGAGCTCGAGCGGCTGTGCGCGCTGTTTGACCCGCAGGGGCAGCTGCGCATCGTCGGCACCAGTGATGGCAAACCGATCACTGTCGAGGCACGCGGCATCGAGCAGATCCGCACCTGGCTCGGCATGCTGGTGCGCACCTTCCGGCTCTCCGACTATGAATGCCTGGCGATGCTCATCGACGGCGAGAGCGGCAGCATGCACTGGCGAGCGCAGATCCGCTCGCGCATTACCGGTCAGCGCGTCGCCACCGAGCTCATCGATTTGGTCGAGACGCGCGACGGACGCATTCTGCGGCAGACCGAGTTCTTCGTGCCGGGCGCGGTCTGACAGCTGAATTCGGCGCTTTCCTACACGCATAACGCGCCGTAGATCAGTAATTTCTGACGGGAGCAGCTGAACACCGCGCCCAACGGAATCAGGCACATGCTACGACGCATCAAGCGAACCGACCACGACCAGACCCTGCTGCTGCGCATCCGCAATGTGCTGCGCGTGCACGGCTGTCTGCGCCGCGATCCTCTTTCGCTCTCCAACTACGACGACCTGTACGAGGCCGGCATGAACCCGCACGCCAGCGCGCACGTCATGCTGGCGCTGGAGCGCGAATTCGATCTGGAATTTCCCGAGCAGGTGCTGAACCCGCGGCTGCTGGGCAATATCGACTCGATCGCCTCGACGCTGGCACGGCTCGGCGCCGCCTGAGGCGGGGCCGCCTGCCAATCAACGTGATTTGAAATCATCCGGCACCAGTTGGTGCCGGCCGAGCAGCTTGTAGAAGTCGGTGCGGTTGCGCTTGGCGAGCCGCGCGGCCTGCGACACGTTGCCGCCGGTGATCTGCAGGATCTGCGAGAGGTAGCTGCGCGTGAACTCATCGCGCGCCTCATCGAAGGAGGGCAGCTTGCCCTGCCCGCCGCCCAGGGACTGCTGCACCAGCTCCACCGGAATGATCGGCGTCTGCGACAGCGCGACGTTCTGGCGCACGACGTTTTGCAGCTGGCGCACGTTGCCGGGCCAGTCGCTGGTGGCCAACAGCTCCACGGCCTCGGGCGCGTAGATCTTGCGCGTACCGCTGTCGCGGGCAATCAGCGCGAGAAAGTGCGCGACCAGTACCGGAATATCCTCGCGCCGGCGGGACAGCGGCGGCATCTCGATGTGCACCACGTTCAGGCGGTAGTAGAGATCCTCGCGGAACTGTCCGCCGGCCAGCAGCTGGGTGAGATCCGCGCGCGTGGCCGAGATGACGCGCACGTCGACCGGCACTGGCTGGTTGCTGCCGATCGGGCGGATGGAATTCTCCTGCAGCATGCGCAGCAGCTTCACCTGCAGACGCATGGGCATGTCACCGATCTCATCGAGCAGCAGCGTGCCGCCTTCGGCGGCCTGGAAGAAGCCGCGATGATCGGTGTCGGCTCCCGCGAAGGCACCCTTGACATGCCCGAACAGCTCGCTCTCGAGCAGGTTCTCGGCCATGGCGCTGCAGTTGACCACGACGAAGGCGCGATTGCGCCGCGGGCTCGCCTTGTGCACGGCGCGCGCGAGCAGCTCCTTGCCCGTGCCGCTCTCCCCGGTGATCATCACGCGCGCATCGGTGCCGGCCACCATGTGCGCTTGCGCAAGCTTCTCCTCCATCAACGGACTGCGCGTGATGAGGTCGGCGCGCCAGTCCTGGTCGGTATCGATGAAGCCGGAGATCTTCAGCGCCTTCTGCACCTGATCGAGCAGCTCCTGCTTCTCCACCGGCTTGGTCAGAAAGCCGAACGCGCCCATCTGCGTGGCCTGCACGGCATCGGGGATCGTGCCGTGCGCGGTGAGCATGATCACCTTGAGCCCCGGCCAGCGATGCTGCAGCTCCTTGAGCAGGCCGATCCCGTCGAGCTGATCCATGCGCAGATCCGAGATGACCAGATCCGGCCGGAAGCGCGTGGCCGCGGCGAGCGCCTGCACGCCGTTCTCCACCGCTTCGACATCGTAGTTCTCCGCGCGCAGGCGGATGGTCAGCAGACGCAGCAGTCCCGGATCGTCGTCGACTACCAGGATGCGCGCCTTGCGTTTGACAGCAGCTACAGTCACTTCGGAGTTCCCTCGTTGGTGGGCGCGGCGGGCGCGGGCGCTCGGCTAGCAGGTGCGGGTGGCGTACCCGCCGCCGCACCGGGCACCGGAGCACCAGGCTCGGCGGACTTGCGCTCGGTCAGGTTGCGCTCGATCGTCGCAATGGCGTTGAGCTTGGCCTGATCGGCCTCGACCTGTTTGCGCAGTCGCGCGTTCTCATCCTCGACAGCATCGAGCCGGCGGTGATCGGCCGCGCTGCCGGCGCTGCGCTGCTGGTCGGTGCGCAGCGCGTTGCTCTGCAGTTGCTGATTGACCGCCGCCAGGTCCAGCTCATGGTCGAGCTGCGCGAGCTCGACCATGACGACGGCCCGCTCGATAGGCACCAGCGCCTCCGGCTGCGCCGCCAGCTCGCGCAGCAGCTTCTGCGCCATGACGGCATCGCGCGCCGGATGACCCGGGGTCGCCAGCAGCAGAGCATAGCGCAGTTGCGTCTCGCCGCGCGGCGCACGCTGATAGGCATCCCGGGCGGCGCTGACGATCTCGGCCTGCTCGGCGGGCGCTGCCTGCGTCAGGCGCTGCATGTTCTGGAAGGTGTCGGCCATCACCATCGCCGCGGCGAGGTCGCGATCGTTGCTCGGGGTGTCGGCGGGCGGCGGTGGCGCGGGCGCCGGTTGCGGTGCGCTCTGGCAGCCGCCCGCCATGACGCCGGCAAGCGTCAGTGCCAGCAGCAACGCAAGACGCCGCACGGGTGAGAGCTCAGGCGGCATCGGCTCGCTTCTTGGCGGCGGGCGCCGCGGTGGGCGCCGCGACAGGCAACGCCGCCGGCGCGTCGGCCAGCTTGCGGGGCGGGGCCATCACGCGCATGGGCATGCGCATGCGAAAGTGGGCGCCGGGAAATTCGCCATCGACGACTTCGATCGTGCCCTTGTGCACGTTGACGAACTCATTGACGACCGACAGACCGATGCCCGTGCCGCGCACGTGTCCCCCGGGCGCACGGCCGGTGTAGAACGCCTCGAAGATGCGCGCGCGATCCTCCAGCGGCACGCCCGGACCCGAATCGGCCACCTCCAGGATGAGCTCCTCGCCGCTGGCGAGTGCCCGCAGGTAGATCACCCCGCCGCGTGGGGAGTACTTGATGGCATTGGACAGCAGATTCTCCAGGATGAGGCGGATCTTGCCGCGATCGGCCGACAGCGTGACGTCCTCGACGTGCACGTCGAGCCGCACGCGCTGTGACACCAGCGTGAGCTGTTGGTTCTCCAGTACCTGCTTGACGATGGGACGCAGACGAAACTCGGACAGATCCAGGCCGGTGCTGTTGCTCTGCCAGGCGCTGAAGCTCAGCAGGTTTTCGATGAGTCGCTGCAGCTTGATGCCGTTGTCGCGCAAAATCGCGGTGACCTCGCGCTGCCCGCTGCCGAGCTCGCCCACCGCGCCGTCCATCAGCAGCTCCGTACCCTCGCGGATGTTGGCGAGCGGGGTCTTCAGCTCGTGCGACATCTGCCGTAGAAAACGATTGCGCTCCTGCGCAAGCTCCAGCAGGCGGTTGCGCAGCCACTCGAGCTGATGGCCCAGCCGCTCGAGGTCGATCGGTCCGCTGATGGTGATGGCGCGCGAGAAGTTGCCGCGGCCGAGCTCGCCGATCGCCCGATCGATCTGGCGCAGCGGACGCGACAGGCGCAGTGCGAACAGCAGCACCACGATGAGCACCAGCGGCAGCAGCAGCGTGGAATCCTGGAACAGCTCGCGGCGCTGGCGGTCGGTCTGTCGCTGCAGCGACTGCACGTCGCCGTCGATCTGCTTGTTGGACAGATCCGCGATGCCACCGGCCAGGTCCGAGAGCTGCGTGAAGGTCTGCGAGAGCTGGTTGGTCGCGCGCGTACCGGGATTGACCAGCACCAGCGAGCGAATCTGATCGAGCGCGTCATCGAACTGTTGCAGCTGCATGCGCGCCTGGGCGCCGCGCAGTGCGCCGTGCAGCGCAGCGGCATCCTCGCTGATGCGCTGGTCGTGCTGGCGGAACGCCGCGAGCACGCTCGGATCGGTGAGCACCAGGTACAGCCGTGCCGAGCGCTCGAGCAACGCGAGTTGCGCAAACATGTCCTGCGAGATGCGAGTGGTGCGCACACTGTCGGCCACCAGGTGCTGGCTCGTGCTCGCCAGGCGGCGCATCTGCACCGTGGCATTGAGGAGCGCGAACAGCAGCGGGCCGGCCAGCACCACCAGACCCAGCAACAGAAAGCCGTTCAATGACTTGGGCAGCAGCCAGCGCATTAATATAGAGTCTATGTCTGCCTGGATAGACGCATATGCCACGCGACGCGGCGGCTGTCTACCACGGCTCGCGCAGAAGCTTCGCTTCGAAGGCGAGCGAGCTTTTTACAATGCAGTCCAGATCGTCGAGCTGCGGCCGCCAGCCGAGCTCGCGACGGATGCGCTCGGCGCGCGCCACGAGCACCGGCGGATCCCCGGCACGGCGCGGCTCCTCGCGCACCGGAAGCTTCTTGCCCGAGACGCGCTCGACACTCGCCAGGACCTCGCGCACGCTGTAGCCGTGCCCGTAGCCGCAGTTGAGCACCGTCGTCGCTCCCCCACCCCTGAGGTAGTCGAGCGCGTCCAGGTGCGCCCGCGCCAGGTCCTCCACGTGGATGAAGTCGCGTACGCCGGTGCCGTCGGGTGTGTCGTAGTCGGTGCCGAAGATCGATAGGTGAGGGCGGCGCCCCACGGCCACCTCGCAGGCGACCTTGATCAGCAGGGTTGCCTTGCGCGTCGCCTGGCCGATGCGTCCCTGCGGATCGGAGCCTGCGACATTGAAGTAGCGCAGGGCGACGTAACGCAGCGGGCTGGCGGCGGCGACATCGCGCAGGATCCACTCGGACATCAGCTTGGAGGTGCCGTAGGGATTGATCGGGGCGAGGGCGGTATCCTCGGCCGCGACCCCGCCGGCCGGAATGCCATAGACCGCGGCGGTGGAGGAGAACACTACCGAGCGCACCTGGTTCGCCAGACACACCTCCAGCAGCGTGCGCGTCGCGCAGGTGTTATTGCCGTAATATTTGAGCGGGTCGCTGACCGACTCGGGTACGATGGTATTGGCCGCGAAATGCAGCACGGTGTCCACCTCGTACTCGCGCAGCGTGCGGCCGACGAGCTCGCGATCAGCGACGTCCCCGACTACCAGGGGCACATCACGTACCGCCTGTCGAAAGCCGGTGTAGAGGTTGTCGAGCACCACCACGCGCTCGCCGCGCGCCTGCAGCTGCAGCAGCACGTGGCTGCCGATGTAGCCGGCGCCTCCCGTAACCAGGATTGTCTTCTGACTCAATCGCTTCTCCTCGAGTCCGTTCAACGCAGTCGCCGGCCCAATTGCCGGCCTGACTGGCGATGCAACCGCCGATGATAGCGGCAATCGACACTCCCTTCGCCGGCCTGACGCCCGATGCGGTCCTGGATGCCGCCGAGGCCCTGGGGCTCTGCCCGGACGGGCGGCTGTTCGCGCTCAACAGCTATGAAAACCGCGTCTACCGCCTCGGGCGCGAGGAGGCCGAGCCCGTGGTGCTCAAGTTTTACCGCGCGGCTCGCTGGTCGGACGCGCAGATCCTCGAGGAGCACCTGCTGGCCGCTGAGCTGGCCGCCGCCGAGCTGCCCGTGGCGGCGCCGCTGTCGCTGGCAGGAGCGACCCTGCACCACCAGGGAGGCTTCCGGCTGGCCGTCTTTCCGCTCTGTCCCGGGACTGCCCCGGACCTGGATCAGCCCGGTGCGCGCGAGCTGCTGGGCCGCACCCTGGCCCGCGTGCACGCCGTGGGCGCCCGGCGCCGCTTCGAGCAGCGCCCGACCCTGAATGCCTCCATTGCGCGTCGCGCGCGCGATACGCTGCTCGCCAGTGCGCTGCTGCCCGCGCACATGCGCGACGCCTATCTGCAGACGAGCACACAGCTGCTCGAGGGCATCGAGACGGCTTTACAGGCGGCCGCGCCCCTGGCCGGAATCCGCCTGCACGGGGACTGCCACCTCGGCAACATCCTCTGGCAGGCTACCGGCCCGCTGTTCGTCGACCTGGACGACTGCATGGCCGGCCCGCGCATCCAGGATCTGTGGATGTTCCTGTCCGGCACGGAGGCCGAGCAGCAGCGCCAGTGGCGCGAGATCATGGACGGCTACGACCAGTTCGGCGGCGTGGAGTTCAACGAGCTCTCGCTGATCGAGGCGCTGCGTTCCATCCGTATGTTGCACCACGCCGCCTGGATTGCCGCCCGCTGGGCCGATCCGGCCTTTCCACGTGCCTTTCCCTGGGCTGGTGAGGCACGCTACTGGGAAGGCTATGTTGGCGACCTGCGGGTACAGTGCGAGCAACTGGCCGACCCACCGCGGGTGGGCTAGCGGGCACGTGTCGCAAGCCCGGCAGCCGGCACCGCCTCGGGCGCGGTGCCTGTGCTAATGTCCCGGGCGCATGCAGATGCTTGAACGGCAATGGCAATCGGCTGCCTGCGGTGGCAAGGCGGCGGCGCCAGCCCTGGTGCTCGCCCTCACCCTCTGTCTGCTGGCGGGCTGTGGGCGGCCCGGCGCCTCCGCGTCCACGAACGACAACGCCGCGAACACTTCGGCAGATGAGGCCGCGGCCACCAGCGATGCGGACCTGGTGTCCGCGGTCAATCCCGGTGGGCCCAATAAGCCCCTGACCGTCAAGTTCCGTGTCGAGGCGCGCCCGGTGGTGGGCATGCCGGTGAAGATCCTGCTGGTCCTGACCCCTGCCGATCAGAGCTCGATCGATCACATCCACGCCTCGCTGACCGCTGGAGAGGGGCTGCTGATGCAATCGCCTACGAGCTTCGATCTGTCCGACCTGAAGGCCGGGACGCCACAAAACCACGAGGTTACCGTCGTGCCCCAGCAGACCGGAGTGCTGGACCTCAATGCGACCCTTCTGCTGCAGACCGATAAGGTGACCGAAGCGCGTACTTATTCCATCCCGCTGATCGCCGCTGACAACAGCGGCACTCCCTGAGTCCGCGCCGCCCCCTCTGCGCCGCCCCACAGCGCCATCTCGCCACCGTGTCCAGCCGTTTCGCTGCGGACCCAAATTGGGACACTATCGCGCTCTGCGGTCACACCCCATCCGTATGATGAGCGATCTGCTTCGACCGGCGAGGTTATGTCACACGAGTCTGGGCTGAGCGGGGGAGCTGGCGTCGCGGGATACGGCCTGGGTTCCGGCGAGCACGTCACTGCGGCCGAACGCGACATCTTCGAGCGCATTGCCGCCGATGCCCCGCTGTCCGTGGTGCTCGGCTCCATCATTGCGCTGGTTGAATCGCTGGGTCCGGATTTGTGGGTCGGTATTGCGCGTGTCGATGCAGCGACGCAGCGCTTCGTCGAGATGCTCGGCGAGCGCGTGCCGGCGGGCTGGCGGCAGATCGAGCAGAGCATGCCGATCGACCTGCGCAATGGCTCCAGCGCCGCGGCGGTGTATCTCGGCCGACCCGTGCTGGTTGCGGATATTGCGGCCGATCCGTTCTGGCAACGCCATCGGGCTCAGGCCCAGGCGCAGGGAATCCGGGCCGCCTGGGCGCTACCGATTACGGCAGCGCGCGGCCGCATCCTCGGTGCGCTGACCGTGTATCGAGCGGTGCAGGGTGCACCCGGGGCGTTGGAGCTCTCGCTGCTGACACACGCTGCGCAGATCGCCGGCATCGCCATCGAGCGGCACGCTGCCGCGGCAGCGCTGCGCGAGAGCGAGGCGCGCTATCGCAGTCTCTACGAGCGGGTGCCCGATGGGGTCTACCTGTGTGGCGCGGATGGACGGCTCAAGGCGGTCAATCCGGCCTTCGTGCGCATGCTGGGCTATCACGAGGCCGCCGAGCTCTACGCGCTGCCGGGCATCGCCAACCTGTATCGCGACGGCACGCGGCGCGCGGCGATCGAGCAGGAGCTCGCCGGCGGAGGCGCCATCCACAACGTCGAGACGCTCATGCAGCGCGCCGATGGCGGCAGCATCGTGGTGCTCGAGAGCGCCTGGGTCATTCGCGCGGCGGATGGCCAGGTCGAGGGCTACGAAGGCACGCTCTCGGATATCAGCGCGCGCAAGAGCGCCGAGCAGGCGATGTTCGCCGAGAAGGAGCGCGCCCAAGTCACGCTGCAGTCCATCGGCGATGCGGTCATCACCACCGATCGCGACGGGCGAATCGATTACATGAATCCGGTGGCCGAGCGGCTCACGGGTTGGCAGAGCGAGGCGGCACGCGGTGCGCGGCTGCCCACGGTGATGCGGCTGCACGATGAGCGCGCCGACGGCGAGGCCGGCCACAATCTGGATCATCCGCTCTGGCGCGCGCTGACAGAGGGCCAGGTGGTCCACTCGGCCGACTTCAGCATGTTGGTGAATCGGCAGGGACAGGAGATTGCCATCCAGGATTCGGCCGCGCCCATCCGTGATCGGGCCGGGCAGATCGTCGGGGCCGTGGTGGTGTTTCGCGATGTGACCAAGGAGCGCCGCCTGAAGCGCGCGCTCTCCTACCAGGCCAGTCACGATGCCCTCACGGGACTCATCAACCGCCGCGAGCTGGACAACCGCCTGGCCGAGGCGCTGCGCAGTGCCCACGAGCAGCAGGTGACGCACGCGCTGTTGTACATGGACCTCGATCAGTTCAAGCGCGTCAACGATGCCTGCGGACACGGGGCAGGCGACCGGCTGCTGCGCGATATCACCGGGCTGCTGCAGGGACACGTGCGCGCCGGGGACACCATTGCCCGGCTCGGCGGGGACGAGTTCGGCATCCTCATGCAGCGCTGCACGGCCGAGCAGGCCACGACGATCGCTGAGGGCATCCGCCAGGCCATTCAGGACTATCGCTTTCTGTGGGACAAGCACACCAGTCGCATCGGGGTGAGCATCGGGGTGGTGGAGATCAACGCCGAGAGTCAGAACATCGCAACGCTGCTCTCGGCCGCCGACATCGCCTGCTACGCCGCCAAGGAAGCCGGACGCAATCGCGTGCACCGCTACGACTCGCACCTGGATGCCGGGCGCCAGCGCGACCTCTACTGGGTGGGCCGCCTGACGCGTGCGCTCGAACAGGGGCGGCTCGAGCTGTTCTGCCAGCCGATCGTGCCGATGGGGGCACGCGTGCGCGGCCAGCCACCGCTCTACGAGGTGCTCACGCGCCTGCGCGATGACGACGGCGAGCTGGTGCTTCCGCGCCACTTCATCCCCGCGGCCGAGCGTTACAACGTCGTGTCGGCCATCGACCGTTGGGCGCTCGAGAGCGCGCTGGCCGTGATGCGCGAGCGTCCCTCCGCCGCCGGCGGCGCGAGTCTCACCGCGACGCCGCCGGCGTTTCAGCTGGCACTGAATCTCTCCGGCATGTCCTTCGGCGACCGGGATTTTCTCGAATTCGTCCTGGCACGCATCGACCCGGTCGTGGCGCGCGCGCTGTGCTTCGAGATCAGCGAGAGCGCGGTGCTCAAGAGCATGACCGAGGCGGTGGAGTTCATGCAGGAATTGCGTCAGCGCGGCTGCCGTTTTGCACTCGCCGACTTCGGCGGGGATCTGTCGTCATTCCGCTACCTGCGCACCCTGCCCGTGGATTATCTGAAGCTGCACGATCGCTGCACCAGCCGTGTGCTGAGCGATCCGCTGGATCGCTGCCTCGTGGAAGCCGTGAGCCGCGCCTCGCGGGCGCTCGGGATCGCCACCGTCGCCGAAAAAGTCGAGTCGGCTGCAGTGTTCGCCGAGCTGCAGCGACTGGAGGTTCAGTACGCGCAGGGTATGTTCATTGCCCCGCCCGAGCCCATCGCGCTGCTGCAGGGCCGCTACGCCGTCGCGCGCGATATCGACGCACTTCCCCTGGCCGAGCCCGCACCGCTGCTCGGCCTGCGCTCCTGAGCCCCGGCCCGCTCGACCCGCGCCGCCCGCTCGGACCCCGGCTCGCACCGCCCGTACCTCGCGCTTTCCTACACAGCCCACGCCGTCTTTCGCGGCCCGTCGGTAAGTGTCACGGGGCTGAAGGGTGCGCGAAGCCCCCTGCCTCGATTGCGGGGCAGCAACGAGCGTGTTCCAATACCGGCGCGTTTCACTCATCGGGGATGCGATTCGCGTGGAACTCATCCTCTCTTGCCTCTGGTTCGTCATGGTGCTGTGGCTGCTCAGCCGGGCCTTCCGGCAGCAGCAGATCTTTGCGCGTGTAGCCCTGAGCGTCGCGCGACCCAAGAAGATCCCGCCGCGTGTGGCGGTGATCGTGCCGGTGCGCGATGAGCGCGCCAACATCGGCCCCTGCGTGCGCTCGCTGCTGCGACAGCAGTATCCGGCCGATCGGCTGCGCGTGCTGGTGGTGGATGATGATTCCAGCGACGGCACCGCCGAGATCGTCGCGGAGCTCGCCGCGCAGGATGAGCGCGTGAGCTACATGCGCACCCCGCCGCTGCCGCCCGCGTGGAAGGGTAAACCGCACGCCTGCTGGATCGGCTCACAGACGATTCCCGCGGACATCCAGTGGCTGTGTTTTCTGGATGCGGACATGCGCGCCGATCCGTTGCTGATGACCAGTGCGCTGGCCGCCGCGCTCGAGGGCAAGATCGACCTGCTCACGGTCTCGCCGCGTCATGAGCTGCACACCTTCGCCGAGCGGCTGGTGATCCCCTGTGGCCTGTATCTGCTCGGCTTCTGCCAGGACCTGGCCAAGCTGCAGGCGCCCGACAGCCACGAAGTGGTCGCCACCGGGCAGTTCATGCTGCTGCGGCGTGAGGCGTATGAGGATGTGGGCGGGCATGCCGCGGTCAGCACGGCGATCTGCGAGGATCTGGAGCTCGCGCGCCTGCTCAAGCGACGCGGCCATCGCGTGCTGCTGAAGGACGGGAGCCTGCTGCTCGCGACCCGCATGTACACGGGCTGGCAGACGCTCTGGCCCGGCATTGCCAAGAACCTCTCTCACATGCTCGGCGGTCCGGTGCGCACGATCGCGCTGGCGGCCATCGCCGTGATCACCGCCTGGGGTGCGCTGGTGCTGCCGGCGTTCGACATTGCCGATTGCGTCAGCGGCACGACGGGGGCGTGTGCGGCGCTGGTGCCCGCGGGTCTGGGTTCGGCCGCCATCATCGCAATGCATATCGCCGGGGCGGCCCATTTCCAGATCCCGCCCTGGTATGGACTGCTGTTTCCGGTCAGCTATACCGCTGCCGGAATGATCGCCGTGGACAGCGTGCGTTCCCGGCTCATGCGCCGAGTGCGCTGGAAGGGCCGCGTCTATCAATGACCCCGACCGGATCAGAGGCCACGGAGGGACGCCGCCCCACAGCCGTCACCTTCGTGGTGATCGCCGGTGCGGTCCTCGCGGTGCTGTATCTGCTGCGCGAGATCCTGCTGCCCTTCGTACTGGCAGGCATCGCCGCCTACATCTGCACGCCACTCATTGATCTGGCCGCCCGCCGCGCCCACGGCTATCGCTGGCTGTTCGCGCTGCTGGTGCTGACGGTGCTGATGGGCCTGGTAGGCCTGCTCGGTTGGCTGGGATTGCCAGCCGCCGCGCGCGAGCTGGTGGCGCTGGCGGCCAATCCGCGCGACGTCATCGATGGCTTCATTCGCGTGCTGATGGGCAATCGCAGCTTCAACATCGGCGGTGCCTCGCTCAACGCGGCGCAGATTGCCGCGCGGGCGGCCGATGGGCTCTCCAGCGTGGTGACCAACGGCAATCGGATGCTGGCCGCCGCGCTGGTCGGATTCGGCGCGATGTTCGAGCTGATCCTCACCTGGGTGATCCTCGGCTATCTGCTGTTCGATGCGCCGCGGATCTCGCAGGGGCTGTTGTGGCTCGTCAGCCCGCCGCATCGACCCGCAATGGTGCGCTTCTGGCAGCAGCTCAATCCCATTTTGCGCCGCTACTTCGTGGGCATTGCGCTGGTCGTGGTGTATGCATCCACTGCGGCCTACATCGGCCTGGGGTTGTTCCTCGGACTGCACCACGCACTGCTGCTGGCGCTGCTCACCGGCTTGCTCGAGCTGCTGCCGCTGATCGGGCCGGTGTCCTCCGCGGTGTTGGCCGGCCTCGTGGCCGTGCGTCAGGCTGCGGGCGCCTCGGCCATCCTCGCCTTCATCGCCTATGCGATCGCCCTGCGTCTGTCGATCGACCAGTTCTTCGGGCCGTTGGTGATCGGCAAGGCGGCGCATGTGCGTCCGGTGCTGGTGATCTTCTGCTTTCTCAGCGGAGGGCTGCTGCTGGGCATCTCCGGCATCATCCTCGCGGTGCCCATCGCGCTGGGAATCAAGGTTGCGCTGGCGATGCGCAACGAGCGCTATGCGTCCGATTGCGCCGGGGGCGCAGCATGAGCTACGAGCTGACCGAAAAATCCGCCAGCTCACGCATCGGACAGGCGGTGTTCGCGCTGGATCGCTGGCTGCGTCGCCGCTGCGGCAGCTTCGAGTACTGCAATGATCCGGACTGCGTGCTTCGCATCGAGCTCTGCGCGGCGCCACGCGACCTGCGGCTGCGCGACGGCACGCTGGTGCGCGCCGGGGAGCCGGCGCTGCGGCTGCACTTGTGGAATGAACACCTGCCGCGGATGGCGCGAGGCGGACCGAGCATGCGCTGGGCGCGTCGCCTGAGCCGCGACGTCGAGCGCTCGTTGTGCGAGCTGGCCCGTTATCTTGCCCGGCGCCCCGAGCTTGCCGGCATCCAGCTGCTGTTTGGGGACATGAACCTCGCGACCCCTCGGCAGACGCGCCAGTTCCGTCGCATCGTGGTGCGGCTGGGCTTTGAGCCCTCGGCCGAGTCACCCCCTCGCAGCCTGCCGCGGCGGGTCGGAGAGGTGATCATGGTGCTGTTGCTGGTGATCGCGACCAACCCCATGGGGCTGCGGCGTGCACTGCGCGGCTATCAGAGCCGCATCTATCTATCGCGGGCAGTGTTGCAGGCGCGCTATGGCGCCGACCGGGTGCACTGAGGGGCTGTGCCGAGCGGGCTCGGCGACGGGCCGGGCGGAGGGGGCTCGGCGTGCGAGGCTTAGGGTATGATGCCCTTGAACGCTGGCGGGCCGCGCCACCCGTGCGAGCCGCGTCCACCCCTAAGTCTCTAAACTATTGGGTTTGAGGTCTCGCGGCCCACCATTGGAAGGATTCAATGCCTCCACAGAGCAAACTCAGTGCGGTGCTGCGTAAGCGCCGAGACACGATCATGGCGCAATGGACGCAGGAGCAGCAGCGCGAGATCGGCGCGGCACGCGCGCGGCTCTCGCAGGAGGAGATCACGCGTCAGTCATCGCAGTTCCTGGATCTGCTGGTGCAGGCCGCCCAACGTACCGGGGTCGAGGACATCGCCGTCGGAGAATGGAAGGAAGTGCGCGACTTCCTCGATGGGCTCTCGCGCGAGCGCGTGCTCTCCGGTTTTGCCTCCGACGAGACCGCCACCTTCATCCTCTCTCTCAAGCGACCGATCTTTGATGCACTGCGCGAAGACAGCAACGGCGACGCCGACAAGCTCGTTGCGGATGTCTGGACGGCCACGGTGCTGCTGGACAAGCTCGGGCTGTACACCATCAAGAGCTTTCAGAGGACCCGCGAGGAGGTCATCAGCCGCCAGCAGCAGGAGTTGCTCGAGCTCTCCACGCCGGTGGTCAAGCTGTGGGACGGCATCCTGGCGCTGCCGATGATCGGCACGCTCGACTCGGCACGCACCCAGGTCGTCATGGAGTCCCTGCTGCAGAAGATCGTGGAAACCGAGTCGCAGATCGCGATCGTGGACATCACCGGCGTGCCGACTGTCGATACGCTGGTCGCGCAGCATCTGCTCAAGACCGTGACGGCGCTGCGGCTGATGGGTGCGGAATGCATCATCAGCGGCGTGCGGCCGCAGATCGCACAGACCATCGTGCACCTGGGCGTCGACCTGCAGGGCGTAACCACCAAGGCCAACCTGGCCGATGCACTGGCCCTGGCCCTGCGACGCACTGGCATCGAGTTCAAGAAGCAGTAGCCACGATGGAGCGCATTCCTATCCTGCGGATGGGCGAGTTTCTGCTCGCCACCATCCAGGTTGAGATGCACGACCAGCTTGCGCTGCGTCTACAGGACGATCTGACCGCGGCGATCGCGCGGCACAGCTCGCGCGGCGTGCTGATCGACATCTCGGCGCTCGAGATCGTCGACTCCTTCATGGGACGCATGATTGCCGACATCTCCGGCATGGCGCGCATCCTCGATGCCAAGACGGTGCTGGTAGGGATGCAGCCCGCGGTCGCCATCACGCTGGTGGAGCTCGGCTTGTCGCTGCCGGGAATCGCCACGGCGCTCAACGTCGAGCGAGGCATGCAGCTGCTGCGCACAGCTCTGGAGAGCCACGGTGCCGCTACCGCCCCGCGGTGAGCTGCCGCTCGCCAACGCTCACGACATCGTACTGTGCCGCCAGCACGTGCGCCGCCTGGCGCAGGAGATCAATTTTTCGCTCGTCGATCAGACCAAATTCGTGACCGCTGCCAGCGAGCTGGCGCGCAATGCCGTGATCTACGGCGGAGGCGGCCGCATGCTCTGGGAGCTCGTCGAGAGCGGTTCGCGACGCGGAGTGCGCCTGGATTTCGTCGATGAGGGCCCGGGTATCGCCAACCTCGAGCTCGCCATGACCGACGGCTGGACCAGCGGCACCGGCCTGGGGATGGGGCTGACCGGGGCCAAGCGGCTCGTCAACGAGTTCGAGATCGAGTCGACTTTGGGCTCTGGCACGCGCGTGAGCATTACGCGCTGGAGATGAGATGCTGAGCATGCTCGGCAGCAGCTCGCAGACACGCTTCGAAGTGAGTGCCGACAGCCAGATCGGGGAGTGTCGGCGCGCCGCGCAGCGTCTGGCGCAGGTCAGCGGTTTCGATGAGACCGCCGTGGGGCGCGTCGGCATCGTCGCCTCCGAGCTCGCCACCAACCTGGTGCGCCACGCCGGCGGCGGAGAGCTGTTGCTGCAGGCGCTGGCGGGGCAGGGCGATATGCAGATAGAGCTGCTCGCCATCGATCGCGGCCCCGGCATGAGCGATGTGCAGAGCTGTCTGCGCGACGGCTATTCGACCGGCGGCACCCTTGGGGCAGGCCTGGGGGCGGTGATGCGCCTGTCCGGTGTGTTCGACATCTACTCGGTCGTCGGGCAGGGCACGGTCGTCCTGGCCCGCCTGAAGCGCGGCGGCGCCAAGGGCAGCGCGGATGGGCGGGGCGAGTCTCGCGGCGCCGCCGGGTCGGGCGCTGCCAGGCTCGATGATGCACTGGAGCTCGGCGCGATCTGCGTGCCGATGCCCGGGGAGATCGAATGTGGGGACGGCTGGCAGGTGGCCTGCGATGGTGACGCGGCGGCAATGCTGGTGGTGGACGGCCTGGGCCATGGGACCTTTGCCGCTGCCGCGGCGCGCGCGGCCAGCACGGCCTTCGCAGCCGAGCCGTTTCGCCCGCCGGTCGAGGCTATGCGTCACATGCATCGGGCCATGAGCGGCACTCGCGGTGCGGCGGCCGCCTGTGCGTTATTGCCGCCTTGCAGTCAGACGCTCGAATACGCCGGCATCGGCAATATTGGCGGCTACATGATCTCCCCGGAGCGTTCGCAGGGATTGGTGTCGCACAACGGCACCCTGGGCACGCAGCTGCTGCGCGTGCAGCAGTTCAGCTATGCGTGGCCGCGCGATGGGCGCGTGGTCATGCACTCCGATGGCATCTCGGCGCGCTGGTCCGTATCTGCCTACCAGGGGCTGCATACGCATCACAGCGCCGTGATCGCCGCGGTCCTGTATCGCGATCATGGCCGCGGTCGGGACGATGCGACGGTGCTGGTACTCGGACGGCGCGCGGCGCGCGGGGGATTGCAATGAGCGAGTTGGAGAGCCTGCGTGCGCAAATTCAGCGTCAACAGGCCGAGATCGAGGTGCTCTCGGGCGAGTTGGCCGAAACCAATCGCGGCGTCGTCGCGCTATACGCCGAGCTCGACAATAACGCCGCGATGCTGCGCGAGGCCGCCGATCTGAAGAGCCGCTTTCTCTCCTATATGAGCCACGAGTTCCGCACGCCGCTGGCCTCCATCACCGGCATCACGGAGCTGCTGGCCAACGGCATGGATGGGGAGCTCAACGCAGAGCAGCAGCGGCAGGTGCAATTCGTGCGCTCCAGCGTGCGAGAGCTCACCGAGATGGTCGATGACCTGCTCGATCTGGCCAAGGTCGAGGCGGGGCGCATCACCATCTCGCCCGAGTGGTTCGAGATGGTGGATCTATTTTCGGCATTGCGCGGCATCTTCAAGCCGATTGTGGCCAGCAGCTCCGTATCGCTGATTTTCGAAGAGCCCGAAGATCTGCCGCGCATCTTCACCGACGACAAGAAGCTCTCGCAGATTCTGCGCAACTTCATCTCCAATGCCCTGAAGTTCACCGCCCAGGGAGAGGTGCGCGTCTCGGCGCACCTGCGCGAGGGCGCGCGGGTAGAATTCGCCGTCCGGGATACCGGCATCGGGATCTCGGCCGAACAAATGCCGGCGCTGTTCAACGACTTCGTACAGATCGACACCCGCGTGCAAAAGCGCCTGCGCGGCACGGGGCTCGGGCTATCGCTGGCCAGGAAATTCTCGCAGCTGCTGGGCGGGGAGGTCGCGGTGCAAAGCGAGCTCGGCAAGGGCTCGTGCTTTTCGGTGACGATCCCGGTGCACTATCAGGGTGCGGACAAGGCAGGAAGCTAATGGGCTCCGACACCAACCCGCCAGCTTCGAGCGCTGAGGCGACCGCGGGCGCCGTACTGACCGATGCGACCATCCTGGTCGTCGACGACAACGCCGCGGCACGCTACGCGACCAGCCGCGTACTGCGTGCAGCAGGCTATCAGGTCATCGAGGCAAGCACGGGTACGATGGCCCTGGAGCTCGCTCCCCAAGCCGCCCTCATTACCCTCGACATCAATTTGCCGGACGTCGACGGCTTCGAGGTGTGTCGGCGTTTGCGCGCCAATCCGGCCACCGCGCACATCTCGGTGCTGCACCTGTCGGCCACTTTCGTGCACCACGGGGATTTTGTGCACGGCCTGCAGGGCGGCGCGGACAGCTACCTGACACGGCCGGTGGAAGCGACGGTGCTCATCGCCAGCGTGCGCACGCTGCTGTTCGCGCGCCGTGCGGAGCTGCTGCGCCGGGGCATGGAGGCGCGGCTGCAGGAAATCTTCGATCTGATGCCCGTGCCGATGCTGACGCTCAATGGCGCCTTTTGCATCGAGTCGGTCAATCCCGCGCTCTGCGCGCTCAGCGGCTACGATCGCTCGGAGCTCATCGGCCGCTCGGGCGACTCGCTGTTCGAAGTCGGAGATCTGACGGCACGCGCCAGCAGCCTGCGGGCGAGCATGGCTTCCGCGCGCGATGCGCGCTGGATCGGTCGGACAGCCCTGCGGCGCAAGGACGCGAACACGGTGCCAGTCGACGGGCAGCTGGCGCGTGAGACCCAGGCCGGCATGCTGATCCTGACGCTCACCGACATCAGCATTCATCTGCGCGCGGAGGCTGAGCGCGAGGCGCTGCTGAACAGCGAGCGGGCGGCGCGTGCCGAGGCCGAGCGCAGCAACCGCCTCAAAGAAGAGTTTCTGGCCACCCTGTCGCACGAGCTGCGCACGCCGCTCAGCGCCATTCTGGGCTGGTCAGCCGTCATCAGCCGCACCGAGGGGCTGCCGCCCACGGTCAGCCAGGGCGTGCAGGCCATCGAGCGCAACTCGCGCCTGCAGGCGCAGATGATCAATGACCTGCTCGATTATGCGGGCATCGCCTACGGCAAGCTGCGGCTGGCGATGGCCGTCATCGATCCCTGTCCGGTGGTTCGCGCGGCCGTGGACGTCGTGCAAAGCATTGCGCACAGCGCCGGCGTGCACCTGTCCGCGAGCATCGTCGCCGATGGCGCCCACGTGGAGGCCGACCCGGCGCGGCTGCAGCAAATGGTGTGGAATCTACTGACCAACGCCATCAAATTCTCACCCCGCGGGGGAACCGTGGAGTTGCGGGCCGAGGTGGTGGCGGGGGGGTTGCGAGTGCTGGTGCGCGACCAGGGTCAGGGCATCGCGGCGCACTTCCTGCCACGTATCTTCGAGCGCTTCAGCCAGCAGGATGCGACCAGTACGCGCCGCCACGGGGGCCTCGGCCTGGGACTGGCGATCGTCAAGCAGATTGCCGAGCTGCACGGCGGCTCGGTCAGCGCCTTCAGCGAAGGGGAGGGGCGCGGCGCCACCTTTACGCTGGAGCTGCCGCTTGCGCAGGCGCGTGCGGCGAGCCCGCACCTGAGCGAAACGCAACAGCGGCGCTCCATGGACCTGAGCGGCGTCGTGGTGCTGCTGGTCGAGGACGATGTGGATGCCCGCGAGCTGGCCCGTCGCGTGTTAGGCGATGCCGGCGTGAAGGTGCTGGAGGCCGACAGCGCTCGGGCGGCGCTGAAGATGCTCGAGCGCCAGGAGGTGCACGTGCTGGTCAGCGACATCGGCATGGCTGGCGAGGATGGCTACGAGCTGATCCGGCAGGTCAGAGCCCGCGGCTACGGGCCCGAGCGGCTGCCTGCCATCGCACTGACCGCCTTCGCGCGCGAACAGGACCGCGATAACGCCCTGGCAGCGGGCTTCCAGGACCACGTGGTCAAGCCATTCGATGCTCAGGCGCTGATTCTGAGCGTGGCCTACGTAAGCCGCTCGAGCCAAGAGAATCAGGACCGCCCATCGGGCCAAAATGGCCCATCGGGCCAGAACGGCCAATCTGCCTGTATTTAACGCAGCTGGCTGTCCTTGCTGCCGCGGCGGTTGTAGCCGCTGAAGGCCACGGCCTCGCGATCATGGGCCTCCTGGCAGGCCACGCATAGGCGCACGCCCGGCATGGCGCGGCGACGCGCCTCGGGGATCGGGGCGCCGCATGCGCTGCACTGTTCGAGGCTCTCGCCCTGGGGCAGCTGGCTTCTGGCGCGCAACACGCCGTCCTTGACGGTCGCATCGATCTGCTCGTTCACTGCGTTCTCGCCCGCCCAACCCGTCGCCATGTCCCTCGTCCTCCACAGAGATGAGCTCACCCCCGGGTCCCATTGTAAAGCCTGGCTCAAGGCCCAGGCGGGAGGGGCGCCGTGGCAATTCAGCGAAAGTACGCGTGCGCAATATCGATCAGGTCATTGGCCGCTTGCGCTTGCGTCCGCGAGCGCGCGGTGCCGCTCAGATGCTCGCGTACGTGATCTTCGAGCACTTCGGCAAGCAGGGCGTTTATCGCGCCGCGACACGCGACCAGCTGGTGCATTACCGTCGCACAGCCCTTGCCCGAGTCGATGGCCTGTTCGGCCGCCCCGACCTGGCCGCGGATGCGGCGGATGCGGTTCAAGAGCTTGCGCTTCTCGTGTACGGAATCGGCCATGCGCGGGCACCTGGTTGCAACCAAAAAAA
>DATNDE010000006.1:0-67270 GCA_035553315.1 Steroidobacteraceae bacterium
CATCATGCCGGACATCGAGAAGCGTCTCGAGGCGTTCGTACGCATGGGCCACGGCATCATCGTCTTCCCCGGCGGCGTGGGCACCGCCGAGGAGATCCTGTACCTGCTGGGTCTGCTGCTCGATCCGGCCAACAGCGCCCAACCGCTACCGGTGGTGCTGACCGGCCCGCGAGCCAGCGCCGGCTACTTCGAGCAGATCTCGCGCTTCATCGAAGCTACGCTCGGTGCCGAGGCACTCTCGCGCCTGCACGTGATCGTGGATGATCCACCGGCCGTGGCACGCTACCTCGTCCGGGGTCTCGAAGAGGTGCGCATCTTCCGGCGCGAGAACAACGATTCGTACAACTTCAACTGGCTGCTGCGCGTGCCCTACGAGCTGCAGCGCCGCTTTGAAGTCTCACACGCCTCGATGCGCGCGCTGGAGCTGCACCGCGCACAGCCGGTGCACCGCCTGGCGGCCAATCTGCGCCGCGCCTTCTCGGGCATCGTCACCGGCAACGTGAAGGAGAATGGCGTCGCGGCGATCGAGCGGCTCGGGCCCTACGAGCTCGCCGGCGACCGCGACATCATGCAGCTGCTGGACGAGCTGCTGACCTCCTTCGTCGCCCAGGGGCGCATGAAGCTGCCGGGCAGCGTCTATCGACCCTGCTACCGCCTGGTCGCCTGAGCCTGCCTAAACACCAGGTCGCTGTCCCTTCTCACCCGCACTTCGAATCCCCGCAGTTCAGGCAGGTCATGCAGCCATCCATCATGACCACCGCGGCCGTGCTGCACTTGCTGCACAGCTGCGCGCCCTCGGGAAAGTGCGAGGTCGCAAAGGCGTCCTTCTGACGCGTACGCGCCTCGAACTCGGCTCGCTTCTCCTCGACCATTTTCTTCTGATGTACGTCCAGCTCGGGCTTGCGCAGCAGACCGATCGCCTGCAGATGCTTCTCGATGACGTACCCGAGCTCGGCAATGATTGAGGGCATGAACTTCCCGCCCGGCTGCCAGTAGCCGCCGCGCGGATCGAACACGGCCTTGAGCTCATCGACCAGGAAGGTCACGTCGCCACCCTTGCGGAACACCGCCGAGATGATGCGCGTGAGCGCGACGATCCACTAAAAGTGATCGAGGTTCTTCGAGTTGATGAAGATCTCGAACGGCCGGCGCTGCTCGTAGTCGGTGCCCTCGTTGAGCACGATGTCGTTGATCGTGACGTACATCGCGTGGTCCGAGACCGGCGTCTTGATCTTGTAGGTGGAGCCCACCAGCATCTCGGGACGCTGGATCTCCTCGTGCATGCGGATGACCTTGGCGGTACGTCCATTGCGGTCGGTCGCGTGCAGCTCGCCGCTTTCCGCTGCGCCGCCCGGTCCTGCGGCTGCCGTTGGCGCAACTGCAGCCGTTTTCGCGCCCGCGGTGTGCGCGCCGCCTGTAGTGACAGCGCCGCCCGAAGCCGCAGCGCTCGAGCCGGCCGCTGGAAGCGCGGCAGTGCCGGCCGCAGCGTCTTCCGGCTTCAACACACGGTACTTGACGATACGTTGGTCGATGCGTGTGCTCATGTCAGAACTTCCCGTAGTAGCCCTCTTTCAGGGCATCGAAGAGATTGGCGGCACTGTGCTGCTCACCGTCGTACTCGATTTCCTCATCGCCGCGGGCGCGGATCTCGCTGCCATCCTCGAGCGTGAACACATAGGTCGTGTTCTTCAGGTCCTGCTCCTTGACCAGCACGCCCTGGAACGCCTCCGGATTGAAGCGGAAGGTCGTGCAGCCCTTCAACCCGCGCTCATGGGCATAGAGATAGATGCCCTTGAAGTCCTCGTAGGGGAAATTGGTCGGCACATTGGCGGTCTTAGAAATCGAAGAGTCGACCCACTTCTGCGCCGCCGCCTGGATGTCCACGTGCTGGTGCGGGGTAACCTGATCGGCGACCGTGAAGTAATCGGGCAGCTTCTCATGCTCCTGGCTCGAGCCGGGCATCGCCTGCTCATTGACCAGCTCGCGATAGGCCAGCAGCTCGAAGGAAAACACGTCGATCTTCTCCTTGGTCTTGCGGCCCGGTCGGATGACGTTCCTGAAATAGTGATGCGCGAACGAGGGCTCGATGCCATTGCTGGCATTGTTCGCCAGCGACAGCGAGATCGTGCCGGTGGGCGCAATCGAGCTGTGGTGCGTGAAACGTGCGCCGACCTGCGCAAGCTGATCCACGAGCTGCGGAGCCACCTCAGCGACACGCTGCATATAGCGGCTGTAACGCGCGTGTAGCTCACGCCCGCGGATCTTCGCCCCCACGTTCCAGCCGTCCCGCGCCATCTCAGGCCGCTTGTGCAGCATCTCCTGCGTGACGGTGAACTCCTCCTCCATGATCGGAGCGGGTCCCTTCTCGCGCGCCAGATCCAGGCCCGCTTCCCACCCGGCGATGGCCATCTCGCGCGAAACATCCTCGGTGAACTTCACCGACTCGGGCGAGCCGTAGCGCATGCCCAGCAGCGTCAGCGTCGAGCCCAGTCCGAGAAAGCCCATGCCGTGGCGGCGCTTGCGATAGATCTCCTCGCGCTGCTGCGGCAGCGGCAGGCCGTTGACCTCCACGACGTTGTCGAGCATGCGCGTGAACACGCGCACCACCTCGCGATATTCCTCCCAATCAAAGCGCGCCTGCGGGGTGAACGGCTCGTGCACGAAGCGTGTGAGATTCACCGAGCCGAGCAGGCAGCTGCCATAGGGCGGTAACGGCTGTTCGCCGCACGGGTTGGTCGCGCGAATATTTTCGCACCACCAGTTGTTGTTCATCTCATTGACGCGATCGATGAGCACGAAGCCCGGCTCGGCAAAGTCGTAGGTGGAGGACATGATCACGTCCCACATACGCCGCGCCGGCAGTGTCTTGTAGATGCGGCAGGCGACCAGTCCATCCTCATTCACGACGTAGTTGTCGTGCACCGGCCAGGTGCGCCACAAGTAGTGTTCCCGGTTGCTCAGATCGGGCTTATCGCTCTGGAGCTCGCGCTGCGTGATCGGGAAGGCGAGCTGCCACTGTCCGCCCTCGCGCACTGCCTGCATGAACTCATCGGTGATCAGCAATGATAGATTGAACTGCCGCAGCCGGCCGTGCTCGCGCTTGGCACGTACGAAATCCATGGCGTCCGGATGACCGATGTCGAAGGTCGCCATTTGCGCGCCGCGCCGCCCGCCCGCCGATGAGACGGTGAAGCACATCTTGTCGTAGATATCCATGAACGACAGCGGCCCGGAGGTGTACGCGCCGGCACCCGACACGTAAGCGCCACGTGGCCGCAGCGTCGAGTAGTCATAGCCGATACCGCAGTTGTGGATGACGGCGAGGCCGGCGTTACCGGCGAGGTAGTTGTTGTGCTCCTCGACCGTGAAATCAAAGAACGTCTCGGATAATGGTAGAGCCCGCTCGATCGAGCGCACGGGCCGCAGCGTCAGCGCAAAGTGAACGAGCTGCGCCAGGTCCGCAAAGCGCCCCGCCCAGCGATCCAGCCACACGCGGCTGACGGTCGCGCGCTGGTGATAGCCGTGATAGAAGCCCAGCGCCTGACGCTCCCAATGCGTCAATTCAGGTGCCTTGAGCTCGAGGGCCGCGCGCAGCGACGGGGGCAACTGGAACAGATCGTACTGCCCGGGCGTGGAGGCGTGCTCGTGAATGCGGCCGCGCTTGCCGCTGTCGGCCATGTAATCCGCGACACGGGCGAGGAACGCCGAGTCACAGATCTTCAGCATGGCTCCGCCACTATCGCGCACTACGTGGCCATTGAGTACGTGCTCGCGCACCTTGCGCCGCGTGACCGAGCCGTGCACGCCGAACAGTCCAAGCAGCGCCTGCAACTCCAACGCGAAGTCCGCCGACTTCATTGCAATGGTCGCGCTGCCGTATTCGGCGCTCACCGTCCCATCGGTGTCGATGAGACCGGCCAGCAATGGCAGGAAGTAACGCTCGGGCTGCGCGGCCACCCAACGCGGCACGCGCAGCGTCGCGCACTTGTCACCGATCTGATGATCGATCAGGGCTGCGGCCTTGCTCGCCCCGAAGCTTGAACACGTAAAGTCCCAGACCGGCGTGGCGCGGGCACCGCCGGCACTGAACGCCGCGACCACTTGCGCGCGCGTGCCGTCGAAGCCACTGAAGAAAGCGGCGTAGCGCTCGACGACTTCGCGCTCTGCCGCGCGGATCTTGAAAACCAGCCTCTTCCCGAGCGCCTGCGCGCGCTCGGCCCAGCGCCGACGCAACGGGCTGTAGGCAGACTTCCTCTCGTAGGCAGACCCGTCTCCCAAGTGCGCCCCTGCGAACCATGCCGGCATCCACTGCGCATCGGCGCTCCACGGCATGCGATGCTCGACCAGCGCATCCTGCGTCGTGACTTCATCGGCGCGCACGTAGCGCAGCGTTCCATCGCGATGGACGAGCACCGGATGGCGCACTGACGTCGTCAGCGTGGTGCCATTGGTGGTGGTGATGCGCAGATTTTCCGACTGCGGTACATGCGTCGTCAGATGTCTCTCGATCGCGCGCATCTCGAAACGCCGTGCCTCGCGGTCGTAGCAGAGGATCTGCGCGTGCCGCTCGGCCACGGCCTGATCTGCCGTGACCACGCCAAGCTCGGTGCGCACCCAGGTGCCCGGGGCGACGCACCCCGCCTTGAGCGTCAGCCCCGCCTCATGCACCTTCTGGAGAATGTCGTCCATCGAGTCGCGAATCGTGCCGGACACGGTGCAATTGATGGTCGAGGTGGCCGGCTTATGCTCCCAGGCACCGGCATTGGAGGTCACGCGGCCGGCGGGAATCGCGCCGTGGCGCAGGGCCCAGACGAAACGCTCGTACCAGCGCTCGCGCACCTCTTCGCGCTCCACGTCGGCCAGCGCGCGGGCGACACGCTTATAGGTGTCGTCCATCGTGCGATCGAGCGGCTCGCCCTCCTTGGTCGTCAGCCGATACTTCTTGTCCCAGATGTCCAGGGATGCTTCCTGGAACGCGATGGAGGCGAAGTCTCGATGCATGGCTTTCATGACGGAATTCATGGCGACAGCGACCCCCTAATCCTTGTCCTTTTTTCAGCCTTTGTGGGACCCGTGAGACCCGAGTCGGCGACCACTAGATATTGTGGGCGCGGGCCTGAGACTAACTGCGCGCTTCGGTCACCGTCAAGGTTATGGAACACGTCGTCGCATCCATTAATAGAACATAAAATCAATCACTTATCTACTTACATCGATTATTGGCAGTGTCTAAATCTTTGCCGCTGCGGTGCAGCGCCAAACCCGCTGCGCAACAACATATGGTATCCACGCATCTCCCACCGCTTGCGCACCCCAATTTCACAGCCTTCCCACAGAGTTCTCCACAGTTGCGCCGCCGGCCGACTCATTTTTGCGTCGAGCGCAGCGCAGCCGTGCTTGAAAGCGCGCGGCGCATCCCTACATCCGGTGCATCAGCCACCGCAACGGCCCGCCGCAAGGCAGACATCGCCGGTGAGCCCCACCCACACGGAGGAATTGACCATGGCACTGTCGCGTTACGAGCCCTGGAACATGATGGATCGGTTGCATCGGCAGATCGATCAGCTGTTTGGTGATGGCTTCTCTACCCCGGCCGCCAGCGGCGAGGGTGCGGTCGCCTGGGTCCCGGCGGTCGACATCCACGAGGAGCCGGACAAGTTCGTGGTCCAGGCGGATCTGCCGGGCGTCGCATCCAAGGACATCAGCGTCACGGCGGACAACGGCGTGCTGACGATCACCGGCCATCGTCACTCCGAGCAACGTGAGCAGCAGAAGGGCTACTCGCGTCTGGAGCGCGTCGAGGGCAGCTTTCTGCGCCGCTTCACGCTGCCGGACAACATCAAGGCCGATGACATCCGCGCCGAGCACGACAACGGCGTACTGCACGTGATCATCCCCAAGGTCAAGGCACCCGAGCCGCGTCGTGTGGCGGTCGAGAGTCGGCAGGGTCAGGCCCAGAATGGGTCCGTGGCCACCGGACAGGGCTCGACCTCCCACTAAGCCATCGGGCGACAGACTTCGATGCCTGCGCCGGAGCGGACGTGTCGGGGATGAGCGAAGTCCCTGCCGCCGCATCCGGCGCGCCTGTCGAGATGCCCCTCGACGCACGCATTGCCGCGCTCGAGGCCATCCCGCGTCTCGAGCGGCCGCTGACCATCTTCATAGCCGGCGCCACGGGCTTCGTGGGCACGGAGCTTGTGGCTCGGTTGGTGCGCGCCGGACATCAGCTGCGCATCGTCACGCGCCATGCCAAGCATGCCGATGAGCTGCTGCCTCTGGCCAGTGTCGAGGTCGGCGCCGGCAACGTCTATGACATCGACTTTCTGCGCCGCTGTCTGCTCGGCTGCGACGTGGCCATCAACCTGGTGGGTGCGCTGCACGCTTCCGGGCGCGGGGGCCTGCGCCGCGTGCACGTGCAGTTCACCGCTGCACTGCTGACGGCCATGGCCGAGGCCAGTGTGCCGCGACTGCTGCAGATGAGTGCGCTCAATGCCAGCGCTCAGGCGCGCAGTGACTACCTGCGCACCAAGGGCGAGGCGGAGGAGCTGCTGCGCGCGGCCCCAGCGCGCCTGCAATGGACGATCTTCCGCCCCTCGGTGATCTTCGGCGAGGGGGATTCGCTCACCACGCGCTTTGCCTCGCTGCTGCGGCTCACGCACGGCTGGCTGCCATTGGCGCGGGCACGGGCGCGCTTTGCGCCGATTCACGTCGCCGACGTCGCCTCGGCATTCATACGTGCGCTGCGCGGGCAGCACACCAACCGTCAGACCTACGAGCTCTGCGGACCGGACGTGATGACTCTCGAGCAAATCGTGCGCGTGAGCGCTGCGGCCGCAGCGCTTCCCGGTCGCGTATGGCCGCTGCCCGACGCGCTGGGCTGGCTGCAGGGCGCGCTGCTGCAGTGTCTGCCTGGCAAGCCTTTCACGCTCGATGCCTTTCGCTCCTTGGCAGTGGACAGCGTCTGCGCCAGCTCCGGTTGCGAGCAGCTGGGCATCCAACCGGTGAGCCTGCGTGCGCTGGCGCCGCTGTGGCTCTCGTCCGCGGGCGCGCGCGCTCTGGAGCCCATCCGCTGAATGGAGGCATCCTCTGCCGCTGGCCGGGTGCTCGCTGCAGCCGGCGCTGCGCCCGGCGTCGCGCTCGACCTGCGGCACAGTGCATGACGTGCCGCGGGATCCCTGGCGATGCGGCGCACGGCGGCATAGAACAGCTTCAGTTGGCCGTGCTGCTTGCGCAGCAACTGCTCGAAGCCCGGCACGCAGTCCGAATAGGTCCCGACCGAAGCGAGCGAGGCATTGTTCAGGCCCCGCTTGATCCACTCGTCGTAGCCGCTCTGCAGGTGCTCCTGTGCCTCCAGCGCCCGTATGCGCTGACCCACCTGCGCCAGGATCTTCTGCTTGCGCGCACGCTCGACGCTCCTGGGCAGCGCCTGCGCGTATAGCCGCGAGAGCTGCGCGCGTCCCATGGCGAACAGCGCATCGACCTGATCTTCCAGCTGCTGCTCACGCAAATAGCCGGCGAGCTCGGCGCTGCGGCCGCGCGCGGCCAACCAGCGCGATACTCCTTCGGCCTGCACCGTCATGGCGAAGGATTCGTCGAACTCGCTGTCGCCTGCAACGTAGATGAGCTGATGCGCCAACTCGTGAAAGATCGTTCCCGCCAGGTCCAGATCACCGTAGCGCAGCATGCTGCTGAGCACCGGATCGGCAAAGTGTCCGAGCGTGGAGAAGGCCGTCACGCCCTCGACCTGCACGTCGTCGCCGCGCGCAGCGAGCTTCGCCGCAAAGGCGCGCGCGCGGCGCTCCTTGAAGTAGCCCCGATAGCTGACGCAGCCGCTGACCGGAAAACACCAGCGTAGCGGCTGCACCGAAAACTCCGGGGTTGCCACGACATTCCACACGACGTACGGACGGCGCAGGTCCGTGTAGCTGCGGTAACTGCGATTGTCGGGCAGTCCCAAATCGCTCACGGCGAACCGTCGGATGTCCCGCACCAGCTGCAGGCGGGTGCGCAGCGCCGGTGGCGTGGCCGGATTGGCAATGACGCGCGCAATGGGTCGGCGCGCGTGCAGCAGCCGCCATTCGCCATGGGCTGCCTGTCCCACGTAGCCCAGGCTCGCGCAACCGGAAAGCGCGGCCAGCGAGGCCAGCGTGGCCCATTGCGCGAGGCGAGTCCGGAGCGTGCCGCGCGACGATCCGGGCTGCTGTGGGTCGGCTAACATGGTGGTCGGACAAGCTTACAGGGCTCGCGATGCAGGTGTATCTGGTCGGAGGGGCGGTGCGCGATGAGCTGCTCGGCCGTCCCGTCGCCGAGCGCGATTGGGTCGTGGTCGGTGCAAGTCCCGAGCAGATGCAGCGCCTGGGGTATCGCGCGGTGGGGCGGGACTTTCCGGTCTTCCTGCATCCTCACACGCACGAGGAATATGCCCTGGCCCGGCGCGAGCGCAAGGTCGGCCCCGGCTATCGTGGTTTCACGACCCAGTTCTCCGCCGATGTCACGCTCGAGCAGGATTTGCAGCGGCGCGACCTGACCATTAATGCCATCGCACGCGATGGCGCTGGCCAGCTCATCGATCCGTTCGGCGGACAGCGCGATCTGCAGGCGCGTCTGTTGCGACATGTCTCGGAGGCCTTCGTCGAGGATCCCGTGCGGATCCTGCGCGTGGCACGCTTCGCGGCACGCTTCGCAAGCCTTAAGTTCACGGTCGCTCCCGAAACGCTGCTGCTGATGCGGCGTATGGTCGACAATGGCGAGGTGCGCTCGCTGGTGCCCGAGCGATTGTGGCGCGAGCTCTCGCGTGCGCTGGCGGAGCCGACGCCCGAGGCCTGCTTCGATCTGCTGCAGCAGTGCGGTGCGCTCGGTGTGTTGCTGCCCGAGGTGCACTGGCCAGGCTGCGCACGAGCGGCGCTGCGCGCCGCGGTACAGCTCAGCACCGATGGCGCTGTGCGCTTTGCCGCCGTGCTGGCCGGCTCGAGCCGCACTGAGATCAGTGCACTCTGCGAGCGGCTGCGCGTACCGACGGAGTATCGCGAGCTGGCCGTGCTCAACGCCGGCTGGACTCCAGGGCTGCTCGCGGCTGCCGATGGCAACGCCGGCGTATTGCTCGCGCTGCTGGAAAAGGCCGATGCGTACCGGCGCTCCGCCCGCTTCGAGCAGTTGTTGTTGGCCGCCGAGGCCACGCTGCGCGGTCAGCACGGTGACGGCGACCTGGCCGATCGCGCCCACGGCGCCGCGCAGCGCTTGCGCGCGGCACGCAACGCCAGCGCGGCCGTGACACTGCCGCCAGCGCAGCTGCAAGGGCTAGCCGGCCCACAGATCGCCGCAGCGATGCGCGCGGCTCGCGAAGCGCACATCCAGGCGCAGCTGTCCTAGAGCGTGCGGCGCAAATCCTGATAGGCGAAGCTGCGCAGTACCGTCCCAGACAGCCCGCGCGTCAATGCCATCACCTTGAAGATCTCGCCCATCTCGCCGGGCAACAGCAGCCGCCGGGCTTCGGCGGCCAGGCGCGTACGCTGCGCGACATCCTGGGCGTCGGCCACGTCCTGCTCGATGCCGTTGGCGAGCAGGAAGGCGGCCTGCGTGCAGTAGCCGGCGAGCTCGAGCCCCGCCTCGGCGCCCGCTTCGGCCACGCGAGTGAAATCCACCCAGGCCGTGATGTCCTGCAGTCCCGGATGCAGCAGCACATCCTCGTGCGCCCGGTGGCGGAAATGACAGCGCAGCGTGCCGTGCGTGCGTTGCACGTGGTAGTACTCGTGACGCGCGAGCCCATAATCGATCAGCAGCAGCGCGCCGCACACCAGCGGTGCGCTGATCGAGCGCAGCCACGCCGGCAGCAGCAGACAAATCTCCGAGGTGTAGCCGCGTTCCCACGGCGTGGCAGTCGAGTCGGGCGCAGCGGATGAGTCGGGCGCAGCCGATGTGCCGGGCGCGCCGAGCCCCTGCGCGATGCGCTGTATCTGCGCGCTCAGTTCCGCGCCAGCCGGGCGGTCGGCCTCGACGAGCGTGCCATCAGCCCCGTGCGTCACGCCGCGCTCGAGGTAGCCCTGCTCGCCCACCACGAAGCGATGAAACGGCAGCGCATCGGCGACTTCGTTGGCGAGGCAGACACCGCGCAGGGCCTCGGGCGGTCGTGCGATCCAGTGCACCCGCTCGCGCAGCGGCGCGGGCAGTGCGGCCAGCCGCGCGCGCTGGCGCGACTGCAGGTCGGCGCTCACCTCCAGAATTTCATAGCGCTGTGGCAATTGCCCGAGCGCCTGCAGCGCCGGCAGCAGCGTCATCGCCAGAGCTCCCGTGCCAGCGCCCAGCTCCAGGATGCTTCCATCCGTCAGCGCCAGCAGCTGCGCACACTGACGCGCGAGCGCGCGCCCGAAGAGCGCTCCCAGCTCCGGGGCCGTGACGAAGTCGCCCTCGCGGCCGAGCTTGATGCTGCCCGCGCTGTAATAGCCCAGGCCCGGCGCATACAGCACGATACGCAGGTACTGCTCCAGCGAAAGCCATCCGCCCTGCTCTGCCAGGGCGGCATCGACGGCCGCGCGCACCGCCAACTCGTGCCGCGCCTCCTCGGGCGAGAGCGGCGGCAGATTTGAGAGCGGACCGCCGCCCGTCATAAGCTCACGCCATGGAACTGTCCGGCTCGACACGGGGTACGCTTGCGGGCAGGGCGGTGCTGATCACTGGCGGGGCGCGCCGTGTCGGCGCCGCTCTGGTGCGCGCACTGCATGCCGCCGGCGCGAACGTACTCGTGCATTGCCATCATTCGGTGCAGGCCGCCCGGGCCCTCACGGCCGAGCTCGAGCGAGAGCGCAGCGGCTCCAGCGCCTTCATAGCCGCGGACCTGCTCGACACCGCCGCGCTGCCCGGATTGGTCGCCAGCGCACTGGAGCATTTCGGGCGGCTCGACCTGCTGATCAACAATGCCTCGAGCTTCTATCCGACGCCACTCGGACACATCAGCGTCGCGCACTGGGAAGACCTCATGGGTACCAACCTGCGCGCTCCGCTGTTCCTGACGCAGGCGGCAACGCCTGCACTGCAGGCGAGCGGCGGCTCGGTGCTCAACATCGTGGACATTCACGGAAAGCGCCCGCTGCGCGATCATGCCCTCTACAGCACGGCCAAGGCCGGACTCATCATGCTGACACGCGCGCTGGCGCGCGAGCTTGCCCCGAGCGTGCGCGTCAACGCCATCGCCCCCGGCGCCATACTCTGGCCGGAGGGTGGGATGCAGGAAGCGCGCAAGGCGCGCATCATGCAGCGCACCCCCCTGCAGCGCCACGGCTGCCCGGAGGACATCGCCCGCGCGGTCCTGTTCTTCGCCAGCGAGGCGCCCTTCGTCACGGGCCAGGTGCTCGCGGTCGACGGGGGACGCAGCATCGCCTGGTGAGTGGTCGTACGGCGCCGCTGGGCGCTGCGGGGCGACCGTGACTCGCATGCTGTCGACGCTCACGTTGCCGCCTCAAGCGCCCGCCAGATCCAGCTCGATGCGGGTGAGCTCGCCGGGCCCGCGGGGAAAGCGGCTCCAGAGCTCGGCGATGCTCGGCCCATCGGGCGGATAGGGCAGGTCGGGCGCCAGCTGCGCCAGCGGCCCGAGCATATAGATTCGGCGCGCCAGGTCCGGGCGCGGCAGCGTGTAGTTGGCTGTGCTGGCGACCAGCTGGCCGTAAAGCAGCAGATCCACGTCGATGGCTCTGGGACCCCAACGCGGATCGGCCGGACGGCGCCCGCATTGCGTCTCGATGTCGCGCAGCGCCGCAATCAGCGCCTCGACCGGCAACGCGGTATCAAAGCCCGCCACGGCGTTCACGAATTCCGCGCCGACAAAGCCGAAGGCGGGGTTGCGATAACAGGCCGAAAAGCGTGTGTTCACGAAGCCCGCGCGCAGCAGGCGTGCGGCCTTGAGTAAATGCGCCTCGGGCTCGATGTTGCTGCCGAGCGCGACGAACGCCTCGGTCACGGAGGCAGATCGGCGCGCGTGCGCTCGACGCACACGGCGACATCGCGCGAGTGGCGAATCGCCCCGGGCTTGCCGATGCGTATGCGGATCCAGTCGAGTGGAAATTCCTGCAGCAGCAGCAGCGCCAGGCGATGCGCCAGGCTTTCGATCAGCTGAAACTGCGAGGCCTCCACCCAGCCCAGCACGCGCTTGGCGAGTTTTTTGTAATCGACGGTATCGGCCACGTCATCGCTGGCCGCGGCGCGCGCGCAGTCACACGGCACCTCCAGATCGATCACGACGGTCTGCGGCACGCGCCGCTCCCAGTCGATGAACCCGATGATGCACTCGGCCGTCAGCCCTTCCAGCAGAATGCGATCTGCGCTCTTTCGGTCTGCGCTCATGCGGGCAGTCTAGCAGTGCGGTCAAGGGCGGCGCCCGGCGCAGCAAGCTCCGCCAGCGGCCAGCGCGCACGCACCTCGAGCGCAAGTCCACTGCTCTCGCCCGCCTGCAGGCGGTAGAGGCCGGCGACCGCAATCATGGCGGCGTTGTCGGTGCAGAAGGCGGGTCGTGGAAAGTAGACGCGCGCGCCGCGGCGCGCCGCCTCGGCACTGACGCGCTCGCGCAGGGCGCGGTTGGCGCCCACCCCACCGGCGACCACCAGCGCCGCGTGCCCGGTGAATTGCAGGGCGCGCATGGCCTTGACGCACAGCGTCTCGACGATCGCCTCCTGCACCGCGCAGGCCAGGTCCGCACGCCAGGCCGCGGCGGTCTCGGCCGTTTTTTTCTCATCCTTCGCGCGCACGATCTGCGCGACGGCCGTCTTCAATCCCGAGAAGCTGAACTCGAAGCCCGGCCGATCGAGCATCGGCCGGGGCAGCTCGTAGATGCCCGAGCGACCCGAGGCGGCGAGCGCTGCGAGCTGCGGGCCGCCCGGATAGGGTAGCCCGAGAAGCTTCGCCGTCTTGTCGAACGCCTCGCCGGCCGCATCATCGCGAGTCTCGCCGAGCACCCGATACTCGCCCACGGCGCGCATCTCGATAAGCATCGTGTGCCCGCCGGAGACCAGCAGCGCGGTATGCGGCAACGGCGGCGCAGGGTCCTCCAGCATGGCTGCCAGCAGATGCCCTTCCAGGTGATGCACGCCAATTGCGGGTAGGCGCCAGGCATAGGCGAGCGCACGCGCCAGCGCCGCGCCGGTCAACAGCGCACCGATCAGTCCGGGCCCCGCGGTGTAGGCCACTCCGTCGATCGATGTCGGCTCGACAGCCGCCTGCGCCAGCGCCTGACGCACCAGCGGCAGCAGGCGGCGCAGGTGATCGCGCGAGGCCAGCTCCGGTACCACTCCGCCGAAGGCGCGGTGCAACTCCACCTGACTCCACAGCTCGTGCGCAAGCAGGCCCCGTTCGGCATCGAGCAGCGCCACGGCCGTCTCATCACACGAGGTTTCGATGGCCAGTACCCGCATCATCTCGTCCTTTATTTGTGTCCTTTTGCCTTTTTGTGCGCCAGTCACTAGAATCGCGCACCCCCGCGCAGCGTGGGTATGCAGAAAATCAAAGTCAAATCAAGAGGTTGAGATTCGATGCCGAGTGTTCGAGTCCGCGAGAACGAATA
The DNA here is from genome assembly GCA_035553315.1 of Steroidobacteraceae bacterium. Lineage (GTDB taxonomy): Bacteria > Pseudomonadota > Gammaproteobacteria > Steroidobacterales > Steroidobacteraceae > FEN-1191. The sequence continues at coordinate 13,547 of DATNDE010000006.1, forward strand.
TTTCGACGCCGCCCTGCGGCGCTTCAAGCGAGCCTGCGAGAAAGCGGGTGTCCTCGCGGAACTGCGCCGGCGTGAATTCTACGAAAAGCCCACGCAAGAACGGAAACGCAAGAAGGCCGCCGCGGTCAAGCGCCACATGAAGCGCATCTCGCGCGAAGGCATGCGCCCGGCGCGCTGAGCGTCGGGACGCGGGCATCGCGTGACGCTCAAGGAACGCGTTCAGGAAGACATGAAGGCCGCCATGCGCGGCGGCGAGCGCGAGCGGCTGGCCACGGTCCGTCTGATCCTGGCCGCCATCAAACAACGAGAAGTCGATGAGCGCATCTCACTGGACGACACGCAAGTGCTGGCGGTCCTCGAGAAGATGGTCAAGCAGCGCCGCGAGTCGATCGCCTCGTTCCAGGCGGGCGGTCGCAGCGACCTCGTCGCCAAGGAGCAGGCGGAACTCGCCCTGCTGCAGACTTATCTCCCCGAGCCGCTCGATGAGGCGGCGATCGACGCACTGATCGGCACGGCCATCGCCGAAGCGGGCGCCACCTCCGTCAAGGATATGGGCAAGGTCATGGCGATCATCAAGACACGCGCGGCAGGGCGCGTGGACATGGGCGCGCTCGGTGCGCGTCTGCGCTCGCGCCTGAGCTAGCCGGCCCCCGCTCGGCGGGTGACGGACGCTAGGAGAGGTTGCGCGGAGCGCCTAGACTACCGCGATGCCCGGTCGGATCGCCCAAACGTTCATCGATGAGCTGCTGGCGCGCGCCGACATCATCGAGCTCATCGGCAATCGCGTGCCGCTCAAGAAAGCCGGCCACGAGTACAAGGCCTGCTGTCCCTTTCACGACGAGAAGACCCCTTCGTTCTGGGTCAGCCCGGTCAAACAGTTTTATCACTGCTTCGGCTGCGGCGCGCACGGCACGGTCATCACCTTTCTCATGGAATTCGACCGCCTGCCCTTCCCGGAGGCCATCGAAGAGCTTGCGGGCCGTCTCGGCCTGAGCGTGCAATTTGAGGACGACGGCATGGGATGCGCGGCGCGCTCCGGAGCTTCAGGCCAGGCGAGCGCCGCCCAAGCCGATAGCACGCGCGCGCTCTACGAGCTGATGGCACGCGTCGCCGAGCACTTTCGCGGCCAGCTTGCGCGCAGCGAGCGCGCGCGCGCCTATGCCGCGCAGCGCGGACTGTCGGCCGAGATCATCGAGCGCTTCGCGATCGGCTATGCGCCCGACAGTTGGAACGAGCTGTTGCGACGGATCGGCGGCGATGAGCGCGCGCAACGCGAGCTCGCCGCCGCAGGCCTCGTCATCGAGCGCGAGAGGGATGCGTCGGAGGCGGCTGGCCGCGACGGCGCTTCGCGCTACTACGATCGCTTTCGCGACCGGCTGATGTTTCCCATCCGCGACACGCGTGGCCGTGTCATCGCCTTCGGCGGCCGTGTCATGGGTCCCGGGGAGCCCAAGTACCTGAACTCGCCCGAGACGTCGCTATTCCACAAGGGCAAGGAGCTGTACGGGTTCTACGAGACGCGGCTGGCGCGCCAGAGCCTCACGCGCCTGCTCGTCGTCGAGGGCTACATGGACACCGTGCGGCTGCATCAGCACGGCATCGCCTATGCCGTGGCGACGCTCGGCACGGCGACCACCCCCGACCACGTGCGGCGCGCTTTCCGCCACGTCAGCGAGCTGGTGTTCAGCTTCGATGGCGATCGCGCCGGTCGCGCGGCCGCCTGGCGTGCGCTGCAGAATGTGTTGCCCGAGGTGCGCGCCGGCCGCGAAGTGCGCTTCCTGTTCCTGCCGGATGGCGAGGATCCGGACTCACTGGTGGGACGCGAAGGCGGCGAGCGCTTCGAGGCGCGGCTCGCCGCGGCGGTGCCGCTGTCGGAATATCTCATCGAGCAGCTCGCTGCGCAGACCGATATCGCGCATGCCGATGGCAAGGCGCGCTTCATCGCCCTTGCCCGGCCGCTGCTGGAGAAACTGGAGGCCGGGGTGTATCGGGAGCTGCTGCTCGAGCGCATTGCCGCCGCGCTGCAGGTGCCCGCGCCGCGTCTGCAGCAGTGGCTCGCCGGTGCGCCTGTCACCGACGCAATCATTACTGCGCGGCGCAATGCCGCTGACAACCGCACACGCCAGGCACGGCAGCGCGGACCCGGCGCGGGACGCGGCAGTCTCGTAACCCAGGCCGTCAGCCTGCTGTTGCACTTTCCGCAGGCTGCCACGTCAATACCCGCGGGCCAGCGTCAGGCTCTCGAGCGCATCGAGCAGCCGGCTGGCAGCGTGCTGCGTGAGCTGCTCGCTCAGCAGGCCGCACAGCCGGCCGCGAGCCTGGCCCAGACCCTGGAGCGCTGGCGCGAGCGGCCCGAATACCGCCGCCTCTGTGAGCTCGCCGCCGCCACACCTCTGGTATCGGATGCCGGCGCGGCCGCGCGCGAGCTCTGCGAGGCCATCCAGCGGCTGCTCGATGGCGAGCTGCGACGGCGCCTGGAGCGCCTCATCGAGAAGGCGCGGGCCCAGGGACTGGATGAACAGGAAAAACTGGAACTTCAGTCCCTGACAGTTGACCAACGCGCAGGCGCCCTTCCCTCGGCACGCGCCTCGGCTGCCCCACGTTAAGTTCAAGTCGTGGGCCGACCGGCCGTTAAGAGTGCAAGGCGCTTGAAAACTGGCAGCCGGGCAGCAATTGTGGATAAAATCGACGACTTTCCCATGGTCAGCCGCCAGACAGCAGCCCGCTGTGCCCGCCGGAAGGGCGGGTGGTTGCCTCGCACGTTCCGTTTGTCCTGTTCGGTCACGAGTCCACAGGTCTCCACGTCACCTGGAAGCCGCTAATACGCTATGACGACACGCAAGCAGCCCAAGTCCGCTTCGAGTGCCCGCAAGCCCGCCGCGACCGCGGCCCACCGCAAGGCCGCCCCCGCGGTTCGCCGCAGCGCAGCAGCCAAATCGGCCGAACCCCATAAGAAGGCCGCGCCCGCAGCCAAGCCGGCTGTGACCAAGGCCGCGGCCGACACGCGCGGCACGGCCAGCCATGCGCCGGGGAGCTCTGGCGCGCGCGAGGCGGCCCGGCATGCGGACAAGGCCGACAAGGGCGCGGCGCGAGCAGCCGGCGCGCACGCCAGCCATACGGCCCCTTCCGCTCACACTGCCCAAGCCACCCACGGCTCGCATGCCGCCCATGCCGCCCATGGCGGCCATGGCGGCCACGCCGCAGCGTCGGAGCCGCAGGGGCGCCGGGCAGGTCTGCTGCCCGAGGACCGCCAGTCGCAGCTGAAGCTGCTGATCGCACGTGGCAAGGAGCAGGGCTATCTGACCTACGCCCAGGTCAACGATCACCTGCCGGCCGAGATCGTCGATCCCGAGCAGATCGAAGGCATCGTCAACACCATCAACGACATGGGCATCCCGGTGTACGAAAAGGCACCGGACAACGAGTCGCTGCTGGCCAGCGAGCCGGCACCGGCCGACGATGAGGCCATCGAGGAGGCTGCTGCGGCGCTCGCCGCCCTGGATGCGGAGCTCGGCCGTACCACCGACCCGGTGCGCATGTACATGCGCGAGATGGGCACGGTGGAACTGCTCACGCGCGAGGGCGAGATCCGCATCGCCAAGCGCATCGAGGAGGGCCTGGATGCGGTGCGCGGCGCACTCGCGAAGTACCCGGCAACCTTCGAGCACCTGCTCAAGACCTTCGAATTGGTGCGCGCCGGACAGGCACGCCTCATCGACATGGTCGTCGGCTTCATCGACCCCAATGCCCCGGATGTGATCGCGCAGCCGCAGAATCCGACGCGCCCGGTGGTGGAGCTGGAGGCGGACGCCGAGGACAAGGACGAGGACGCCGAGGAAGGCGACGAGTCCGAAGAGGAGACCGTCGACACCGGTCCGGATCCCGAGGAAGTTGCGCGTCGCATGGCGTCGCTGCAGAAGCTGCTGCAGCAGTCGCTCGCCGCCATCGCCAAGCAGGGCACCGAGGACCCGCGCACGCAGAAGCTGCGCAAGAAGCTCGCCGGCGAGTTCATGGAGCTCAAGCTCTCCCCGCGCATGTTCGATGCGCTGACCGACCAGCTGCGCGCGCACGTCAACGACGTCCGCCAGGTCGAGAAGGAGATCATGGTGATGGCCGTGCGCGATGCAGGCATGCCGCGCAAGGACTTCATCGCGACTTTCCCGAAGAACGAGACCAGCGCGCGTTGGCTCGCCAAGCACATGAAGGCCGGCAAGAAGTACTCGACCGTACTGGTGCGGCTGAAGGAAGAGATCGAGAAGCGGCAGAAGAAACTCGAGCTGATCGAGCAGGCGCGTCACCTGTCAATCCACGACATCAAGGAGATCAACCGCGAAGTCTCCATCGGCGAGGCCAAGGCACGCCGCGCGAAGAAGGAGATGGTCGAGGCGAACCTGCGCCTGGTGATCTCGATCGCCAAGAAATACACCAACCGCGGCCTGCAGTTCCTGGATCTGATCCAGGAGGGCAACATCGGCCTGATGAAGGCGGTGGACAAGTTCGAATACCGCCGCGGCTACAAGTTCTCCACCTATGCGACCTGGTGGATCCGCCAGGCCATCACGCGCTCGATCGCCGACCAGGCCCGCACCATTCGAATTCCGGTGCACATGATCGAGACGATCAACAAGCTCAATCGCATCTCGCGCCAGATGCTGCAGGAGATGGGCCGCGAGCCCACTCCCGAGGAGCTGGCCGTGCGCATGGAGATGCCCGAGGACAAGGTGCGCAAGGTGCTCAAGATCGCCAAGGAACCGATCTCGATGGAGACGCCCATCGGCGATGACGAGGACTCGCATCTTGGCGACTTCATCGAAGATCAGTCCGTGACCTCACCGATCGATCAGGCCACCATGGAGTCGCTACGTGAGACCACGCACTCGGTGCTGGCACAGCTCACCCCGCGCGAGGCCAAGGTGCTGCGCATGCGCTTTGGCATCGACATGAATACCGACCACACCCTCGAGGAGGTCGGCAAGCAGTTCGACGTTACGCGCGAGCGCATCCGCCAGATCGAGGCGAAGGCGCTGCGCAAGCTGCGCCATCCGAGCCGCAGCGAGCAGCTGCGCAGCTTCCTGATGGAGGACTGAGCCTCAGGCGCTCACGCCCTGTGCGCGCCGCGAGCGTGCCTGGGCAAGCGAGGCAAGCAGTCGTGCCTCACCGGACGTCACGCCATGAGCGGCCGGCCGCAGCGCCGCGGCGGGCGTGACTGTCGCCGGCGCCGGGGCGGCCTGCTGCGACGCAGTGCCCTGCGCGCCGGGGGCAGACGCGACCGACAGAGCGGCAACGGGGACAGTCGGGGCAACCGGTTTAAGCACGGGCGCTAGCGCGGCCTCCCGGATTCGGGCCACAGCCGTGCTGTCGCGCGAATCGATGCAGTGCTGGCCCTCCAGCAGCTGCTGCGTCTCGAAGCGCAGCAGGTCGAGCTGCTCGAAGACGCGTCCGAGCTGGTTGTCCACTACTTGCCGCATCCGCAGCACGCAGCGCAGCTCCATCAGCAATACCACGCCGAGCATGATGACCGCGGCGGCAAGCGCCGAGACGGAAATGTCGTGCACGCTCAGGTGGAGCTGACTGAAGGCGTGGGTAAATCGTTCCTCGAACATGGCCGCTCCGGATGTATGGAAAATCGCCTGACCCGCGGGCGTCAAAATATTGACGGTGCCGCAGGCCGCCCTGCCGGAACGAAGCAGTAATCATGCCAGGCGCCTGCACGCCGCGATGCTCAGTGCGTCATGTCGTACACGACGATATTGACGCCCAGCTTGATTGCCAGGTCGACGTCGCGCTGCGGATAGCCCGGATCGTCGGCGTATTGCCAGGCATCGCCCATGTCGTTGTTGTACATGACCATAATCATGATGCGACCCTGATCGTCGAGCAGCCCGAGCCAATGCGGCACGGCCCCGTCGGTGCGATAGCCCACGCCGCGGGAGCGCATCGAGCGCTCGTTGCGCACCTGATAGCGCTGCGATAGATCGTAGACCGTGTGAAAGATGGGGTTGTCGTCCGACAGCTCGACCGGCTGCCGTCCCGGAAACAAGCGCTGCAGCGTGGCGGCAAACGGCGCCCATTCGCGTGTGCCGAAGAAGCTATCGCACAGCAGGAAGCCGCCCCGCAACAGGTACTCGCGCAATTTCGCGATCTGCGCATCGCTCAGATTCATCGCGCCAGGCGTATCGATGTAGATGAACGGCCAATTGAAGATCTCGTCACCGTCGTCCGGATCGACGGATTGCTCGACCGAACGCACATGGATGGTCGTCAGCCGGCGCAGGATGCGCAGAAAATTGCGATCACCGCGCGGATAGTCGATCGTCCAGGGCGAATCGCCCGCCTTCCAGTCGCCATCGGCAAAACCGAACAGGTCGTTGGGCGGATACATCAGGCGGCCGAAGGTGAACTCTGCCGGTGTGCGATAGTCGGGTGGGATCGGCGCTGCCGACTCGGCACCCTCGAACGGCGGATAAGCGCGGAATGGCCGCTGCGCGTTTGCGCTCGTGCCCACCAGCAGCAGACCCCCGAGCGTCACTGCCGCCGCCACTGCCGCACGTGATGCCATGCCCGCACTATAGGCGCCGCGGCGCCTGTAGGAAATCGCCGAAGGCATTAGCCGCAATCACGGCTGCGGACGATGAGCGGCGCTTCGTTATGCTATTCCCATGGGGCCAGGATGGCCTTGTTTGGGGGGAGAGCGGACCGCCGTGACGGCGGAGCACAAGCCGCCGATGATGCAGGGGACCATCTTTCATGAACGGTGGTGGCTCGACGCAGCCTGCAACGGCTACGTCGAGGAGGCCACGGTCAAGCTTTCCGGACGCGTGGTGGGTCGCCTGCCCTATCTCTATCAGCGCCGCTATGGCTTTCGATTCATCGGCCTGCCGCCACTGACGCACGTGCTCGGCCCGCTGATCGATACGGGACCGGGCAAACCCGAGACGCGCCTGCGCTCCTGTCTATCGATCGTGCAGGGGTTGCTCGAACAATTACCCCCGGCGGACAGCTTCATGCACTGCTGCGAGACGTCTCCGCAGATGGTGCTGGCCTTCCAGCAATGTGGCTATCTGGTCAAGCCACAATGCAATTTCCGCCTGCCTGCAGGCGTAGGCCTGCCGGCCGTGCTGGAGCAGATGAACTTCAAAACGCGCGGGCACATCCACCGCGCCGAGAAGGACTACGCCATCAGCCGCCTCTCCGACCCGGCCCGCTTCGTGCATTTTTATCGACGCAACATGCACAGAACGGGCCGCACCGACCGCGTCGCGCTCGATCGCTGCGCGCCGCTCTGGGAAGCATGCCAGGCCCGCGACGCCGGCGAGATCATTGCCGTGCACGACGACGCCGGCGAACCGGCCGCCATGGCCTTTATCGTGTGGGACCGCACCAGTCTCTACTATCTGCTGGCCACGCGCGCACCGGGCGCCGCCAGTGCCAATGCCGCAAACCTGCTGGTATGGACCGCCATTCGTCGCGCCTACGAGCGCGGCCTGGCGTTTGACTTCGACGGCGTCGTACACGCCGGTCAGATGCGCTTCTTTCTTGGATTCGGTGCGCAGCTGTCCTCGCGGCTCATCATCACGCGCTCAAGTCCGCTGTATCTCGCGGCGCGCTTTCTGCGCCGGCGCATGGCCTCCGCTCGCGCACGGGAGAGCGAGATCTTCACTTAGCGCCGTCTTAGCGCACCCGCACCGACGCGGGAATTACGAGATCTCTGCGGTCGATACACTCACCAACCGGCGTCTGATCCCGCAGCTCGTCGCCGCCAGCGACAAAACTGTCTGCTTCGCCGAATGTCCATTCTAGTTAAGTGTGGAGTCGTGGGATTCTCAGCCTAGTTCTCCCGCGCGGACGACATTCCCAACGAACGTGTCTGCCGTCCGTGTGTGATTGACCACCCCGCTATAATGTTGCTAATGTAGATGTTATACGCAGGCCGCGAGACTCCTCATGGGCGGACTCGGCCGTCCAACGGCCGGCGAGGTCATCGTCGATAAGAGACAGCTCTCGGGGAGGAGAAGGCGGCGTGAAATATCTTCCCCTTATCTGGTTCGGCATTTGGCGCAGGCCCCTGCGCACCACCCTGATACTTCTACAGGTCGCGGTGGCGTTCACGCTTTTCGGGGTTCTCCAGGGCATGAAGTCTGGGGTGGATCAGCTCGTGGCCAGTGTCCGGGCAGATGTACTCTTTGTCGGTCAATCCATCGAGAGCTCATCGCCACTGCCTGTCGCCGACGTTGATCGACTGAGGACAACTCCTGGCATAAAGACCGCAACATTCTTGGCGACGTTGGGCGGTACATATCAAATGCCAACCCAGCGCGTATCGGCGATGGCACTCGAAAACAACGACGCGTGGCAGACGCTCTTGCCGGCAATCTTATTGAACACTTTGACGATTCAGCCCAAAGACCTGCAGGCTCTTTACACTACCCGGACCGGCGCGCTCATTACCGCCGCTATCGCTAAGAAATACGGCTGGCATGTCGGAGACCGTATCCCCATAACCTCAAAGACCTTGCAGAATAACGGTTCTGGAAGTTGGTTCTTCGACATCGTAGGCATTCTTCCCTCCAGCCCACAAGCACAAGTGCGCAACGGTATTTTCATCAACTATGACTATCTGGATCAAGCGCGGGCGCGCAACAAAGCTACGGTGACAGAATTTATTGTCGTCGTCTCCGATCCGACGAAGGCGGCGGCAATGAGCGAGGCAATAGACCAAACCTTCGCTAATTCATCCAGCCCCACCGAATCGGCATCAATCCGGGCAGAAACACAGCAGGCGGTACGACGAATTGGCGACCTGAGCTTCCTGGTCCGCTCCATCGTCAGCGTGTTGCTTGTGGCGCTTGCGTTTTCCATCGCCACCATGATGATGCAGACGGTGCGCGAGCGCACTCCCGAGTTAGCGGTGTTGAAGACATTAGGCTTCAGCGATCTTGGGCTTTTCGTACTGGTTGTGGTCGAGACCCTGATCGTATGCACAGGCGGTGCGCTCATCGGACTCGCGATCGCGACGAGGGCCTTCCCGCTTGCCGCGAGGTTCGTACCCATTCTGTCCATGCCGACGGTTGTCATCGCGTACGGACTGATCGGAGCGGTGCTGATCTCGTTAATAAGTGTTTCTGTGCCGGCGTTGAGGGCTGCGAAACTTCAGGTCGTCGACGGACTTGCCGGTCGGTGAGGCCTTGCTTATGAGCATCGCAAGCGAGTACGCAGCCCTGCTGCGCATGAATCTGGCAGGTATCCCGCAACGCCTCGGGCTAGTGTGCACTATTGTCGTGGGTGTGACCTCCGCCGTCGGAGTACTCGTATCCATGCTCGCAATGGGTGCGGGAGCCCGACAGGAAGCGCTGGGAAATGTGCGCCCCGACCACGTCATTCTGATGAGCGTCGATGCCCAAGTGCCGATTCAAAGCAGCATCCCGAAGAACCAAATTGAATTGATTCGTACCCTGCCCGGCATACGGCGCGACGCCGAAGGCGAGCCGATTGCCGTGGCTGAAGCGCTCGAAAACTTCTCGGCGTACACCAAATCCGATCGGAAACAGCTGGCCGTTCCGATTTACGGGGTTACTTCGGGTCTGACCGACTATTCGCCCGAGTTGCACCTGACCTCGGGGCGCATGTTCAGGCCTGGGCTCCGGGAGCTGATCGCGAGCAACACGTGTGTGCGCCAATTTCCGGATTTTGCCGTCGGCGACAAGCGACGGATGCGCGGCGCCCAGTGGCTCGTGGTAGGTAATTTCGATCTGGGTCGCATCGAGGGGGTCTGCACCGTTTTTGCAGATGGCGACACGATTCTCTCCAGTTTCGACCGCACGAATTACAACGAAGTGAACGTGATGCTGCAGTCGCCGGCGTCCTTTGGGGACCTAACCGCTGCGCTCAATGCCAACCCGTCGCTTCGCATCGGGGCCAGCTACGAAGCGCAGGTGGTCGCGGAGCAAACGCGGCAAGTCAACGGCATCCTCAACTTTGTCAGCTACTTCCTCGGTGGCATTATGGCGCTGGCGGCGACCATAGCCGCGGCCAACTCCTTGTATGCGATCATCGACGGCCGCCGTCGCGAGCTAGCCACCTTGCGCGCGATCGGATTCGGTGGCGCGCCCATCGTCGCGTCCATACTGTCGGAGTCGATCGTTCTTGCGGTGCCCAGCGCCTTGATCGGCGCCTTCCTTGCGTGGTTGTTCTTCAACGGAATGCAAGCCAGTCCCCTTGGGACAACTATTCACCTCGCTGTGACGACCTCTGTTGCTTGGTTGGGCGTCGCCTGGGCGCTCAGTATCGGGGTGCTCAGCGGCTTCCTGCCAGCTCTCAGAGCTGCACGCGTGCCCGTGACGGTGGCGCTGCGAGCGACATGACGCATAGCCATGGCGCTGCGCACGATGCAGCGATAGTTACAGCCCCGCCTCGGGCGCAGCGTTGCGCCCGAGAATGACCACCGCGACGCGGCGATTGGCATTGCGGCCCGCTGCCGTCGTGTTGGGCATCACGGGCCGATACTGGCCGAAGCCGAGCACCGCGAGCCGATCCGGTGCGATGCCGTGGTCCATGAACAGGTGCACGACGCTCGCGGCGCGCGCCGCCGACAGCTCCCAATTGGACGGGAAGGCTGCCGTGCGGATCGGGCGGTCGTCCGTGTGGCCCTCGACCCGCACGGCATTCGGCCAGGGGGCGAGTGCCGCCGCCAGGCGATCGAGCGCCTGAATCGCCGCCGGCGACAAGTGCGCCACGCCGCTGTCGAACAAGATATCGGTGCTGATGTCCACCGCAATCCAGCTGCCATAGCGTCGTACGTGCACCTGCCCCGCGGCGATCAGCGACTGAAGGGCCGAGCTGACATCATCGGTGACGCGATCGAGCTCGCGCTGCCCTTCCGCATCCGCCGTCGTCTGCGCGGTTGGAGTGGCGGCCGCTTGGGTCGCGGTTGATGATGCCGCAACTGCGGCCGTCGCGGGCGCGGCCTGCGCCGCCGGCTGCGGCTTGCTCGCTGAGCTCGCCAAATGATGATCCGGCAACCCCGCGGCAATCATGCCGCGTACCTGCTCGTCGGGCAGCGGCACCTGGATCGGCTTGAGCGTGCTCGTAAACGCATTGCCCGCCGCCGAATGCGGTGCACCGCCAAAAGCTTCCGAGAGCGAATTCGACAGCACGCGGTACTTGCCGTCGTTGACCTCGGACATGGAATACATGACGACGAAGAATGCCAGCAGCAGCGTCACCAGATCGCCATAAGGAATGGCCCAGGCCTCGTGATTCTCATGCTCTTCGTGCCGCCTGCGCCGTGCCATGGGTGTCTGCCTGTGTCGCCTCAGTGCAAAAAGCCGAGCAGCCGGCCTTCGATGATGCGCGGGTTCTCGCCCTGCGCGAGCGCGATCAGTCCCTCGATCTGCATCTCAGACAGATGCGTGTGCGCCTGCACGGCCACCTTGAGCTTGTTGGCCACGGGCAGAAAAAACAGATTCGCCATGCCGATGCCGTACACCGTCGCGGTAAAGGCCGCGGCGATGCCGTGACCGAGCTTGGAGGGATCGTTGAGGTTCTGCATGACGGCCATGAGCCCGAGCACCGCGCCGATGATGCCCAGCGTGGGCGAGTACACCCCCATGCCCTCGAACACGCGCGCCGCGCGCGTGTCGGCCGCCTCGCGTGTGTGCAGCTCCACCTCCAGGGTGTTGCGGATGGCCTCTGGATCGCTGCCATCCACGACCAGCTGCAGGCCCTTGCGCAGAAACGGATCCTCCTCGTGAGCGATGAGCACCTCCAGACCGAGCAGGCCCTGGCGACGCGAGATGTTGCTCCACTCGATGAACTTTTTGACCAGCAACGCCGGCTCGCAGGGCGGCGGCCGCAGCACCCAGGGCAGCATGGTGAGTGCGCGTCGCATGACTATCAATGGAGTCTGCACGCAGATCGCGGCCACCGTGCCCACGATCACGATCATGAACGCCGCCGAGGAGATCAGCGCATGCACGCCTGCGCCCTTGAGGATCGCGCCGAGCACGATCGACACGGCCGCCAGGATCAGCCCGATGATGCTGAGAATATCCACGGGCGCCCCTAGTGATACCACTCCGCCAGGATCGCCTTGAGGCGCAGCAGCGCCTGTCCGTGCAGCTGGCAGACGCGCGATTCGCTCACCTTGAGCACCGCGCCGATCTCCTTGAGATTCAGCTCCTGCTCATAGTAGAGCGACAGCATCAGTCGCTCGCGCTCGGGCAGCTCGCCGATGGCCTGCGCGAGCGCCTGCCGGCGCGAGGCCTGCAGCGCCACCCCTTCGGGATCGGGTGCATCGTCGGGCAAGCGATCGAGCGGCGAATCCTCGCCATCCTCGCTCTCGTTGAGACGCAGCAGCTGACAGCCGAGTGCGTCGCGCAGGATCTGCTGATATTCGGCCAGCGGCACACCCATCTGCTCGGCCACGTCCGTCTCGCTGGCGTCCGCGCCAAGCCGTGCCTCGACCTCGCGCAGCGCGAGCGCCGCGGCGCGTGCCTTGCGGTGCACGGAGCGCGGCGCCCAATCGAGCTTGCGCAGCGCATCGAGCATGGCGCCGCGGATGCGGATGCCCGCGTAGGTCTCGAAGCTCGCGCCGCGCCCGGTGGCGTAGTTCTGCGCGGCCTCGAGCAGACCCATCATGCCGGCCTGGATCAGATCGGCGATCTCCACCTGCGGCGGCAGGCGACCGGCGAGGTGATAGGCAATGCGCTTGACCAAATCGGCGTGCTTGCGCACCAGGGCATCCAGATCGGGTGCCGGCTGCGTCCGAGCGTAGGCGCGCACGCCGTGGTTCATTTGAGAACCTTCAGCTGCGGCGCGGGCCGCGTCAGCAGTCGCTCGAAAAAGAACTCCAGCTGCCCGCTTGGACCGAGCGGCAGCGGCCAGCGGCTCGCCGTGTGCGCCAGGCGGCGAAACGCCTGCGCGGCCGGGCTGCCGGGATAGAGCTCGAGCACGGCGCGCTGCGCCTGCACGGATCTGGTCAGGGCACTGTCCTCGGGAATCTCGCCGACGAAGTCCAGCGACACCGTCAGATAGCGATCGGTCACACTCTGTAGACGGCGGAACACCGCTTCGCCCTGCCCCACGTTGCGCGTCATGTTGGCCAGCACGCGAAACTGGCGCACGCCGCGCTGGCGGCTGAGCACCTTGATCAGCGCGTAGGTGTCGGTCAGCGAGGTTGGCTCATCGCGCAGCACGACCAGCACCTGCTGCGCCGATTGGCAGAATTGCAGCACCGTGTCGGAGATGCCCGCCGCCGTGTCGACGATCAGCGCATCGAGCGGTCCGGGCAGCGCGCCAAATGCCTGGATCAGGCCGGCCTGCTCGCTGCTGCTGAGCATGGCGAGCTTCGCCACGCCCGAGGCGCCCGGCACCACGCGCACGCCGCTGCTGGTCTGCACGATGATCTCCTCGAGGCGCCGCTCACCGCGCAGCACGTGCTCGAGCGTACAGCGCGGCGTCAAACCCAGCAGTACGTCAAGATTGGCCAGGCCCAGATCGCCATCGAGCAGCATCGTGCGACGCCCGGCCTGCGTCAGGCCGGTCGCGAGGTTCACGGCCACCGAGCTCTTGCCCGTGCCACCCTTTCCGCCGGTGACAGCGATGACCTGTACCGGGGGCGGCAGCGCCAGACGCGGACGCAGTTCAGCTTGCAGCATGCACACTCCTTCCATAGCGACGCGCCAGCAGATCATCATCGAGCGCGCCCTGTGCAGCGCGCGAGAGCTCCACGGCGCGAGCCACCAGTTGGTGCGCGCGCGCCGGCCGCAGATCCTCGGGGATGCGCGGCCCTTCGCTGGCGAGGGCCACCGGCAGGCGGCTCAGTGCCAGCGCCGAGAGCACCCCGCCCAGACTCACGGCCTCATCGATGCGCGTCAGCACGCAGCAGTCCGCCAGCGGCGGGCCGAAGTGGGCCACGGTGTCCTCGATGACGCCGCCCTGTGCACTGGCTGGCAGCACCAGCATCTGTGTCAAAGATGCGCACTGCTCGCGCAGCTCTCGATAGCGCTGCGCAGCGACGCTGTCGCGCGCGGTGACGCCCGGTGTGTCGATGAGGATGCAGCGGTCGGGCAAGGCCGCGATGCGCTTGGCGAGCGCTTCGGTGCCGACCACCGTCTCGACGCGCACACCCAACAGTCTGCCGAGGCAGGCGAGCTGCTCGTGCGAGCCCAAGCGCTCATCGTCGCTGGAGATGATCAACAGGTTCGCCGCGTCCTGCTCGAGCACGTAGCGCGCCGCGAGTTTGGCGAGCGTGGTGGTCTTGCCCGAGCCGGGCGGCCCGATCAGCGCGATCGCGCCGCTGCGCTCGGTTGGTGAGGCACAGGTGACCAGTCGTCGTGCCAGCAGCGCATAGGGCATGCGCTGCGTCTGCTCGGCGGATAACCCGCCGGGCAGCTCTTCGATGAGCTTGACGGCCAGAGCGCGATCCAGACCGAGGCGGGCGAGATCACTCAGCACGCGTGCCTTGAGGGGCTCGCGGCGCGTGAATTCGTTCCAGGACAGCGCGGCCAACTCCTGCTCGAGCAGCGCACGCAGCGAGCGCAGCTCCTCGCCCACCGAGGTGCCCGGGCCGGCGGCGCCGGGCACGCCCAGCACCGCATCCAGCGCAGCCGCCGCATCCAATGGCCATTCGCCGGCCGAGGCAGCTGCGGACTCGAGGCCGTAGTTGAACGGCTGCGCAGTCACTGGCGCGAGCGCAACTGCCGGTTCGACCGCGCCGCGTTCAAGCAACTCGAAGTTCTCGCGCCCGAGTTGCTTCAAGGCCGCCGTCTCGGCCAGGCTGCCCGGCGCGGCGGCGAGTTCCAGGTCGACGGCGGCACAGACTTCCACACCCTGCGCATCGGCGCGCGTGCTGAGGATGACCGCGTCGGGTCCCTGCTCTTCGCGTACCGCGCGCAGCGCGCTGCGCATGTCGGTGGATAGGTATTTTTTGATCTTCATCGCACCCTAAGCTCCAAACTCACCGCCCGACGGCGGCGATCAGACGAACACGACGATTGTCGGGAACCTCGTTCCAGGCCAGCACATGCAGCGCCGGCACGCTCGCGCGGGTAAAGCGCGCGAGCGGCGCGCGCAGTGCCGGCGCCACCATCAGCACCGCGGGCTCTCCAACGGCCTCCTGGCGCAGCGCCGATTCGGACAGACGTGCCTGCAGGCGCTCGGCCAGACCCGGTTCCAGGGCGGCATTGCCCGCGCTCTGGCTCAAGCTGCCTTGCAGCAGCTGCTCGAGCTCGGGCTCGAGCGTGATCACGGGCAGCTCCGGCGTGTTGCCGGCGATGTCCTGCACGATCTGCCGGCCCAGCGCGATGCGCACCTGCGACTGCAGCACCTGCGGGTCCTGCGTGCGCCCCGCATGCTCAGCGAGCGTCTCGACGATGCTGCGAAGATTGCGCAGCGGCACGCGCTCGGCCAGCAATCCCTGCATCACACGCACGACGGTGCCCAGCGGCAACACCTTGGGGACCAGATCCTCGACCAGGCGCGGCGCGCTCTTGGCGAGCGCATTGAGCAGCTGCTGCACTTCCTCGTGCCCGAGCAGCTCGTGTGCATGTGCCTGGATCACGCTCGATAGATGCGTGGCGATGACCGTGCTGGCATCCACCACCGTATAACCGAGTGTCTGCGCGTGCTCACGCTTGCTCGGCTCGATCCAGATCGCCTCCATGCCGAAGGCCGGATCGCGCGTTTCGATGCCCGGTGGCTTGCCGAATACGCGCCCGGGATTGAGCGCCAGCTCGCGATCCGGATGAATGACGCCGTCGGCGAGCGCAACACCTGCCAGGTTGATGCGATAGGCCGTGGGGGCCAGCTCGAGGTTGTCGCGGATGTGCACGGCCGGCACCAGAAAGCCGAGCTCCTGGGAGAGCTTGCGTCTTACCCCGCGAATGCGCGCCAGCAGTTCCCCGCCCTGCGCCTTGTCTACCAGCGGCACCAGACGGAAGCCCACCTCCAGACCGACCAGGTCCAGCGGCCGCACGTCCTCCCACGAGAGCTCGCGCTGATCGGGCGGCACGGGCGCGGCAGCCGGCGCGGGTGCTGCAGCCGCCGCTGCCGCCGTGCGCGCGCGTCGCTTGAGCCACCAGGCGCCCCCGCCGCACAGCGCGCCAAACAATAGGAACGCCACATTGGGCATACCGGGAATCAGGCCCATGACTCCCAGCAGGCCGCCGGCCACCGCCAGCCCACGGGGCTGCAGGAACAGTTGCCTGCGCAGCTCTCCGCCCAGGTCCTGGGGCCTCGACATGCGCGTGACGATGATGGCCACCGCGGTGGACAGCAGCAGCGCGGGAATTTGTGCGACCAGGCCGTCGCCGATGGTCAGCAGCGTATAGACGCGTGCGGCATCGGTGAAGGCCAGTCCGTGGCTCAGCGTGCCGATCGCAAGGCCGCCGATGATATTGATGACCAGGATGAGGATGCCGGCCGTGGCGTCGCCGCGCACGAATTTGCTGGCACCGTCCATCGCGCCGTAGAAGTCCGCCTCGGCCCGCACTTCGGCGCGCCGCGTGCGTGCTTCGTCCTGCGTGATGAGGCCCGCGTTCAGATCCGAGTCGATGGCCATCTGCTTGCCGGGCATGGCATCGAGGGTGAAGCGAGCGCTGACCTCCGAGATTCGACCTGCTCCCTTGGTGACCACCACGAAGTTGACGATCGTCAGGATCGAGAACACCACGATGCCCACGGCGTAGTTGCCGCCCACCACGAACTCGCCGAAGGCCTGGATCACGTGACCGGCGGCGCCCGCGCCCTCGTGCCCATGCAGCAACACCACGCGCGTGGAGGCGACGTTCAGCGCCAGGCGCAACAGCGTGCCGAGCAGCAGCACCGTCGGGAAGATGGCGAAATCCAGCGGCCTCGCGACGTTGACGACCGCCATGACCACCAGCAGCGAGAGCGCAATGTTGAAGGTGAACAGCGCGTCCAGCGCCAGCGGCGGCAACGGCAGGATGACCATGGCGAGCACCGCCAGCAGCACCAGCGGCGCACCCAGCCCCCGCATCAGCAGGCTGCGCGACAGTCCCCCTGAGACCGCGGCGCTCGGGCTCGCGACAGGGGCCGCATTGAGTGCTATCTCGGCCATTCGGGACATGGGAGCAATTCCCGTGCCGCGCGCGCGCGACAGAATGCCGGCACCTCAGGGCGCGCGGCACCTGCGGGCTGCGTCACAGTTCTCACTCCTCGGGGACCTCGATGGGCGGCATTGCAGGTCGCTGGCTCGCGCCGCGCCGGAATGCGCGCAGTTGGTACACATAAGTCAGTACCTTGGCGACCGCGGCATACAGTCGCGTCGGGATCTCGTCGCCCAGCTCGCAATGCGCATGCAGCGCACGCGCCAGCGGCGGCGCCTCGACGATCGGCACCTGGTGCTCCGCTGCAATCTCGCGGATCTTCAGGGCGATCAGCTCCACGCCCTTGGCGACGACGATCGGTGCCCGATGCCGCTTGTCGTCGTATTGCAGCGCCACTGCGAAGTGTGTCGGGTTGGTGACCACCACGTCCGCCTTGGACACCTTGCTCATCATGCGGCGGCGTGCCAGCTGCTGCTGCACGCGTCGCACGCGCGAGCGGCTCTCGGGGCTGCCCTCGGTCTCCTTGTGCTCATCGCGCAGCTCCTGGCGGCTCATGCGCATCTGCTGGTTGTATTGCCAGAGCGCCAGCGGCACGTCGACCAGTGCAATCGCCGCCAGTGCGCCGCCGAGCGCGATGAAGGCTGTGCCGATCAGCGACATCGCGTGCGCGATGCCACTGCCAACCGGCTCGGTACCCAGGCCCGCGAAACTGCGGAATTGGTGACTGAGCACGACCACGGCCACCAGCGAGACGACGATGAAACGTGCCAGCGCCTTGGACAGCTCGATGAAGCCGCGTAGCGAAAACACACGCCCAAAGCCGGCCACCGGGTCCAGCCGGCTGAAGTCCGGCACCAGCGCCGTGACGCTGAAGGTCCAGCCGCCGATCGCCAGGGGTGCAAGCAGCGCCGCCGCCACGAGCAGGCCGAGCAGCGGCGCGGCAGCCACCAGGCCCTGCGCCGCGGCGTGTTCGAGCCGCGAGAGCATCACCGTGCCATCGCCGATTTGGGTGTGATCGAACGACAGGCCGTCGCACATCATGGCGGCGAGGCGCTCGCCGAGCCCCCGTCCCATAATACGCAGTGCCAGCGCGCCGGTGAGTACCACCACGGCCGTGCCCAGATCGCGCGAGCGCGGTACGCGCCCGGCCTTGCGCGCATCATCGAGACGTTTTTGGGACGGACTTTCTGTCCGTTCGCCTGCGCGATCGTCGTTCTCGGCCATGCTGTTTCAGCGCCGCGCGGCGTGTCCTTTAGGATATGCCCGTCAGGGCGCGCACGAAGGCGAACGCCGAAGAGAGCATGTCGATCAGTCCGGTCTGCAGCGTGGGCAGGCCGAGCAGCAGCACCACCATGCCGAACGCCAGCGTGATAGGGAATCCCACCCCGAAGAGGTTCATGGCCGGCGCGGCGCGGCTGATCACGCCGAATCCGAGATTGATCACGACCAGAGCCGTCATGCCGGCCAGCGCGATACGCAGGGCGCCGAGGAACATCTGGCTGCCCCAGTTGGCCAGGGCGTGCAGCGCCGGCGCGGAGAAGCCAGCCGGTCCCACGGGCAGCCCATGGAAGGTCGCGACCAGCGTCTGAATCAGGGCGATATGCCCATCGAGCGCCAGAAAGGTCAGTGAGCCGAGCAGCACGTAGAACTGCCCCAGGGCCGGGGTCTCCACGCCACGCAGCGGATCGATGTTGAAGGCGAATCCCAGGCCCATGCCATTGGCGAGCATCTGTCCGCCGAGCGTCAGCGCGTCGAACATCAGCTGCAGCACGAACCCCATGGCCACGCCGATGACGACCTGCTGCGCGGTGGTGATGATCCCATCGCCAGACAGCAGCGTGAGTCCCTGCGGATGCGGGATCACCGGCAGCACCATGATCGTCAGCGCCAGCGCCAGCACGATGCGGATGCGCGGCGGGACGTAGGTCGCGCCGAACAACGGCGCCACCATCAGGCAGGCACCGATGCGCACGAACGGCCAGAAGCCCTGGCCGAGCCAGTTCTCGATCTGGCCGTAGGTGAAGACCGGCACGCGCGCCCTTCCGCGTAATGTCGTCTAGCCCACCAGCGATGGAATGCTCTCGATGAGCACGCGGGTGTAGCCGATGAGCTCCTTGAGCATCCAGGGGCCGGCCACGACCAGCACGGTCGCCAGGCCCAGCAGCTTTGGAATGAAGGACAGCGTCATCTCGTTGATCTGAGTCGCCGCCTGAAAGACGCCGACCAGCAGACCGATGACCAGCGCAGCCAGCAACATCGGCGCCGCGAGCAGCAGCGTCATCTCCAACGCGCGCTGGCCCATGGACATCACCACTTCAGGGGTCATACCTTTGCCTCGAATCGCAGCGGCCTGACGCTGCGGATTAGTGATAGAAGCTTGCGGCCAGCGAGCCCATCACCAGGCTCCAGCCGTCCACGAGCACGAACAACATCAACTTGAAGGGCAATGAGATCAGCACCGGCGAGAGCATCATCATGCCCATCGACATCAGCACGCTGGCCACGACCAGGTCGATGATCACGAACGGAATGAACAGCATGAAGCCGATCTGAAAGGCGGTCTTGAGCTCGCTGGTCACGAATGCCGGCACGAGCGTGGAGAGCGGCACGTCCTGCGGGCTCGCATACCCCTTCGCGCCGGAGATGCGCACGAACGCCGCCACGTCGCTCTCGCGGGTCTGCGAGAGCATGAAGCTCTTGAGCGGCACCATGCCGCGTTGCACGGCAGTGGTGGTGTCGATCGTGCCGGCCATGTAGGGCGTGACCGCCTGGGTGCGGATCTTGTCGATCACCGGGGCCATGACGAAGAGCGTCAGGAACAGCGCCAGCCCGACCAGCACCTGATTCGGTGGAGACTGTCCGGCCCCCAGCGCCTGCCGCAGAATCGACAGCACGATGATGATGCGCGTGAACGCAGTCATCATCAGCAGCAGCGCCGGCAACAGCGTGATGGCCGTCATCAGCGCGAGCAGCTGGATGGTCAGCGTATAGGTCTGGCCACCGCCGCCGCCGCTCTGCACGGCGAATGCGGGGATACCGGGCGTCGCGGCCGAGGCAGCCAGCGGCAACAGTGTCAGGCACACGAGACTCAGGGCCGGCAGGGCCCGCAACATGCCGCGACGTCTCATTTGCCCAGGCTCTTGAGCAGCAGCGATTTGAATGTCGGGCGTTGCAGGGCCGACGACGCGGCACTGCCACCGGCCTCGTCCGTACCGGACAACGGCGCGGCATCGGCAGAGAGCACGTGCAGTGCGCGCACATTGCCGCTGGCCACGCCGAGCAGCACCTGTTGTGTGCCCACGCGTACCAGCACCGCGCGCTCGCGCGGGCCGAGCGGCAGCTGCGCGATGACTTCCAACGCCGAGCTACGCGAGCTGCCCACGCCGTGCATGCGGCGCGAAAACCAGGCTGCCGCAAACACCGCGGCCAGCACCAGGATCAAGGCCACGGTGACGCGCACGAGACTGCCGGCCTGACCCGGCATCGCCTGATGCACGGCGGGGGCGGCAAACAATGCGGGCGGCGCGGAGCTGACGGCGGCGGCGGCCCAGGCGGGCGCCGCACTCAGCGTCAGCCCGCCCGGCAACAGCGCGCAATATCCGGCAATTCGGTGGTTCAAGGCAGGCTGCATGTGGACATTGACGCTGCCTTGGAGCAACGCCCATGCCACCCGCCCGAGCCTGCCGCTAAGTCGCTAAATTGACTGAGATAATGCGCCCGCCGGCAACGTGCATTCGATCACAGTTTGTGCCGGCGCCGAGTTCTTGACGCGCAACGCCGCTCAGCCTCGCGCCGCTCAGCCCAGCGCCGCCTGCAGCATCTCCATCTCGGTCTGGGATTCGAGCATGATGCGCACCAACGCCGAGTCGTTCAGCCCGAGCGCCCCCGCGGCCGCGATCTGCACCGCATCGGCCTCCTGCTGCTCGCCGTGCGCCATCTGTTCCGCCAGGTGAACGGCGACGACCAGCAGATCGTGCAGATCGGCCGGTCCTTCGTGCAGCCGCTCGAGTTCCAGCTGGCCACCGACCGCCAGCGCGATCTCCTCGGGCAGCTTCCAGTTCTCGATGAGCGCTTGGCCGATGCTCGGGTGCCAGGAGCGCAGCGCTCCATCCATCAGGCTGTCGGGCGCGCTGTCGCGCGGCGAGCGCGCCAGGATGTAGACCATGCCGATGTTGTGCAGCAGTCCGCCGAGCATGGCCTCATCGGGCCGCACGGCGCGAGATTCCTTGGCGATCGCATGCGCCAGGGAGGCGACGCGCATGCCCCGCTGCCAGCAGCGCTCCAGCGGGGCGCGGATGCGCAGCAACTCCGGCGCGCGCTGCAACTGCGCATTGGCATACGCCAGCGCCGCGGTGCGGATGTTCTCGTAGCCGATGCGCGTCACGGCAGTCTTCAGATTGGTGACCGCTGCACCACCCCGATGCAGCAGCGTGGAGTTGGCGAGCGTCAGGACGCGCGCGGCCAGGCCGGCATCGGCGCTGACCACTAGCGCGATGCGCTCGCTGGTGACCGAATCATCGCTGAGCACCTGCTGCACGCGAGCGGCTGCCTCGGGAAAGGAGGGCAGATCGACGCGTCCGGTGGAGAGCTCGCGCGCGAGCTCACTGACGAATTTGAACGAAGAAGGGTCCGGGCCCTGCGAGCTCGATGCACGCGATCCGGCAGCCAATGACACTATAATTCCCCTTGGGCAAAGGCGGGTAGCAGCGCTATCGGCTGCGGAGCAGAAAACTTGAGAGCGTTACCGGCCGCCGCGGTTGATGGACATAACGTGCGGCCCGGTAACGTGCCGCGCCGCTCGGTGAGCGATCCGTCGGTCGCAACCCGTGAGTTCTATTTCAACTTGCGAATGCGCTCGGCCGGGCTGACCACGTCGGTCAGGCGGATGCCGAACTTCTCATTGACGACCACCACCTCGCCGTGCGCGATCAGAGTCCCGTTGACGAAGATGTCCAACGGCTCGCTGACCGCGCGTTCCAGCTCGATGACCGAGCCCTGATTGAGCTGCAAGAGATTGCGAATACTGATGCGCGTGCGACCCACTTCCATCGACAGGGTCACCGGTATATCCAGCACCACATCGAGGTTGAGCTCGCGGCTTGTCCCGGGTTCGGGAGCCTCCGGCTTGAGATTGCCGAGCTCGGCCGGCTGCGGATCGATGGCCTTGGCTGTCTGTGTACTCATGGCTTGCTCATCACATTGGTCAAAACGGCCTTCTGGCGGGTCACACGCTGCGCGACCTTCACGGCCTGCTGTCCGCGCGAGGCACCGTAGGAGCCGCGCACCACCGGCACGCCCTCGGCGTACATGGTGACGTTACCGTCGAAGTCGCAGGGAATCACGTCGCCGGGCTTCAGATCGAGCAGGCGGCCGAGAGAGACCGTGGAATGCCCAAGATGCGGCACCAACTCGACCTCCGCCGATTCGGTCTCCTCGCGCAGTGTATTGACCCACTTCTCGTCGCGCTCGACCCGCTCGCCGTGCATGCCGGAGTCGAGTACATCGCGGATCGGCTCGATCATCGAGTAGGGCAGCGTGACGTGCATCTCGCCGCCGCCTCCGTCGAGCTCGATCTTCAGCGCGGTCACCACGACGATCTCGAGCGGCGAGACGATGCTGGCGAAATGTGGGTTGATCTCCGAGCTCAGGTATTCGATCTTCAGATCGGCCACGATGCTCCAGGCTTCCTGCAGGTCGCCGAATGCCTGGCGCATTACCATCTGAATGATGCGTCCCTCGGTGAGGGTGAACTCGCGCCCCTCGAGCTTGGCGAAACGTCCGTTGCCGCCGAAGAAGTTGTCAACGATCGCGAACACCAGCTTGGCATCGAACACCATCAGCGCCGTACCACGCAGCGGCTCGAACTTGATCAGGTTCAGGCTCGAGGGCACGTGCAGGCTCTGCGTATATTCGCTGAACTTCTGCACCCGGATCGGCGCGATGCTGATCTCCGGACTTCTGCGCAGCATATTGAACAGTCCGACACGAAACTGTCGCGTGAAGCGATCGTTGATCATCTCGAGCGTGGGCATGCGCCCGCGCACGATGCGCGTCTGGGTGGCGAGGTCGTAGCGCTGCACCGTACCGCTCGGCGCCGGAGGCTGCTCCGGCGCCGTCGACACGGCACCGTTGTCGACGCCCTGGATCAGCGCGTCGATCTCGTCCTGGTTGAGGATCTCCGCTCCCATGTCTACTGGATCACGAAGCTCGTGAAATAGACCTGCTCGACGAGCTTACCGTCGGCGCCTTCCTCATCGAGTACCTTGCGGATGGCGGCCAGCGTCGCAGCACGCAGCTTCTCCTTGCCCTCGACGCTCAGCAGGGTCGCGCTGTCCTGGCTGGAATACAGCAGCACCAGATCATTGCGTACCGCGGGCTCGTTGTTCTTGAGCACTTCCAGCACCGCCTGATCGCGCGACATCGCCTCGACCGTCACCTGGAAATATCGTGCGCTGCCCTCTCCACCGAAATTGACGACGAAGGGCGGATCGAATTTGTAGTAGATCGGCGCCGCGCGCGGCGCGGTGGTGGCAGGCTTGCTGGCATCGGCGCTCGCGTTGCTGTCGGCATGCTTGGGCCGCAGCGCAAACCATGCGCCTCCGCCGCCCGCGGCCAATACCGCGATGCCCACCAGAATCCATGGCAGCTTGCTGCCCTTCTTGACCGCGGGCTGTGCGCCGCCGGCCGCTTCCTTCTTCTTTGCTGCTTCCGCCATGAGATGACCCGTAAGAGAGAGTGAGAGTTGATCGCCGCAGCCGATGGAGCAAACGTTATGCCAGCGTCACTGTGCGGGTAGAGTCGGAAATCCGTCGCTGTCCTGCTCGACACTCAGACATATTCATCCACCAGGCCGAGCGCACGCGTCGCGCCAACTGCGACGGGGTCGACAGTTTCATCAGATGTGTGCATGCGAGGACTGGGCGGCGGCGCGGTGGAACCGTTCCCCGTGCTTTGCTGCTGCACATTGGCCTGTCCCAGGCTCAGGCCGCCGGCCGCGAGCATCTCGCGCAGACGTGGCATGGCATCGGCGAGCGCCGCGCGCGTGTCGGCATGCGCGGCGCTGAAGTTCACATTGATCTGCGATTGCTGCAAATCGATGCGCACCTGGATCGGCCCAAGATGTTGCGGGGACAGGCTCAGCGTTGCGCTCTGTACCTGACTGCCCGCCATCCAATGCAGCTGCGCCGCCAGCGCCTGCGGCCAGGAGGGATCGGACATGGGCACGCTGATCGCGCGCGCAACCCCGTCGCTGCCGGCCGCCGCGGGGACGGCGGCCAGAAACTGTGGCATCCAGCTGGCCGCGCGAGCCGCGGCCCTGCTCTGTCCCGTGGCGTCGGCCACCGCGGCCGTGCCGTGCCCGCTATTGGGGCCGGTCCCCGTCACACCGTTCCCGCTCACCGCGCTCGTGGCCGGCAGCAAATTGCTCAGCGCCTGGCCGGCGACCAGTTTGTCCGCCGTGCTGGCGTTGGCGGGCGACGCGGCGCTCGTGCCTGCGCTCGACGGCGTGGCCGGCAGGGTCGGGCCACCGCCGGTCGCGCCCGCCAGCATAGTGACCGCACCGCCGATGGCCGCTGCGTCAGCCTGGTCCTGCTGTTCGGTGGTTGCGCCGGCGGCCGATGCACCCCCGGGCTGGCAGGGGACCGCCAGCGATGCGGCTGCCGTCTGCAGCAGCGCGAGCGCACACCAGCCCGTGCCGGCGCTGCCATCTGTGCCATCGCTGCGGGCACTGCTGTGACCGGTGTGACCGGTGTGCGCCTCGGTCGATGGCGCGGTGGCATCCGTCGAATTCTGATCCTCCGCATCCACGCTGCCAGTCTGCGCTCCCGAAGCCGGACCTGCGCTCTGGCTCCCCGCCGCTGCTGCCGCTGCCGCGGCTGCAGCCGCTTCTGCGGCTGCGGCTGCCGCTGCCGCCGTGGCATTGGCAGGCGGGCCCATGGTGGCCAATGTCGCCGTCGAGGGCGTCTGCCCCGAGGTCTGCGTCGTGTCAGCGGATTGTGCAGCGTCCGCTTGCTGCGCCCCTGCGCGCGGCGTACTCGACGCTGTCGCCTCGCGGTGCGCGCCGCTCGTGTCGGGGGGGCTCCTGGGTCCACCGCGCGTTGCGTTGGCCAGTGCAGCAGCAAAAGGTCCGGCGCGCGATCCTGCTCCACTCGCTGAGTCGTTGGCCCCGGAATCGGAATTGTCCGCGGCACCGGCGGCGCCAGCGGTGTCCAGAAAGCCTGCAGCGCGCGTGCCCGCGCCACTGCCGGTTCTGCCATCCGTCATGGCCGCCGAGCTCGCCGCAGGGGCGCTGACCGAGACGCGGGGGCTCATGATCGGCCGTGTCCGGCGCGCTGCGCGCGCTCGTCGGACTCACGTTGCTGGCGACGCGCCTCCATCTGCCCTTCCTCGGCGCGTGCGCGCTCGATGACCTTGCCGACCGCGTTCTTCTTTGCGGCCGCCTCGCGCCACTGGGCGCGGGCACGCTCACAGTCGCCGCGCAGCTGCGCGACGATGCCGTCCTGTTGCTGCACGGCTTCGCCGAGCCGTGCAATGAAGACCTGGTAATCGCGCATGCCACTCACGCCAATGCCGGCGCGAGCGCGCTGATGAAACGCGGAGTGATATTCGGTCAGGTAGTGCTTGAGCTCCTGACAGCGCTGCTCTGCTTCCAGAAGCCGCGCCTGCATGGCCGCCAATTGCCGCGCACGCTCGCGCTCGGTCTCGCTCATGAGTGCATCGACGGGCTCGAGGCGTTTGGCTCGCTTCACTCCGGGATTCTCCTGCTGCTACTTCAACGCGGCCTGGCGGGCTCGGCGGCGTCCGCCATGGTGCTGGCCAGCTGCTCGACGCTTGCAGCCAGCGGCACCCGCTCATGCATGTCCTGACGCAAATAGGCTTCGATCTGCGGCCAGCGCGCGATCGCCTGATCGATGCGCGGATCGCTGCCGCGTTGATAGGCTCCGATGGTGATCAGGTCGCGATTGTGCTCGTAAATGCCGGTGACCTGTCGCAGCCGGCGCGCCAGCGCCAACTCGCTCGCCGGCACGATGTCGTGCATCACACGGCTTACCGAGGCTTCGATGTCGATGGCCGGATAGCGCCCCGACTCGGCGATGCGTCGCGCGAGGACCACGTGACCGTCGAGAATGGCGCGCGCGGCATCGACGATCGGATCGTTCTGGTCGTCGCCCTCGGCCAGCACCGTATAAAAAGCGGTGATCGAGCCCTCGCCGGCCACACCATTGCCGGCGCGCTCGACCAGCTGCGGCAGGCGCGCGAACACCGAGGGCGGGTAACCCTTGGTCGCCGGCGCCTCGCCGATTGCCAGCGCGATCTCGCGCTGCGCCTGTGCAAAGCGCGTCAGCGAATCCATGATCAACAGCACATTGCGTCCGCGGTCGCGGAAGTACTCGGCGATCGCCGTCGCGAGCCAGGCACCGTGCAGGCGCATCAGCGGCGGATAGTCGGCCGGCGTCGCCACCACGACGGAGCGCGCGAGCCCGGCCTTGCCGAGAATGCGCTCGATGAATTCCTTGACTTCGCGACCGCGCTCGCCGATCAATCCGACGACGATGACGTCGGCGGCGGTGTAGCGCGCCATCATGCCGAGCAGCACGCTCTTGCCGACGCCGCTGCCGGCAAACAGCCCGACCCGCTGGCCGCGCCCGACCGTCAGCAATCCGTTGATGGCCCGCACGCCCACGTCCAGCGCCTGGCTGATGGGCCGTCGCAGCAACGGATTGATGGTCCGGCCGGCCAGACGCACGCTGGTTTCGGTCTCGATCGGTCCCTGACCATCCAGCGGTCGGCAGGCGCCATCGACAACTCGACCGAGCAGGCGCGGCCCCACACGTACGGTGCCGGCCCGGGTGAGGGGCAGCACCCGCGCATCGGCGCGCATGCCATGCAAATCACCCGTGGGCATGAGATAGAGTCGCTCGCCCGCGAAGCCGACCACCTCGGCCTCCACGTGCGAATCATCGGAGCAGATGATCTCGCAGCGATCGCCGATCGCCGCCTGGCAGCCCTCCGCCTCGAGCGTCAGACCTACCATGCGCGTCAGCCTGCCGGCTACCGGCAGTGGCGGCACGCGCTCGAGGCTGCGCTCGTAGCCCGCAAGCGCCTGCGTCCAGCGGGCAGTGTGCAATTCACGCAGAGTTTTCACGACGCTGCGAGCCTCAAGCGGGTGTGCCGGTGCCGCTGGCTGCGGCACGCTCATCGCCCAGCATTGCAGCGATCGCGGCACCCAGCCGCTGCTCGAGCTGCGCGTCGATGCTCGAGGTTTCGCTGGTCACGCGGCAGCCACCCCGTGCCAGCATGGGATCCTCGACGATGCTCCAAGCGCGCTCGCCGCTGGCGCTGGCCAGTCGCGAGCGCACCAACTCGGCGTCTTCCGGATGCAGGTGCACGCGCACCTGCCGTGCCACGATAGGCAGCAGCCCGACCGTCTCGCGCACCACTGCGACGATCTCGTCCGGCTGCGTCTTGAGCTCGCGGCGGATGATCTGACGCGCGATCGCTCCGGCCAGCAGCGCAAGCTGGCGCTGCACCTGCTGGTCGAGATCGGCGAGTGGACGCGTCATCAGGTCCAGGATCGACTGCAGCTGCTGCACGCGACGCTCGGCTTCCGCCGCCGCGGCGCGCGCCTCCTGCTGCGCAGCCACCAGGCCCGCTTCGCGGCCCTGCGCGTGTCCCTGTTCCCACGCCTCGCGCTCGATGGCCGTGAGGTTCTCCGGGCGCCGCCGCCCGGGCAGCACCTGGCCGCCGAGCGCCGGCAGCTGCCAGGTCTCGGCCTCAGACATAGGTCTCCCCGCCCTTGCCGCCGAGCTGCATGCGGCCCTCCTCGGCCATCTTGCGCGCGGTCATCAGGATTTCTTTCTGCGCGGCCTCGACCTCGGAGAGCCGTACCGGGCCGCGGGTCTCCAGGTCGTCCTTCATCATTTGTGCGGCACGCTCCGACATGTTCTTGAATATCTTTTCCTTGATGCGATCGTCGGCCGCCTTGAGCGCGATGATCAGCTTGTCTCCCGGTACCTCGCGCAGCAGCTCCTGCATGCCGCGATCGTCCACTTCCACCAGGTCTTCGAACACGAACATCAGATCCTGCAGCTTCTGGCTGAGTGCCTCATCGGTCTTGGCAATCTGCCCCATGATCGTGCCCTCCTGGGCACTGCCGACCAGGTTCAGGATTTCCGCCGCGGCCTTCGGGCCGCCGAAGCCGGCGGCATTGCCGGTCGCCCCGGAGGTGGAAAACTGCTTCTCGAGCACCTCATCGAGCTCGCTGAGGGCAGTGGGATGCACGCCATCGAGCGTGGCGATCCGCATCAGGATGTCGGCGCGATTCTCCTCGGGGAGCTGCGTGATCACCTGCGCGGCCTGGTCTGACTCCAGATACGACAGCACGATCGCGATGATCTGCGGATGCTCCTGCCGCAGCATTTCGGCCACGGCGCGCGGCTCCATCCACTTCAGTGCCTCCAGACCACGGCTGCTGCGGCCGCGCAGGATGCGCTCGATCACACCGGCAGCCTTGTCTTCACCGAGCGCGCCGACGAGAACGTTCCTCAGGTACTCATCGGTGCCCACGCCGAGGGAAGTTTGCTGCTCCACCGAGCTCGCAAAGTTCGCCAGCACGCCGGATACCTCTTCGCGTGAGACGCCCGAGAGCTTCGCCATCGCCGCACCGACACGCTGCACGTCGTTGGAGCCAAGGTGCTTGAGCACCTGCGCGGCGCCCTGCTCACCGAGCGCGAGCAAGAGAATCGCAGCGCGCTCGACCCCGGCGCGATTGCTCTGCGTCTCACTCATTGCTGCACCCAGGTCTTCACGACCTGCGCCACGCGCTTGGGATCCTGCGTCACGAGGTTGCGCGCCTGCACGATCTGCTGCTCATAGGCGAGCGGTTGTCCGGCACCGACCGCGCTGCGCCCATCGGACGCCGCCTCGATGACCTCCGTCGGTACCGTAGCCACCACCTGCGTGGCGAGGTTGCGGATCAGCGGCCGCAGCACGCCCAGCGCGAGCGCCACCAGCACCAGCGCGCCGAGCACCAGACGCGTGATCTCGCGCACGCCGGGGCGCTGCCAGAGCGGCACCGGCTGCGGCGTGATGACGCTCGCCTGCTCGAGGAAGGGTTCATTGACGACGTTGACACTGTCACCTCGCGCGACATCGAAGCCGACGGCGTTCTTGACCAGCTGCGTGATGTTGTCGATCTCCGCCTTGGAGAGCGCACGCTGCGTCGCTTTGCCGTCGCTGCCGACCTGCGGCACATTATCGACCAGCACGGCCACGGTGATGCGTTTGACGCGGCCAGCGGGCTGATGCGAATAGCTCACCGTGCGGTCGATCTCGTAATTGCGCGTGGCCTGCTTTGAGCTGTCCTCTGGCAGCGCTGCCGCAGCCGCTGCATTGGCGGCTTGCGCACCCTGCGCGCCCTGTGCCGCCTGCGCGCCCGCAGCGGCGCCGTTGGCCCTCGCACCGGCAGCACCTGCCGCAGCAGGCGCTGGGGTGGTTGCGGCGCGGCTCGTGGCGATCGAGCCACCCGCTGGCGGCTGATTGGTCAACGCCCCGGGGATGCCACCGGCAGCGGCGCCGCCGGTGCTGGTCCGCTCGGAAGTCTGCTCGCTGCGCACCACGGCGCTGTCGGGCTTGTACTGCTCGCTGGCCTGCTCGGACGCATCGCTGTACAGATCAACGGTGACCTGCGCGCGCACACGGCCATCGCCGACCAGCGGCGCGAGCAGCGCCTCGATGTGCTGCGAATAGTTGTCTTCGAGGCGTCGCTCGGCGTCGAACTGCTCCGAGGCAATCGCGGCCTCGCCGCTGCGCGGCGCCGACAGCAGCTGTCCCTGCTGGTTCACCACCGTCACCTGATCGGAATCGAGCTCAGGCACGCTCGAGGCCACCAGATGCACGATTGCCGAGACCTGCTCGGGCTCGAGCCGCCGTCCGGGCCGCAGCTGCACCAGCACCGAGGCGCGCGCGGCGCGATGGTCGCTGACGAACGCCGATTGCGGCGGCAACGCGAGCTGCACGCGTGCCGCCTGCACCGCCTGCAGCGATGAGATCGTTTGCGCGAGCTCCGTCTCCAGCGCGTACTGGTAGCGCGCATTCTCCATGAACTGGCTGACACCGAAGCCCGGATCCTTGCTGATGAGGGCAAAGCCGTCGGTCTTGCCGGCCGGCAGGCCCTCGGAGGCGAGCTGCAGGCGCGCATCGTGAACGCGCTCGGAGGGCACCATGACGTTGCCGTCGCCGTCGTCGATCTTGTAGGGAATGCCGGCGGTCTGCAGCGCCTGCACTACGCCGCTCTCGTCGGAATCGGACAGGCCGCCGTACAGCAGGCTCCAGTCCGGACCGCGCCACCACAGCACCACGACGACGCCCACGGCCACGGCCGCCGCGACGCCGAGCAGCGTCAGCAACGGTCGCAGATTGATTCCGAGAGCATTGGTCAGCGCCGCCACCTGTTTACCCGCCATTCTCTGCTACCACCACGAGTTCATCTTCAGCACTGAGTTCAAATCGACATGTTCATGATGTCCTGATAGGCGCTGATCAACCGATTGCGCACTTGCGCCAGCGCCTGAAAGGACACGGAAGCCCTCTGCGTCTCTACCATCACGCGTGCCAGATCCACGCCCGGTGCACCGCGCTCCCAGGCAGCGGCCAGCGCATCAGCCGACTGCTGCGTAGAGTTGACTGCATCGATACCTTGCTTGAGCAGCGTGCCGAACGCCGGGGCTGCCGCGCCGGCACTGCCGACGGCGCCTGCACCGCCGAGCACACCGGCTGCGCCGGACACGCCGGGTGCACCCGTGACACCCGCGCTGCCGGCGAGGCTCGACAGGTCCGTCAGGGTCTGGGCTGCCGGGCGGAACGCCGGGCTCGCCTGCGCCGAGAGCGAGCGGATCTGCGACAGCACCTGATCGATGGACATGTTGCTCATCAGCCGTCCTCCTCATCCAGCGCAATGCCGGCCGCGCGCAGGCGCGCGAGCTTGTAGCGCAGCGTGCGCGCGCTGATGCCCAGCTGCGCGGCGGCACGCTCACGGCTGGGATGCGCGCGCAGCACCTGCTGGATCAGACGCTGCTCGGCGAGTGCCAGCGATTCGGCTAGCGCCCCATTCGTCCCCGACGGTCCCACCAGGGCCGCTGGCGAGGCCATCGTCAGCACGTTGGCGGATGCAGCCGATCTGCAGGCCCCGCCTGCGGGCGCCGTGGCGCCGCCGTGAGCAACCTCGCTGTTGGACCCGCCAGCTTCGGCGCATGGCGGTTCGAAAACGATGTGCGGCTGCTGGATCAGCTCGCCGTCACAGAGCACCAGCGCACGCTGCATGACGTTGTCGAGCTCACGCACGTTGCCTGGCCATGGATAGGTCAGCAGCCGCTGCGCCGCATCCGCATGCAGTGCCGGGATGCGATGACCCGGCCGGCTGTGCGAGGCCAGCAGGCGCATGGCAAGCGGCACCACGTCCTCGCGCCGCTGCCGCAGCGGCACCGGTGCCAACGGAAAGACGTTCAGCCGATAGTACAGGTCTTCGCGAAAGCGGCCCGCCGAGACCTCTTCGCGCAGACGGCGGTTGCTGGTGGCGATGACGCGCACGTCCAGTGTGGTGGCGGCGCGCGCCCCGAGGCGCTCCACCTCGCGCTCCTGCAGTACGCGCAGCAGCTTGGCCTGCAGCGCCAGCGGGATTTCCGTGACCTCATCAAGCAGCAGCGTGCCGCCCTGCGCCTGTTCGAACTTGCCCGCATGCGCCGCATGCGCGCCGGTGAATGCCCCGCGTTCCCAGCCGAACAGCAGCGCCTCGAGCATGTTGTCGGGAATTGCCGCGCAGTTGACCGCCACGAATGTCGCGGCCGCACGCGCCGAATGACGGTGGATATAGCGCGCCAGCACTTCCTTGCCGGTGCCGGACTCGCCGGTGATCAGCACCGTGCATTCGCTGCCGGCGACCCGGCGCGCCAGCTCCATGAGCCGTCGCGACACCTCGGCACAGGCCACGGGATCCTGACGCGGCGCGCCGCAGCCGCGCCCCCCGCCCTCGCGCGCGCGGTGCCCGTCCTCATCGGTCGGCTCAGAGTCGGCTTGCAGATGTGCGTGCAAAGAGGTCGCCTTCAGATGCGTGTGCCAAGGCATCGAAGAGCAATTTGCGTGCCCACCTGATCCGTGACGCACCTCACGCCCGCAGAGCTCATGCGACGCGCTGCCGTCAAGAATCCGACGCCGCCGCGCCGTCGCTGTCGCTGTCGCTGCCGGGCGCATACTTGCGCAGCTTCTCCACCAGCGTCGTGCGCCGCAGCCCCAGCAGGCGCGCGGCCTGTGCCACGGTGCCCCCCGAGCTCTGCAGCGCACGCTCGATCAGGCGCTGCTCGAGCGTCTCGAGATAGGCGCGCAGATCGAAACCCTCGGGAATCGGCTCGAGCAGCATATCCACCAGTGCCGGCGCCATGATCGCCGGCTCCGGCGCCGTCGCAACCGGCTCATCGGCCACTGCATCCCTCGCCATCACACTGTCAGGCGCGCTTTCGGTCGTGCTCTCCGGCGCGCTGGCCGGCGTGGGGACGACAGCCAGTGGCATCATCGGCATCGCCTGCTCCTCGCGCTGCCGCCAGTCGGCCGGTCGATAGCGCTCGGGCAGATCCGCGGGCGTGACCGCCTGCGTGCCACACTGTACGGCCATGCGCTCGATGAGATTGCCGAGCTCGCGCACATTGCCGGGCCAGCGATACGCCTGTAATGCCGCCAGTGCTGAGGCACTGAACTTCACCAGCGGCCGTCCCGCTGCCGCGATACGCTCGGCCAGGGCCGCGGCGAGCACCGGCAAATCGCCGCTGCGCTCGCGCAGCGCCGGCACCTCGATCGGCACGACGTTCAGCCGATAATAGAGATCCTCGCGGAAGGTCCCTCTGGCGATGGACTCTTCGAGGTTGCGGTGCGTCGCGGCGATGATGCGCACATCGCAGCGCTGCGAACTGCAGCTGCCGACACGCTCGAATACCCGCTCCTGCAGTACCCGCAGCAGCTTTACCTGCATGGTGGGATTCATGTCGCCGATCTCGTCGAGGAAGATCGTGCCCCCTTCGGCGACTTCGAAACGGCCCTTACGCGCCGTCAGCGCGCCGGTAAAGGCGCCCTTCTCGTGTCCGAATAGCTCACTCTCGAGCAGCTCCGCCGGAATGGCGCCGCAATTGATGGGCACGAAGGGACGTCGGCGCCGCGCCGAGGCCTCGTGGATGGCCCGCGCCACGACTTCCTTGCCGGTGCCCGACTCGCCCAGCACCAGTACGTTGCTGTCGTAGCCGGCAACCTGCCGGATGAGATGGTTGACCCGCCTGATCGCGGCCGAATCGCCCGCGGGCAGGATGACGTTCGCCAATGACGATGCGGTCGGCTCGCGCGCATCTGCTGCGCCGAGTGCCAGAGCGGCCAATTCAGCCATGTACCGAGAACCCCTGTCTGTCCCTGAACGACAGCCTAGGGGTAGGGTTATGGCAAAGGATGGACGCGCGTCACAGCGTCGTTGCGCGGCGCGTCACAATTCTGCTGCGACGCCGGGCGGGCGCCTAAAGAAATCCCGGCACCGGCCGGGGGCGCGCCGGCGCACGACGGTCCCGACGCAGGCGAGCGCGCAATCGATCCCGGACGTACGTCAGAGTTTCAGGGCAGCGTGGTACGCGGTGAGGAATCGCTCAGGGAAAAGACCGATGTCGAGATAGTAGATGCGTGGCAGACCGCCGCTGGAGATTGGAACCTGCGTATGCCGATAGCAATACTCCATGATGTCGCGGATCGCCGGCCATTTCTGCGCCGTTTGGCCGCTCACCACCGCGAAGCCGAAGTTGTCGTACGCGATGATATGGGTATGCGTGCCGATCAGCTCGCCGATCAGCCGGTCCCAGCGCGCGAATGCGGACGGATCACGGATCTCGGCCTCTGCCCAGATCACGGGCAATGAGCTCCTGAGAAAGTCCAGGCCGCTGGCAAGTACACTCGCGTCGAAACCATCCGTGTCAGTCTTGATTAGAGCGGTCGGCCTGTTGGTCAGCAGACCCAACGGCTTGCACTGCGTTTCGCCAGAACGGCCAGGATCGCTCGTCATCCTGGAGCAAGCCGTGCCATGGCTCTCATCCAGAGAGATGCAAACGTCCTCTGGTCCGACGGTTGAGCGCACCAGCTCCACATCATCTTCTCCAGCGGTATTGGCTTGCAGGAACCAGAAAAATTTATCCGACGGTTCCACGGCGAGGATCGGATTCGAACAGCCTCCCATGCGAAGCAACGACACCGTATCACCGATGTTGGCGCCGATGTCTATAACGAGCTCACCGGGCGCAGCGTCGCCTACCAGCCGTGCCACACGCGGCAGTTGCCGGTCGTATAGTGGATGCTCGGCCCTGATGTGATCGAGGCGGTGCTCCGGGGGAGCGAGCAATGTCCTTTCGCATCCGTCCTGCTCTAGCTTGAGTGCCCGGGACGTGTACGCCCCGTGCTCCGGCAACGTTTCTGCAGGCGATACATGCGCAGCGAAGCGTGCGGACAGGAAATGCTTCAATCCTTCGTCGATGTCAGCAAGCGGGATGTCGACGACGTACGACTTGGCATAGCCAGGCGAGCCGCGTCGCTGCACAAAGGATTTCGCTTCAGGCAAAGCGGATGCGCCGCGCGCGGTCCAGGCGGACCAGCACCATCCTGCCGTGTCCGGGCCGCGGCTGACGCGGGGGTGATCAGCCGGAACCCAGCCCAGTTCCAGTACCGGAACGCCGGCTGCGGCGGCCATGTGTTTCGGCCCCGCATCTGGACCGACGTATAGCTCAGCCCCACTCAGCAGCGCACTGAGCTGTGGCAAGTTGAGCTGCCCGATTGCGTTGATGAGGCAGCCGGACGCAGCGCCGTCCGAGGCCGCTGCAGCCATGGCATGCTCTTGCCTGGTGCCGACCATGACGACGGTTCGCCGCCATGTATGGGTCAATCTGGCGAGCAGATGGCGGAAAATATCGGGTGACGGCAGCTTGTATGGGAACGACGCGCCAAAACCGACGACCACATACGGCCGCGCAGCCAGATCGTAGCGTTCGTGGACATGCTCGAGATCTTCGCGCGCGAACCATACGACGGGTTCGGCGGGTAGCTTCAGGTCGAGCTTTTCCGCCATGACTCCCGCATAACGCGATGCATGCAGCGTTTCCGGCGCATCCATCAGGCCGCTGTAGTAGCGGTTTCCATCGTAACCCGCATAAGGGCTGCGTTCCTGGCGAAAGCCAATGCTCTTGCCCCCCGGCACGGTCAATGCATTACAGATTGGCGCGGCGAAATAGAAATCCTCCCCATACCGCGGGTTGATGACCAGATCGAAACGATCCCCCGTGCACAGTTTTTGCAGCAGGCTGGCGATGACCTCGGGCTTCTGCACGTATTGGGCATATCCGGGGATTGTCATGCTGCCGTCGATTACAGGGCAGCGTGCGTACAGATCGCCCAGCCCTTCCGGTACTACCGGAGCGATATAGGCTCCGGGAAAACCAGCTCTGAGCGCGGTAAGCAGCCCGGATCCGAGGACTTGATCACCGAGGTTGTCCAGGCGCACGACGGCGATCCGTGGACGACTAGCCGACATGGATGTGCTCCGGAGTCAGTCCGGCCAACAGGCGTTCATGCATCTGCCCGTAGGCATTTTCCAGGTGTCGCGTATAGCGCTGTACGTCGAACAGTGGGCTGTGCAGCCGGCCGTGCTCGAGGCGTGCGCGGATCCGGGCCAGCCGGTCGGGATTGGTTGCAAGACACACGAGCAGCGTTTCGTAGTCGGCAACCGTGCGCGTTACCAGTTCCGGCAGACCGGCGGTAACCAGCAGGCTGGCCGCGACGCGCGAGGCGAAAGATTCTCCCGCAAGCGTGACCATCGGCAGGCCAGCCCACAGCGTATCGCTCGCCGTGGTGTGGGCGTTGCAGGGCAGGGTATCGATGAACAGGTCGGCAGCGCGATGACGGGCCAGATGACCCGGCAGCCCCATCTTCGGTGCAAACACCAGTCGTCCCGGGTCGATGCCCCTCGCCTGCGCGGCCGCCCGCAGATTGGCGGCTGCAGTCGGGCCGCCGTCCATCAGCCACAGCACGCTGCCCGCGACACGACCGAGCACGCGCATCCAGACGTCGTACATCTGCGGCGTGATCTTGTAGACATTGTTGAAGCAGCAGAACACGAATCCGTGCGCGGGCAAGCCCAGCTCTTCTCGCGACCATTGGCGCTCGGCAATGCAGCGCCCGCGGCCGTTGACCTGGTAGCAGTCGGGCAGATAAACGATCTTCTCGCTGTAATGCTCGCGGCTGCTGTCCGGAATCAGCGTCGGGTCCGCCACCAGGTAGTCGATGTAGGACGCGCCCATGGTGCCCGGATAGCCGAGATAACTGACCTGCAGTGGCGCGGCGCGATGCGCGAAGATGCCGCAGCGGGCATGCTGCGTGAATCCTTTCAAGTCGACGGCAATGTCGATCGCGAGCTCCCGCGACAGCCTCGCGATCTCCAGATCCGAGCGCTCGCGCACATCGAGGAAGCGATCGAACGCTCCCTGCAGGCCCTGGGTGACCTCGTCGCCCGGATGCGGCCCGAAGCGCAAGCCAACGATTTCGAAGCTTTGCCGGTCGTGACTGCGAAACAGTTCCTCCGCCAGCACCGCGGTCGCATGACGGTAGAAGTCTGCGGAGAAATAGCCGATGCGGATACGCTCGCCGCGCTGGCCGTGCCCGCGGGCCAGTGGCGGTAGCGGCCGGCGTGACGGCAGCTGGCGTTGCACCCAGCTCTCGGCAGCCCGGCGCTGCAGCGCCAGAGAGTCGACGACCGTCAGTACACTGAAGGGTGTGGCGCCCTCGATGCGCTGCGTGAGCGTCGAAATCGCGTCATCGAAGCCGCTCCAGTCGCACAGCTGCATCTTGACGCTCAGCCAGACGCCGTGCAGTCCCGGCATCGCCGGACTGAGCCGCAGCGCGCGGCTGTAGCTGTCCAGGGCCTCTTCCAGGCGTCCCAGCTCCTGCAGGATGATGGCGCGGCCGTTGTACGTCTCGGCGTGCTGCGGCCTCGCCGCCAGGGCGCGGTCGTAGCTCGCCAATGCCCGTGTGTGCTCTCCGCGCCAACGCAGCAGATTGCCCAGGTGCAAATGCGCCTGCGCCAGCAGCGGGTCGGCCGTTACGGCACGCTCGAAACTCTCCAGCGCCGCAACCGTCTCGCCCTTGAGCTGCAGTACCAGTCCCAGCCCGTCATGGGCCTGGGCATCGGCTGGATTGAGCCGCAGTGCGCGGCGATAGGCCTGCGCCGCCGCCTCGAAGTCACCGGACTGACACCGGGCGCTGCCCTCGTTCCTCAGCGCATCCGCATCGTTTGGATCCAGAGCGAGCGCGCGGGCGTAGCTCGCCAGCGCCTCGTCGAGCCGCGCGAGCTGCTGCAGGGTCACGCCGCGATTGTTGTGAGCGGCGGCATTTTGCGGGTCGAGTGCTATGGCGTGCTCGAAGTCGCACAGCGCTGCCTGCAACCGCCCGAGCTCGCGCAAGATCGCGCCGCGGTTGTTGTAGGCGGCGACGTAGTCGGGCTTCAATGCCAGCGCCCGCTCATAGCCCGCCAGCGCCTCCTCCGGGCGTGCGAGCGCCTGCAGGGTCAGCGCGCGATTGTAGTGCGCCTCGGCATAGTCCTCGCGGATTGCCAGCGCCCGCTCGTAGCTCTGCAGCGCGAGAGCATGTCGCCCCAGCTCGCGCAGCGCGTTCGCATAGTTGTTGTGCGCCGAGGGATCATGGGCGCCAACGCCCGCGGCGCGCCCCAGCAGCTCGACGGCCTCTTCGGCGCGGCGAGTCTGCGCGGCGATGATTCCCAGCAGCGTCAGCGCCCCGAAGTGTCGCGGCTCGGCGCGCAGCACGCTGCGGCACAGCGGCTCGGCACGGCTCCACTCGCCGCGGCCGTAGTGCGCAACGGCCTGCTGTATCGCTGCGGACGCCGCCTCGGTGCGGGGCCGGGCTGCCTGCCGCGATCT
Organism: Steroidobacteraceae bacterium; assembly: GCA_035553315.1. Lineage (GTDB taxonomy): Bacteria > Pseudomonadota > Gammaproteobacteria > Steroidobacterales > Steroidobacteraceae > FEN-1191. Next base: position 51,609 of record DATNDE010000006.1, read on the forward strand.
TTGACTTCTGGCCATGACGATAACCAAACGGTCAAAGCAGGCTGACGCCGACCGTGCTCATCAGAGCGAGCTCTGGCTGTGCACCCCGGAACTCGGCCTGCCCGGCAGGATGGCTGTGGTAGTTGCCGATGATCTCGGGCAGGCGAACGACTTTTTTCTGCAGATGCTGCGTCAGCACCTGCCACCAGCCGACGTCCCCGGCGACCTTCAGCACCGTTCCGTCCGCCAGCCTCCAGGGATAACGCGGCGCGCCGATGTGCGCATCCATGCGCCAGAGCGTGGCCGGGCCCAGCGTGCCGCGCTGGTCGATGCCCAGACGCGTGCGCGTACCGTGAGGTGGCGGCCAGTCGGCGACGAAGGGCAGGCTCCCCGCCGGAAAACAGTCTTCCACAACGTCGGTCTCTTGCTGCGAGTAGCACACGCGCCAATCACCGGCGGCAAGCGCAGCGCCCTCGTTCAGCAGCGCCCCTTCCAGCCGCTCGACGGCGTTGGGGGCGAGCCGATCGTCCAGATTGAGGTTCATCACGAACGGTGTCGTGACCATCGCCAGGGCGACGTTCCATGCCTGATAGATGCTCAGCGCCTCGTGTACCACCACCTTGCGACCTGCAAGCCAGACCGGTGGCTCATCGGCGCCGTCGAAGACGTAGATAGGCTCGACACTCGCGCTCTGGCGCGCAAGATTCGCGGCGTGCCCTTCGAGCAGCCGGACACGCTCCTCATCCCGATGCCAGACCGCGCAGACGACGCTGGTGCGCGCCAGACGGCGTACGTCCCGGCGCGTGAACACCCAGTTTCCGCCCACATTTGCGACGAAATTGTAGCCACGCGCCCGCAGCACCCCGGCGACCCGCTCGTCTCCTGTGTCGTTGTGCACACTGAATACGCGGATTGCGAAACGCTCCGGGTCGAGGCCCTCCAGAACGGCGAATTCTCCACCTCCGGTATCGATGGAGCAGTAGTCCACCTGCCTGAGTGCGTGCTTTTCCAGCAGCGAGCCGAGATCCCTGAGCGGCGCCGCGTCCACGGCCGCGACGTCTGCGGCTGCGTCGGACCGCTCACACACCCGCGCTTGCTCACACCTGCAGCGCCGTTGTGACACGAGCTCGGAAAAGTCGCCGGTCTGCGGCTCCACGCACAGGCCGTGCCAGCCAAGCGATCTTTCGAAGAACAGGGAATTGCTCTGGCGGCGCCCATCGCGCGCGCCGACGTCGACGAATACACCATCCCGCTTGCCGCGAAAGAAACTTTCGAACAGGAACTGATCCAGATGCGCGTGCGCGAAAGACTGCATCGCCGGAGGTCGTGGAGAAAGTTAATTCACCATAACCCAGCGCTGAGGAAGCTCCCGTGCGATGCATCACAAAACCCGCCGCCAAAGGCCCGCGGGCAAATCGGCCGGGGCAAGCGGCTCAGGCAGCGCTCGCGGCGCATCGTCTGCGGCCGCCGTCCGCGGCCGCTGCGATCAGCCGGAGCTCGTCGGCAGGCGCGCCTTGCGCGCGTCGGCGACGTCCCGCCGATGACAGAGAAAGGCCAGGCGTTGGATCAGCTCCCCCACCGGATCGGGCAGCTCCACGAAGTGGGCGCGTACCATCGCACCGTCCAGCCCGCTGATGCGGCAGGGCAGCTCCAGGGGCTGCGGCAGCGATTCGTGCAGATAGATGCGCAGCACGCCCGCGTCCCCTTCGGCGGGCAGGGGCCCGAGCCCAGTCCAGCACGCCCCGTGAGCGTTGAACTGAATGCTGGTCGCGGTAGGCATCCGCTCCCGGCTCACGAGCTTGCCCAGTAGTTGCAGCACCAAATTCAGCTTGAAATCCAGGCGCTCGAGCTCGCTGGCCATCGGGCTGGCATCCTCGCCGTGATCCCGGGCGGGCTGCTCCTGCATGGCCACGCACGCCTGCAGCAATAATGTATTGGACTCCTCGAGTCCCGACAGCTCGAAGCGGCTGAACGGCTGTTCGCGCGAGCGCCACTGGACCGGCAGTACATCGTGGTACGCCAGCTCGTTATAGAGCACCACGGTATCGACGCTGTCCGTCACGCGGCTCCTTTCCGTGTCTCAACGGTCCAGTCCGCATTGTAGCTGCCGGCTCAGGCCCACCCCGAGCGCTGTGTCACGACTTGCCTCGACGCCCTGGCCTGCCGGTGGACGGTGCCGGACTGCTAGCCCCGCGAGGTGGGCTGCGGCGAACCGCGCACCTGCGGTCCGATTGCGATCCAGGCGCTGCGGATCTCGCCCAACAGGCTCGCGACCTCGGTGATATAGGCGACCTTGTTGTCGGCGTTGGCTCGCAGCAATTGCCGCAGCATGTACTCATACAGGTCGCTGAGGTTATGAGCGAGCTCCCCGCCCTTCTCCAGATTCAGGCTGCCGCGCAGCTCCCCGATGATGTGCATGCACTGCGTGAGGGCCTGTGCCTTGCGGGCGATGTCGCCGCGCTGATTGCGCTCGAGACAGCCGCGCGCAATGGCCAGTCGCTCCTGCGCGCCATCGATCAGCATGAGAACGAGGCGGTGCGGATCGGCGGCTGCCACGCCTCCGTGGGCCGAGATGCTCTGATAGGCGGCCAGCTTGCGATTAGGTGCTAGGGCAGTCACGACGCGCTCCGTCTGCTTGCTCGATGAGCACTGTATCGGCTGCCGGTGCGTCAACTTGAGCGCTGCCGCGCAGTCTGCAAGGCTGCCGCCGCGGCCGGTGGCGCCGCTCAGGCCGCAGAGCTCGCCTGGACCTTGGGCAGAGAGTTGAACGCCTGCGACAGGTAGGCCGACGTGGTCTGAAGCGACGAGAGCATCGCGTTGAGCGTCGAATACTGCTGCGTGAGGCTCGCGCTGAGCGCCGCCATCTGCTGCGACAGTGTATTGCTCTGCGCGGTCAGCGCGTTTTCCTGCGAAGTCAGCGTCTGGCTTTCCTCGCCGATCGAGCCGCTCGCGGACAGGTCGTTCGAGATCTCGCTGTCGAGAGTCGAAGCAATGCCGCTGCTACCGCTGAAGAGCTGGCTCACGGCGTCCTGGTTCACCGACAGCGCGGTGGCGAGCGTGGCGTCGTTGACGCTGAGGGTGCCGTCGCTGTGCGTGGTGATGCCGATGCTCGCCAGGGAGTTGTAGAGCGGCGAACCGGTGTTGACGATGCTGTAGAGAGCCTCGTTGGTGCGGCTTTGGATATTCGTCAGCAGGCCACTGCCCATCAGTGTGCCGGCCGTCTGCGTGGCCGCGTCATAGCCGCCCAGCGTCTGGAAACTTCCGAGCAGCGTGTTATAGGCCTTGACGAAGGCGGCGATGTTGCTCTGGATCGTCGAGGTGTCATTGGCAATCGTCAGCGTCGTCCCGGTGCTGTCGGTCGTACCGAGCAGATTGAGCGTGACGCCGCTGACTGCATCGCTGACTGTGTTGCTGGCGCTGGTGCCGCTCACTCCCGCGATCGTGTAGCTCGCATCCTGGGGCGCGGTCTCCTGCGTGTAGTTGCCCGGGCTGGCGGGGGAGTACGTCAGGGCTGCCAGCCCCGTACCGCCGTCGGTCTCGGAGATCTGGATCTTGTTGGATACCCCCGTCAGGGACGAGGAGATCAGCAGGTAGGCGCCCTGGGTGCCCTGCAAAACCGTGGCGGTGATGCCCGGGTTGCCGCTGGCCGAGTTGATGGCCGAGGCAACGCCCGACAGCGTGTCGTTGCCGCCGTCGATGGTCACGTTGAAGCTGGTGCCGTCGAGCGACAGGCTGAGCGTGCCGGTACCCACCGTCGAAGCAGCCCCTTGCGTAAACACGTTCGAGCGCAGCTGCTGGGCCTGGGCCAGCGCGGACACGACGACGGAATAGGTCCCCGGCGTGGCGTCCGAATCCGCACTGGCCGACAGCACCGTGGAATTCCCGGTGGTGGCCGCGATCGCGTTGAAGGCGCTCGGGGTCGCCAGTGAGCTCAGCGAGGACTGAAAGGTGGACAGCGCGCTCTGCAGCGTAGCGACCGCAGAGATCTGCGCCGTCACCGACTCGGTCTGATTGCTGATGATGGATTCGCGGGGAGCCTGCGCCGCCGCCACCAGCTGGGAAACCAGTGAGCTGACATTGATCACCGAACCGCCGGCGGCGTCGGCGCTGCTGCTGCCCGCTACCGAAACGACGGACCCGATGGTGCCGCTGCTGCCGGTGGTGCCGCTGGTGGCGCTCGTGCTCATGGATTTGCCTGCCTCACTGCCGCCTGAAACTCGACAGGGCGGACGCCTTGCGGCGCCCGCCCTGTTCCGTCAGCGCTGTGCTGATCGTCGCCGCGCTCTCACGGCAGCTTCTGCAGCAGCGTCAATACGTTCTGCGGAATCGTATTGGCCTGCGCGATCATCGCCGTGCTCGCCTGCTGCAGGATCTGCGCCTGCGAAAGCTGCGAGGTCGCCTGCGCGTAGTCCGTGTCCTGCACGTCGCTGCGCGCGCTGCTGAGGTTGCTCACGTTCGTCGACAGACCCGTGGCCGCCGCCTGGAAGCGGTTCTGATAGGCACCGAGCTGCGCGCCCGTCGCGGCAATCTGCTGCAGCGCCGAGTCGATCGAGATCAGCGCCTGGTTGGCGTCATCGACCGAGGTGACGGTGAGCTTCTCCAGCGCCGACGCGGCGGTCGTCTTGGTCGTCGTGCCGTTGGTGTAGGTACCGATGGTCTCCGCGCTGGCGATGCCCAGGTCCTTGCCCGTGCTCGCACCGACCGTCAGCGTGTTGCCGTTTGAGTCGCTTGCCGAGGCCACGGAGGCCTCAATGATATGGCCCTGGTTGGTGCCTGCGGTACCGCTGAACACGATCGCCGTGTTCGTGGAGTTGACCGTCGCGACGACACCGCCAACCGAGCTGATCGCCTGGTTGATACCGGCGGCGATGCTCTTCAGGTCGGCGCTGGCCGCGCCCGTCAGCGCGATGGCGCTGGTGGTGTAGCTGGTGCCGTCGACCTTGACGCTCAGCGTGACGTTGTCGCCGTCGATGCTGCCCTGGCCGAGGTCCCCGGCCGCGCCGGCCGTTCCTGCGACGTAGGAGCCCGACGTACCGGCGGCGGTCAGTTCATAGGTGCTGCCCGAGGCTAGCGTCACCGTATCGTTCGCCGTTCCGAGCGTGCCTGAATAGACATTGCCGAGGTTGTTGGCCTGGGCGCTCTGCACCGAGGAGACACTGATGGTCTGGCCGGCGTTGGCGCCGACCTGGAAGGTCGCGCCCTGGAAGGTGCCGTCCAGCAGGTTCACGCCGTTGAAGCTCGTGGTCTGCGCGACGTTATTGACGTCGGCCATCAGCTGCTGGAACTGCTGATTGAGGTCCGTGCGATCGCTGGCGCTGTTGGTCGCGTTCAGCGACTCGACGGCCAGATCACGCATGCTCTGCAGATCGTTGGTGATTTCAGTCAGCGCGCCCGAGGCGGTCTGGGCCAGCGACACGCCGTCGTTGGCATTCTGCTTGGCCTGGTTCATGCCGTTGATCTGCGAGGTCATGCCCTGCACGATCGCGTAGCCGGCCGCGTCATCAGCCGGGGTGTTGATGCGCAGACCCGTCGAGAGCTGCTGCAGCGAGCTCGAAAGCTGATTGCTCGAGGTCGTCAAGCTGTTCTGCGCGATCAGCGAGTCGATGTTGGTATTGAGGACTAGTGACATTGCCAGTTGCTCCTGAGATTTCGTTCAGGCGCCGGACACCAGTCCGTCGCTCTGTACCCTGTCGGCGAGGCCTCGCGGCCTCTCCCTGTCCTGGCCTTTATCGGTGCCCGGGCCGCGAACTTGAACGGCCGGGCCCCCACTTGTCGGGAATGACGAGCACGTCACACCCGCGAGAGGCGCCGAATTGCCGGCGCCGCGCCTGCTGCGATGCGAAACTGATAGCGACGTCACAGGTATTTGAACAGCGACAGCTGGCCGAGCTGCGCGAATGACTGTTCCGCCGCCTGCAGCGCCAGGTACTGCTGGCTGTACTGCGAGGTCGCGGCGGCGTAATCCAGGCTGTCGATGTTCGAGATCTGCGTCGTGACCGTGGTGCTCTGACTGGTCACCGAGGCATTGAGGCTGCTGATCATTGAGATGCGCGTACCGACGCTGGTGTTGACGTTCGAGATCCGCGACATGGCGTTGCCGATCTGCCGCAGCGAGGTCGCGAGCGACGAGCTCAGCTGCGCGCGGGAGGCGCTGCTGCTGGCGGCGTTCTGCAGGCTGTTCACCAGACTGTCGAGCGTATCGAATACGCTGTTGGTCGAAGAGGGACTGACGGTGAAGGTGTCACCGGCTGCCGGGCCGCCCGATATGCCGACGTCGACGCCCTTGAAGGCGATACTCTGGCCATTCGTCGGGTTGTACGTACCCTGGGTGACCAGGTTGCCCTGGCTGTCGGTGACCTGGTAGTCGGTCGCGTCTGTGAACGTGATCGTGTACTGGTCGGGCGTCCATAGGGACCGGTCGGTCACGCCGCCCGGGTCAATGACACCGGTACCGGTGTTGCCGGCAGCCGCCGTCGTCGTGAAGGTACCGTTGCCGGTCGGCACGTTCATGAACACGCTTGAGCCGGCATCGCTGCTCTGCACGGAGCTGTCCCCGTCCAGCGCCACACTCGACACGCCGGCATCGCCGACGTAGCTCACCGAGCCACTGCTGCTGCGCACGAACGGCTGCGTATTCACGGAGTAGCCCGCAAACAGGTACTGGCCCGTCGCGTTGGTGCTGTTGGCAGTGCCGAGCAGTTGCTGCTCGAGTTGCTGGATCTGGGTGGCGATCGACTGCAGATCGCTCGTACTGTTGGAACCGTTGTTTGCCTCGATGACGAGGCTCTGGATCGATTGGAGCGTGGTGCCCGAAGTGGTCAGCGCCTGCTCTTCGAGATTTAGATTCGTACCGGCGCTCTTGCCATTGCTCAGATACTGCTGATATTGAGAGCTCGTGGCAGTCAGCTGCAGAAGCTCGACTTCGCCGACAGGATTGTCGGCCGGAGAATTGATCGACAGCCCTGTCGAGAGATGGCTTTCCGTGCTGGTCAGCGCGCTCTCATCCTGCATGATGCCGTTGAGCGCCAGCTGGTTGACCATCGGAGTGGAGATGCGCATGGCGATTACCCTGTCTGGACGGCGCCCAGCAGTGAATTGAATAGTGTCTGGGACGCGGAGATGATCTGCGCGGCGGCCTGATAGGCCTGCTCATACTGCAGCATGTTCGCAGCCTCCTGATCCAGGTTGACGCCGGATACGCTCTGCTGCGCGGTCTGCGCGCTCTGCATCGCTGACTGCTGTGCGGTCGCCCCGTTCTGCGCCTGGCTCGTCTGCGTGCCGACCGAGCCGACGTAGCTGTTGATCGCGGAAGCCAGCGAGGTGGTGCCGCCATTGAGCGTCTTGACGTTCATGACATTGGCGAGCAGCAGCGCGTTGCGGTTGTCGCCGGCGTCGTTGCTGTTGTCATCGACCGCGAAGCTGTCGCCCGCGGCCGGCGTACCGGTAAGCGTGACGTTCATGCCATTGAAGCTGATCGGCGTGCCACTGGTGTAGCTGCCGGCCTGCACCGTCGCGCCGCCCGCATCGCTCACCGTGTAGGCGCCGCCCGCCGCGAAGCTGATCGTGTAGTTGCCGCGCGTCCAGGCCGTGAGATCCGGTACGCTGGCACTCTGGATCGAGGCCGTGCCGGTGTTGCCGGCCGCCGCGCTCGTCACCAGGGGAGCGGCCGCCGCAATCTTCGACGGGTCGCTCGTCGTCAGCGCCAGCCCCTGCACCGCGTGGGCGGTCGGCTCCACCAGGAATACATCGCCCGCGCTTGCCGTGCCGCTCACGGTCATCGTCAGACCGGCGCCCGTCAGGGTCGTCACGCCGCCCGAGACACTCGTGGTCAGCGGTGTCGAGGCGCCACTGGCACTGTCTTCGAGGCTCCAGGCGCTGCCGTCGTATCGCAGGTAATAGTTGCTGGTCGTAAGACTTCCCAGATCCGTGATGCTCGCCGAGACCGAAGCCGTGCCGGTGTTGCTGCCGCTGTTGAGCACTGCGGGCGAGCCCGCGCTCATCAGCGCCTGACCCGGGTTACCGTTCAGATCCAGACCTGCCTCATTCTGCTGGTTGACCAGCGAGCTCAATGTCACCGCCGCCTGTCCGAGCGCATTCTCACCCGGCGTGAGCATCTGTTCCTGGAATTGCAGCAGTCCGCCGAGGGTGCCACCGCTGATGGACCCGGTGATGTCGACGCTGCCGGTGGGGGTCTGCAGTGAGAGCTGCGGCTGACCGGAGTTGAACTGATCGGCACCCGCCGCGACCGTCGAGCTGTTGCCGCCAACGACCAGCGGCTGGCCATTGCCGATGAACACATTGGTGCTGCCGTCGCTCTGCGCGACGGTATTGACGTTGACGTGCTGCGAAAGCTGCGAAATCAGGTTTTCCTGCTCATCGAGCAGTTGGTTGGGTGCCTGGCCGGCACCATTCTGCTCGGCGGCGACGATCTGCTTGTTCAGGCTGGCAATCTGCTGGCCGAGCGAGCTGATGGTGCTCGCCTCGGCACCGACCTGAGTGCCGAGCTGTGACTGCAGCGCATTCATCGAGCTCTGATAGCTCTTGAACTGGCTGATGAGCGTCTGCGCCCGGGTCAGGACTGCCTGACGAGCGGAGCTGTCGGACGGCGAGTTCGCCATCGTCTGCACGGCGTTGCTGAAGTTCTGCAGGGTCGCCGACAGCCCCGTGTTCGGATCGGCGAACAGGTTATTGATGTTGGCCGCAAAGCTGCTGAGCGTATTGAACTGGTTATAGGCGCTGGTCGCGTTATTGGTCTGGGTCGCGAGGAACTGGTTGTACTGGTTGGTGACGCCGGTGACCGTCACGCCATTACCAATCCAGCCGTTTGCCGTGGGCGTCGCCGAAGCGGTGGCGAAGTTCGTCAGCTCGTCGTTATAGCCCGGCGTGTTGACGTTGGAGATGTTGTTGCTGGTGGTATCAAGCGCGGTCTGGAAGGCCAGCAGACCGGATACCGCCGTGGATAACATGTCTCCCATTAGCGCGACCCCTCACTCATGCCGGCTGCTCGCCGTCCTGTATCGGCACGCCGGCAAGAACCTTGAACGACGCATTCACTGCCGCGACGGTCGCGTCTGGCGTAGCCGCACCGGTGGCGGCCGCGGCCACCTCCGCGCGCAACGAGCGCACCGAAGCCGTGGTGGCCACGAGCTTGTGGACATAATTTGGATCTGTGGCATAACCCCCGCGCTGCAGCGCCCCGGCAAAAGCGCGTACATCCGTGCCACTGCCCAGCGCTCCCGCGTAGGCGGCGCGCCGTTGCAGCAGCGACACATAATCAGTCACGCCCTGCTGGACCGAGCCATAGGCGCGGAATGCCTGCGCGACGTGCCGTGCGCTGCTGCCGCTGTATTCCGTGGTCGTCGCGGAAGCGGTGCTGCCCTGCCAGGAACCGCCCGCTTTCACACCAAACAGATTGTTGCTCGAGGCCCCCGTCGCGCCGTGGACCAGGTGTCGTCCCCAGCCGGTTTCGAGCGCCGCCTGCGCGATCAGGGTGTCCGCCGACACGCCCAGCGCCGCGGCGGCGCGTTGCGCATACGGGGCGATCTTCTGGATGAATCCGATTCGCTGGCTCAGCGATGCCCCACCATGCAGATGATTCGTCGAACCAGCGTTGGCGCCACCCGCGCCCTGCACGCCCGGCGCCTCTCGTGCGCCCGTCGTCGCATGCGCGCTCGTCGCCCCTTGAGCGCCCGTCATCGTCTGCGCGCCCGTCGCTGGCGTATCCGCCACACCCCGGCGCGTCAGCTGCTGCACCAGCATGTCGGCGAGCCCCAACCCCTTGCCCTGCGACATCTGCACGGCGAGCTGCTGGTCATACATGTCCTGGTAGAAGTCGCCCTCCTGGCTGTCGCCCATTCCATCGCCGAGTTTCGCGGCGCGCATGGACTTGAGCATCATGTCGGTAAAGAGGCTCTCGAATTGACGCGCGGCCTCGCGAATCGCCTGCGGATCGTTCTGCTTTGCCTGCTTGCCGAGTGTGCTCAGCGCACCGAAGTCGGCATAGAAGTCCGGATTGACGATGCCGTTGGCCATGCGGGTGCTCTGGGCCTCAGATAACGATGAGCTGCGCGTGCAGCGCGCCGGCCTGTTGCAGGGCTTCGAGAATGGCCACCAGATCTCCGGGAGCGGCACCGACCTGATTCACCGCGCGCACGATCTCCTCGAGATTCACGCCCGCATCGAACATGAACATGTGTGCATCGGTGGGCTGCTGCACGGTGATATCCGAGCGCGGCGCCGTGATGGTGGTGCCGCCGGAGAGCGGCCCGGGCTGGCTGACCTGCGTGTGCTCGCTGATGGTCACCGACAGCGATCCATGGGCCACGGCCGCGGCCGTGACGCGCACCTGGGAGCTGATGACCACCGTGCCGGTGCGCGAGTTGATGATCACGCGTGCGGGGGCGGCATCCGGCTGCACCTGCACCTCCTGCAGGGCGCCGATGAAGGCCACCCGCTGAGCCGGATCCACGGGCGCCTGCACACGCACTGATACGGCGTCGATCGCCGTGGCCGTATCGGGGCCGAGCAGTTTGTTGATGCCGGACGTCAGCCGTGCGGCCGTGGTGAAATCGGGCGTATCCAGATTCAGCATCACGTAGGGCTCGTGGCCGAACTGCGTGGGGACCTCGCGCTCGACACTGGCGCCATTGGGGATGCGTCCGGCACTCGGCACGTTCACGCTGACGCGCGAGCCGTCCTTGCCCTGCACGCCGAAACCGCTGACCAGCACGTTGCCCTGCGCCATGGCATAGACCTCGCCGTCGGCGCCGCGCAGCGGCGTCATCAGCAGCGCACCGCCGAGCAGGCTGATGGCATTGCCGATCGAAGACACGGTCACGTCGATGGTCTGGCCGCTCTTGGCGAAGGGCCCCAGCTCCGCCGTCACACTGACGGCCGCGACGTTCTTCAGCTGCGTCTGCGAGCTGAGGTTGGCGGGGATCGTCACGCCGAACTTGGCGAGCATGTTCTCGATGCTCTGCACCGTGAAGGGCGCCTGCGTGGTCTGATCGCCCGTGCCGTTGAGGCCCACCACCAGTCCATAGCCGACCAGCTGGTTGCTGCGCACTCCGGCAACGCTGGCCAGATCCTTGACGCGCTCGGCCTGGGCTGCGCGAGGCGTCAGCAGGGCCGCAATCAGCGACAGCGCGACCAGCAAGGCCGCCAGGAATTTCATCGTACCTGCACGCATTGTCAGAACGGCATCCATTTGGAATCGAAGAAACGCGCCAGCCAGCCCTTGGTGTTGGAGTCGTTGAGCGTGCCCTCCTCGCCGTAGGCGATGGTCGCGTCGGCGACCATGGTGGAGGGCACGGTGTTGTTCTGGCCGATGTCGATCGGTCGCACGATGCCCTGGATGCGCACGTACTCGCGGCCCTGGTTGATCGTGATCCATTTCTGCCCGCGCACCAGCAGGTTGCCGTTCGCGAGCCGTTTGGCTACCGTCACTGAGATCGAGCCCGTCAGCGCATTGCTCTGCGAGCTGCCGCCCTCGCCATCGAAAGTCGAGGCATCGTTCAGCGAGTTATTCAGAATGCTGCGGCCGTGCACGGTCAGCGGGGCGCCGAGCAGCGTGGGCGCCTGCATGGCCGCCGCGGTGGTCTTCTTGGTGGTGGTCACCGCGCTCTTGGTCGCATTGGTGCTCTCCTCGAGCACGATCGTCAGCACGTCGCCGACGCGATGCGCGACGGCATCGTCGAACAGCGTCTCGGCGGTCTGGTCCTGGTAGATGGCGCCATTGGCTTTCGCCGCCGGCGGCTCTTCCTCGGGCAATGTTGCGGCAAACTTTTCGTCCGGGCGCGGCAGGCGGCTGCAGCCGGCGGCGCTCAGCGCCGCAGCCAGAAGCAGCACCAGCAGCGGTGCCGTTGCATACATTTTTCTCAAGCGGATCGCCCTCCCGGGCGGGGTTCGTACGGGTGCCAGGGCAGTTGTCATTACAGGTTGCTGTCGAGGTACTGCAGCATCTGATCGTTGGTTTCGATGGCCTTGGTGTTCATCTCGTAGGCGCGCTGCGTCTCGATCATGTCCACCATCTCCTCCACCACGTTGACGTTGGAGGACTCGACCGCACCCTGCTGCAGGGTGCCCAGGCCGCTGACGCCCGGTGTGCCGGTCTGCGCCGTGCCGCTTGCAGCCGACGCCAGCAGAAGGTTATCCCCGTTGGGCTGCAGCCCCGCCGGATTGACGAAGTTCGCCAGCTGCACGGTACCGACCGTGGAGGGTGCGGACTGTCCGGCCAGCTGCACCTGTACCGTACCGTCGGTGCCGATGGTGACGCTCTGCGCGCCTTGTGGAATCGTGATCGCCGGCTGCACCGGGTAGCCGCTGGCGGTGACCAGCTGGCCGGTATTGCTGATCTGGAAGCTGCCGTCTCGGGTATAGGCCATCGAGCCGTCGGGCATGAGCACCTGAAAGAAGCCGCTGCCATTGACCGCCAGGTCCAAGGCATTGCCGGTCTGGTTGATATTGCCCTGCGTGTAAACCTTTTCCGTGGCCACGAGATTGACGCCGGTGCCGAGCTCGACCCCGCTCGGCGCCTGGGTGTTCTGCGTGGTGGCGGCACCGACCTGCTGCACGTTCTGGTACAGCAGGTCCTGGAACACCGCGCGGCTCTTCTTGAAGCCGTCGGTATTGACGTTGGCGAGATTGTTGGAAATCACCGCCATCTCGGTCTGCTGGGCGTCAAGCCCGGTTTTGGCGACCCAAAGTGCTGCATCCATGGCTATGCGTTCCTATCTATCTGGTGCCGGAACCGAGCGTCAGCTCGGCTGCAGGAGCTTGGAGCTCTCGGAGGCGTTGTCCTCGGCGGCCTTCATGGCCTTGACCTGGACTTCGTAGCTGCGCGCGAGCTCGATCATGTTGGCCATGCTCTCGGCGATGTTGACGTTGCTCGACTCGAGCGCGCCGGGCTGCAGCTTCACGCTGGCATCGGCGACGACCGGTGTGTCTGCGCTGCTGCGGAACAGGCCGTCCGCCCCGCGCGTCAGACTCGCTGCCGGTGGATTCACCAGCTTGATGCGTCCCACCGTGGAGATCGAAGTCGCGGGCTGACCCTGCCCGACGATGGACACCGAGCCATCTGCACCGATATTGATGGCCGTCTCCGGCGGCACGCTGATCGGACCGGAATCGCCGAGCACCGGATCGCCTGCGGCCGTCATCAGCACACCGCTGGGATCCAGATGCAGATCCCCGGCACGCGTATACGCCTCGGTGCCGTCGGCCGCCTGCACCGCGATCCAGCCGGCGCCCTTGACCGCGACATCCAGCGGCTGACCCGTGTGCTGCAATACCCCGGAGCTCGCGTCCCAGCCGGCGCTGGAGTCGGTCGCATAGGCGCGCGAGGGCAGACCCGCCCCCGTGACCTGCTGCGTCTGGAAGGCGGTCAGATCGGCGCGAAAGCCAACGGTGTTGGCATTGGCCAGATTCGCGTTGTTGGCAGCCTGCGCGGTGAGAATTTCCTTCGCACCCGACATGGCCACATACACCAGACGATCCATCTGCCTTCTCCCCTAGCGCCGCATCAGCCCTGTGACGGAATGCCGATTACGGTCTGCGTAATCTGGTTTTCCGTCGAGACCATTTCGGCGTTGGCCTGGAACGCGCGCTGTGCGGTGATCATGTCCACGAGCTGGGTGGTGATATCCACGTTCGAGTTCTCCAGCGAGCCGGAGGCGATGGTGCCGATGCCCGCGCCGCCCGCTTCGCCGTAAACCGCGGCACCGGAGGCATAGGTCTGCACCCAGTTGGTGTTGTCGACTTGCTGCAGTCCCTGCTCGTCCGGGAAATTGGCGATGGCGACCTGCCCGAGCACCGTCGACTGCCCGTTGGTGTAGTTCGCCTGAATGATGCCGGTGGAGCTGACCGACACGCCCGAGAGCTGCCCGGTCGTGAAACCGTTCTGCGTCTCGGACGTCACGCCGAAGGTGTCGCCGTACTGCGTGGTCTCATTCAGGTTGTAGTTGACGTTCATCGTCGCCCCGCCGGTCGTGGGCGTGTAGGCGCCGAAGCTGATCGCTTCGGGGTTGGTGCCGCCGACCGCATCGCTGACGCTGGTCAGCGCGCCGCTGGAGCTGTAGTTGAGCTGCACGGGGGTCGTGTTGACCTGCGTGCCGTCGATGTACTCGTAGGTCTTCCAGCTGCCGGCACCCGCGTTCACGAAGTAGAAGCTCGCGGTGTGCGCGGCGCCCAGAGAGTCGTACACCGTCAGTGAAGTGGATTGGTTATAGGTGTTGGCATCGCTCGGGCTGAAGGGCGAAGCGGGCGGCGCGGTGGAATTGGCCGGCAGGTTGAACACCATGGAGGCATCCGTGGTCGCCGCCGGCGCGCTGTCACCGCTCGGCACCTGCAGGTTCTGCAGCGAGGTGGTATTGAAAGTGCCCGACGGCGTCGGCGCGTACACCTGCAGGAATTGGCCCTGCGCATTTACCACGTCTCCCTGGTTGTTGGTGGTGAAGGAGCCGGAGCGCGTGTACTGCGTGGCGCCGTCATTGCTGACGGTGAAGAAGCCATTGCCGTTCAGCGCCAGATCCAGGCTGTTGCCGGTCGTGCTCAAATCGCCCTGCGAGAACTGCTGCTGGACCTGCGAGAGCTGCACGCCGCCGCCGATCTGCGTGTGGCTGACGCCCGCGGCGGAGGTCGAGAACAGCTCGGAGAACTCCGAGTTGGAAGACTTGAAGCCGGTGGTGGACGCGTTGGCGATGTTGTTCGCCGTGACGTTCAGGTCGCTTTGTGCGGCATCCAGACCGCTGAGCGCTATACCAAATGACATGCCGATAACTCCTTGAGAGTGAGGTGTGGGTCGCGCCGCGCGCCCTTCAATCGATCTGCTGCACGCTGCCCAGCGCCACCTGGCCGAGCTGCGGCGTATTGAGCAGCACGCCCGAGCCGCTCGGATCCAGCGTGATGCTCGACACGGTGCCGTTGAGATAGGTGCTCGCCGCCTCGCTGGTACCACCAACCACGGCGGCGGCCGAGACGCTGTACACCCCCGGAGGGGCGGTACCGCCAGTGCTGGTCTGGCCGTCCCAGCTGAAACCCTGCAGGCCCGCGCCCGCGGGCATCGCGACTTTGGCGACGGTCACGCCGGCGGCATTGGTGATGCTCAGCGTGACGCTGCTGGCGCCATTGGGGACCTGCACCGCGCCGCTGAGGGAGCTGCCGCTCGCGAGCTCCGCGGCACTGGCCGGCGCGAGAATGGTCTGGCCCACCAGTGCGGCGCTGTTGACCGCCTGTGAGGCAAGCATGGAATTGGAGAGCGAGCCCAGCGAGGTATTCAGCTGGGAGATGCCTTCCACCGTGCTCAGCTCCGAGAGCTGGTTCAGGAACTGGTTGCTGTCGGTCGGATTGAGCGGATCCTGATTCTTCAGCTGTGCCGTCATCAATTGCAGGAAGTCGTTCATCGTCAGGCCGCCGAGGCCGCTGCCGGCCGGACTGCCCGCGGGGCTTGCGGTGCCGCCGCTCGTCGGGCCGTTGATCACGGAGTTCACAGGGGTGGTCATGGCGGGATCCTGTTGGTGATGGCGCAGGTTCGGGGGGCTGCGAGGTCTTACTGCCCGAGCTTGAGCGTATCGAGCATCATGTCGCGTGCCGTGTTCAGCACCTCGACGTTGTTCTGATAGGAACGCGAGGCGGAGATCATGTCCGTCATCTCCTCCACGACGTTCACCGCCGGCGCATAGACGTAG
>DATNDE010000007.1:0-151279 GCA_035553315.1 Steroidobacteraceae bacterium
GCTCGCATGCGCGGCTGTTCTATACGCTGCAGGCCCTCGGCAAGCTCGATGAGCTGCACACGCAGGTGTTCGACGAGATTCATCAGCACAACGATCCGCTGTACGTGCAGGGCAACCCGCAGGCGACCTTCCAGGCGCAGCTGAAGTTCGCCGTGGCGCACGGCATCAGCGCCGCTGCCTTTACCAATGCATACAATTCCTTCGGCGTGCAGAGCAATCTGCAGCGTGCCGACGATCTGGACCGCCGTTACAAGATCGATGCGGTGCCAACCATCGTCATCGACGGCAAGTACGAAGCCGATGTGGGCACGGCCGGTGGCGAGGAAAAGCTCATTCAGCTGATCAACGACTTGTCCGCCAGCGAGAAGAAGACGATCGGCTAAGGCGCGGGGCAGCTCGTCCCGCGCGGGATCTTTTTGAGGCGCTGCGCCCGTAGCTCAGCTGGATAGAGTGGCAGCCTCCGAAGCTGCAGGTCGTGGGTTCGAATCCCGCCGGGCGCGCCAAATTTATCTTAAAAATTAGATCCTTACGCCAAGACCGCGTGGCTCGATTCGACTGATTGGCCCACTTCGCGCATATTCCTTTTGTCTGGGGCGGCCGATGAAGCGGACGGGACGATCGATGGATTTGTCTAATGTGGCGTAGATGCCGATGGGCCGCCGCGCTTCTTATCCTACCATTCTCACTTCGCACCCATGGCGCAGAATTCCAAGGTTCGGCCGGCATAAGTAGCGACGACATTTTCCGTGGACTGACCTTAAGCCACGGGAATCCCTCGGCTTTTGCTGATGTACACGGCATCGGCAACCACTGGGTGGGAGGGATCTCCGCCCAGACGGTGCGCTTGGTGGGACGCGATTCGACGCAAGCGCAGTTGATCGCCCACCTCGGTTATGTGCAACCGATCAATACCGACTGGACCGCGCAGCTGAACGTGCGGCATTACGACTACCCCTGGGCGCCCTATCGATCGCGATATGACTACGATGAGCTCAGTGCCGAGCTCGGCTTCCAGAACCGCCTGTCGCTGACAATCATTGGCTCGCCGAATGACTACGCATATTCCGATCGTCGGCATTACGGTCGCGGTGCGGCGATCGCGGCAGAGCTGGCGGGCCAGCTACCCTTGTCCTACGGGTTTGAGGCGCAGTTTGGTCTGGGTTATCAGGATCTGCAGCAGCAGGTGGGCGCAGGCTACGCCTACTGGAGCGCGGGAATTATGTGGCGCTGGCACGCCCTGGCCCTGGCGGCGGCCTATATTGGCACCGATGGCACTGCGCAGCGTCTGTTCGGTACGCGCGCCGGCAATCGGGGGGTGGCCACCGTCATGTGGTTGTTCTGACGAACAAGATACAACCGGAAACCGCAGCGCGGGCACTCACGAAGTCAGGGCCTGAATTCGAAAATTGTGGCGGCGAGGCATGTCGTGTCGATTCCCCCATCCATAGCTGACACCGCGTCCGAGCGCAGCGAGGAGCGGGATCTGGAGCTTTTGCGCAGCGTCGCCAGCCGCGATCAGCGGGCGCTGGAGCAGCTCTATCGTCTGTATCGGCGGCCATTGACCCAGTTCCTCTGGCGCCTGCAGGGCGGCGGCGGCAGTGTCGATGAGGCCATCAACGACACCTTCTGGGTCGTCTGGCGGCAAGCGCACCGATTCCGCGGCGATTCACGCGTATCCACCTGGATCACCGGCATTGCATGGCGCTGCGCGATGAGCGCGCTCCGGCGCAACACCCATGAGCGCACGGCGAGCGGCCCGGCGGCCGAAGCACAGATGCTGTTGGCAACGGCCGAGATGGCTCCGCAGGAGCTCGAGGACCGCGACCAATGGCTTGCTCACGGTCTCGCCAGCCTGCCGCTCGAGCAACGCGCAACGCTCGAGCTGGCCTATTTTCTGGGGCATTCCTGCGTCGAGATTGCACAGATCATGGAGTGTCCGGTCAACACCGTGAAGGCGCGGATGTTTCAGGCGCGCCTCAAATTGCGAAATCTGCTGCCCACGCTCGATGGCTCGACGGGGCAGACACAGTCAGGAGGATCTTAGGCGTGTCACAGAGCCAGCGGGGTCATCGTCAGACCTGGGATCTTATTCCCTGGATTCTCAATGGAACCGCCTCGGTCGCAGATCGAGAAGCCGCCGAGGCGCATCTGCGTGAGTGCGCGGCCTGTCGGGAAGAGTTGCAGTTTCAGCGCAGCGTGCAAACGGCCGTCGCAGCACAGCCGCAGCTGGAGCCCGCAGAAGGTTGGGCAGGTCTGCAGGAACGGCTGATGAATGACGCGGTCCTCGACAGTCCGCACCGTGCATCCAGCCGGACATTCATTGGTCAGCGGACAGCGAGGTTCGCGTTTACCCATAACTGGTGGGTGGGCGCGCTCGCGGCCATGGTGGTTCTGGAGGCATGGGGCATCGGCGCGCTGGGATTAGCGCTGTGGTCCTCACAACCCGGAGCCAGGGCGCCCGTGTATCAAACGCTGGCGGCCAAGCCGGCGACGGCAGCAAGTCCCACCATCCGGATCGTGCTCGCACCGACGATGACAGTCGGTGAGCTGCAGCAACTGCTGTACGGCACTGGATTGCAGGCGGTAGGCGGTCCAACGGAAGGAGGAGTATGGTCGTTGGCACACGCCGGCACATCGAGCCAGGCGGCCACCGACGCGGAGGTCCGCGCGCTACGCGCCAACGCCGCGATCCGCTTTGCCGAGGCGGTGGGATCTGCGCAATAACATGGTAGCGCTCAGGCAATGCGCGATAGGGATCACCCTGGTGGTGATCGCCGCACTGCTCGCCGGGTGCAGCACGTTGCGCGGCAACGGTCTCGCCTCGGGCGGTGGATTGCTCATGTCGGATCCGGCTCGCCTGATAGTGGTGGTACTGGACAACTCCTCCGGAGCGATGCGCTCGGAGGCCGGCTCAACTCCCCATGGATACGACCGCCGTGGTCCATACGCGGTCAGCGACGCGGCACGGGCCACCGCGAAGGCACTGGAGCGCTCCTATGGACTGGCGCCACTGCGCGAATGGCCGATAGTGCCGTTGCGTGTCGATTGCCTCGTCTTGCGACTGGGGGCGCATGCGGATCGGGATGATGTGCTGCGACGGCTGGCACAGGATCGGCGCGTGCGCCTTGCGGAGCCGCTGCAAAAGTTCAGCACATTGGCAACCACCAATGCAGTGCTTTCGGTGGCACCGCATTCGCCATCGCTCTCCTACAACGACCCCTATCTCGGCCTGCAATGGGGATTTGCGGCGTTGGACGCCGCTCGCGCCCAACGATGGTCACAGGGTCACAACGTGACGGTCGCGATCATCGACACCGGTGTCGATATTGATCATCCGGATCTGGCCGGGCGCATCGATTTGGTGCGAAATTTCGTGGATAACGACATGCGGGCCTTCCGCACCGATCGGCACGGCACGCTGGTTGCCGGAATCATCGCCGCGGTGGCAAACAACCGTACCGGGATCGTTGGCATCTCTCCTGCGGCGCGACTCGACGTGCTGAAGGCCTGTGAGCCGCTCGGTGCCGGGCAGCTGGCATCGCGCTGCGACTCCTTCACCCTGGCTTTGGCGCTCAGCACAGCGATTCAAGCACACGCGCAGATCGTCAATCTTAGCCTGAGCGGTCCTGCGGATCCGTTACTGCGTGAGCTGGTTCAGGATGGGGAGCGCCGTGGCATGATCTTCGTCGGCGCCGTGCCGCCCGGCACCGATCTGGCCGGATTCCCGGTGGGCATACCCGGCGTCATCGCCGCGCAGAGCTCCGAGTCCGCGTGGCAACCTGAGACCGTAGTACCGGCCCCCGGGCAGGACGTGTTGAGCCTTGCGCCTGGCGGCCACTACGACTTTGCCACCGGATCCTCATTCGCCGCCGCTCACATCAGTGGTGCCCTGGCATTGCTGCGCGCCGCGGCGCCGCGCGCCTCGAGCCAGCTTTTGTCTTCGTCCCTTCGGCGATCGCGCAATCGCACACCGAAGCGCGGCGAATCGGTCGATGTCTGCACGGCACTTGAAATCGTGCAGCCACTGGACCGCTGCGCCACCTCGCTTCACGCCGAGGTGGTCATTCCGCTTGCTCATACCGACAGCGACTGAAGCGCCGAGCCGCGGGCGCTGGAGCATCGACGCTCTCGCCGCCAGCGCCGGCGGCATCAATAACCGCTGCCCCTAAAACCGTCTGCGAGTGCGCGAGCACTTACTACGGAACGGCGCCACCGCCGGCCAAGGGGGTTCGGTCATTGTTTACTGCTGCTCGCGAGCACCCCGGTGCTGCACTCGGCACCATCGCCGTGCTGGTCTCTACACTACTCATGGGCTGCTCCGGCAATGGGGCGGGACTGGACGCCAACGGCAATCCGGTCTCGGGGGCGAGCGGAACCGGCGGAACCATCCCATTGTCGGCCGATTTCGATTCGATTCAGGCCAATGTCTTCACGCCGATCTGCTCGGCCTGTCACATCGGCGCCAGCGCTCCACAAGGCCTGATCCTCGACGCCCAGCACAGCTATAGCCTTTTGGTCAACGTTCCGAGTACCGAGGAGCCGGGCATCCCGCGCATCGATCCGGGTAATCCCGACAACAGCTACCTCATCCAGAAAATCGAAGGACACGCAGCCGTGGGCGGACAGATGCCTCTCGACCAAGCCCCGCTGCCCGCCAGCACCATCGCCTTCATCGTGCAGTGGGTTACGGATGGCGCACAGCCGGGCGCCTCGTCCCAGGTCGCCGCAGCAACCATGGCCTTCGACATCAGCGCGGTCGTGCCCGAGGACGGCGATTCGCTGCCGCAGCCGCCCAACGAGATCGTCGTGGCTTTCTCGCGCGATCTCGACGCCACGAGCGTTCTGACGCCGAGCGTGCGCCTCGAGCGCGTCGACGGGGCCGCCGGGACATCCACTGCCAGCGTCGTGGATACGCGGCTGCGCATGCCGGCCGCCAACCCGCGGGCTTTCATGCTGCAGCCCGTGATGCCACTGGCGCCCGGCAATTATCAATTGGTACTCAGCGGCCAGCCCGGAATGCAGATTCGAGCCCTGGACGGCTCGCGCCTCAAAGCGCCCCTTCCGCAGGAGCAGGCCGATCGCGTCATCAGTCACTTCAGCGTGGCGGCACCATGAGAATTCCGCGAACCGGCAAATGGAGGGCGCTCGGGTGGTTGGTCTGCCTGCTGTCGCTGACATCGGTCAGCGGGATTGCACAAGCCGAACCCTACCTCGCCATTCAGAATGGCTACACCTGTAGCAATTGCCATGTGAATCCGACCGGAGGCGGCATGCGCTCGACCTTCGGCGATATCTTCGCGCAGACGCTGCTGCCGGCCTATGCCGCCCCCTCTGGATCGCCTGTGTGGACCGGCCAGCTGCTCCAGCAGGTACTGCGCCTGGGTGGAGATGTCAGGACGGACTTCGCGCGCACCTCAACTCCTCATTCGAGCACGGTACAGCAGTTCTCCCTCGAGCAGGCGCGTGTCTACACCGACATCAGCATCATTCCAGATCGGCTGGGAGTGTATGTAGATCAGCTGGTCGCGCCGGGCACGCAGAACATGGAGGCCTACGTACGCTATGGCAATCCGGCCAACTGGTATCTGAAGGCGGGCCATTTCTACCTGCCGTTCGGCTGGCGCCTGCAGGACCAGAGCGCATTCGTTCGCGAGGTGACCGGCATCAACATGAATACGCCGGACACCGGTGCGGAGTTCGGTCTGAGGCGCGGCCGCCTGGAATGGCAGATCGATGCCAGCAACGGGGCCGCCAATCAGGCCAGCACCGGTCAGAACAGCGGCGGTGGCTCAGGTTACATGGCCACGACCCAACTCATTTATACGCGCACATCCTGGCGACTTGGGCTCGCCGGCTCCCACACTCAATCAAAAGTTGCCGGCGATCGCGATATGGGGGGGTTGTTCGCCGGGCTGAGAACCGGACCCGTCGCCTGGCTCGGCGAGGCCGACGTCGTAAGGCAGGCGGGCTACGCCGATGGCGCTCACACCCTGCTGCCCATGATCGGCGAAATGGACTGGCTGGTGCATAAGGGAAACAACCTGAAGCTCACCTACGAGTTTTATGACCCCAATACGCATGTAGGACACGATCAGCAGACCCGATGGAGTATCGTCGATGAGTTCACTCCGCTCCCCTTCCTGCAGATTCGAGCCGGATTTCGCCGCGGCCAGGGGATCCCACAGAACAATGCCCAGAACCGGACGCTGGCGTTCATAGAAGCCCATGGCTTCTTCTGACAAGCGACGCTGAGCGCCCGACGCTGACCCCCGATGCTTTCCATCCTGGTCGCTCATTCCTACTTTCTGTCGTTCGACCGTAAGCAGCAGGCGCGTGCCAAACCCTACCCACCGCTGGCCACGCTGCAGGTGGCCTCGATGCTGCGCTCCCTCGGCCATCGGGTGCAGCTGTTCGATGCCATGCTGGCCGACGGCATGGCGGAATTCGAAAAACTCTTTGCCGCCACTCAGCCGCAGCTGCTGCTGCTCTATGAGGACAATTACAACTATCTGAGCAAGATGTGCCTGCTACGCATGCGCGAGGCGGCATGCGCCATGATTTCGCTGGCACAGGTTGCGGGCGCCCGGGCGATCGCCGTGGGCTCCGATGCCTCCGAGGAGCCCGGGCCCTACCTTCTGGCCGGCGCGGACGCGGTGCTGATCGGTGAGGGTCTGGAGTCATTGCAGGCGCTGGTTGCGCGCCTGGACCACGATGTTGCCACCCCGGCGAGCGAGCTCAGCGACGTCGCCCCGGGCATTGCCGTGATGATCGACTCCGAGGTCCGAGTCCGAACCGATGGACGGCGACTTGCCGTCAGCACACCTGCCCCACCCGCCTGGGACCTGATCGATCTGCGCCGCTACCGGGAGATCTGGCAGCATGCACACGGCTATTTCAGCCTGAACCTGGCGGCTTCGCGCGGCTGCTCATTCCGCTGCCACTGGTGCTCCAAGCCCATCTGGGGCAATCAATACCTACAGCGCGACGCGCGCGAGATCGCCGCCGAGATGGCCGAGCTCAAGCGGCGTTACGGTGCCGAGCACGTCTGGTTCGCAGACGATATCTTCGGCTTCCGGGTCGACTGGGTCACGCGATTCGCCGCGGAGCTGCGGGAGTGCGATGGCGGGCTGCCATTCACGATTCAGACGCGCGCCGACCTGATGAGCCCCGCGATGGCGCATGCCCTGGCACAGGCGGGCTGCCGCGAGGTCTGGATTGGCGCGGAGAGCGGCAGTCAACGCATCCTCGATGCCATGAACAAGGGCACCACCATCGAGCAGATCATCACGGCGCGGACACGCCTGCGCACGGAGCACATCCGTGTTGGATTCTTCATTCAGCTCGGCTACCTCGGCGAGGAGCTGGAAGACATCCTGGCGACGCGGGATCTCATCGAGCGCTGTGATCCGGACGACATCGGCGTCAGCGTGTCCTATCCGCTGCCGGGGACGGTATTTTACGAACAGGTTCGCCAACAGTTCGGCGACAAGACGCACTGGAACGAGAGCGACGATCTCGCGATGATGTTCCATGGCCGCTACGGCACCCCGTTCTACCGCGAGGTGCGCGATCTGCTGCATGAGCAGGTGGCCGCCCGGCAGCCTATGGCTGCGAGCATCCGGCCCGAGGAGCGGCAACGCAAGCTGCGACAGCGATGGCGGCAGCTGATCGCCAGCGAGCACAGTCTTCGGCGTGCCGACGAGCCTGATCAAGTGCTCCAGACGCCCATTCATTTCGCGAAACCGTCTGGTTAAGATGCCCTGGCACATCCTGCGAAGCAGTCTGAGCCCGGTCCTTCGCTCCGCTCCGAGGTTGCTGGCGCTGACTGTGCTCACGGCGCTGTTCGCGGCGTTGCTGGAAGGTCTGGGTACCGTGACGCTGCTGCAACTACTGGGGCTGCTCGGCGGACCGACGCACAGCGGCATCTGGGCGCGCTCACTGCCGATCCTGGCTTCCTGGCACGTATCGCCCGTTGCAGCTGCACTGCTGGTGTGCGTGATCGCCATCGGCATGCGCTCTCTCATGGTCGGGCTACGCGAATACTTCGTGGCGCAAATGCAATTGGGCTTTGCGGGCGCGCTGCGCCTGCGCCTGTTCGACGCCCTGTGCGCCGCCGACTGGGGGCGCATCGTCGGACGCCGTCGCTCAAACGTCTTGCATGCGCTGACGGACGAGATCACCCAAATCGAGCGTGGGATCCAGAGCCTGATCCAAGGTTTGGCCGCTGTGTTCCTGGTAGCGGTGCTGTTGGCGGTCATGTCACTGCTGTCGATGAAGATCACGTTGCTGGTGGCGCTGGCGATGCTGCTGTGGCTGTGGTTGCTCGGCGGCGCGATGCGCCGCAATTTCGAAGCGGGGACGCTCGTGGGCCGTATCCGCGAGCGCGCGATCGCGGCAGCCGCGGACTCCTTCTATGGACTCAAGCAGATCAGGAGCCAGGCACTGGAGCGCGTGTTTCGCGGCCGCTTCCTGCAGCAGCAGCAAGAGCTCGAGCACAGGCTTCTACGCCTCGTGCGCACGAGCCAGCTCTCGGACAGTGGCTTTCAGTTGGGCGCGGCGGGAGCTCTGGCGCTGCTGCTATGGCTGGCAACCCAGCGATTTCACCTTGGAGTTGCCCGCACTGCGGTTCTGATCGTCGTGCTGGCGCGCCTCGCGCCGCTCATCACGAGCCTGGTGCAATCGCTCAGACAGGTGGCCCTCGCAGCGCCGGCTTGCAATCACGTGCTGGCGATGGCCCGGGAGATCGAGGGCTGCGGGACAGCGGTTTCGGCGCTGCCGCGTTCGCTCGCGCGTCCATGGCGCACGATCCGTTTCGACGGCGTCGGCTTCAGGTACGGCGAAGGACTCCCCTGGGTTCTGCAGCATCTGGACCTGAGCATCCGCGCTAACAGTACAACGGTCGTGCTGGGGCTCTCGGGCAGCGGCAAAACGACGTTGATTGACCTGCTGGTGGGGTTGCTGCGCCCGAGCGCCGGACGCATATCGGTCGACGACGTAGCGCTGCAGTCGCTAGATACGCCGCAGTGGGCCCGCGACGTCGCTTACGTGGTACAGGACGGGATGCTATGGGACATGAGCATCCGCGATAACTTGACCCTGGGTCTCGACGACATCGATGACGAGGAGATCGCGCACGCGCTGCAGGGGGCCGGCGCAATCGACGTTGCCAAGGGAGCCGAGCACGGCCTGGACTCCGCTACGGGCGAGCGCGGCGAGCGGTTCTCGGGTGGTGAGCGCCAGCGCCTGGCATTGGCGCAGGCGCTGCTGCGTCGTCCGCGGCTGCTGGTACTGGATGAGCCTAGTAGCGCGCTCGATGCCGCCTGCGTCGAGACTCTGCGGCAGACGCTGACGACGCTTCACGGGCGGATGACCATCGTGATCGCCACGCACGACACCCGGTTGGTCCCCTTGGGAGATCAGACGATCGATCTATCTGAGGTGCGGCGACGACCGGCCATGGCAGCCGCGCGCGGCGGCCTCGTGACCGGCATAGTCGCCGCGGACCCGCAGTAGAGTGCTGCGATGACCGAAGCTGAATATGACGCCATCGCCGCGGGATGCGATCTTCTGCTGCGCGCCCGCGATACCAGCCTCGAGCGCATAGCCATCCCCATCCTGCATGTCGTCAGCGAGCATCCCGGCTGGACCGCACAGTATGCTGCGGTACTGGAGGCGCAGCGCGCCGGTCGTTTCCTGCCGCCGCGAACCCTGTCCGCAGATACCCGGACCGCAGCCAGGGTGGCCCGCGCTGCGTGGCGCTGCTTAAAGCGGGCGCCTCAGCGAAGGCTTCCGCTTCTGAATGTCGGTGCGGGCTCTCTTTTGCACAGAACCGTCGACGTTCTGATCGTCTCTCATCTCGCCGAGCCATCGCAGATCGGGCGCTCCGCAGACTTCTATTTTGGTGATATTCAGCTGCTGCTGGACGAGCGGGGCGTAAGCTCCGCCCTCGTTTGGGTTGATCACCTACGCAGCGCCGATATGCGGCTAGCTTGCTTCGAACGGCTGGAAGCCCCGCGTCGTGGACTGTTGCCGCGCTACGTTGCACCCCTGACCGAGGCACGGATCTGGCGTAGATGCTTCGCCGCAGCCGCGATCCTGCGCCGGGAGGCCGACCGTCTGCCGACGAGCGGAGCCCGGCCTGGGCTTGGACAACGCTGCACGTCGGATGGGCTGCAACGCTCACTGGCAGCCCTGGCCAGCCGGCATGCAGTGTACGAAGCCACGGCGGCCAATCTACGCATGCACGAGTGCGTGGCCAACTGTTGCCGTCACCTGCGGCCACGGATCGTGATCACGACGCACGAAGGAGATGCCTGCGACCGGCTCATCTGGCATGCGGCACGCAGCGCCGATCCGTCGATCCTGTGTGTTGGGTATCAGCACACCCGCATGCTGAGTCGCGCGCATGCCATCAGGCGCTCCTTGAGAGCCGACGGCCTGCATTGCGACCCCGACGTGATCCTTACCGTTGGAGAATTCACACGCTCCGAGCTCTCCCAATGCGCTGATCTGGCCCCGATACGTCTGATCACTTACGGCTCCCACCGATGGGTGGACACATCCATCCAGGCGCCGTTCGGACAGCGCCCACGTGCCTGCGTGGTGCTGCCGGATGCCTATGAGCTCGAGACTGTGCTGTTGTTTGGCTTTGCACTGGACTGCGCGCGTGTCAACGCCGGGATCACCTTCATCCTGCGTCCTCACCCCGCCGTTGATTTCCCTGCATTGCTCTCGCGTCACGCGCGACTACGTGAGCTACCGGCAAATGTCCGGGTGTCCACCGGCACGCTCGAGCAGGAATGCCAGGCTGCGAGATACTGCTTATATCGCGGCTCCTCTGCAGTCGTACAGGCGCTACTCTGCGGCGTCAAACCGTTTTATCTGGCGCGCGCCGGAGAGCTGCGATTCGACCCGCTCTATGCACTCGGTGAATGGCGCGAGGTGATCTCCTCGACCGACGAGTTCCTGAGCCGGATAGTCTGTGCAGATCTTGCAGAGCCCTCCGCGGCGCAGAGCGCTGCCCGGGCTCGGCGGTTGTGCGATCGATACGTGTCAAAAGTGCAACCCGAGGCGCTGGATGAGTTGCTTGCACTGGCCTCCCGGACAACGGGTCGGGCGCCGACCAGGCGGGCGACGAGCGCGCCCGTGCAGTGAGCTTACGTCATGGTGCGCAGGCGCTGCGCCGAGACAACCTCGGTATCGTGCTCTGCACCCGCCAGCACGCTCGCCACTTTGCGCACCACCTCGTCGGCCGCGGCCGCGTGCATGTCGGCCGACCCACCGGCAATGTGGGAGGTCAGAAATACGTTGGGGAGTCTGCGCAATGGATGCGAGCGAGGCAGCGGTTCAAGCTCGAAGGTATCCAGACAGGCGAATATGTCGCCACGTTTCAGCCTTGCGAGCAATGCGCGGGGCTCGATCAACGCTCCGCGGGCGATGTTGATCAGGACAGTCCCAGGGCGCAACCGACCCAGTTCCGCAGTGCCCATGAAGTGCCGCGTCTGGGTGTTGAGGCCGCGATGCAGTGAGACGACGTCGGCTGCCAGCGCTTCGGCCAGGGACACAGGTGTTGCACCCGCCCGGGTGATGTCGTCCGGTACGGCATGCTCCGAGTAGACGACGACGTGTGCCCGCGCCATGACCAGCCGCTCTGCAAAGGCGCGCGCATTGGATCCCCAGCCGATCAGTCCCACACGAGCTCCGCGTAACTCCCGCGCATCGCCCGCTGCGGCGTGAGGTAGCTTCACAAACGATCCGACGGCGTGCTTCAACTTCGGCCACAATGCTTCAAAGCCGCATCTTGCAATGGCGGGGCGCGCATACCGTGCGGCGCGTTGCAGCTGCCCGCCGAGCCCGGGCGCAGGCAGGCGGCTGCCCCATCCGCGCTTGCGCATCAGTTCATGCGAGCTGAACGCGCGACGTCGCGCGAGGACCGCCAGACCTAGCGCGAATTCCGCGACGCTGTCCGCGTACGCACTGCTCGCGTTGACCAGCGTGATGCCGCGCTCGAGCAGCGTCTCGGGCTCATGACGTGCCAGCGACAGCGCCGCCACGCCTACCACACGCAGCGCTGGGAGCTTCAGGAGCAGTCCGGGCGGTAGAGCAGAGGAGCCGCGGCCTAGAATGGCTGCCACGATATCCCGTCGAGGCAGTGGTGCGCTCTCGACATCCTCCGCGGACACGAGACGGTAGTCGCACAGATAGCGCGCCAATGCTGCCTGTAGACCGGATGCGTGCGTCACCAGCACGGCGCCGCCCTCATCCATTCGCCGCGGGAAGGAAAACTCCCTGGGAGCCTGCGCCGCCAGACTCACAGCTCCGCTGAATCCGGATTCAATCAGTTCTGCGAGGAACAGCGACGGCGCGATGGCGTCGATGGCGTGCGTTGACGGCCCGTCGCCCCGTATGGCCGCGATGAAGGCGGCGTGCTCCGCGGCGATGCCATCGCCGACGCACGGCAGTACCAGGCGCTCCACCGTCTTGTCGTCTTTGGTGACAGTCAAGCCGCCATCGGTGACGGCGCAGGTCTCGCCGGGCATGTGAAAGACATATTCTTCACGACGTGCACCGGAATCGTTGTTGCACAAGAAAAGCCCCTGGGCGCCGTCAGGCCAGCTCATGAGCGCAGAAAACTGACTTGCAGGTTCTCCGGCCGTTCCGCTCGTGAGCGCCGTCAACCGCTCGGGCAAGCCACCCATCATGAAGACCAGGGCATCCAAGGCGTGAATGCCGTTGGCGCCCAACCAGGTTCGCGCGCCGAAGGGAGCTGGCTTGCCGAACTCAGGCTTGTGGAATACGGCCTCGGCATAGCGCCAACGCACGCTGCCCGCGCGGCGGCGAGCCTCGACCAACGAGCGGTAAAAGCGTCGGTTGTGAGCACCGACGGCAATCAAACCCTGCGCCCGCGCCACCCGGGCAAGCTCGCTCGCATCGACGTAGGAAGGAGCAACTGGTTTCTCGACGAACAGGTGCTTGCCGCTCTGAAGCGCGGCCAACCCATAGGCATGGTGCAGCTGCGCACTCGCCAGGATGTAAACGGCATCGATGTCGTCGCGTTCGAGCGCTGAGCGCGCATCTGCACAGCTTTCCTCGAAGCCAAACTGACACCGCGCGGCAGCGGCACGCCCGGTCTGAAGATCGGCCACGACCGTCAGGGTTACGGCGCCCGCATCGCGCAAGCGTGCCAATTCGGGCAGATGCATCGCCACACCAGCCGGTCCCGCACCGATTACCAGCGCGCGTACCGGCTTCTGTCGAGAAAGAGCCATATGCAGACCACCACCACCGTCTATGCTGGAAGCTCTGTGACCGACTATCATCCGCGTCGTTACAGGCGTGCTGGCCATCTTAGCGGGGGATCAAACAGCGATGGGATTTCCGCACACGAGAGCGCTGGCGGCGGCAGCGCACCGGGGTCGTGGCTTACTGCGACGAGTCTGGCCTTCGCTGGCATTACGACACCGTGCTCCCGGCTGCTTTCAGCCCTATAACTACACCCTGCCCGATCGCTATCCGTGGCTGTTTCGCTTTGCGGCCGAGGAGCTGCAGGATTCGCCTCGTCACCGTCTGCTGTCTTTCGGCTGCTCTCAGGGAGACGAGGTGTTCAGTTTGCGGCGCTACTTCCCCTCCGCTGCCATCCATGGAATCGACGTAGATCCACGCAATATAGAGCGCTGCCGGGTGCGCGCCGGCGAAGCCGCCCTGACTGGCTGCACATTCGCCGTTGGGGCGAGCACCTCCCATGAGCCAGCAGAGTCGTACGATGCGATCTTCTGTCTGGCGGTACTGTGTCTCGGAGATTTGACCGTCCGGCACGCGCGCCGTAGTGATCCGTGGCTGCGGTTCGAGGATTTCGAGCGGATCGTAACGGACTTTGCCCGTTGTCTGAAACGTGGCGGGCTGCTGTTGCTGCATACGTGCAATTTCCGGTTCTGCGACACGGCAATTTCGCGGGACTTCGATACGGTGTTGGAGGTCGGCATCGACCAGCTTGCGACCGATGTACTGTTCGACACGCGCAATCGGCTGATGCCGGGCGTGCGCTACCGCGACGTGGGGTTCCGCAAGCGGATGCGCTAGTGCCCATTGCTAGATCGAGAGCATCGCGATTGCGGTGATGACGGCCAGGACGACGTAACTCGTGGTATCGGCGGTCGCAAAAACGACCGGGTCCTCGGGCATCTCCCCCCGCATGGCCATGCGCCAGACCCTTACTATCCAGAACCAGAGCAGCGGGCATATCAGCCAGAGTAACCCCCGGTTACGGTAGAGAGCCGTTGCATCGGCACTATTGATATAGAGCGCCAACACGAGCACCGAACAATAACCGGCTGCAATGCCCAGGGTGGACAGAAACGGCAAATCCGCTGCGTCGTATCCTCTGCCGTAGCCGCCGATTACACCCGCGTGGATCGCCTCCCGTATTTCCGCGTAGCGTTTGACAACGGCGAGACTCAGGAACATGAAAGTTGCAAGCGCCAGAAACCAGTAGGACAACGCAATGTCGGTCGCGGCGGAGCCCGCGACAATTCTGGCCGAGTACAGTCCTGCCAGAATCAACACATCAATGATTGCCACCGACCGGAGCCAGCGCGAATAGGCCCATGTCACGAAGTAGTAACCAACGAGAACCAGTTCGAATCGGTGCCCGAGTTGCAGGGCCACCCCAAGCGCGGCTGCGAGCAATAGAAAAGATGCCAGCGCACCACTTCCCGGGCCGAGCCGTCCGCTGGCAAAGGGGCGGCTGCGCCTGGCTGGATGTTGCAGGTCCGTGTGCCGGTCGGACAAGTCGTTGATGATGTAAGCGCTGGAAGCGCAAAGCGAGAAGGCGAGGAAGGCCCATAGCGATTGCTCGAGCTGAGGTGACATCAGCACTTGGTGCGATAAGAGGATGGGCAGGAACACCAGCAGGTTCTTGGACCAGTGACGCAGGCGAACTGCGCTTAGCCATGCGGCGACATTGCCGCCACCAACTTTGCCCGCCACCTCCTGCACCTGCTTCCCCGCTAACGCACCGCGGCTGGCATCCCGCGCAGCCAGAGCATCCACCCTGTCACCCCCAAGGCCGCATTCCCGAGCGCCGCGGCAATGATGAAGCGGGCGTCGGAACCCCGTCGAATGTTGCGACGAAATGGCTGTTCCACAAACCGCCAACTGGCCACGGCTACCAGCACGCTCGCGAGCAACAGCACCGCGGTCCGCAGGGCCGTAGGTGGACTGCCGGAGCGGTACCCGAAGAGCACGAGAATGGGAACGTGCCACAAGTAGAGCGAATACGAGATCAGCCCGATAAACACCACTGGCCGCAGCGAAAGGGCTTTCGACACCCACGTAGAGTGCTCGCGCGCGCACAGTATCAATGTGCCTGCAGAGAAACAGGGCAGCAGCGCATAGACTCCCGGATATCGGGTCCGGGAGGAATAGCAATGCACGCACAGGAGGATAACGACCAGGCTTAGCGCGGAAAGCAGCTCACAGGCGACCTTGCCTCGCACTGGAGCAACACCGAGCGCAATCAATCCCCCCAGGAGTAATTCCCAACCACGCGTTGGCGCCAGGAACACATTGGCGGTCGGCGCGAAATACGACGCCCAGAGACACAGTAGGAAAGATGCCGCAGCAAACACTCCGAGCAGCGGTACCAGTCGCCCGCTTCCCGATCTGCCAATACCGAATAGCAGCAGTGGATACAGCAGATAGAACTGCTCCTCCACGGCGATGGTCCATAGATGCACCAGCGGCGGCCAACCTGGAGATCGATCCGTCCAGGCGGCAATATTGCCGAGCAGGACGGTGGTAAAGCCCAGGTATCGCCCGTAGGTGTTCAGTTGCTTTGCGGATAGCAGCAGCATCGCAAGAGCCGTCGTCACCGCCAACAGGAACAGCAGCGCTGGCAGGATTCTGCGGCAGCGGCGCAGATAGAACTCCTTCAGGCGCCGTCCTATGGATCCCCCTCGAGGCGCAATGAGAATGCCAGTGATGAGATAACCAGAAATGACGAAGAAGATATCCACGCCGACAAATCCA
Source organism: Steroidobacteraceae bacterium (assembly GCA_035553315.1). GTDB lineage: Bacteria > Pseudomonadota > Gammaproteobacteria > Steroidobacterales > Steroidobacteraceae > FEN-1191. The sequence continues at coordinate 16,027 of DATNDE010000007.1, forward strand.
CCATCAAATCCAGGCACATGCGCGTGAAACAGCACTACGGCAAGGATGCTAATGGCTCGTAAGCCGTCGATATCGGCTCTATAGGTGTTAGCGCTCATGCGGCATCGACACTCGAGATGACGGCTCGGCGCGCTGCGGGAGCAGCAACGCCACGAATAAAATCCAACCGCCGATGAGTCGCGGATAATTTTGAAGGACATCCCAATTCGGGTGCGCGGCTTTATAGTCAATAGGGCCAACCATCAGAAACGTCGTCATCAGCACCACCGCTCCCAACGTCATACTGCGTCGAGCCCACGCTTTCTGACACAGAACCGCGAGCGGCAATAACAACACGACGTAGTGGTACTGCTCGGCAACGGGGCTGGCCAGTTCCGTGAGGGCAACGGCCGCGACGAAACCGTCACCCGCGGCACAGCGGCTTCTGAGCAACGCATAACAGGCGCCAACGATGGTAACGATGGTCAAAAGCGTGGCGATGTTTGGCGCATTTGTGAGCGGATGCGGATTCAACGCGGCGTCGTAGCGGAAGAGATGTTGCCAAAACCCGGTGGTGTCCTGATAGGCGGTAAGAGACGCGGCCCCACGATGCAGGGTGAGCGGCACGGCTTCCAACAAAAACGTCTTCCAAGCCTCGACTCCAACCCAAGGCAGTGTCAGCAGCCCGGCTGCGGCGGCGGTGGCGCCCGCCCAACAGAGGGCTGACCAGCGGCGGCGCCCGATCATCAACAGGCCGATCGGCCAGCCCGAGATCTTCAGAACCATGGCGAGCGCCAGGGCGAGCCCGGTCGTCAAATGGCGTTGCCGCACATAGGCACGCCAGCCGATGACGTGCAGCAACAGCACGAGGGCGTACATCTGCCCCGTATGAAATTGCTCCCGAGTGGGCGCGCCGAGCAGGAAAATTGCGCACAGAGCGGTCAGCAGCCAAGGCGTACCCGGCAACGTCAGTTGGGTGGCGATCAGCCAGATTGAGATTCCCAGGCACGCGACGCTGGTTGCAATCCAAACTTTTCGCGCCTCGCGAACGGACAGATATGAAAGTGGCAGCCACGCAACCGCAACGGTCGGGGGATTGGCGAGGTAGATATCGGTGATTTGCCCGCTGCTCACCCGCATCACCTGCGCTGCGAACCAAGGGTCATCGTACAGGCGCCTGGCAGGTTCGCCGGAGCGCAGGGCCTGGGCGGCAACGTAGTACGAGAGATAGCCATGAGACAGTTGTTTTGCCGATGGAACAGCCACACGGAAGATAAACACCAGCACGATCAATGCGAGTGCGCATGACAGCAAGATCTTCAGGACCTTATGGCCGTACGCCTCGCGAGCCTTGACTGCTGCCCCATCGGTTCGCTCCACCGCTGCCACCTCAGTCGAACCGGCCCGCGGGGCGGTCGTCACAGACCCGATACGCGCGGATCGTGCAGCTTGTGAATCAAGCGCTGCGACAACGCGAGCTCCCAGGGCCGGCCGTACCGGCGGTAGCGATAGCGCCACGAGGCCAGCGTCTGCAGCGTCGAACGCGCCCAGCGGGGTGACCGCACGTCGGTGGCTGTGGGAAACCGACAGCCGAGCACGGTGGTGAAATCGCTAATGCGTTGCCACAGCCGTTCGCTCACCCAGGGGGCATCTCGATGACACCAGTAATCCACCCAGGCGGGCTCTGCCCAGCCATCGGGGGTACTCGGGAATTCAAGCGCGCCGCCTGCGCCGTCGCGCAGGCCGTGTGCGACCTGATTTCGATGCGGCTCGCTCGCGTCGTATGCCGGCGGCAGCGGCGTGTAGACATACAGCATGATCTCGGTCGCGGCGTGCGCTCGCTTGATCGTACGAATGAACTCGAAGGTCCGCTCGGTCTCTCCCTCCGGATCCTGGGGGGGAGCCAGCATGAACGACAGCTCCGGCACGATTCCATGCTCGCGGCAGCGGCGCACCACTTCCAGGGTCTGCTCGGCCCGCGTGCCTTTGCGAATGTCGTGCAGCAGCCAGTCACTCGGCGTTTCAGCGCCAATGTAGGCCATGCGCAGACGGCTCCTGCGCACCAACGTCCACGAGCGCTCCGAAAGGTCTAGCAGCGCATCGGCTCTGGCAAAACACCACCATGGCAGCGCATGCCTTGCGAGCACCTCCAAAAGCGGCAGCATGTCCACTTCGCGATCGAAAAAGTTGTGATCGTAGAAATTGATCGAGTCGGCTCCGAGCTCATCCTTGAGAATGCGCAGGTCGCGCTCCATCCGGGCCGCGGTCGGCAGCGTCGTTTTGCCTCGGAACATGGCCGCGACGCCGCAGAAAGTGCACCGGAAGCGGCACCCGAGGGCTGCCTGATAGCCCACCGTCGAGCGGCCCAGATACGTCCGGCCCAGATAGGCGCGCGGATCGTCCAGAAGGTCGCACCGCAGAGGAGCATCGGCGGGCGCGCCCGAGTAGCGACGGGAAGGGTTATGCGTCACGCCCCCGTCACGGCGCCAGCTCAGGCCCAGAATCGTCGGTAGGCGGCCCGGATCGTTGTCATGCAGCGACTGCACCAGCTCGACGAAGGTGACTTCTCCCTGGCCGCGCACGACATAGTCGACGTAGCCATTGTTGAGCGCCACCGAAGGGCACAGGGTCGGAAAGTAGCCGCCCCAGACGATGACAACCGCCGGATGGGCCTGCTTGATCGCCCGGGACACCTCGACCGCGCTGCACAGCTGCGGACCGCCCATCACCGTGACACCAACCACTTCGGTGCACTCCTCGGTAATTCGCCGGAGCGTCGTGGCCACGAAATCCCGGTCGATGTTGCCGTCCACGATGGAACTTGCGTATGCCGGCTCCAGGGCCGCCGCCAGACTCATGACCGCAAGTGGGAAGCGCGCGCTGCGCCGGGAGGTGATCGTCGGGTTGATCAGTAGGATGCGCGGCGAGACAGTCAAGCGTTTCTCCGGATACTCGACCTCGTGAGTGTCCCCAGGAACACCACCGGTTTTATCCGCCTTCCACACTACTGAAAGCCGCTCCAAGACAACCTTTAGGCCGTTGGCGCGCACTTAGGTGCATGGATCCGCTGAACAGGGGCGCGGGGCGAACCCCTGCCGACATCGGAGCGGGGGCGCCTGCCGTACCGTTCGAGGCCATGCTTGCCCAGACCCGGCAGGCGTTTGACAGCGTTGCAGAGACCTATGACGGTCCCCGGGGCAACAATGCGCTCATTCAGCGCATGCGTGAACGCAGCTGGTACGCCATAGAGCGTTACGCGCCTGCTTCGAGCCGCCTGCTCGACATCGGCTGCGGAACTGGCATTGACGCCATGCACTTCGCCGCCCTGGGATACTCCGTATGCGCCACTGACGCCTCGGGCGGAATGATTTCCCGTGCCACCGCGCGAGCGGCCGCGACGAGCATGAAAGATCGTATCGACTGGCGCCAGTTAGGAGCCCAGGAGCTTAACCGGCTGGATGGCCGATTCCACACGGCGTACTCGAATTTCGGGGCCCTCAACTGCGTTCCTGACCTGCGCCTGGTTGCGCGCGAATGTGCCCGCTTACTGACAGACCGTGGTCACATGGTCTTTACCGTCATCGGCAGGCTGTGTCCCTGGGAACTGGGATACTACCTGCTGCAGGGCAGGCCACGGCGCGCCTGCGTGCGCTTTGCCCGCGATATGGTGGCCGTGCAGCTGAATCAGCTGCGTGTCTGGGCGCGCTATTACACGCCACGACAGTTCTACCGGTGCTTTGACCGGCAGTTTGAGCTGGTACACACGCAGGCGCTGAGCCTGTGGGTACCGCCCCCGTATCTCGTGTCATGGCATGAGCGGCACGCTCACCTGGGCCGCATGCTCGGTTGGCTCGATGACCATACGGGCGGCCTGCCGTTGCTGCGCAGTGCCGGCGACCATTTCCTGATGGTCCTGCGCAAGCGGCATTGAACATGTCGACCGACGGCTCGTCCGACCTGTCAATTTCGCGGACCGCGCGCGACGCGCCATTGCCACGCCCCGATCCGATCGAGCAACTGCCGCTGCTTATTCTGTTTCCCCACAGCCACTGCAACTGTCGCTGCCTGATGTGCGACATCTGGCGCAATGGCCCTGGAGAAGCGCTGTCGACCGACGCCGTGGCCCGCTGGATACCGCAGTGGCGACGCTTGGGTGTGAAACGAGTGGTACTCAGCGGCGGTGAGGCATTGATGCACTCCCGGCTCTGGGAAATGTGCGCGGCGCTCAAGGACGCCGGGATTGATCTTTCGCTGTTGAGCAGCGGCCTGTTGCTCAGGCGGCACGCCGACGACATCGTGACTTACTGCGATGAAGTCATCGTCAGCCTGGACGGACCACCGGAACTGCATGACCTGATACGCAATGTACCGCGCGCGTTTCGTCGCCTGTCGGATGGGATCGCGGCGGTCATGACGGCAGCGCAGGCTCGGGGAGCGCGCGTCGCCCTGTCGGGGCGCTGCACTGTCCAACGCCAGAACTGCAGTTCGCTACGGGAAGTCGTCCGGACCGCGCGGGTGCTCGGCCTCGAACGAATCAGCTTTCTGGCAGCGGATGTGAGCAGCGACGCCTTTAACCGGCCGGGCGGCTGGGATACGCAGCGCGCCGCCCAGATCGCGCTGAGCCGGGAGGATCTGCCCCAGCTCCAGCTCGAGCTGTCCGCGTTGGAACGCGATCATTTCGCGGACTTCACGAGCGGATTCATCGTCGAGTCACCACGCAAGTTGTACGACCGGCTGTATCGCTACTATGCAGCGCTGCTGGGCGAGGGTGAGTTCACCCTTAATCGCTGCAATGCTCCGTGGGTGTCGGCCGTCATCGAGACCGACGGAACCGTGCGGCCCTGCTTCTTTCAACCGCCGCTCGGCAACCTGCACCAGGCTCAGGATCTGCAAGCCATTCTGAACGGCCCGGAGGCACGCGCCTGGCGCGCAGGCCTCGACGTGCAACGCGACGCCACGTGCCGCCGCTGCGTGTGCACGCTCTCGATGCCGCGCGATGCGGCCCCGCAGCGCGCGGACATCGCCGATGCATGAGTCTCTGGTACTACGAAGCGCCCGCCTCGCCCTGTCAGGACATCCTCCCGACGGCGAGCCGCTGACGCTGTTTTCTCAGGCGCAGCCGCTGGCGCCTTATCGGCTGTCTCTGCCGGATCACACCGTGCTACCGGGGTTGGTCAATGCGCATGAGCACCTGCAACTCAACGCGATTGCCCCACTACCCGGTTCTGCCCACTTCTCCAACAGCTACGACTGGTCGGCCGCATTCCAGCCTCACTTTCAGGAGCCCGCTGTCAAGGCAGCCTTGGCGGTGCCTGCCCCGATACGTCACTGGCAGGGCGCCTTGAAAAACGCTCTTTCGGGAACGACCACCGTTATGCACCACGATCCATTAGCGGATATTTGCCGTGATCCGGGGTTTCCGGTCACTGTCGTGCAGCCCTATGGCTGGGCACATTCTCTGCATTGGCCTTACGGTCCTGACGTGCGCAACAGCTACCACGCCACTCCCACGAACGTAGGCTGGTTCATTCATCTGGCCGAGGGGATCGACGCTGCCGCGAATGCAGAGCTGCACGAGCTCGACGCGCTGGGTTGCCTGCAGGCCAATACCGTTTTGATCCACGGAGTTGGACTCCGTGACGCAGACATACAGCGTGTCATTGAGGCAGGCGCCGCGCTCGTGTGGTGTCCAAGGAGTAATTTGACCATCCTGGGACAGACGCTCGACACGCGCCGGCTGCGGCGCCTATTTGAGGCCGGGCGGCTTGCCTTGGGAACCGATTCGCGCCTGAGCGGGGCCTTGGATTTGCTCGAAGAACTCAAAGTCGCGGCTGCCCATAGCCGCTTCACCGCGCGGGAATTGGTGCGGCTGGTGACCGTGGACGCTCATCGGCTGTTGCGAACCCATGCCGATAATGATGCGATCATCATTCGGACCGGAAGCGGCAACCCGTTCGCTGATGTGCTGCGGCTGCGGCGGGCGGATCTGCGGGCGGTAGTCCGCGCCGGTGAGCCTCTCATCACGGATCCGGACTTCCAGGACTGGTTCGAGGAACGCTCCATCACGTATGCCACGGTGAGGCTCGACGGGCGGCCAAAGCTGTGCGCGCGCGCGCTTCTCGGACACGAAGCGTTCCGCCACTCCATATCGGAACCTGGCTTGAGCTACTGATGGGTGCGTTGCTCGAACTCACGGCGAGCGAGGCCTACGAGCTGTGGGCTGCCAACTATCCTCCCATGGCTCACAATGCCTTGATGCGTGCCGAGGAGCGCGCCATGCTCAATTGGCTGCCACCATCGCTGCACGGAAGTCGCGTCGTGGATATCGGCTGCGGCAGCGGTCGCTATCTGCTGCACGCGCGCCAACGCGGCGCGACGCTGCTCGGGGTTGATCAATCGGCCGCCATGCTGCGCGCTGCCGCTGGCAACGGCCTGCCGGTCGTACGCGGCGACGTTCTACGGCTACCCATCTGCAGCAGCTGGGCGGATCTGGCGTTATGCGCGCTGACTCTGGGTCACGTAACAACACTGGAAACCGCCTTGAGAGAGATTGCGCGGGTGCTGCATGGGCCTGGCACGGCACTGTGCAGTGAGCCGCATCCGGCCGGGACGGCCTTGGGATGGCAACGCTCGTTTCGCGTCGGGACGCAGGACTACGCCGTGCAGCACATCACGCATACCTACGCCGACTGGCACCGCGCCTGCAGCGCTACCGGCTTGGCCATTGAGGATGTGGCTGAGCCGCGGTTGGATCCCGCCGACATCCCGCCCGGTGCGCACTTCGATCGACGCGCACTGGAAATACCGGTGGCCCTAGTACTGAAACTTCGCAGGCGCGACTCATGATCGACCCGCGCAAAGGGCCCGCAGCCGTCGCCCTGCCCGCACGCGCACGCATCGAAGCCGCCGTGCGACTGGCAACCGAACGCTTTGTCCAGGAGTTGGCCTCGCCGGGTGCCAGTGCACCTGGATGGTCGGAGTTCGAATGGACCATGGCGCGTGCCGCCGCGGTCCTGCACGGTGTGACGCCGCTGCTGGCGTGCGCCTGGCAGGGCCCCGATCACTGGGTCCGATTCGCCACTGAGCAGGTGCGGCAGACCGCCGTTCGGCAGCGTCGAATGCGACGTGCGCTGGCACTCATTGACAGGCAGGCACGTCATGCTGGGCTGCCCTTCGTCGCACTCAAGGGGTCGGCACTGCATGCCATTGGGCTGTATCGCAGCGGGCAGCGTCCGATGGCCGACATCGACTTGTTGGTGTCACCCGCTCAAGCAACGCGGATGCGGCAATTGCTCGGCGAGCTGGGCTTCCAGGAAGTGGCGGCCATTTGGAAGCACCGGATATTCGAAGCCCCTCCACCGCACGGCGAGCACGTCGGCTCGCCTTTTGGCGAGCGGGCAGACGCGCCTTTGAAGATTGAGCTGCATGACCATATCGCCGAACGCCTGCCTGCAAGGCCCATAGACATCACCGACAAGATCTGGCCCGGCAACCCTCGACCTGGACTCAATGCCTATCCGTCCCAGGTTGCTCTCCTGCTGCATCTGTTGCTACACGCCGCAGGCAATATGGTCGATCACGGACTGCGATTGATTCACCTGCACGACCTTGCCTTGATGGCGCTACGCATGGAGGTCGCCGACTGGGATTGGCTCATCACGCAGCGCTTATCAGGCATGCCGCCGTGGTGGGCGCTGCCGCCGCTCGAATTGGTAGAGCGTTACTACCCTGGTCGAGTACCACCGCCGATATTGATGAAGCTCAGATCCCTGTGCCCACGGTCGCTTCGCCGCCGTGCCCGCCGCCAGAGCCTCTCGGACACCTCATACTGCGCGCTGCGTGTCCGGGCATTTCCGGGATTGAGCTGGGCCATCACGGCCACAGGCAAGCTCGACTATCTGCGAAAACGCCTCTGGCTGGACCGGGAAAGCCGGCATGGTCGCACCGTGTCCCAACGGCAAACCTGGGCGACGGACAACAGCTGGGTTGGACGTCAATCGCAGGTCGTTCGGATTATGAGATGGGTCCTGTGCGCGCCCATTCGGCCAGCGCCGCTTTACGTGATACGCCTCGCAATCAGCGATCAAGCAGCGCGCGCAGCGCCCGCCCCGCCTCTAGCGGATGACTCCGGCGTCGCAGCTCAAACACCTTGAGCTGCGAGACATTGCGACTGAACTGCAGCCAACCGGGCTGTCGGGCCGCATAGGGCTGCAGTGCCTCGAGCCGGACCTGTAGCTGGCGGGGCGGAACGGGGCCCAGCAGCGCCCCGCGGCGCGCTGCCGACAGCAGCACCACCGCGGCGATTTTCAACGGCGACGACGCCAGGCTGCCGCCCGAACGCCTCGGATCTATCTCGAGCTTTCTGGCGCCACTGCGGCGGCGAATCACGCGAGCATGACGGATCCAGCGGGTGCGCTCGCCCGGCTGCAGCAGGCGCACGCCGGTGGGGTGCATGTGCAGGAAATTAGCCGCACCGGTGGCGCGCAGATCGGAGGGTGCCACGAACACGCAGTCTTCCGACAACAACTGCATTCCGTGCAGCATGCAATGCAGCGCCAGCGTCGACTTCCCCGCGCCGCTATCGCCCATCAGCAAGAGTCCGCGACCGCCGGCTCCCACCACGGCGGCATGCAGCGGCACCAGGCCGCGGACACGCGCGGCCAGCACGTAGACCGCAAACTCGATCAGCTCGTAGCGCACGTTGTACGCAAACCGCAGCATGTCCGGCGAAACCCGGATCGCCGCCACACGGCGGCTCGGGTCAACGATCGCCATATTTGCGCCGTCGAGAGCCGCGCCCACGAATCCCGGACCACCGAACATCTGCAGGGCAGGCGGCTGCGTGCCCCGAGCGCGGGCCGCACGATTGGGGGCCGCACGGGGAACGAGATCCAGCTGAACTCGCAGGTTTGCCACGCCGCGCAGTCGTTGCGGCGGCAGATTACCGAACGCCTCCCTGACCAGCTGCAGCAGCCGCGCACTGTTGCTGTCGAATCGAATCGGGCCGCCGAGCAGCTGAAAGCTCGCATGATGAGTTCGCGCCGAATGTTCCCCAAATGGATCACCCAGCCACTCTCTAGAAGGTCCAGCCGCACGCACGCTCATGAGTGCTGCGGCTGGCACAAAAGGTTTCTGCCTCGTTTACAACCGGGACGTGCCTCCAGGGCACTCATGGGAAACTTCGTGGTTGCGCAAGTGTTCAACGCCGTAGAGCCCATCGTGGAAGCCCCCATCATGGAAAATTCTGCCGTTTCCCGTCGTGTGCTGATCGAGTTGCTCGCCGCAGGAGGACTGCTGGCGGCCGTGCCGGCGCGCACGGTGGCGGCTGACAGCGCACCACACGTATCCCCGAATGACCCGATAGCTTCCGCCCTCGGCTACACGGAAGACGCCACGAAGGTCGACACAAAGGCATCGCCGAATTATCAGGCGGGGGAGAAATGCGCCAACTGCCTGCAGAACTCCGGCGCGGCAGGCGCCACCTGGGGGCCCTGCAAGGTATTTGCCGGCAAATTGGTCAACGAGAACGGCTGGTGTCGCGCCTACGTTCGAAGAAGTTGAGCTGAAGGTACGCTCGCTACCCAAAGGGGAGATTTGTGTGAAGACGTTTGCATCGCTGCTCCTGAGCATGCTTTTCGGCACGCTCGCGTTGGCTCAGTCGCCCCCGGGCCCGGTGCCGAACGCATCGAATCGCCTGGTGCGGGTCGCCGGTACACTCATTGCAATATCAGCGGACGGCCTAAAGGTGCGCGACGCGACCGGCCACGAGGTTTCTTTGGGGGTCGGGCCGGCTGTCGCCGTCGTCGCAGCCCGGCCGGTAGCCAAGGCCTCCATCAAGCCGGGAGATTTCGTGGCCAGCGCAAATCTCAATCAGGCCGATGGCGTGGGACGTTCGCTGGAAATGCGCCTGTTCGAGCCCGGGTCACGCGCCGGTGAGGGCAACCGGCCGATGACTCAACCCGGTGCGGCGCCCGGGCAGATGATGACCAACGCGACGGTGACTCATGTCGCCCACACCAAGGCCGGGCTCGAGCTCGATGTTCAGTTTCCTGGTGGTGTGCGTCACCTGATCGTGCCGGCCGACGTGCCGATCATCGGGTTCTACCCGGTTCAGGCGTCGAGCCTTACGACTGGCAGCCGGGTGACTGTCATAGCCCTTCGCGGCTCGGACGGAGTACCGCGCGCGAGCCGGATCCAGATCGCAGCGTCGCCGACGAAGCCGTAGGGACACCCGCACAAGCGTCGGTGACAGCCACCGGGGAGGCAGACGTGGCACACGCTCTCACCACTGCTCGCTATGCCTTCGTGAAGGCCAACTGGCATGCGGCCATCGTGCAGCGTGCGCTGGATGGCTTTTTACAGATCATCCCGCGCGAGCGAGTCGATATATTCGACGTCCCCGGCGCATTCGAGCTGCCCCTGACGGCCCGGGATATCGCGCTGTCGCGCAAATATGCCGCAATCGCGGCCGCTGCATTGGTCGTCGATGGCGGCATCTATCAGCACAGCTTCGTTGCCCGTGCAGTCGTGGACGGACTGATGCGCGTCGGTCTGGACACGGGGGTCCCGGTTCTGTCCGTATCCTTGACGCCGCATCAATTTCGCGCGGATGAGTTGCACCAGGGGTTCTTCGGCGATCACTTCCTTCAGAAAGGCAGGGAGGCGGCCGAAGCCGCGCTGATGATCGGTAAGACTCGCGCGTTACTTGCCATGGAAGCGTAAATAGCCGCGCTCCGCGCGCCATGAACGAGCAGGACCAGCGACGCTTCATGCAGCTCGCGCTTTTGGAGGGTCGCAAAGCGCTCCCGGCGTGCGTCCCCAATCCTCCCGTTGGCTGCGTCCTGGTGAGAGAGGGACGCATCATCGCGACTGGGCATACCAATCCACCCGGCCAGCATCACGCGGAGGCCATGGCGCTGTCGCAGATTCGAGGATCTCTGATAGATGTTACGGCGTTCGTTACGCTCGAGCCGTGCTCCTTCCACGGACGAACCCCCTCATGCGCACGGGAGCTGGTGCTTCGCGGGGTCAAGCGCATCTTCGTCTCCATGCTCGACCCGGACCCGCGCAACAATGGAGCTGGGATCAGAATTTTGGAAGCATCGGGCGTGAAGGTTACCTTGGGCCTGCTCGAGGAATTAGCCTGCAGGGATTTGAGCGCCTATCTGGCCCGCACGGATAACCTGCTTTCCAGGCTCTCGTGATCTGCCTTCTTGAGAAGCCATGCGTGCCATCTGCTTGCGCCAGGGCCCTGCGGCACTGCGCTTCAGGTTATTGCGAGCCCGCCCTGCGCCAAGCGTAATAGGCATCCAGAATCTTCAGCCTGTCCAGATGGGGGATGGGAGCCGGCCCCTGCTCGGCGCCGAAGCGCATGACGTCCGGCGCCGATTCGCTGAAGGCCGGCCAGGCAGGCAAGCCCGGGCCGTTCGGATCGCCCTTGATCGTGAAGTTGACCCAGTAGTCCTGCATCTGCTGCGAGATTTGCTCGTCCCGGTTCGTCGGCGCGGGGCGACCCGGCCCTGCGAGATTGCCGAAGACATACGCGACCTCCTGGCCGTGACTCGAGCCATTGGGGTCGCGCGCGGTGGGCAGGTCGAAATAGTACATATAGGCCTTGTGTTTACCGTACGAGGACTCGAGTCGCGCCCAGGTATACTGGTTCCAGTCGAAGATGGTGTCGCTGGACAGTTGTGTGCCGGACCGGGTGGCCTGCGCATCGTTGGCATGTGGATAGGCCGCCAGAATGCTGTCTGCCTTGTTACCGTAGCCGGTGCGGACCATCGTCTCAAAGCTCGCCGGATCGGTCTTGCGCACGCCGAACCCCGCCGCTTCGTCTGATACGTCACCCACGAGAATGGGCGTGTCATTGAAGCGGCCTTGCTGCCACAGGTCGTATTGATCGCCGACGATGACGTAGCCATCGGCCGGCGGCCAGAAGCGCGGCCCACCACGGCTGCGTTGCGCTGCCAGCAGTGTCTGCGCGGGCAGCGCGCGCGCCTGCTTCAGTGTCGAGGCGCCCAGGCCCTGCAGCCATTTCTCGCCCGCGGCTTCTGACATTCGCAGCGTGTCGATAGTGGTGCCGGCCCACGTGGAATCTGCCGGCGGCGTGAAGTTGGAGCCGCTTTCGGAGATCGCCGCGCGAAACAGTCCCTTGGCCAGCGGCGAGCCGGCCAGCATGCTCACCGCGAAGCCGCCCGCGGAATGGCCAAACACCGTGACCTTGGACGGGTCGCCGCCAAACTTGGCGATGTTCCTCTGGATCCACTTGAGCGCTGCGAGTTGGTCGAGCAGTCCGTAGTTGCCGGATCCGTGGCCACTTTCGCGGCTGAGCTCAGGGGTGGCCAGAAAGCCGAATGAGCCGACGCGATAGGAAATGCTGACGAACACCACGCCTTTTTGTGCAAAGTGGGTACCGTCGTAGAGCGGAGTGCTGGTCATTCCGGCAGTGAAGCCGCCGCCATAGATCCAGGCGAGCACCGGCAGCTTCTCACCGGCCGTTTTCGCCGGCGTCCACACGTTCAGATAGAGGCAATCCTCGCTGATGTGGGTCGGGCGACGAGCTGCGCCGCCTCCGAGACCACCCTGCATGCAGCCCGGTCCGAACGCCGTCGTCTGCCGCACTCCATGCCAGGGCTTGACGGGTTGCGGCGCCTTCCATCGCAGGTTACCCACGGGCGGCGCAGCGAATGGTATGCCCTTGAATTCCGACAGGCCGTCCACGACCGTGCCTGCAACGCTGCCGCCGGTCACCGCCACGTGCGTGATCTGCGCCATGGCGGCCGGGCTGACTGCCACGAGCGCGATGAGCAGGCCTGAGAAGATGCTTTTCATTGTGATCACTCCCCAAATGTCAGTGGCAGGCCGATGTAGTTTTCGGCAATGGTGCGCCTGCCGGCCTCGGAATGCAGCAGGTAGTCGAGCTCGGCCTGCTGCAGCCGCTCGGCGATCGGTCCTTCCTCGGGAAATCGATGCAGCAGACGAGTCAACCACCAAGAGAATCGCTGCGCGCTCCAGACGTGGCGCAGGCAGCGCCTGGAATAGTCATCGATGCCGGCCGTGCTGCGCTCGTTGTAGTACTCGATCAGTGCATTGCTCAGGCATTCCACGTCGGAGGCGGCAAGATTCAGCCCCTTCGCGCCGGTAGGAGGCACGGTGTGGCCGGCATCCCCCACCAGGAACAGCCGTCCGAAGCGCAATGGCTCGGCGACGAAGCTGCGCAGGGGCGCGATGCTTTTCTCCTGCGATGGCGCCGCGACCAGTCGTTCGCGTCCCGCGTCGTCGAGGCGCCGCCCCAGCTCCTCCCAGAATCTCGAGTCACTCCAGTCCGAGAGCTCATCGGTCAGAGGCACCTGCAGGTAGAACCGGCTGCGCGTGCGACTGCGCATGGAGCACAAGGCGAAGCCCCGCTCGCTGTTGACGTAGATCAGCTCCTCGCTCAGCGGGGGTGTGTCGGCGAGCAGCCCGAGCCAGCCGAACGGGTAGCTTTTTTCGTAGGTGCGAATTGCCTCACGCGGCACGCTTGCCCGGCACACACCGTGCGCACCGTCGCAACCGGCAATGAAGTCGCAGTTCAGGCGATGCTCGACGCCGTCCTGTCGCCAGGTGACATGGGGATGCGCCCCGTCAAATTCATGCACCGCGACGTCCTGGGCTTCATAGATCGTGCGCAGGCCCGCGGTGCGCCGCGCATCCTGCAGATCACGCGTGATCTGCGTCTGACCATACACCAGGACCGTGCCGCCACCCGTCAATCCACGTAAATCAATGCGGTGACGCCTGCCTCGGACCAGCATCTCGAAGCCCCGGTGCACCAGGCCATCGCGGCGCATCCGCTCACCCACGCCAGCCTGCTCGAGCAGCGTTGCGGTGCCCTGCTCGAGAACGCCTGCACGAACTCGTCCGAGAACATGGGTGGAGGAGCGGCGCTCGAAGATGACCGCATCGATGCCGGCGTTGTGCAGCAACCAACCGAGCAGCAAGCCCGCCGGGCCTGCACCGACGATTGCGACCTGCGTGCGATCGTCAGCTGCCACGCTTGGGCGTCTGGCAGGAGAAGTTGACGGCGTCATCGCTGCTGCCGGCGCCGCTCCAGCGCGCCTCGGCCGGATAGGGGCACAGCGGCCGCGTGCGCTTGCCGCCCTGGATGGGCTTCGACGCGAGGAGGGTCTGGGGCGCGACACCCTGCTCGACCCAGTTGACCACGGCCTCGAACAGCTGCTGTGGCTGCGGCCCGTCGCCGCCGCCGCAGTGCTGCACCCCGGGGGCCATGAACAGGCGGGCGAACTCTTGGGTGTGCGCAAGGCCGCCCATTTGCCGCACGACGCGCTCGTAGTAGTCGATCGTGCCTTGCGGATTGATGAGCTGGTCCGCCCAGCCATGCCAGAGCACGAGCTTGCCGCCGCGGCGGCGAAATGCGCTGAGGTCGGGATTGTCGGTGGCCATCATCGGTCCGACGCGCTCGACGGTATCGCGGAAGAAGGCGAGGAAGTTGTCGTAATCGAGCTGGTGCCAGTCCCAGTTCGGCTCGAAATAGACCCAGAATTTCACCTGGTCGAGCGCGGCCGGAAATGGCGCGATGCCTCCGAGCGCGGCGAGATCCGTACCACGCTGCTGTCCGTACCATAGCCGCATGGGGCCCCTGCCGCTGAGATCGCGCGACGCCACGTCGGAAACCTTGCAGGCCGTGCCGCCGTTGGGGCAGATGATTGGGCCCTCCCAGGACTTATCGATGACATCCGCCTCGCTGGGCGTGAGGCATGTCGGATCGTGAGCCGTGCAGGAGGCGCGGGTGATGTGTGCATCTCCGACAGCGAGATAATGGCAGCGACGAGGATTGTCGATCACCCCATCGCGGACACCATCGAGTGCATCGCAGGCCTGGATCGCCCGAGTGGTGGCGAGGCGATCCTTGGCCCTCAACATACGGACGTTGCCACCGCCCACGGGAGCGCCGTTGTCGCGCAGCGCGACCATGGAATACCACATCATGGCCGCCTGAAATCGATCCCAGTGGATCGCCGGCGCTCCGGCGAGCAGGCCATCGTAGTCCTTGGGGTAGTCCTGCACCATGCGCAGCCCCTGTCGGCCGCCGGTCGAGCAGCCGTTCCAGTAGGAGTACTGCGGCGGCCTGCCATAGAAGGCCTGTACCAATTGTTTGCCGATCACCGCCATCAGATGCTCGGAGCGGTACGCAAAATCCTTTTGCAGCGTCGTATTGGGCGTGCTTGGCTTGAGCATGCCGAAACTACCGTCCAGCGGGGGAATCGGCATGCCTGGACGGCCACCGGTGTGGCCCGTGTCGGTCGCTGCCGCCGCATAGCCGGCCGCAATCGCCTGAGCTGGGACGCTGACACTGCCGACGAAGACCCCACCCCCGACCGATTCCCATCGCCCATTCCAAGCGCCGTTCATCGGCAGGCCGACCCAAATATGGATTGCCTGGGGCACCAGTACCTTGATCAGACAGTAGCTCACGCCGCCCTGCGTACCGGCGGAGACCGAAGTAATCTGCGGCGTCACGCCATCGGCGCTGAGGTGCGCGGCGCCGATTCCCTGCGCATCGCAGCCGGTCACGGCGTTCTGCGCGTGCGCAACGCCACCGAGCAGCGCGAACAGCGGCAGCAACACCAGACGTATTGGCAAGGATGCGAGGCTGCGGTCCCGGCTCATCTCGGCCTCCCTCATCGCAGCTCAGGCGGCTTGCACCTCACTCACCGTCCGACCCTGTGGGGCTGCAATAGGACGTGCACTTCTTCGAGAAGGTCGAATACGTTTTGAGATACTGATCTTTGAGCCGATCGCGGAAGGCCGGAAACATGGTCTGCGCGCCACCCCGCGAAGCATATTCCGGGATATGGAAGTTCTTCATCATGAAATCGAGATCTTTGTTCTGGCCGGGCAAATTGTAGATCACCTGTCCCTCTGCAAGGCCGTTGAAGGTCGGGATGCAGGGCGGATAGCTGAACGTGTTGCCACCTCCGACGACTCTCTGGTAGGCACGCGAGTAAACGTAGGGCTGCGTCAGGTACAGAGGGTCATGCAGGGAATAGATGACTGTCATCTGCGTGCTGCTGTGGACGATGAAGTAGGAGGTCATCGTCGCCTCGTCGCTGACGAACAGGCCATTGCGGCGCGCCATGCCCGTCTTCATGTCCGTCGTATACGCCACGAGCATGTTGCCTTCCCAGTGGCCCACCGTGTATGCACCCCGAGGGTGATCGGCGATCTTCGAGGGTGGCGGCGGTTGGTTGCCGTCCATCCAGATCGTCATGGGCGGGATGTCCTCCTTGGGCATGATCTTCCACGCGAGGATCTCGTTGGTGGGCCCTCCCGTCACGGGCTCGATTCCCATCGGATAGACCGTGTCGGCGAAATGCCACTGGGTGTAGAAATGGCAAACGTTTTCCGGCTCGGCGAGACTCCCTGGCGCATAGGCCTGCCCCCTGATCCGGGCAGCCTCATTGATGGGCATGCCGCTCCAGTCGGCAATGGCCGGGCCGGCGTTGCGCTCCATGGCAGCCTCGGTGAGTGGCGCTACCCACGATCCAGACAAACCTGCCGGCTGCGCCGGCCCCGCCACGGCGCCGCCCTGGCCCTCCACCGTGCCGCGCTGCGCCCAAACAGGCACCGCAGCGCAAGTGAGTGCGAGCGCTATGGCGAAGGGGATGACGCGCGGAGCCATGCCCTGCATGGGATGCGCCGCTCGAAGATTGCTGGCCATGTTTGTCCCCTACCACATCGCCGAGCAGGCCGAAGGCTCCCAACCCGCGTCGCTCGGCTGTTTTAGAAATTGAGCCGTGGTGAACAGCGTGCTGGTCAGATAGACCGGATCCGTGATGGCTTCGGTATCCACTACCATCACCCAGGGCGCATCTGCGTTTTGAATCTGCACCACATTGAAGTACTCCAGCAGCTGGGCTTGCTCACTGTAGGGGACGCCGTTCTTGACCAGATAGCCCGCCTTCAGATCGCTGGTGGTGACCTTCAACTCTCCCCACGTGGCCTTAGCCCCACGTCCGCGGCCTGCCAACTGCCATACTGCCTCGGAGTAGCCCTGCCAGGATCTCGGACCCTGGGCCGCGGCCGTCGATGGAGTGAAGTGAAACAGGCGCGTCTGCTCGCCCGCATCCGTCTGCACTTTCAATGTCTGCTCGTCCTGCCACGTGATGTGCAGATGCTCCGGTACGTTCATGATGATGGGGGCCCCGTAGGACTTGCACTGCAGGCCTGCCGCCGTGTCCTTGGCAGGATCCCAGGCATCCAGCACCTGCAACCCGGCCGGCTTCAGCTGAATGCTCTGGTGATCGCCGGGCCTGGGCGTGACCATGCGCATTCTCCAATCCTGCGTCACGACCGATTCCCAGTAGCCCGTGAAGTCGATGGGAGCGGCGGCTTGCGCGGTGGGCGGTGGGCCGGCCGGTCTGCCGGGACCCTGGGCGTGAGCGGCCTTTGCCGCTGCCAGTGACACGAGCAGGACGAGCGTGATCCGGGCGGATGAATTCAATACGGTATTGAGCATCTTGGTCTACCCATGCTTCTTTGACGCCACGAGGCTCTTGTAGATCGCCTCGATGAACATGTTGGTCGTCCATGCACCCGTGTTCGATCCGTATCGGGGCTCGTAGGCCTCGGCCGGGCGTGCCGCCTCGATCTGTTGCAGGCTCTTATGCTGTTTAATCATGGCGGCGACGGTATCGCGGACGGTCACCACCATGTCCCGATAGTCAATGACCTCCCACTGATCGCCCACCCGTCCGTGAGCCGGGACGACGTAGGTGCCGTCGCCTGCCGTATAGATCAACGGGGCCGGACCGACTGCCAGGCGCAGCAATTGGTTCAGGGCGGCGACCTCTCCGTCTACGCTGCCGCCGTTGGCCAGATCGATCACCGGAAAGCTGCTCATATCCATGACAGCCCCGGTCATCACCACATCCGAGCGGCGAAACAGCACCAGGGAGTCGCCATCGGTGGAGGCCGCGGGCGCCTGCAGCATCTCGATCGGCTCGCCGTTGAAGTACAGGTCGTAGTAAGTGTCGAGATAGGCGTAAGTAGGCCAGCCAGCTGAGGCGTAGGCTGGCTGATCGCCCGCTTTGCTCATCCGCAGCAGCACGTTCTCCTGCGCCCAGATCAAGGCGCCGGCGGCCACGCCCGCCGGGTAGAGACCCAGGCCGCCTCTTGCCGCTGCCGCGTTTCCACCGACGACTTCCGGATCTGCGCTGGTATCGAAGATCATGCGAATGGGCTGGCGCGTAATCTTCTTCACGGCCGCCATCAAGCCGGCGCTGCCGGCCAGGTTGCCGGCGTTGACCAGCACGGCCCCCTCCGGACCTACCTGAAGCCCGATGTTCTGCCCATCACCGGCGATCACGTAAAAGTGCTTGCGCAGATGCAGCACGGTCAGACCGCCGATCTGCATTTCTTCTTCCGCAGCGCCAGCAGGAGCCACGGCAACCACCGTCATAAGCAGTATGAAGAGGGTGGCAACCACGCCTGGGTGAACGATCGCTCTCCTCGCGTGTGTCACAGCTTCCCCCCTGCGCCGCTGCGGCGGCGATTTATCCCAAACGCGTCGCGGGGATGGCCATCGAAGGGCGCAATCCCCTGATCAATACCAATATAGGGTGGCAACGCTGGCGCGACATGGACTAAGCTGCCGAAAGCTTGGACTTTTCTTGGGGGGAGGCGTGTTGCGTACGCAGGTCCGGCGAATTCCGGACTATTTCCTCTATGGAGAGACGCCGCAGGATCCTGCCGAGCGGCTGCTGCACGTCGAGACGATCGAGGCTCGCAGCGCACGCTATCACTGGCGAATCGACCCGCACGTGCACTGCTCATTGCATCAGCTCGTGCTGGTCCTGCGCGGCCACGGCATCGCCAGGGCCGAGACGGCCGTAACACATTTTCAGTTGCCCACCCTGACGATCGTGCCTGCCGGCACCGTGCATGGCTTCGAGTTTGAGCCCGGCACGCTCGGATTCGTCGTCACGCTCTCCGAGGAGCCGCTCACAGATGCCTCCCGGCGCGATCCTGCTGTGGCTGAGCTCTTTACGGCTCCAGCGATGCGCGAGTTCGCCGAGCATGCAAGCTCGATCACGCTGGTGCGCGCCGTGCGGGCGCTGGCTCATGAGCATGCCCACGCCGCGCCCGGTCGCTCGCTGGCACTCGACGGATGGCTGGCAGTCCTGCTGGCGTGCGCATTGCGCGTCTGCAACTCCAATTCGCACGCGCGGCCCACGCAGGCGTTGCCACCGCGGAACCGAGAACTCGTCTCACGTTTCCGCGATCTGATCGAGGCGGGATTCCGCTCCGGCCGCTCGCTGCCCGATTACGCACGCGCTCTGCATGTGTCGGAAGCCCGCCTGCGCAATGCGT
Organism: Steroidobacteraceae bacterium; assembly: GCA_035553315.1. Taxonomy (GTDB): domain Bacteria; phylum Pseudomonadota; class Gammaproteobacteria; order Steroidobacterales; family Steroidobacteraceae; genus FEN-1191. Next base: position 35,377 of record DATNDE010000007.1, read on the forward strand.
GTCTCGGCGCCGGGGGGCAACCACCAATCCAGTTGCTGCATGCGCGAGTGCTGCTCGAGGCGAAGCGGCAGCTCATCTACACATCTCTGCCGATCGCGGAGATCGCCTACGGATTGGGATTCGACGACCCCGCGTACTTCACGCGCTTCTTTACACGTAGAGCCGGCGTCTGCCCCAGGACCTATCGCTCGCAGGGTGCTCGCCCGTAACAACCCGGGCCCTCCCTCGCGATCAGCCTTTGCCCGCCAATTGCTTCTGAATGAGCTGCAGGATATCCGGCGGCGGCTTGAGCGTAGCCACGAGCCCCTTGGCGGGTGCCCCTGCCTGGATCCACCAGCCGATGATGCGAACCTGGTCGGGGGTCAAAGGCGTCTTGTTGTCGCGTGGCATGGAATCGGTCGAACTGCGCGGCAGCGTGATCCGGTAGTACATCTCGCTTTGCACCAGGCTGCCTGGTACGACGGCGGGGAAGTCCTCGCCACCTTTCATGATGGATGCATAGGTCGAAAACGACAGTCCACCCTTTTGCGTGGAATCGCCGTGACACGAGCCGCAGCGCAGGATCAGCATCGGATGCACGACATCCGCGAAGATGTCGGCATTGGCAGCGTCGGCGGGTTTATGGACGGGCGCCATGCCCGCCAGGCGCTGCAGGGCTGGCGGAGCGTATTGCAGCAGGTAGGTCGACCCGTGGGTCATGTCGCCGCCGTAGTGGCCGGTGACCGCCACCAGTATCAACATCAGCGGGCCGGTGGCGGGCTGTGAGAGTTGATAGAGGCGTGGGCGTTTCAGGTGCAGGAAAAACAGGCCGGTAGAGAGGACCGCCACGCAGATGCCCAGCGCGCGGTGCCTGGCCAGCGTGGCGGCCGCGAAGCCACCTTCCATGGAATGCATCAATCCAAGGATGACGGTGCCGATGGCGCTGATGGCCGCAGCTGCCCACAGATACCCGACGGCACCGCGCAATACGGCAAAACGCCGGGTACGCGCCAGGAACTCCATGATCACCGTTACATAGATGATCCCGATCGGCAGGTGTACGGCCAGGACGTGGAAGCGCCCCAGAAAATAGACCCAATGCAATGTCAGCCCCGTTGATTACGAGAAGGCGCCGGGCGATTAGGAGATGCCAGCCGCCACGACGCTGCTGCGTCGCTTGATGCTGCGTTTTTGATTCCGCAGCACAGACCAGAACAAGAATGCGGGCCGGTGATCGAAGTCACCGGCCCGCACGCCGTCCCAAAAACCAGACAAGGTCCGGTCTCAGATTTCCTTGGGCTCATTCGCCGGCCATAGGGCCGGCAGCATCAACGAGCGCCGCCGCCACCACCACCGCCGCGACCCGGCGGCTTGGCGCGAAACATCATGTGACACTGACCGCAGGCCTCTCCAGTGCTCATGATGGCGCTCTTGACGGCATCCTCGTCGCCGCCTTTCGCCGCCGTCTCCAGCTTTCGAGCCTCGGTTCGCAGGTTTTGCGCCTTCATCAGAAACTCGTCGTGATTCTGCCAGACCACCGGCAGAGCCCCGGTCTTCAGCCCGCTTGCGCTGCTGGTATCGTGCTCGAATGCCTGGGGAATGATCTCCGCCAGCGTTGCCAACTCCTGGGCGTTGCGCTCGACCGTCTTCGCGTCGTAAGGCATGCGACCGCGCTGCATGAGTTGCATGGGTCCCGCAACGTTGTTGATGACCGTCATCAGACCCTGGCGGAAGCCCACGGCCTGCTGATCGGGCGAGGGTCTACCCTGACCCATAACCGTCGCCGCCACAGTGACGGCCACGAGCCCTACTACGGCCAACGATATCGTCTTCTTCTTCATTCGCGCTATCTCCCGATGTTTACGCCGAGAACGGTGCAATCATCCGTTCCCACCACAGCGTCGCCACTGCCCCCGCTGCCAAGGGCGGCAGTATAGCCGACGATACTCCCTGGACACCAAGCCCGGTATGGCCCCGCGCGCGGGGACACCGCAGCGATTGGGTACCGATCAGCGTTTGTAGGAGATTCGGTACACCATATTGGCGCCGTCATCGGTCAAGATCAGCGAGCCATCGCTGGCTTCGACCACGCCGACCGGTCGACCCCAGGCATTGCCATCGTTGACGATGAAACCGGTCAGGAAGTCATCGTATTCGCCGGTGGCCACACCGGCGTGCATACGGACCCGCACGATCTTGTGACCCGTGCGGAAGGCGCGGTTCCAGGAGCCATGCAGCACCGCGAAGCCGTCACCGTCATATTGCGCGGGGAATGCCGAGGGTCCGGAGCTGGGCGTGTAGAAGGCCAGGCTCAGTGGCGCGGAGTGCGACTGATAGAGCACATCGGGCACGGTGGCCTTGCCGGCCAGATCGGGGCGCTCGCCGGCGTGCCGCGGATCCTCGTGGTTGCCGAGGTAGTACCAGGGCCAGCCATAGAAGCGAGCCTGCTGCACGTGCGTGGAGTAATCGGGCACGAGATTGTCACCGAGCATGTCGCGCTCATTCACGGTGCACCACAGCTCGCCGGTCTGCGGCTGGATGGTCAGGGCGGCGCAGTTGCGCAGACCGGTCGCAAACACCGTCGGTATGACCCGCTGCGCCGCATCGGCACCGGAGCTGTCCACGGGGGTGAGCGAGGCGACATTGAACATCAGCACGTCGGCTCGCCGCGCATCGTTGCCCCAGGCGGCGCCCAGCGCATGCGAAGCCGCCCAGGCGCGCACCTCGTCGGCACTCTTCTTGGGCATGTCTTCCGCGACATTGCTCTGCGAGCCGACCGACACGAACATGCGCTGGCCGTCCGGGGAGAACACCACGTCGCGTGTGAAATGCCCGCCGCCCGCGACCGGGGAGAGCTGAGGCACGACGATCTGTGGCAGGGCGCGCGCCTTGAGGTCCCCGACCGCGTAGGGATAGCGCACGACGCGATTGGTCTCGGCCACGTAAATCCACTGCGGCCGTCCGTCCAACGGATAGAAGGCCATGCCGGAGGGCAGATCCAGGCCCTGCGCGAACACGGCGGTGACCTGCGGATGGGTCCCGTCGGCCGAGGGACGCATGACGACGATGCGTCCTAGCTGTGTTTCCGAGACGAAGATGTCGCCGTTGGGCGCGACGCGCAGCTCGCGTGGGCCCTGCAGCTCGCGCGAGAAGACCGCGACGTGAAAGCCCTTTGGCACGCGCAGCTGCGCCGCGGCGGGCTTGGACACCAGGCGGGGAAAGTTCGTATAGCTCTCGGTCCGGTAGGGTGCCGGTAGCTCGGCGACCCGGATGTGGTGCACCCGGCCCGGAAAGTCCTTCTTCCAGTCGGCGCTTTCATCCTTCGGTTTGGTGAGCGCTGCAGAGGGGGTGGGTCGGAACTGCGGGCGCGTGCCCTTCGCCTGATACGAGCCTGCCTTGACGGCCTGGAAATAGGCGATGAGGCTGGCCCGCGTCGCATCGTCGGGCACCGCGATGACCATCGCCGTGCCGGGCACCATCTGGGTCGGCGCGTGCAGGAATCGATCGAGCGTCGCCTCATCCCAGGTCAGATGCGAGTCGCGCAGTGCCTGCGTATAGCTGAACTTGGGGTCGGAGGCGGCGCGCCGACCGAAGACTCCAAACAGGTTCGGCCCCTGAGCGCCGCCGTTGTCACCGGGCTGCGCGGTATGACACAGCGCGCACTGCTGCTGGAAAGCACTGTGGCCCGAGTTGGCGCTGACAGGGCTGTTAGCGTTACCGGCGGCAGCGGCAGCGAGCACCACGGGCGCCACCGAGAAGGCAGCCGAGGTTGCCGCAACCAGCCATAGCGTGGTGGCGGTCGGCAGAAAGCGCGCGGACATAGGGACCCCCTTTGCGACGCCACTATAGCGCAGCGCAGGCACCGCCTGGCATCGATGCTACGCTTGGCGAGTCTCCAGCAGCCACGAACGAGCAATGCCAATGCAGAGTCACCGCACGGCGCTGCCGCGCGAGCGGCCCGTCACACTACTGCCACCCGACAGCGTACAGTCCCTGGCCGAGGGCGCCGCACTGCTGGTCGGTGGGGCAAGCCCGCTCGCCGATACGCTGCCGGAGCTGCTGAGGGAGCTGGTGCGTGAGGCGCCGCTGCGCCACATGCTGACCCTAGGAGGCCAGCGCATGTCCGTGGCCATGAGCAACTGCGGCAACGCCGGCTGGATCAGCGACCGTCGCGGCTACCGCTACGAGACACACGATCCGACCACGGGCCGCCCCTGGCCTGCCATGCCGGCCGTGCTGCGCGAGCTGGCCCGTGACATGGCGGCGCGCGCCGGCTATGACGGCTTCGATCCGGATGCGTGTCTGATCAATTGCTATGCGCCCGGCACTCGACTGACGCTGCATCAGGATCGAAACGAACGGGATCTGACGGCGCCGGTGGTGTCCGTATCGCTCGGGCTGCCCGCCATCTTCCTGTACGGCGGCCTGCAGCGCCGCGACCGCGTGCGGCGTCTGCCACTGTTTCACGGTGATGTGCTGGTCTGGGGTGGCAGAGAGCGCCTGGTTTTCCACGGCGTGGCGCCCTTGGAGGACGGCGAGCATCCGCTCACCGGCCGCCACCGACTCAATCTGACTTTTCGCAGCGCGCTCTGAGTCGTGGCGTGCTCTGAGTCCACCCCCGCCGGGGTGAGCCGCCGGGCAGCGCCGCGGTCGGCTATACTTCGCGTTTCCCTTCTCGCATCGGTAAGTGCCCGTGGACAATCAGCAAAAGCAGGATTCGCAGTTCATCACCGTCTTCAGCCTCGTGATCGGTTTGCTGGTCGCCGTGGCCGTCGTGCTGTTCGGTCTGGCGCGCGTGGTCGCGGCGCATACGGAAGATGTCGAGGTGTACCAGGATCCGCTGTACGTCGCGACCGTGAAGGAACGCACGGCGCCCTTCGCCCGCGAGGCGATTGCCGGGCAGGATAATTCCGCACTGAAGATCGCAGCACCGGCGGGCGCCGGGCCTTCCGTGGCCCTGGCGGTGCCGAAGAACGGCATGCAGCTGTTCCAGCAGGTGTGCAGCACCTGTCATGGGCCAGGCCTGGTGGGCGCACCGAAGGCCGGCGATCGTGCCGCCTGGGCCTCGGCGATTGCCGAGGGCAAGACGACCTTGTATCAGCATGCCCTCAATGGCTTCACCGGTAAGACCGGCACCATGCCCGCCAAGGGCGGGCGCACGGACCTGCCCGATCCGCTTATAAAGGAGGGCGTCGACTATATGCTCTCTTTGGTCGGGCATTAAGCAGCGCCGGAGAGCCGCCAGCCCAGGGCCTTGCCGGCTCAGTGCCACTCGAACGTGCGGCGCAGCTGCAGTGCCTCGGCCAAATGCGCTGCCTCGACCGGCTCGCTCGCCACCAGGTCCGCGATGGTGCGGCTGAGCGCGAGCAACCGCTGCACTCCCCGGCCTGACAACGCCCAGCGCTGACAGCTTCGGTGCAGCAGTTGCACGGCCGAATCCGACAGGCGGCAGCACGCCGTGAGCTCTGCAGCACCCAAATGGGCATTCAATGAGCGCGCCAAGCGCCACTGCCGCGCGGCCTGAATGCTCCGCCGCAACGCTGCATCGCTGAGCGCATCCGCTGCGACCGACCCGGCGCGACCGGCCGCACCCGTGCCGTCGTCCACCGTGCGTGCGCCCGCCGCGCGCAGCAACTCGCCAGGCGGCAGGCGCTCGACGCGCACGCGCATATCGATGCGATCCAACAGCGGCCCGGACAGGCGCTGACGATATTGCTCGATACGGCTGCGCGAGCAGCGGCATTCGATGCCCGGGTCGCCCAGGTAGCCGCACGGACAGGGATTCATCGCCGCGATCAGCTGGAAGCGCGCCGGTAGCTCCAGGCGTCGTGCGGCCCGCGCCAGGCCGATGCGGCCGTTCTCCAGTGGCTCGCGCAGTGCCTCGAGCACACGGCGATCGAACTCGGGCAGCTCATCGAGGAACAACACCCCGTGGTGGGCGAGGCTGATCTCTCCGGGTCGCAACAGGGGACCGCCGCCAACCATCGCCTGCGCGGAACTGGTGTGATGCGGTGAGCGAAACGGCCGCTCGATGAAGTGTGCCGTCTCGGGGGCGAGCGCTGCGGCCGCGCGAATGGCCGACACCTCGAAGGCCTCTTCTCTGGACAACGCCGGCAGCAGGCCCGGCAGCCGGGCCGCCAGCATGCTCTTGCCGCTGCCCGGCGGCCCATACAGCAGCATGTAATTGACGACAATACCCCTAAGCGGTACTGTACGCGTGGCCCGAATCCCCGAGCACACGAAGGAGTGCCGCAGTGCACGGTGAAGCTTTCGCGTTTTTCCATTGGGCTCAGTCGACCCACCCGGGGCTCCCGGCCGGCGGGAATGATCATCCCGGCTGGCGCTGTGAGCAGTTCCGCCATCAGTGGGAATCGCTGCGGCTGTACGACCCCAGCGGTGGAAGGCAGTCCCGGACGGGCAGTGCCCCCACTCTGAATTTCAGACGTGATGTTGCGGCGCACATGATTGCAGTCGCGCTCAACGATGACAGCCGAGGGCATGCGCGGGTTGGACGCACTGCTTGGCTTCGTTCAGATGGAGTCACGCTGCATTGATCGAGCAACGAGCAAAAGCGCCCCCGGCTGGGGAATTGCCCCGTGCATACAGCTATCTGCGCTTCAGCACGCCCGAACAGAGCAAGGGTGACAGCCTTCGCCGCCAGACGGCGCTGGCTGAGGAGTACGCGAAACGCCACGGTCTGACGCTCGACACCGAGCTGACCCTTCACGACATTGGGGTGAGTGCTTTTCGGGGCGCCAATCGCAGCAAGGGCGCGTTGGGGGCGTTTCTGCAAGCGATCCATGACGGTCTGGTGGCGCCCGGATCGGTTCTGCTTGTTGAGGACATAGATCGCCTGACGCGCCAGGGCGGCATGGACGCGGTGACGCTGATGGGTCAGTTAACCGCGGCAGGGATCGCGGTGGTCGAGCTGGGCACCGGCATGCGCTATGACGCCGAGGCCATGCAGGGGCTGCCCGGTCCACTGCTCGCCCTTGTCAAAGGGTATTTGGCCGGCGAGGAATCGCGTAAGAAAGTCGATCGCCTCAAGGCATCTTGGATCGCGAAGCGCCAGCGGGCCGCCCAAGGCGAGGTGCAGACCATCGCAGTCCCGGGATGGCTCAAGGCCGAGGGCTCCGCGGCCAAGGATTTCCGTAACGCCAAGCTGACGCTGATACCCGAGCGTGCAGCGTTGATCCGACGCATCTTCGCCATGTTCCTCAAGGGCATCGGCAAGAAGAAGATCGCTGAAACATTTAACCGTGAGCACATTGCGACGTGGGGCGCGGGTAAGTTTTGGCACGCCACCTATATTTTTAAGATCCTGACGAGTCCGACGGTAACGGGGCAGCTTGTCCCCCACGTCGAGCATCACACGTCGGGGCGGCGCATTCGCGAGCCGCAAGAAGCGATTATTGACTACTACCCTCGCGTGATCGATGACGAGACTTTCGATCGCGCCCAAAAGCTTTGCCATCCCGGCCGCCCATTGCGTATGCGCAGCGGCCACGTTGCGAGTGTCGTCGCAGGGCTCGCCAAGTGCCCTAAGTGCGGCTCGACCATGACACGTGTGATGAAGGGAGATTCTAAAAAGGCTGGATCGCCGAAACTTGTGTGCGTCAAGGCCAAAGCCGGCGCGGGGTGTACGTATCACACCGTCAGACTGCCTGATATCGAGGCCGCACTGGTATCCAATGCAGCGGCTTTGCGCGCGCCACCAATACCTGAAAGCGCCCTGGCGGCAGACATCGAAGCCACCGACGGGGAGCTCTACCAAGTCAATAAGCAGATCGAGGAGCTCGTCGACGCGATCGAGCGGAACGCCTCGCCCTCGCTGTCGCAGCGCTTGGCAGAACGCGAAGCGCAATCAGCGACCCTCGGTGCACGGCTCGGCGAATTACGGGCCCGCGCTGCCGAGTCGGAATCGCGTGTCGTCAACCTGCGCGCAAGTCGGATGGCCGACGCCATTGCGAATTTGAGCGCGGACACGGTTGCTGCCGCCAACGCGGCACTCCGAGAGTGCATCGAAGCCGTCACCGTCGACTATCCGCATGGGGTGCTTCGCCTGCACTGGCGCCACGGCCCGGAAACCGAGCTGCCGTGCGTCAACTTTGCCGATCTGGATAAAGCCGACAGGGCAGCGGCCCGCCGAGCCTAAAGAACTTTCCCTAAAGTTTCAGGAAACGGAACAGTTCAGGAGTCGCCCATGGGCACTATCAGTTACTTACGATCCGTCGCCGCGGACTCGCCGATCGCAGTAAACGGGAAAGTTCCGCCGCGCCGACGCCGGAATGCCGAAGTGCGCGGCCGCGAGTACCTCACCGCGGCCGAGGTTGAGCTCCTGATCGACGCCGCAAAGCCAGCTGGCCGCTACGGCGGACGGGACGCGGCAATGATCCTATTGGTCTACCGTCACGGCCTGCGCGTCTCGGAGCTGTGCGGGCTGCGCTGGGATCAAGTCGACTTCGCAAGTGCACGCCTGGCCGTGCGTCGAGCCAAGGGCGGGGTCGAGGGAGGCCATCCGCTCAGCGGGCGTGAGCTGCGCGCCCTTCGCCCGCTCAAGGGCTCCGGGCCCTGGGTGTTTGCCAATGAACGCGGCGGCCCGATGACGCCGGCCGGGGTGCGCAAAATCGTCGCACGCGCCGGCCGTCTCGGCGGCCTCGAGGTGACCGTACATCCGCACATGCTTCGGCATGGCTGCGGCTACGCGCTCGCGAACCGCGGCACGCCGACTCGCACCATTCAGGAATATCTTGGCCATCGCTCCATCGCGTCGACTGCCATATACACGGCGCTGGCGGAACGGCAATTCGTAGGCTTGTGGGAGGACTGACGCTACCAAGGCCCACGGTTACAGGCACATCACCATCCTGACCACACCAAAGGTGGAATAATTCATGCCTAAGATTCAAGTCAGCGGAGAAATCGAAATTACCAACCCGCCCTCGCGGTGCCGGGTCTGCGACCGCATTCACCAGCTTCCGCGGACCCTGCCTCCCCGGCAGACTGCGCAGCGGGCAGCGATCCGACGCAAAGAGCGGACCCCCGATGCAAAGTCGACGTGAACGACTCGCGCGCCTGCGCCGTCTCGAGGCGTTCATCACCAAGCATCGTAACGTCCGTCCGTGGCTGCCCGGCACAGATCCGTTGGTACCGGGCACCGCGGCATGGATTGCGCGTAAGCTTGCGAGCGCTCAGGCAAACCACGCGCGCATCTTCCTTGCTCTCAAGCTTGGCGCCGTCCGACGCCTAGCACACTGATACAGAACCCCATATAACTATCGCCGTGCGTCGGACGAACCGGCGCCACGGCTCGCAGGGAATCTCCAGGCGAACCGTCGGCACGGTGACCGGGGCGTACCGTCGCCGGCTGCAACACTGCCGTGTGCTGGGTATTGCTGGGTATGGCGGTACTAAGCCATTGACATTGCTGCATGTGTTATCGCCTTAAGACAGCGATACCAGGCAGCCACGCCAGGGAATCTCCGACTAAAATCAGAATGAGCCTCTCCCGAGCTCCGACCAATCAGGATCGACGCGCGGGGTCTTTAGCCCTGGTCGAAATCGGGGTGCCTCAAGCTCTTAGACGCGGGGTCGCGCGCACGCGCGACCATTGGCTATCGATTCAAAATTTTTTTGAAATTCCGCACGCGGGTGCGGGCCTCCTAACGCCAAGCATCCCCAATCCCAGAGACCCTCAAAAATCGCTACGCGCGCGTGCGGAGCCCTTTGGCTTATGCGGCGAGGATCGCCGCGACATCGTCGGTCAGCGTGCCGCTCTTGAGGCGGGCGCGCTCAAGGAGCGCATCAATTCCCCGGCGCGAGTAATGCGGTAGATCGACCATGGGGATGCGCAGACCATCGGTCGCGATGAGGAGATGCCCTCGCAGCTGGGTCTTGAAGAGCCGCGGAGCACATCGACCGGACCCTAGGCGTGCGCGATCCTGAGCGCCAGTCAGCTCGGTCGGCAGGCCACGGGCGGGGATCATCCAGGCAGACGAGTCGCCGACGCTCGCGCCACGGAGCTCTCCTTTGTCCGAGATCTCGATGAGAACGCAGGTTGTTTCTCCCCCTTGAGCCTCGTGGTGGATCTTTTGGTCGAGCGCCAAAAGCGTGCGCTGGCAATCTAGGAATCCGGTAATCCCGGCCAAGCCCGCGATCGCCATGTCGGCTGCCATGCCCCCGCGGCCTCCGTTACCTGCCCCGTCGCAGACGGCCAGGATTGTGCGACTTCCGCCGCGGCGCTCGATGAGGAGGCGATCCTCGCCCGAGTAGGAGTTATCAATAATGTGAGTGATCTGAAGCATGCCCCGGAACTTACCAGCCGCGCCTCAACGCGCTTTCCTTCGATTATCACCGGCGCTACATACCGTCTGCAGCCAGATAAGTCATAAGGTCGCGAAGATGCGTCGAACCTTTGCACACACGAGCAAAGATGACCGCAAGGCCAGGCAAGCGGATCCGCCCGACGCGTGAAGACGCGACTGCGCTTGCGCATGCCCTCTGCGATTGCCCCTAGCCGCGCGGTGCTACACCTGCCCTACTGACGCAACCGGTTCCCGCCAGTGCTGAAGAAATAGCGAACCGAATTCTACGATCGTCGCGCCATCGCTCAGGACTTGCGTGTGAAGACCGACAAGCGTGGGGGATTTATTCCTCGAGAAGGAATGGAGAAATCCAAAGCACGGCGTCCCTAGGCGATCCTGCTCCGCGCGCAGCGCATCTATGCGGTCCCATTGTTGAGCCGCGACACATTTGTCGATTTCGATGCCGATAGTGTTATAGCGCAAATTCTCGGCAGGACTCCAAACTGCCGGCGGGATATAAAGCGGTATTCGATGCGCCAGCGCGTCGCGGTAATTGGTGAGGTATTTTGCCTGCCATCCCTTAATGCGCTCACTCTGAAGATATTCCCTAAGTGGTTTCGGCAAGTGGGCGACAATATGCGGCTTGAATAGACCGATCTGCTTTGGCTCTCGGAATTGGGCTACTAAGCCACTCTGGAGAATGAATGCCCACGCGCAATTGTCAAACAGCCCGCAGAGATTGATGACGTACGCGTGCAGGTTGATCTGCACATCCGAGAGCGAGTCTCGGCTTAGAGGGCGCTCAAGGTTAGGCGGGAAGATCCTGTAGATATTGATGACACATTGTATAAGGACGTTGACTCGGCGCGCCACACCGTGGCGTAGATGCTCTTGTACTCTCTCATCCTGACTTATATGCGCTGCGTTTACAAATCTTGCCAACAGCCGTCGCAGTTCGCCTATCAATCTTTCCTGCTGCAGAAACAGAGACGAGACTTGCTCAATCGTGTATGCCATCCAGCAAAGACTCCAATCCTAGCGCCACACCAAACATCGGTTATCTCGCTCCGATCTGAACATGCAAGATTTTGCATGTGATCTGCCGAGCCGGAGCGAGTTTGTCGTCCACGGCATCTCCAGACATCGATAATCCTATGCGACCTAGACCTTCCTTTAGGGCGCCAGCGACCATATCAAACGCCATCACATCAGATTTGCAAGCTGTCACATGGAGCCCTTCTCCGACGTATTGACCCACCGCAGGCAGCGTGCCGTTGTTAAATATGAAAGTCGTGGTGCTGGCCTTCCAGGTCCATCCAGCCTCACTGAGCATCTGCGCTACCTGCCATGCGAGGTTGACGCTATCCGGATCATTTGCGGCGGACACATCGTATGGGGTACCTAAGAACGGCTGCAGTTCAGAGGACAGGGATAGCATTTGATTTGCGGTCAATACACGATGCGTTAATTGCTCTCTGTTTTCCTTGTCGAACTGCTGTTCAGCATCCAGTGTCTTCTTCATCTGCGCGGCGGTACTGTCGGCCAGCGCCGAAGCTGCGGCCGCCTTTGCAGCGCTTGCCTTAGCTACCGCCTGCGCCGTGTTGAGCTCTTTTTCGCTTTTATTAATCGTAGTCATCGCCCGATCAATTCTCATACGCTGGGCATCGGCGGCCGCCTGGAATTGATCAGCTCGCCCCGTCAGCGCATTTAGAATGCCTGTTTGTATCACTCCTTGGCGACGGAGCGCGTTCGTGGTGTTAATCAGGGTGGCTTCGCGTTTTTGACCGTCCGCAATCTGCTGGGTTAAATCCGCAGTGATATTCTGAGAGATGTTGTGGGTTTTGATTGCTGCGGCCACCTCCAGCGACAGAGCGATAATGAGGACTAGAAGACCAAACTTAGCGATGGCCTTTCTTAATCCGTGCTGCCGATCCAAGGTATTTAGGTGCATCCGCTCGGCGAGCTGATCGAATTCGGTGACTGCCTCGCAGGCGACGCCGACAGCCACTGCTCCCGCAAGCCACACACTTCGCTGGTCCCAAATGGATTCGCGCGCCAGTAAGTGCGATACGTTTGGATCCATACGACAGGGCCCTAGTCAGAGTATTCGTAGTCCGAGGTGTCCGGCCCGGGCGAATAGAACCGGCGCGTCCAAGCGTTCAGGCGTCGGAAGAACGCAGTGCGGCGGCGAATGCCAGCAGCATCTGCATAGACAACGGCTCCTCGCAGCCAGAGGCCGATAGCGAGTGCGTGGGCCTCGTGCATATCCCGCGCATTCGCCACCTGTTCTGCATATGCGAGGCCAATCAAAGTTCCGTCGCCGATTGCCACCTCGATCGTCCACCGGTGCTGAGCCCCCGGCTCGATATGCACCGCACCAAGAATATTAGTACCTTCAGTTATTCGCTGCGGCTCCCACCGGTGTGGGTCTACGGATTGAATATCTACGAAAGACTCGACGATGATCGCGGCTGCGTCGCCGGCATTCGCGACCACTGACTCTATGGTTAAGGAGTGATCGCCGATCCGAGTGAGTATCATCTCTCGGACCAAAAGTTTTGGGCGCCGGTTTGCGTCAACGGACACACGCGCACTGCGAGCTGCCGATGCGGCGGATCGCGCGGCCCACGCGGTAACCGCGATTCCTATTGATGCAAGAATGACCTCGAGGCGCATCCACGAAAGTTGTTTGCCATAGATCACCGCTTGGTTCTCGGCGGCAATTGCGGAGCGCAGCGCGGTGCAATAGCTGCCTGCGGGGAAATCGGTAGGACTGGAGCAGTCAATGTTTTTGCCACCGCCTAGGGCAGCACCGAGCGCGCTGGTGCTAAGAGTGAGTGCGGTGAACACCAAGAATTCCACTAGCGCGTATCGTGCCGTTGTTCGTCGTCCCCGTTTCTTCATTGGTGGGCCCATCAATCAGCTGGCTATGACTATCTGCATCAAATCGACGTCGTTATCTTTTTGGGAATTGACGCGGGCGCTAACCGGGAGAGCGACCATCGTATCGGCTGGATACTGCTTCAGTGCCGCCCGGGCTCTGTCGCTGGACCCCATGAGCCAAGCGTCGACTTGGTCGGCCGACAGGATTGCCGCCATACTTTGCTTCGCATTGTGGATCTCCGCCATGAGCGCGTTGGCCGGCAGGGTAATGAGCGTATAGCTTACGGTTTCAGTCTTCGTCGGCTGCGATCGACCGATCCCGTAGCCTGGCCGTCCCGAACACCGGCTGATCGGCGACCGTCACGTACTACGGGCGCTTGGTGCCGCCGGGCAGCACGTGCCACTCATAGAAACCTGCTGCCGGCAGGATGCATCGCTGCCCACGCTACCACGGACCCTTCCAGCAGGCACCATCCTCGAGCCGCTCGATCGTCGCGTTGATGGTGGTGTACTTCGGCGGGAGGCAGCGCGCGAAGTACAGCACGAGGCCCCAGCGCATCAGCAGGCCCTGACGCGCGCCGTGGGACCAGCGGACGACAGGCACGCGCTGCGAAGGAGCCGCATTCCACCTGCGCTGTTACTCGAGCCAGTGAACCATTAGGTTCCGCTCGGCCTCGGCGACTTCAGGCGTGACGTAACGGCCGCACATGCTCCCTCCCCCTCGTCGGTATGTTGGAGAAGACGGCGCCTGCTAGCCACCTTTGTGCTCGCCGCCTGGTGGGTAGGGGTCGGGTGGCAGCGCCGCCGGCTGCGCCCCGCGGCTGCGCGGCGGCCCGGGCTCGTTAGCCGAGAACGCTTTGGGATCTAGGAAGACGGTGCTGCAGCCACCGCACTCGTGCAGAAATGTCTCGCGCTTCCCGCCGCCGGGGCGCGGAGCGAATACGTGGCAGTAGTCACCCGACCCACATACAGGGCATCGGAAAGCGCGAGACATGGACAGAGGATGCCGGGCGTAGTACTGTATGTCTATACAGTAAATGTCGCGGCAAAACGGTGCCACGGGCCGGGCTGGGAATCGCTTCAATCGTCAGACAGATCTAGAGCAGCCCTTAGGTCCGCCTGCCTCGCGTTTCGGCGCTCCAACGTCATGACATCGATGAATTGCCCCAAGGCTTCGACATAGAACTGGTCCGGATGCTGCGATGTACCGCGTAAATGCCACCCCATGGCGGCACCACAATGAACCCGGGTGTCGGTCGCGTAGTACGTCACTTCGCGGTATCTGTCCGCGAATGCGGCGGCCGCCTGCAGTGGGTCTGGGTGCCCGACGAGCAGTTGCTGCCTCATGGAAAGGAGCAGAGGGCGTACCTGTTCGGCCGGATAGAGCCGAACCAGCCCGCTGTCTCGAAGGTCGGCCACTAGTTCAAACGGCTTCGCCCTCTTCGTTTTCGGAAGCCATTCAAGGGCTTCCCGTACGCGAACGGGAATGAGAAGCCGATGGTCGGCGTCCATGCCTCCAACGTCGCCGCCGATCGCTGCGGACACCACGTCAATCATGCTACCCGGCTACTTCTGGAATTGCTTTGTTGGCTGACGGAACGGCAAGTGCTGCAAAACTGGCAGCTCATAATCTGTTGAATTATCAAGCGCTTTGCCAGATAATACACGAGTGCCGCAACCCGACTATGCACCTGCGCACAAATCTACGGCTACTTTTGGAATTCCGTTCGCACTCACTTGTGGGTTTTGCTGATTGCTAAACACGAGTGCCTGGCATCAGCTACGATCAATTTCCCGGGAGGTTTCGCATGAGCGTTGCTTACGTGCTCCAGACAGATCAAAGCGCGCCTCTCGCTAAGCGATTTGCGCATCTCGCGTTTGGCTACTTCGATCATCTCGAAGCGGCGCAAAAGCCTGATGCAAAAATTCCGCTGGAAAATCTGTTCCGGCTGCTCGAGATGTATCGTCACGAGGCCTTTTCGGACGAGCCCAGCGGCGGCATCGCCAATCTCGATCATTTGGAACTTCCGTTGGAGCTGCAGAGCCGAGACGCTTGGCACATCCAAATTCGGCAAGCGCTGGTCAGCGCATTCGACGCTACCTTTGGCCAAACACCAAAGGACCGCGCGATCGGCGAGGTCCAGGGTGTGCTGAGATGGTTGTCATCTGGAAAGAATGAGCCGGCGGGAAATGCGGTGGCGACAACTAGGGATTTTCTCAGGCAATTCGAGCTGTCATTGGGGTAAAGTGCCATGCCTAAATGCACAGCCCAAAAGAGATCCTTCTAGAGGAATGTAGCAACCTCCAACGGGTCCTCGAAGAAACCCTGCGCTTCGACTACGGCATTCAAGGTAGTCAAGAATTCTATGATGAATGCCAGTCCCGGCTAGCATTCATAAAATCCGAGCTACTCGCTACAGCAGACGCCGATCATCAGAGCCTTCAGAAAAACGGCGGACTTCTTCACTGGTTTGCCGATTTGCTTTCAAGAGTCGAGCGCTCTTCGATCGAACAGTATTCTTGGCCGTTTGTCGAGGAACTTAAGAAGATCGCTTTACCTCTCTGCAGAGAGGCCACGCTCGCAGGCGACAGCACCCCACCGCTCTTTTTTGTCCTTTCTGAAGCAGGTCTGGGAGCGTATGCAATCACGTCCGAGTTGCAGCGGCCTTCCTGTGCCAGCCGACGCATTCATACAATTAGGTTACCGAGAACCCTAAAGCATTCGGTTCTGCTTCATTCAATCCTCGGCCACGAAGTTTGCCATGCAATGTATCGTTGCTCTAAGCATCAAGCTGCGCTAAAGCGCATTTTGAGTACGTTATTGCTGCCAGGCAGTGTGCTCTCAACTCCCGCGACTGCGGCCGCCTGGATCTTCGCAGCGAACGCCCCGGCAGCTGTAATACAGCAGCGTGCAGCGTGGCAGCGCCAAGCCGGGCTTACTCAGGCAAACATTTGGACGAAGTTCAGCTACGAAAATTGGATCGAGGAAATCCTCTGCGATTTTGTCGGCATATTGACCTTTGGCCCGAGCTTCGTCACGGCTGAATCGAATGTTCTTTACTCCTTCGATCCCTCAGGTACAGGCATCGGCCCCTCTCATCCGCCCACGGGCTGCCGAATGAACTATTTGCTAAGTGCGGCGAGGGTGCTCGGATATAGCACGCGCCGTTTTACCGATGCGGGTTTAAGCGACTCTGTGGAATCGCTTTGGACCAAGCTTGAGGCCAAGCGCCAACCCGATCCTTGGTTCGATCTTTTCAGTGATCAGACGATACAGAATGTCACAACGGCCATAACCAATATTCTCCAGCCTCTACCTCCCGCGCTGTACCAGCCCCCCACGGAGGACGATCTGGTCCTTCTTACGCGTCAGCTCGCAGACTGCATTCCGCCGGTGGGTTTTTGGCTCGATGACAAGAAGGCTGTCAACTGCCGGTCAGTAGACTTTCGAAGCATCCTTGAAGCGGGATGGATCGCTGCCACGCAGACCTCCCTGCCATTCGCTAAGTTGAACCGTCTCTGCGAGCAGGGAATATTGCAGCAGCAAGCCATCGAAATCAGCCAGCAATCAACTTAGCTCCAATGTCTGCCCTATCGAAGAGCGCGATCCTTCATCAACTTGCACAGGGCAAGTTGGTCGTCTCACCACTTTTGAACGACGATCAGATCGGGCCATCATCGATTGATCTAAGAATGGGGACGATGGCGCTGGTGGCAAGGGCCGGCCAGAATTCACATGTCGATCCGACAGAATATATGGAATCGGCTTCAGCCCATCAGCGCGTCCAGGGACTCAAGCAAAAACACCAAAGAGTCGACGTCCCATTTGGCAGATCGTTCTTGTTGCACCCTGGATCGCTCGTACTGGTCCCGACTTTAGAATGGGTGACTTTGCCGCCAACCTTGCAGGGAGTCGTCACGGCGCGATCATCGTGGGCACGTGAGGGCTTGAACATCGCCAGCGCGTCGATCATCAACCCCAAATACCGCGGCATCATTACCTTGGAACTGGCCAATTTTGGCGAGATTCCGATCTCCCTGCGCCCAGGTCTCAGGATCGCACAGGTGGCGCTATATGAACTTGATCGTCGCGACGCGAGTATCGACGACGCGCCTGACAAGGCGCGGCAGTTTGATATGTCCTTTGAGCCAGAGCCGGGAAACCTCGCAATGCTCGACGAACCCTTCCTGAGGGAACTGACTCCATAGAGCCGATTCCTGCCCCGGGGCCTCGCCGACTTGTGCAAACGGCGCACTCACCGCTCCCGGCCGGAACCGCCGCTGACCCTACTTCACAGAACTCTGGCGGCGCGGTTGCTAGGCCATTCGGCGTGTCCTTAAATCACTGTACTGTCTGACGAAAGTCTTTGCCTTCCCACCACAACGGCGGAAGCGCCGCTTCGTCTAACTGACCGTCCGATCAAGCATCGTTTCCACCCGTCGCGGCGTTCTGCCGCAATTCGGCCAAGGGACACACCATGGGCCTATTTTCCGGCATTGGGCACTTTTTCAAAGGCATCCTTTATGGCGTAAAGAGCGCGTTCAAGTGGATTGGCAAAGTAATCAGCAGCAAGGTCGGCTGGATCGTGATGCTGGCCGCTGGCGTGTTCACCGCGGGCGTGGCGCTCGCTGCCGGCGTTGGGGCCTTTGCAGCCTCTAGCGGTGGTTGCCTCAATGCCGTCACGCAGAGTGGCAGCGCCTTCGTGAGCCGCCTTGGCCCATCCAATCGCGACCTTCAGCGGCGAGATGGGCAGCGGGATAGAAGCCACCGGCCAGGCTCTGGCCGCGGGGGCCGGCTATCAGACTGCCTCTGTAGCCTCGCAGCTCGCCAGCGCGAACACAGCCGATAGCGCAGCTGAAACGGCGAGCGCCGCGACCGATACCGGCACTGCCCTCACCGCGGCACAGGGCGGTGGGGCCGCTGACTCGTACGGTCTTGATACGGGCGTCTCGCCGACCACGGGCGCCGCTGCTCCCGCGGCCGGGGGGCTGACTGGCCCGGCGTATCGACTGTCGGCGGCTCAAACACTGGTCTCTTGTCGCAGGCACAGGCCGCCTCGAGCGGCGGGACGAACGGCTGGGTCGACGGCACGACCACGCCGGGGAACGGGGCGCAGTCAGGCGGAGCAGCCAGCAGCCCACTGGCAGGCTATGGCCTGATAGCCGCAGGAAATCTTGCGAGCGGCTGGGCCCAGGGTGCTGCACAGGAAAAGATTCAGGAGCAGCAACAGCAGGAGGAAAACTACTACGGCAATCTCTGGAACCCGGTCGTGAAGTACTACGGCAACGTCGGCGGCGCGGGCGTCATCAACGCGGCTGGCGGCACCCCGAGCTCGCCGAACCCGGGCTATCTATCGATGGCGCAGAACATCGCAGGCTTCATGGCAAGGCGGCCGGCGGCTACAGCACTTCGACGACACAACCCGGCAGCACCACCAACGTCAAGGCAGCCAGCGCACCGAATGTGCAGGGCCCGTCTCTGCCAAGTGTAATAGACGTGAAGCCCGTTAAGGCGTGTCTTCTTTCAAAAACCGCAGGCTCGTCAATGTGCCGTCGACAGGGACATTGACACTTAAGCCGAGGAAGTGCGTTGAGCGCGGCTTGAGTTCGACTTGGCCGACGGCGGTCATCCCGGGATGAATGGTAGTGTGCTGAAAGATCCCTTGTGCGGCTTGCTCCTCATAGCCAGCGGCGCGGGCAATTTGGTGAATGCCTATCCCCGTAGCCGCCCCCACTGCAGCACCCGCGAACATACCGGCTGCGGGGTCGTACGTCTGAATGGTGCCAGCAGTGTAGAAGCTACGATGACCGACATAGCCAAACCCTGAATATGTGGTTGTCTGATGAGATGCCGCATAGCCGGCGCCCGCGGCAGCAAGGCCACCCGCGATCGCGAGGGCAATCTGTCTGTGCCGTGCCGCCCTGCGGATCTCTGAGACCCGCTCTTCTAAAGAGTACACCCGGCATTGCTGGTTATCGACGCTTGCGCTTAGGGTCGCTGGGTCGAAGTCAATGTCGTGGTTCGTAGTGTTTTGCACCATCAGGGTGAACGTCGGAATGTCCGATGGCGCCTCATACCGAAATGTCGGATACATCAGGATAGTTGCATCATTGGTCCGAGCCGTGATTGTGCCCACCCCCTGCTCATAAGTGACCGCTTGCCCCTGCGACGGTACGTAAGCAGTGAGCGTAGTGGCGCAGCCGCTCAACACGACCCCGATCATTACGGTTGCAACAGACGCAAGCGACTTAAGCATAGACAATACCCTTTTATTCCGGCGCGTGTGTTGGCAACGCTGAAGACGAGAGCGTAGTGCAGCTTCGCGGATGAATCCGCGCAATGGATCGCGGCTTTGGCGCGGCGCGATTGAGAGGCATCACCAACCCGCGCTCGAGAGACGTTATGTAGAGCGTCCGCCCCTATCAGGGGCTTGCGCGCGCCAAGATATCCATAAGGCCCCTAATCGCCTCGCTGATTTTGCGTCTACCGTTCATTTTTTGTGAATAGAACCGCGATCGTTCCGCCGGGGTAATACCAGCTCTCTGGCAGAAGCTTGGCCGTGATCGACTCCCCTGCGGTGAACTCGATGCAATCATCCAGCGACGCATAAGTGTGCGTGATGATGGCGGCCGGTCTGCTTGGCTTGCCGGGCGTGCGGAAATAATCAGGATGATCGATCACGCCGCGGTAGTAGGAAAATTCGTTCCATCGTCTCGCGGTACGCCCGGTTCGCAGCTGGTCGACGCTGAAGCCTGAAAGGCTAATCCGCCAGCCGTGCGCACGTGCGAACGCCTCTCTTAGCCGGCTTCTTTCATCATTGACCGCTTGGACCGCTCGTTGATATGCATTCCAATCGGCAAGCGCGTGGCTACCCCAATACGCGCGGCTAGCATCCGCCATTGTCTTCACCAGATTTGCAATTTGCGCTGAGGCAGTCATCGCGTCACCCCCCGACTATCCGGGGTACAAGCGGCGCCACGAATCGCGGTCACTCCTATCTGCTGACACTGCGCCGTAATTGCTGCTGCTTCTTCTAATGTGAGATGCTTGACCCGAATAGTTCGCATGCCACGAGAGCCCAGCTCTTGCTCCGTGTCCATCCCGCAGAGTACGCGCCGTTCGATTTGCCAAGCCTGCTCTTTGGTGCACGGTATCTCGAGCGATTCAGATCTCCGGGACTCGCTAGGCTCGTCAGAGTCCAGCCATGCAGTGTCGTTGCTGTCGCTCGAGGATACGGGTGCATCCTCCCCGGCGAGTGGAGATTTCAGCGGCGCCTGCCGGGGCACTGCCAGCACCTCCGCGGCAGGCAGTTCATCGAACTCCGGAGTATTGAGCAGCTTCACTCCATGCAGGACTGTTACCGACCGCCGGACACCCCCCTCCGATATCTTTCGCTTTTCTCGGCGACAAAAGGGGATGACGCGTTCTAACTCAGTTAGGAACTTGCTTCTGCCTAGCGGTCGGTAGCCGGATTGCTCACACCAATGGTCATACGTGGCGTACAGACCAATGTTGCCGTCGGTAATTGGCGCGCATGCTCCCCGGTCCCGTTGGCAGCATTCATCGACAAACTGGCCCACTCTATCCTGCTCGGTTTGATAGTCATTGCCAGCCGCAAGTACGGCATCAGGGGGCGCGAGCCCCGTCCGATACCATTGAACGGCGCCCTTCACGAGCCAATTGAATATGCCAATGCGCTCAGCGCGCAAAACATCCGCCAGCGAATCGTCGCGGGGCCGGTCGGCCCTTCCGGCTGCGACGTCCTCGGATGAGCCGAACCGGGTCGGATAAGGCACCAGCCGCACGCGCCGCCAGATGCCGAAATCAGTGCCTCGAATCTCCGGCTTGTGGTTCGTCAGTAGTTGAATTTTGAAGGCAGGCTTAAACGTAAAATTGTCCCTGCGCATGAAGCGGGCGGTAATCGGATCTCCGCCCGTGAGCTGTTTTACGAGCCCCTCGCGAAGTTCCGAGGTGTCGTCAGGTTCATGGGCGGAGACCATACGACGGCCGAGCAATTCGGCAATCTCCGTAGTATGGCGCTCATCGCCGTTTTTTGCGGTCAGGAGCCCTATCGATGCCGTGCCGGCATAGCCGCCGAGGTCGTCACTGCCAAGGACGTCACTAACGGCACTGAGAAGGGTGCTCTTGCCGTTCGCGCCCGCTCCGATGTGAACGACAAATGCTTGTTCGCGCGTAGAGCCGGTCGCGCAGTAGCCGAACCAGCGTTGCAGGAATTTCACGAGCGATTCGTCACCGCCCATGATCTCCGACAAAAAAGCCTCGAACCGCGGCGCCTGCGCCGAAGGATCGTACGCTACCGGGCAGCACTTGGTGATGAGGTCGCGCGGATCATGAGGTCTAGCCTCGCCCGTCCGAAGGTCGATAGTGCCCGACTCACAATTAAGCAGCCACGGGTCGGCATCAAGCCGTGCGGAAGGTACTTGTATGATGTCCCGCAGCATGCCGAGCGCGGCGTCCTGAACGGCTTTCGCCTCGCATCTTTGTGACCATGCTTCGAGCGCGTCGGCAACGGCCACCAGCTCGAGCGCCCGTTTCCCGGCCGGCGTTTTGCCAAGCGCACTTTTACGCGGATGCTCGGCTGCCGCTTGCGCTAATCCCGGATCAAGTGCCTTCCATGCCTCATCGGCCTTTGTGCGAGCCGCGGTTGCTTCCTGTAAAACGATTGTTGATAAGTTGCAGGCGATTCGCCTTGTCTCACGATCGTCGGGCTTCCAGTGGGTGCCGCCAGACCACGCGTAGAAGCGACCGCCGGCCGAGGACATGAACTTCCCGCTGAACTGCTGCATGATCCGCTCGGCGTTCGCCTGATCGGTGCATCGGTGCTGCGCCGGCGGGACTGGCCTAATAGCTGCGGCGTCGTCGCGGCCGAGAGCTTCAAAGTCTTTCAGACACTCGGCCTGCTGAAGTGCCGCTTGTCGCTCAAGGTCTTCTCGCACCCGCGGCTCATCCTTCAGTGACTCGACAAGCTGCTTGTAACTTGGCCGTTCGTTTACGGGCTTCTCGATATCCGCCTCGGAATCCATGTGGTGATACAGGGCCAAGCGCATGACATCGAGGACATTCATCGAACCCGCGCCGCCTCCGGGAAACGTCGCATCGAATACCTGAATCGCGCCATCCGGCAAGACCGCGATACCGTCTGCCCGGCCCGATGCCGCTTTTCGCCAGCAATATCTGTCGCCGATGCCCGGCGCGAAGTTCTCGCACATGGCTTTATAAATCGCGGGCGGCAGTGCCGAGTGGGGGAATTCTTCCCGCGGGTCATACGATCTACACACTGCGCCCACTATTCCGCGTTTCTCTGTCGGTGGCGTCGCCCTGCGGTCCGGATCTACATCCGATGAGCCGACGCTTTCCCATGCCGTGCGAAGCTCTGCCGGAAGCTCCGGCGGCTGCCGCCAATCGCCCACCCAGTAGTACGGCTGCTGAGACTTCGGATTGACGCTCGGCGGGATGGCGATCTGCATCGTCAGGCCCTGAGCGGTGGCGCACAGGAACTCAATCCCGGCCTCGGCGACCTTCCGCGTCCGCAACGGCGCATCACTTCTATACAGCAGCAGCGTTCTATTGGGTCGGCCGCTCTCGCGTCTTACGGCGTGCGGGGCGCTCATGAGCGCGTTCAATTCGATGCCGTGATCCGTAAGCCAGGCGCGGGCTTTCTCAAGGTCATCGACGTCGACCGCGACGAGTCCAGAATAGGCCAGCGCCAAGCCCACGCTCGCTTGCCCCCTGGCGACACGTTCGGCAAAGGCGGCATCTTGGCTCGTCCGCTCGCATACCTCTCGCGTGTTCCATTCAGAGTGCGCGGGGATCTTGTCAGCAGGGCGCAACTCGACCAAGCACCAGCCGTGCGCTATGTATTCGGCGATCGATTGCGGGCCGCTCATGACGGCGTGCTCCGGCTAAAGGTCGCGCCATAGCGTGCCTGCTGCAGCACCTCCGCGGCGATCTGCCGGACGGCGCGGCGGATCCGAGGCAGCCAATCGCGGGTCACGCCGGCCCCGAGGCACAGCGTAAGCTCAGCAATCAGTGACTTGAGCTCGACGACGGGCGGTATGAAGATAACTCGCCGACCCTCGCGCTCGCCGGACAGTGCGAGGTCCCAGCGACTGCCCTCCGGGTCCGGTATCGGCATCGCGCAAGCCGCAGCAAGCCCTACCCCAAATTGATTGACGGCAAGTCGGGCTATCCGGGCGGCTGTTTCAAATTGGACGAGCGTATGCCCGTTTAAGGCAGTGAACAGCGTCCCGATTGCGCCCCGTTGGTCATTGTCGATGACTGGGCCAACGGGTAATGTCGCGGGTGCTTGTTTCTCGTCTCGCGCCTCGCGGTCTTCTTGCAGAGACCCCGGGGCGCTTTTATTTTGGGAGCTGCTCACGAGGCACCCTCTTCCGCCGAAGGTGCGGCAGGGCGGCTGTTGGCGCGGAGCGCGATGCTCGGCGCGGACGCGGTGCGCTCGGCGAGCCACTGTCGCGCCTCGGATCGCAGGATGCCGGATCGGCCCGGGCTGATCCTTCGCGGGCGCGGCATACGCCCTGCGCTGGCCTCTGTGTAGTAGGCGGCTCGGCTGATACCGCCGGCGAGGCGGCGAAACTCGTCAAGCGAAAGAAATCCGTCTCCGAAGTCCGCCGGGAGCCCGGATCGCGCAGGAGCGTGCCGGCGCCGCGGCGAATCCACTCGCCCGTCAACTTTGATCTTAACCACGATAGATACCTCCGCCGCACAGCCAAAAACCTTGGTCGACAGGCCGGCAGAGCCGTGCGGCAGGTCGGGGCACGCGCGCCTAGAGGCGCACTGCCACCGGGCAGGCTGTCGAAAGCATTTGTTGGAAGCGCCGGTAGGCCCTGCGGAGGTAGCGGTTAGAACGGATCTGCAGTGAGATCCACCGCGCCAGGAGGCCGCCGCTGGCCGCCCCCGCACGAAAAGGCGGGAACAACCATAAATAAGCGAGCACTACTGCACCATGTCGGCCTCGATCAAGCAAAGACAGAATGTGGCGCGTGTGAACTGAGGCCAAAACTGACCGCGCATAGCGCAGGGTCGCGAGCCGTCAGCGCTTGGGATGACTGGCATCGTCTGACGCTCTACGAGGCGATCAGCGCTGCGAATCGTTGGCCGCAGGCCTCGCTCATTGACTGGACGCTACCGCGGCCGCCGGGCGCTCTCCAATGCGGCTTAGCGAGCATCAGGCCGGCCCGCCATCCGACTCTCAGCCTAGAGCCATATCTGCCCCGCCCCGGCGTGGCGGCTGTGCCAGGCATACGGCCTTGTCGACCGAATGACAGCGCCCAGGAGCGACGCTCCGCTCGAGGGCAACGTCCGTAACTCCCGGCCAGCGCCGCGGCCAACAGTGACGCTCCTAGTTCGAACGTGACCCGCCGCGGGGCCCGGCAATGGTTGCGGGAGCTTGCTCGAGCGGTGACGACGCCCGACAGCCCGCGTTATCGGCGCGAGTCGGATGCCGCCTCGGAACGCCCCTGGTCGGCTTCACCGGATGACGGTCTGCCTAGGCGGCAGCCCCGCGATCGAGGGAGCCGACACGGGCGGCGCGCGCCGGGCGCCGGGGCGCTAGCCAACCCCCTGTCCCTTTTGTCCCTCCAAAAAGGCGTTTTCCGGTAACTCTCTATAGAGATAGCTATAACACCTCTCTAGAGCGGAACCAGAAAAGTCCATAAATGGAGGGACAGAAGGGACAGATCTAGGTCGAACCGCCGTCTACGGTCATCGCTACGCGCGTGCGCGACCCCCGGGGCGTAAGACGACTCGCCACTTTTGCCTCTTATCGTCAATGGCTTGAGCACACTGTGTGCGCCGGCCGCAGCAATTTGCAGCGCCCGCTTGGCCTGCTGCTGACCGATGACGTCGCAGAGCCTGCCCGCGCGAGCCGTGGCCTGCGGGGGTGATAGGGCCGGACACAGCGGTGCGATGGGCGCAGGGGACGAGCCGCGCAGCCCGAGTCCCTGCAGCAGCTGCGCCGCTTCGCGCAGATTCGCGGCTGCGTAGGCCGCGGGCGGGGCTGCGAGAGCGACCTCCGTGACGTTCGCGCGCGGCACCAGCATCGCGTGGCCGTCGCGGCCGGCGTGCACGGCCGCGAGGAACAGGCCCGAGACGGCCCGCAGCTCGCCGTCCAGACCCAGCTCCCCGTAGCACTCCACCCTCTTGCCCTCACGCAGGCTGAGCTGCCCGCTGGCCACCAGCAGTCCGAGGGCAATGGGCAAATCGAAGCGTCCGCCGTGCTTGGCAAGCTCCACGGGGGCGAGATTGACGGTGATGCGCCGCTGCGGAAAGTCGAATCCGGAGTTCGTGAGCGCAGCGCGCACGCGCTCACGACTTTCGCGAACCACCGGCGCGGGCAGCCCCACAATCGTGAAGGCCGGCAGGCCGCTGGCCAGATGCGCCTCGACCTGAACCGGCGGTGCGGCAAGCCCGAGCTCCGCGCGGCTGAGGATGCGCGCGACGCCCATGCCGAGATCACCGCGCCTGGCCGGCCGAGCGTTATTCGGTCGGCGGGGGTACCGACTCCTCGAGCTCCTGCAGGCGCTTCTCCAGCGCCGTCACGCGCAATTCGACCTGTTCCAGACGCGTGCGCGTGCGCTCGAGCACCTTGCTCTGCACGTCAAAGTCCGTGCGCGTAACCAGATCGAGCCTGCCAAGACTCGCCTGCAGCACGGCGCGGAAGTTGCTCTCGATGTCGCGCCGCATGGTGCGCGCCGCCTCGGGCAGGCGCTCGAAGAGCTGGCGCGCAATGTCGTCGATTCCCGCGTTCTCCATCTTTCCATCCTCCCGTGGATGCCCTGAAACCGCGCGTGCGAGCACGTGCGGTTTCCAAACTGGTGCAGATCGATCGCCTGCACGCACGCAAGTGCGCATTTGGTGAGCTGCCCCGCGTGGCATGGATTCTGCACCTCGGGTTCCAGCGCGATCACAAGGATACGCGCACACGTCGAGTTCGGCAGCCCGGCTTCAAGGCTTGTTCGTTGCGAAATGCATCTCATGA
The DNA here is from genome assembly GCA_035553315.1 of Steroidobacteraceae bacterium. Classification (GTDB taxonomy): domain Bacteria; phylum Pseudomonadota; class Gammaproteobacteria; order Steroidobacterales; family Steroidobacteraceae; genus FEN-1191. The sequence continues at coordinate 61,562 of DATNDE010000007.1, forward strand.
AAATGATCACCGCGACCGTGCGGCCCTTCAAGCTGGACGAGCTGCGGCAGGCCATCGCACAGCTCGGTGTTCAGGGCGTCACCGTGACAGAAGTCTATGAGACGCAGCTTGGACCCCGCGCGAAGCTCGAGATCGCGATCGACGATGCCATCGTCGAGCCGGTGCTCGAGGCCATCGCCAATGTCTCGAGAACCGGCCGCAGCGGCGATGGCCGCATTCTGGTCGGCGAGCTCGAGCAGGTCATTCGCATTCGCACCGGCGAAACCGGCACACCGGCCACATAACACACGCAATACATCACGACAGCAGCGGGAGTCGCACGCATGCGCATCGATCCGATAGCCAAGAAACCTAGACGGTCCCGGGCACGGCCCCTGGCGGCAATAGCCATGCTGGCGCTCGCGCTCGGCCTGGGCTCCTGTCCTCTGCGCGCCCTGGCGCAGACGGCACCGGCTGCGCAGAATCCGGCCGCGGCCACGCCCGCGCCAGCCACGACGAGCTCGGCGGCCCCAGCTGCCGCGGCCCCGGCAGCTGCCGCCGCTCCCACGGCGCCGTTCCTGCAAAGCTTCGACAAGATCAACTCCGGCGACACGGCGTGGATGATGACCTCCACGGCGCTGGTGCTGATGATGACCATTCCGGGTCTGGGACTCTTCTACGCCGGCATGGTGCGCAAGAAAAATATCCTCGCCACGCTGATGCAGGGCTTCGCAATCACCTGCCTGGTCACCGTGCTGTGGTGGCTGGTGGGCTATTCGCTGGCCTTCACGCCCGGCAACCGGTTCATCGGCAGCCTGCACTCGGTCTTCTTGAATCACGTCGTCTACATGCATGATGCGATGAAGCTGAGCTCCTCGCACCTGGCGACGACGATTCCGGAGACGGTCTATGTCATGTTCCAGGGGACCTTCGCGATCATCACGCCGGCGCTGATCTGCGGCTCGTTTGCCGAACGCATGAAGTTCTCGGCGATGTTGTGGTTCATGGGACTGTGGCTGATCCTGGTCTACTGCCCGGTCGCGCACTGGATGTGGGAGACCAGCACCGGCTGGTTCGCCTCCACGCAGCTCGACTACGCCGGCGGCACGGTGGTGCACATCAACGCCGGCATCGCCGGCCTGGCCACGGCACTCATGCTCGGCAAGCGTCAGGGATTGGGCAAGGAGTCCATGGCACCGCATAACCTGACGCTCACCGTGATCGGCGCCTCGCTGCTGTGGGTGGGCTGGTTCGGCTTCAATGCCGGCTCGGCGGTGGTCTCCGATGGGCGCGCAGGCATGGCCTTCGTCGTCACGCACATTGCGACCGCGGTGGCGGCCCTATCCTGGATGTTCACCGAGTGGGCGGTCAGAGGTAAGCCGAGCGTGCTGGGCATCTGCTCGGGCGCGGTTGCCGGCCTAGTGGCGATCACGCCGGCCTCGGGCTTCGTCAGCCCGAACTCCTCGGTCATCATCGGCATCGTCGCCGGCGTGCTGTGCTTCTTCACCTCCAGTTCGCTCAAACGCGCAGTGGGCTATGACGACTCGCTGGACGCCTTTGGCGTGCACTGCATCGGCGGCATCGCCGGTGCGCTGCTGACCGGCGCGCTGGTCAGCAAGCAGATCAGCGGCGCCACGGGCAGCGTGCTACTGCAGCTGCGCGGCGTCGTTGCGACGCTGGTGTGGAGCTTCGTGGTGAGCATCGTGCTGCTGAAGCTCATCGACCTGACCATCGGCCTCCGCGTCACGGCGGAGGACGAGCGCGAGGGGTTGGACATCTCGCAGCACGGCGAGGCTCTCGAATGACATAATCGACTGTGGGTCATGCACCCGAAAAGCCCCGACGGTCCCTTGGCCGCCGGGGCTTTTTTTTGCCGGCACGCCGCGCTGTGCGTCTGTGATGCACCTCACACCATATTGGCAAACGATCGATCGATACTGCACTTCCGGAGAGTGCCCCATGTACCGAGCCTTGATCACCGCCGTGCTGTTCGCCGTGCCACTGGCAGCCCAGGCCGACGTCTATCGTTCCGTGGATGCGCAGGGGCACGTGCAATACAGCGATACGCCCTCGCCTGGCGCGCAACTGGTCACCACCGCCGACCAGGTGACGCAGCCTTCGTCGAGCGGTACGGTCTCGAGCGCATCGCGCGCGCAGAAGGAAAGCGATGCCGTCCATGAGCAGCTGACACGCGCGAGCGCGGCGCGCGAAGTTGCCCAGGCGACCGCCGACGCGCACGAGAAGCAGTGCGATCAGGCGAAGGTGGCGTATCAGAACGCCATCCAGGCGCGCCGGTTGTACAGCATGAGCCCCGATGGGCAGCGTACCTACCTCACCGATGAGCAGGCCGATCAGCAGCGCGTGAACTATCGCATGGCGATGGACGCGGCCTGCAAGGATTCGGACTCGCAATAATTCCCGCGGGGTGCTCCGCGGCGCGCACGCACCCCGTTCCGGCGAGCAGCCAGGCCGATGGAGTATGCTCCCTCGCATGCGCCTGGATTTCGTCAAGATGCACGGTCTCGGCAACGATTTTCTCGTGCTGGACCTGCCCGCCGATGCTTTGCTACCCAGTGCCTCGCAATGGCGCGCGCTCGCCGACCGGCGCACCGGCGTCGGCTTTGATCAGGCGCTGGTGCTGCAACCACCACGACGAGCGGGCACCGATGCCTTCTACCGCATCTTCAATGCCGACGGCAGCGAGGTGGAGCAGTGTGGCAACGGCGCGCGCTGCGTGGCCGCGCTGCTGCAGCGGCGGCGACCGGGCCACGACGCGACGCTGACGCTCGATAGCACCGGTGGGTTGTTGCACGCGCGCATCCTGCCCGAGGGCCGCGTCACCGTGAGCATGGGCGTGCCGGATTTCGCGCCACGCTCGCTGCCCTTCGATGCGCCGGCACGCGCGGCGAGCTACTCACTGGGAATCGGCGGTGAGCACGTCGAATTCGGCGCTGTCTCCATCGGCAATCCGCACGCGGTGCTGCGCGTGGCGGACGTCGCCACCGCCCCCGTGGAGCAGATCGGACGCGCCCTGCAGAGCGAGCGGCATTTCCCGCGACGTGTGAACGTCGGCTTCATGCAGGTGCTCGACCCTTCGGCCATCCGACTGCGCGTCTTCGAGCGCGGGGTGGGCGAGACGCTCGCCTGCGGCACGGGCGCGTGTGCCGCGGTCGCCATCGGGCGCGATCTTGGCCTGCTCGGCGCCGACGTGCAGGTGCATGTGCCTGGCGGAACGTTGGGGGTACACTGGGATGGTGAGGGTGAGGCGGTTTGGCTGACCGGTCCGGCTCACCGATCGTTCGAAGGGCAGGTCGAGATTTGAGGGAGCGAAAGGGATGAGCAGCAATCAAGTGCACGGACTGTCCGACGACGCATTGGACGAGGAATCCGTCACGCAATACCTGCAGCAGAATCCAGAATTCTTCGAGCGCCACCCGCAGCTGCTGGCGCGACTGCGCCTGCAGCATCCGCGCAACGGCACCACCGTCTCGCTGATCGAGCGGCAAGTGGAAGTGCTGCGTGACAAGCACCAGGCGCAGGAGCAGAAGCTCACCGAGTTCGTGCGCGTCGCGCGCGCCAACAACATCCTCGCCGACAAGATCCACCGCTTCGCCTGCCGGCTGCTGAAGACGACGACGCCCGCCGAGGCGATCACGCAGATCGAAGCGAGCCTGCGCGAGGATTTCGACACCTTCCACGCCGTGCTGCTGCTGGCCGCGCCCGAGCCTGCCGGCGAGAGCGGCGCCTCGCCGCGCTTCCTGCGCCATGTCGGTGCCGAGGATGCGGTCTTTCGCAGCTTCGATGCGTTGTTCGCCACCTGTAAGCCGCGCTGCGGGCAGTTGCGCGATAGTCAGCGCGACTATCTGTTTGGCAGCGAGGCGGCGGGCATGGCCTCCGTGGCGCTCGTTCCCCTCGGCGGGCAGCCGCCACTTGGCCTGCTGGCCCTCGGCAGTGTCGATCCGGAACGCTTTCATCCGGGCATGAGCACCGAGTTCCTGTCGCGCATCGGCGAGCTGGTCAGCCAGGCGCTGTCGCGCGATTGAGCGCGGCGCGCGCGCTGCCGCCCGACGCAGCCGCGGCCCCGGCTGCCTCGATGAGCCCAGAAGCGGTGCGGTGGCGGGAACGCTTCGAGCAGCACCTCGCGAGCGAGCGGCACCTCTCAGGACACACCGTCGCCGCCTATCGGCGGGACGTTGCGGCACTGGCCGCCTGGTGCCGCGGTGCGCAGCTGCAGGAGTGGGGCGAGCTCGACCATCAGCACGTGCGCAACTTCGCGGCCCGCAGCCACGCACAGGGGCTCGAGGCCCGCAGTGTGCAACGCCGTCTTGCCGCGGTGCGCAGCTTCCTCACCTTTCTGCAGCGCGAGGGGGTCGTGCAGCACAATGCGGCCCTCGAGGTACGCGCGCCGAAGGCGGCGCGCCGTTTACCGCTGACCCTGGACGTGGATCAGATGGCGCGGCTGCTGTCGCTCAAGCCCGGCGATGCACTGCAGGTTCGAGACCTGGCGCTCATGGAGCTGCTCTACTCCAGCGGGCTGCGCCTGGCGGAGATCGTCGGCCTGCGGCTGAGCGATCTGGACCTCCCCGCCGGGCAGGTGCGCGTGCTGGGCAAGGGCCGCAAGGAGCGCATCGTGCCGGTCGGCCGCGTCGCCGTCAGCGCGCTATCCGCCTGGCTCACCGAGCGCGCGCGACTGGTGCGTGCGGATATCCCGACCGTGTTCGTGGGCCGCACCGGGCGGCCGCTCGGGGCGCGCGCGGTGCAGCTGCGCATCGGCGCCCACGCGCGGGCCATGGGCGTGCCGCTGCACGTGCATCCCCACATGTTCCGGCACGCCTTCGCCTCGCATCTGCTTGAATCCAGCCATGATTTGCGCACCGTGCAGGAGCTTCTGGGTCACGAGAGCATCAGCACGACACAGGTCTATACGCACCTTGATTTCCAGCACCTGGCCCGCACATACGATGCAGCGCATCCGCGCGCGCGACGCCGCGGTTGAAGCAGCCGCGGTGCACGCCGCACAGGGCCCTCGATGAATCCCAGTATCAATCAGCCTTTCGACCCCCACGCCACGACGATCCTGGCCGTACGACGCAACGGCGCCATCGCCCTGGGCGGCGACGGCCAGGTTACGCTCGGCAACACCGTGATGAAGGCCAACGCCCGCAAGGTGCGTCGGCTCGCCGACGGGCGCGTACTGGCTGGATTCGCCGGCGGCACGGCCGACGCCTTTACGCTCTTCGAGCGCTTCGAGGGCAAGTTGACCAAGTACGGCAACCTGACGCGCGCGGCGATCGAGCTGGCCAAGGACTGGCGCGCGGATCGGTATCTGCGCCGCCTGGAGGCACTGCTGCTGGTTGGCGATCCGCAAAACCTGTTCGTGGTCTCCGGCAATGGCGATGTCATCGAGCCCGAGTACGCCGCGGTGGCCATCGGCTCGGGCGGACCCTATGCCCAGTCGGCGGCGCGTGCGCTGCTGGAGAACACCGAGCTCGATGCGCGCAGCATCACCGAGCGCGCGCTCGGTATCGCCGCCGATATCTGCATCTATACCAACCGCAACCTGGTCATCGAGGAGCTCGCCTCATGACGCCGCAGGCGATCGTCCAGGAGCTGGACAAACACATCATCGGCCAGCACGCCGCCAAGCGCGCGGTGGCCATCGCGCTGCGTAATCGCTGGCGGCGCATGCAGATCGGCGAGCCGCTGCGGCAGGAGATCACGCCAAAGAACATCCTGATGATCGGCCCCACGGGCGTGGGCAAGACCGAGATCGCGCGGCGGCTCGCGCGCCTTGCGCAGGCACCGTTCGTGAAGGTCGAGGCCACCAAGTTCACCGAGGTGGGCTATGTGGGTCGCGAGGTCGACTCCATCATCAAGGAACTCGCCGACGTCGCCATCAAGATGACGCGCGAGCAGGAGCTCGAGCGCGTGCGCGGCAATGCACGCGAGGCGGCCCTGGAGCGCGTGCTCGATGCGCTGCTGCCCAAGCCGCGCATGCTCGGCTTCTCCACCGATGAGCCGGCGTCGGCGCGCGACTCCGAGACGCGCCACAAGATGCGCGAGATGCTCGCGCGCGGCGAACTCGATGAGCGCGAGGTGGAGATCGAGGTGCGCGCACTGCCGATGGGCGTGGACATCATGGCACCGCCGGGCATGGAGGAGATGCAGCAGCAGCTGCAGTCCGTGCTCTCCAATCTCGGTGGCAACCGCACGCGCACGCGGCGCGTGAAGGTGCGCGAGGCATTCAAGCTCATGCTCGAGGAAGAGGCCGCCAAGCTCATCAATGAGGAGGAGCTCAAGACACGCGCCCTCTCCAATGCCGAGCAGAACGGCATCGTGTTCATCGATGAGATCGACAAGATCACGCGTCGTCAGGAGACCATCGGCGCGGACGTCTCACGCGAGGGAGTACAGCGCGACCTGCTGCCGCTGGTGGAAGGTTGCACGGTGAACACCAAGTACGGCTCGCTCAAGACCGATCACGTGCTGTTCATCGCCTCCGGCGCATTCCATACCTCGCGCCCCTCGGATCTGATCCCGGAGCTGCAGGGTCGCTTTCCGATCCGTGTGGAACTCGACTCGCTCAAGGTCGAAGACTTCGTGCGCATCCTGACCGAGCCCGACGCCTCGCTGACCGCGCAGTACCGGGCACTGCTCGCGACCGAGAAGCTCTCGCTGGAATTCACCCCCGAGGGCGTGCGACGCCTCGCGGAGATCGCCTGGCAGGTCAATGAGCGCACCGAGAACATCGGCGCGCGGCGGCTGCACACCGTGATGGAGCGGCTGCTCGAGTCCGTATCCTTCGACGCCAGCGAGCGGCCGGAGTCGGCGCTGCAGATCGACGCGAAATACGTCGATGAGCACCTCGCGGACCTGGCCAAAGACGAGGACCTGAGTCGCTACATCCTCTGAGCAGGCGTCGGCGGCGCTCGCCGAGCGCGCCGCACGAGGCTCACTTCTTGGCGCCGGCCCCGGCGCTCTTGCCTGCCGTCTTCTTGGCCGGCTGCTTGGGTCGGCTCTTGCCAAAACTGCCGCGGTAGATCTTGCCGCGCCGCGTCTTCATGTCGCCCTTGCCCACTCATACTCTCCTGCAATGCGCCCCGGCGGCGCGCGCGCAGTCTATTGATTCAGGCGCACCGAAGCCAGCGCCACGCCGTCAGCGCCGTCCGATCGTAACATCCGCAGGCCACTCCGTGCCGCGCTCGCGACAGGCGCCCAGAATCGCCGCTTAGCTTCCGCGACTCGCGGACGAATTCCTCAGGAGAAGTCCATGGCGCAGCAGAGTCTGGAAGGGGTCAAGATCGCCATTCTCGCGACCGATGGCTTCGAGCAGGTGGAGCTCACTGAGCCGCGCGATGCCCTGAAGAAAGCCGGGGCCGACACCGAAGTCATCGCTCCAAAGGCCGGTCGCATCCGCGGCTGGAAGGTCAAGGAGTGGGGCGATGAGGTCAGTGTCGATGCGACGCTCGAGGAGGCGGATCCGAAGGATTACGACGCGCTGGTGCTACCCGGCGGGGTCATGAACCCCGATCACCTGCGCATGAATCCCCAGGCGGTCGCCTTCGTGAAGGCATTTTTCGCTGCCGACAAACCGGTCGCCGCGATCTGCCATGGCCCTTGGACCGTGCTCGAAGCCGGCGCGGCCCGCGGACATCGGATGACCTCCTGGCCCTCGCTGCAGACGGATCTGCGCAACGCGGGGGCGACTTGGGTCGATGAGGAAGTGGTGGTCGATGGCAAGCTCGTGACCAGTCGCAAGCCCGACGACCTGCCGGCTTTCAACCGCGAGATCATCGAGCTGTTCAGCCATGCCCGACCTGAGGCGCGTGCCAGCGCCGCACGACGTCATAGTCAGGGTGCCGGCACCGGCGGCAGCGCCCGTCCGGGCGGCGTCTAGCAGCTCAGCGCAGCGCCGGCCGGCGAGTCGAGGCCAGTTCCGTGTGGGCCCAGCGGCTGCCGAGCTGGCGCTGCAGGCGCTCGCGATGAATGAGGCCGCGCACCGCCGCCAGCTGCGAGTCCTCGTTCTCCAGCACCAGCAGGTGCTGCGCGCCGCTGCCCTCGAAGATGTCCACCAGGTCGCAGACGCGCGACTCTTCGATGATCTGCCAATCCACCGCGGGCACGCGCGCAGCGGGCGTCATGACATCGGCCACGCGCAGTGAGCCGCGACCCGGCCGAGCCTGCTCCACGGACATCAGGCCGGTGACGACGCCGGCACGCATCACGAGGAACGCACGGGTGCCAAGGCGAAACATCTCATCGAGCGCGTGCTGCAGATCCTGCTGCTCGTCCACCATCGGCGCCGCGTCGTGACGAAAATCTGTCATGGCACGCGCCGCCGGATCATTGATCTTCAAGGTAGGGACGTAGGGTGGGTAGCGCAGGGTCGAGGCCGCTCCGGCATCGCGCTGCGGAGGCAGGAAGTAGCGATGATTCATTCAGATCCCCCCGGCGGGCAGAGCAACGCCTGTCGATTCGAACTGACGGCGCAGCGCGCGGGAAGTTCCATGCGATCGCAATGTGTGAGTAAGCATTAACCCAAATCGCGGGCAAGTGGCGCTGTCGCTGCCGTCGGGTACAGCATCCCATTTGGGTCCATCGGTATGGTGACCGCCGCCGCAGGCGTCTGAAGTCGGACAAGTCCTGCAAGGGCCGCTCAGCGCGGTCAGGCCCCCCGCGCGCCGCCGCTCAGCGGAATCGCGCCAGGGTACGCGCCAGCGCCTGCGCGCCGGGGTTCAGGCGCTCGTAGGGCAGCGCATTCAGCGGCTGATCGGGGGTCGCATTCACTTCGTGGAAATCCGCCTGCCCGCTGCCGGCATGGAGCAGTCCCGTCAGAAACTCCTGCCGCGCCGCGTGCTGCTGGATGGCCTGCAGGGCCGCGGCACGATCGGTGGGATCGTAGTCTTCCGCGACCTTACGCAGCAGCAGGCGGCTGCCGTCGTGCATCGTGACACTTTGCGTCGCACCCGGGGCATAGTCGACTGCGATCTGCTCGGCCGGCGGCACGAAGTCGGCGTGCACCACTTCCTCATAATGCTCACGCGTATAGGCGTAACTGCGCGTCGAGCCTTCGTGATCGTTGAAGGTCACACAGGGTGAGATCACGTCGATGAGCGCAAAGCCGCGATGCGCGATGCCCGCCTGCAACAGCGGCACGAGCTGCGGCTTGTCACCCGAGAAGCTGCGGGCCACGAACGACGCCCCGAGCGTGATGGCCAGCTGCACCGGATCGATCGGCGGAGATTGATTGATCTCACCCTTCTTGGCGCGGGTGCCGACATCGGCGGAGGCGGAGAACTGCCCCTTGGTGAGCCCGTAGACGCCGTTGTTCTCGATCAGGTAGAGCATGTCGAGATTGCGGCGGATCGCATGGCAGAACTGCCCGAGCCCGATCGAGAGCGTGTCCCCGTCACCGGAGATGCCGATGTAGTGCAGACGGCGGTTGGCGGCGCTCGCCCCGGTGGCGATGGAGGGCATGCGACCGTGCACGGAGTTGAAGCCATGGCCGCCGCTGATGAAGTAAGCCGTGGTCTTGGAAGAGCAGCCGATGCCCGAGAGCTTGACGACGTTCCTGGGCTCCAGTGACAGCGCCCAGCAGGCCTCGATCAGGGCCGCGGTAATCGAATCGTGTCCGCAGCCGGCACACAGCGTCGAATTGGCGCCCTCGTAATCGCGCCGCGTGAGCCCGAGCGCGTTCTGCGGCAGCTGCGGATAGGTGACCTTGGGCTTGGGCATGAAGGACATGGCGCACTCCGTCAGCCGACCAGCTGCGCCGTGGGGCGCGCCGGGGCAATCACCGCCGCCACTCCCTCGGCGATATAGCTCGCGGGAATGGGCAAACCGTTGTAGTGCAGGATCGAGCGCAGGCGGGCTTTGTCCACCCCGGTCTCCAGGATCAGCAGTGAGCGCAGCTGCGCATCACGATTCTGCTCGACCACGAAGATCGAGCGGTGCGCCTGCAGGAAAGCCTCGACCTCCTCACCGAAGGGAAAGGCGCGCACGCGCAGATAGTTGGTGTGGATGCCGCGCGCCGCCAGCTGGCCGCGTGCCTCGCGCACCGCGCCATCGCAGCTGCCCAGCGAGACGATGCCCACCTCGCAGCGCGCATCCTGCTCGATCAGCGCACGCGGCACCAGGTGCGCGGCGGTCAACCATTTCTTGCGCAGCCGATCGACGACCAGCTGGTAGTCATGCGCATCTTCGGTGTAACCGCCGTACTGATTGTGCCCCGAGCCGCGCGCGAAGTAGGCGCCCTTGGCATGCACGCCGGGCAGCGTCCGCTGTGGAATGCCGTCGCCATCGTGGTCGTAGAAGCGCCAGAAACGCTCGATCTTCGCGAGTTGCTCGGCATCCAGTACCTTGCCCCGGTCTGGACGGTAGCTCTCGTCCCACTGAAACTCCGGACACATCCAGTCGTTCATGCCGATGTCCAGATCCGAGAGCACCAGCACCGGAGTCTGCAGCCGCTCGGCCAGATCGAACGCGGTTGCCGCAAAGTAGAAGCACTCTTCGGGACTGGCCGGATAGAGGCACACCTGGCGCGTATCGCCGTGCGAGGCGTAGGCCGCCGAGTGGATGTCGCACTGCTGGGTGCGCGTGGGCATGCCGGTGGACGGCCCGACCCGCTGAATGTCGAAGATGACGGCGGGAATCTCGGCGTAGTAGGCCAGCCCGAGAAATTCCTGCATCAGCGAGATACCGGGGCCAGAGGTGGCCGTGAAGGCGCGCGCACCGTTCCAGCTTGCCCCGACGACCATGCCGATGGAGGCCAGCTCATCCTCGGCCTGGATCATGACGTAGTTCTTGCGGCCGCTGGCCGCATCCACGCGCAGTCGCTCGCAGAACGCCTTGTAGGCATCCATCAGCGAGGTGGAGGGGGTGATCGGGTACCAGGCCCCCACGGTGGCTCCAGCGTAGACGCAGCCGAGCGCCGCGGCGGTATTGCCGTCAATGACGATGTGCCCGCGTGTGGCGTCCATCTTGCTGATCGACAGCGGCAACGGGCAGCTGAAATGCTCGCGCGCGTAATCGAAGCCCAGCTGGATCGCCTGCATGTTGGCGTCCACCAGCTGCGGCTTCTTCGCGTAGGTTTCAGCCAGGAGCGTGCGGATGATGTCCAGGTCCAGGTTGCACAGCGCGGCGAGCACCCCGGCATAACAGATATTCTTCATCAGGATGCGCGTGCGCACGCCCTGGAAATGCTCGTTGCATAGCCGCGCCAGGGGCACGCCGAGCACGGTGATGTCGTCGCGTCGCGTGAGCGAGGCACGCGGCCAGGTGCTGTCGTAGATGAAGTAGCCGCCCGAGGCTACCTCGGTGAGATCGCGCGCGTAGGTCTCGGCATTGAGCGCAACCATGATATCGACGTTGCCGTGCCGCGCACGGTGCGCGTCGCGCGTCACGCGAATCTCGTACCAGGTGGGCAGACCCTGGATGTTGGATGGAAAGTAGTTCTTGCCGACCACCGGCACGCCGCTGCGGAAGATCGCCTTCATGAGCAGGCCGTTGGCACTCGCCGACCCGGTGCCGTTCACCGTGGCGATCTTGATCACAAAATCGTTGGTGCGATCTGCAGTGCGCTCAGCGATCCGGGTGCCCGACATGGATGCCCCTCAACTGTTACTACTGCGCCCCTACTACTTCCCTATCCGCTGCCCGACCCTCGATCAGCGCGCCAGGCTCGGCCAGCGCAGCGTCGACTTCTGCATGTCCCAAGCCGCGGTCGGGCAGCGCTCGGCGCACAGTCCGCAATGCACGCAGAGGTTCTCGTCCTTGACCATGAGCCGCGCCGTCTGCAACAGCGGCGCGGAGACGAACAGTGGCTGCGTCGGTTCGAGCGCCGGCACGCGCAGGCGCGCCTGCAGCTCCTGCTCGCTGTCCGCCGCGGTGATCGTCAGGCAATCCACCGGGCAGATGTCGATGCAGGCGTCGCACTCGATGCACAGCTTGGACTCGAACACCGTCTGCACATCGCAATTGAGGCAGCGCTGCGCCTCCTGGACGGCCTGCTCGACGCTGAAACCGAGCTCCACTTCGATGTTGAGTTTCTTGAAGCGCTCCTTGAGCGACACGTGCGGCATCAGCCGCCGCTCGAGCGGTGCGTAGTCGTTTTTATAGGACCACTCGTGCATGCCCATCTTGCGGCTGGCGAGCGTCACAACCGAGGCCGGCCGCTGCCCGAGCGGCTCGCCGCGGCAATACTTGTCGATCGAGATCGCCGCCTGGTGGCCGTGCTCGACCGCCCAGATGATGTTCTTGGGCCCCTGGGCAGCATCCCCGCCGAAGTACACGCCCGGCCGCGTGGACTCGAAGGTCACAGGGTCGACCTGCGGCTGATCCCAACGGTTGAACTTCACGCCGATGTCGCGCTCGATCCAGGGGAAGGCATTCTCCTGTCCGATCGCGAGGATCACGTCGTCGCAGGGAATCGTGATCTCACCGAGCACGCGCTCGGATAGGATCTTGCCGCCCTCGATGCTGTATTCCATCTGCTCGAAGCGCATGCCCGTGAGCCGCCCGTCCTCGATGAGGAAGCACTTGGGCGCATGGTTCACGATGATCTCGACGTGCTCCTCCTCGGCATCCTCGAGCTCCCAGTCGGAGGCCTTGAAGAAGCCACGCGGCTTGCGCGCCATGACCTTGACGCTCCGGGCGCCCAGGCGCAGTGAGGTGCGGCAGCAATCCATGGCGGTGTTGCCCACGCCGATGATGAGCACGCGCTCGCCGATGCTGCCGATGTGCCCGAAGGCCACCGATTCCAACCAACTGATGCCGATGTGAATCCGATCGGTGTCGTGCCGTCCGGGCAGCTCGAGTTCCTTGCCCTTGGGCGCACCGGTACCGACGAACACCGCGTCGAAGCCGGCGTCGTCCAGGAGGCTGCGCAGACTGTTGATGGGATGCTCCAGCCGCAGCGTGACCCCCAGATCGAGGATCATGCCGATCTCCTCATCGAGCACGCTCTGCGGCAGACGGAAGGCGGGGATGTTGCTGCGCATGAGGCCGCCGGGCACAGCGTACTGCTCGAACAGCGTCACGTCGTAGCCCATGGGCGCCAGGTCGTTGGCGACCGTCAGGGAAGCCGGTCCCGCACCGATGCAGGCAATGCGTTTGCCGTTGCGGCTCTCGGCGGCGCGCGGCAGCCTTCCGTCCAGATCACCCTTCAGGTCCGCGGCGATGCGCTTGAGACGGCAGATCGCCACGGGCTTGTCTTCCACGCGGCCGCGCCGGCAGGCCGGCTCGCAGGGACGATCGCAGACGCGACCGAGGATGCCGGGAAAAACATTCGAGGAGCGATTGAGAAGATAGGCATCCGCGTAGCGCCCCTGGGCGATGAGGCGGATGTACTCGGGCACATCGGTGTGGGTGGGACAGGCCCACTGACAATCGACGACCCGATGGTAATAATTCGGATCCGCGGTATCCGTCGGTTTCATACTCGACCCCCGCCATCCTGTATAGCAAATCAGCCGGCGGGAAGCGAATCACCGGGAAGCCATGAGCGAAACCATCTTATGACCGAACTACGGGTCGAGCAGATCACACTGCGCCGCCAGTCACGCGTGCTGGAGGTGCGCTTCGAGGACGGCACGGCGCACGCGTTGCCGTTTGAGTACCTGCGCGTGCATTCGCCGTCCGCGGAAGTGCAGGGGCACGGACCCGGCGAGGGCGTGTTGGTCGTCGGCAAGGCCGATGTGCAGATCCTGCGGGTGGAGCCCGTCGGACAGTACGCAGTGCGGCTGGTGTTCGACGATGGCCACGACAGCGGACTTTACACTTGGAAATACCTGCATCAGCTCGCCGTGCAGCGTGAGCAGCGTTGGCGCGAGTACCAGCGGCGGCTCGCACAGGCGGCGCAGCATTCACAGGGAGATGAGACCCCGGAAAAAGAAAGGCCGGGCTAGACGCCCGGCCAAATCTTCACAAGACCCCCACTCGGTCGAGACCCTACGGGCGCCGACCGGCGGCCGATTGTGGGCGCATTCGCTGCAGAATGCCAGCGCTTTAATCTCTTCGACTCAGACGCACACCGATTGGACAGACGAGCGGCGAGGCCAACTACATACCGGACAAATTTGGTCCTCTCAAACAAACAAGGCCTCGCGGCGGCGAGCACTGCCTTAGAAGCGGTGCAGGAACCGGCTCGGGCGATAGAATGGCGCTCTGACGCAATTCACGAGCACGCATGACCACAGATAACCCCCGCAGCACCGATTTCGGTTTCCAGGATGTGCCCTGGCAGGAGAAGGCACATCGCGTACGCCGCGTGTTCGACTCCGTTGCGGACCGCTACGACCTCATGAACGACCTGATGTCGGCCGGCGCACACCGGCTCTGGAAGCACTTCACGTTGAGCCTTACGGGGTTGCGCCGCGGCGGACGTGCGCTGGATGTTGCCGGCGGCACGGGCGATCTCGCCGCGGGTCTGGCACGCCAGGTCGGCCAGGAAGGCCTGGTAGTGCTGACCGATATCAATGGCCCCATGTTGCAGCACGGGCGCGAGCGGCTCACCGATCGGGCCTGGGTGGGCAACGTCTGTTATGTGCAGGCCAATGCCGAGCGGCTGCCCTTTCCGGAGGGCAGCTTTGATTGCGTCACCATCGGCTTCGGACTGCGTAACGTCACCGACAAGCAGGCGGCCTTGATCGCCATGCATCGCGTGCTGCGTCCCGGCGGCCAGCTGCTGGTGCTGGAGTTCGCTCCGCCTGGCCGCGGGGGCTTCGCCCGCCTGTACGATTTCTATTCCTTCGCCGTGCTGCCGCGGCTTGGGCAGCTGGTGGTCGGGGATGCGGACAGCTATCGCTATCTGGCCGAGTCCATCCGGCGCCATCCCGATCAGGAGACTCTGCTGAGCATGATGGGCCAGGCGGGCTTTGGCAGTTGCCGATATCACAATCTCATGGGCGGCATCGTCGCCCTGCACCGCGGTTACCGGCATTAGCATGGGCTGGATCGAATCGTTCATTGATCGCACGCTCGCGCGCGCCTCGATGCGCGCGCACGCCGAATCCACGCGCGCGCGCGAGCTGCTCGCCGAGCTGTCCGGCCGTCCGCTGGCGGTGCTGATCGAAGGCACTCCCTGGCAGCAGCAACCGCTCATCCTGCAGTCCAATGGCAGCGCGCTGCATCTGCTGTCGACCGATGCGGCCGCGAGCACGCCTGCGGCCGCGCGCCTCATGGGTGCACCGCTGTCGCTGATGGCGCTGTTGTCGGATGCCGAGGGCGTCATTCGCCGCGGTGATGTGCGCGTCGAAGGCGATGCCCAGCTCGCACAGCGCTATCGCGAGCTGGCATTGCTGCTCGCGCCGGACCTGGAGGCCACACTTTCCGGGGTGCTCGGGCGCAGCGCCGCGCATCTCATCATGGGAGCGGCGCGCGGCGCGGCCGATACGGCGCGCCACGCCGCGGACACTTCGGTGCGCAATGTCGCCGAGTTTCTCGCGCACGAGAGCGGCGATCTGGTCTCGCGCCAGGAGGCGGAGCACTACCTGCGCGGCGTGGAGCAACTGCGCGAGCAGCTGGATCGACTCGAGGCGCGACTGGCCAGCCTGACGCAACGGCTGGGAGGCCTGACGGACGACTCGGGAACTGCCTGATGCGGTTGCGGGTGCTGCTGCGGCTCGTACGCATCCAGCGCGTGCTGGTGCGTCACGGGTTGGATGATCTGGTGCGTGCAACGCATCTGTACCGCCCGCTGCGCTTCGTCTTTCTGATCTCCTGGTGGACCTGGTTCCAGCGTCGCTCGCCGCGCAGCCGCGCCGAGCGGTTGCGCCTGGCGCTGGAGGAACTCGGACCCATCTTCGTGAAGTTCGGCCAGGCGCTGTCCACGCGACGCGACCTGCTGCCCGATGACATTGCCAACGAGCTCGCCAAGCTGCAGGACAAGGTGCCGCCATTTCCAGGCGCGATGGCGCGTCTCATCATCGAGCGCGCCTGGGGCGAGCCGCTGGATGTGCGCCTGCGCGCCTTTGACGAGGCGCCGCTGGCCGCCGCCTCGATCGCACAGGTACACACCGCGGAGCTGCCCGACGGCAGAGAGGTCATCGTCAAAGTGCTGCGTCCAGGCATGCACGCGATGGTGGCACTCGACATCGAAGTGCTCTACACCATTGCCGCCATGGCGCAGCGCTGGTGGCCGGAGAGCCGCCGCCTGCGGCCCCTGGAGATCGTGCGCGAATACCAAAAGACCATCACCGATGAGCTCGATCTCATGCGCGAGGCCGCCAACGCCTCGCAGCTGCGACGTAATTTCGCCGGCTCGCCGCTGCTGTATGTCCCGGAGGTCTACTGGGACTATTGCCGCACGCAGGTGCTGGTGCTCGAGCGCATCCGCGGCATACCGATCGGCGATATCGCGCGTCTGCGCGAGGCCAACGTGGACTTCCGGCGCCTGGCGGAGAATGGCGTAGAGATCTTCTTCACACAGGTCTTCCGCCACAACTTCTTTCACGCCGACATGCATCCGGGCAACATCTTCGTGCTGGTGGAGAACCCCTCGCAGCCACGCTACGCGGCCGTGGACTTCGGCATCGTCGGCACGCTGGACTTGCGCGACCAGCACTATCTTGCCGAGAATTTCCTGGCGGTGTTCGATCGCGATTATCGACGCGTGGCAACGCTGCACGTGCAATCGGGCTGGGTGCCACCGCACACGCGCATCGATGAGATGGAGTCGGCCGTTCGCACCATCTGCGAGCCGATCTTCGACCGTCCACTCAAGGAGATCTCCTTCGGCACCGTGCTGTTGCGCCTGTTCGAGGCGCTGCGCCGTTTCGACGGACAGATCCAGCCGCAGCTGCTGCTGCTGCAGAAGACGCTGCTGAACGTCGAGGGACTCGGCCGCCAGCTCTACCCCGAGCTCGACATCTGGCAGAGCGCGAGCCCCGTGCTGCGCCGTTGGATGCACGAGCGCATCGGTCCCAAGGCCCTGTGGAGAGACCTGAAGCGCGGCTGGCCCGACATCCTGGAAATCGCGCGCATGCTGCCGCCGCTCGCGCAGCGCACGCTCGAGCGCGCGCAGGACCAGCGCCTGCGCATCCGGGTGGACATGAGCGAGCTGGAGCGCATGCGTCGCGAGATCACCGCGCAGATCCATTCGGGCGACCGCGTGCTGATCGGGGCGGTGCTGGGCCTCGCCGCCGTGCTGTGGATGGCGCTGCGCGCGCAGCCGCACTGGGCCGGCTATGTGCTGGTGGGCGCCGCCGGCGTCGCCTGGATCGCCGCCTGGCTGAGGCGACGACGCAGCGTCGCCGAGCGCTGGCGATAATCTGACGAATAGCGGACGTGCCGGCAGCGCAGCCCTCAGCCGCTGCCCGGCGGCACCGCACCGAGCAGCAGGCGCGCGCGTCGCACCAACTCCGCGGCGATCACCAAGCTCAGGACACCACCGACCACGGCGATGCTGTCGGTGGCGGTCGGATGAAAGCTGCCCAGTGCGACCAGCAGCGTCGTCGCCGCCGCGGGCGGGTGGCGCGCATTGAGCAGCAGCTCTCCGAGTACCGCCAGCGCGATGGCCAGCAGCGCTGCGCCTACGCGCGCGCCGCTGATTGCGTGCAGCTCGAACACCGAGGGGGCGTAAGCCAACCCCAGCACGGCCACGACCGCAAAGCCCACGCCAAGGCCGAGCAAGTGTCCGAGCACGGCGTTATAGGCGCGGGCTGAAGGGTGCAGCGGTTGGTGGGCGAGCGTGACGGCCGTGGGGCCGAGACTCGCGAACAGGAACACTCGATGCGTGAGCAGCGCGATCACTCCCGGCAGCACCAGCGCAAGGGCGGTCGCCAGCGGCGCCACGATCCACTCGGGGGCGGGCGCGCGGCGCACGGCGGCCGCGCGCTGCGTCGGCGGCTGCTGCGGCTGCTGCGGACGAGGGACACTCATGCATGCTCGACTGGCCGGCCGGCTGCGCAGTTCCGCCCCCTCCGCGCTTAGGAAGACTGTCCGACACCCAGGCGCCGCACTGCCCTACGGGCGCCCGGCAACAGCGAGCCAGCGGGTCGGGGCTCGCGCCGCGCTGCGCACTCACAGCAGGTCCGGCTGCTCGGGCGGATAGGTAATCGACAGCCCCTCGACGTGCGCAAAGGGCGTCAGTGCATGTAGGCGGTAATTGCTCTGCGTCATGATCTCGACGGCGGCGACGCCGCGCACCTCGAGCGCATCGGCGACCAGCGAGCGATGGCAGCGCCAGGGCACCGCCTCGGCACACATGATCGCGGTGCGCGCAGCGCGGCCCATCTGCATGAGTGCCTCGACTGCGTGTTGAAATTCGGCGGTCTGCATGTAGTCGGCGTAGCCGCGAAAGCTCTTATTGCGCCAACCCCCGTTGGGCGAGTCGCGCCGCGCATGGCGCAGGCCACCGAGCTCGGGCATGGGCACATAAGTGATGCCAGCCGCGGCCAGACTGGCCGGGAGCGCCTCGGCGTTGAACTGCGGATTGTGCCGCGAGCGCGGCACCGTACGAACGTCGGCCAGCTGCGCGATGCCGTAGGTCTGCAGCAAGGCGACGAACTCTTCGATCGGCAGCGTGGAGTGACCGACGGTGAAGATCGTACCGGCGGCCCAGTTGGCCTGCGAGGGCGGAGGATGCTTCATCGAGGGCCTCTGCGCCGATGGCGCTAACGTGGCATGGATCCGCGCGGCTCGATCCACAGTCCGAAGGCGCGCGCACACAGCTCACCGTCCTCGTCGAACAGCGCGGTGCCGACGCGGTATTTGCGTCCCTCGACGCCGATGCGCCAACCGATCACGACGCAGGGCTCATCGACGTGCACCAGCCGATCGATGTGCACCGTGAACTCACCGAGCAGCATCGGCACGCCATCGCTGCGCGCGGCGAAGTAGCCGGGACAGTCCAGCGCCGCGGCGATGAACTCGGGCCGTATCTTGCCATCCGCATCGGCAACGGCGGCGTCTGGGGTCCAGGGCGCGGCGACCTGTGCGGCTGCTGCACCGGCTGCAGCGTCGAGACTACCGGCAAAGATGCGTAGTCCGTCCCCGCGAGCGCGCGCGGTACCGCAGGCGAAACAGTTTGGAAATGCGTGGTCCTTGAAGCCGATGAAGCGGCGCGAAGCTTCGATCGCCTGCATATGCCCGGGAGGTGCGGGCACGGCGAGCTGCAGAGCCTGCGTCACTGGCTCGCCGCGCACCAGCAGCCGCTCGCCCTCGGAGAGCTCCACCGATCCGTCTTCGCGCGGCTGCAGTTGCAGGGCACGTGCGAGCGGGGTCGGCTGCAACAGACGCACGCGCAGCTGCCGGTCCGAATGGTTGGCGAGCGTGCCGGCCAAGTAGCCACCATGCGCATGGCCGGGTGGACCGCAGTAGCGCGCATCGATGCTGAGGGTCGGCATGCGCTGCCTGCTTCGCTGCGCTTCAGCGAGCCGGTCGCAGTGAGCGCAGCCAGTGCTGCGCGGATTCGCCCCGCTCGAGCACCTCGACCAGCGCCGAGCCGACCACCACCCCATCCACCATGCCGGCCAGCGCTTCGACCTGCTCGCGCGAGCGGATGCCAAAACCGGCGCAGACCGGCACGCGCGCAGCCGTACGCACGCGCTGCAAATATTCGGCAAGATCGGCGGCGGCCCCGCTGGTGCGACCGGTCGTGCCCGTCATGGTCACGGCATACACGAAGCCTTCGCTGGCCGCAGCGACGCGTGCGAGACGCTCCGCCGGCGTCACGGGCGTGACCATCTGCACCAGGGCCAGGCCCGTGCTGGCGAGCGCGCTGGAGAATTCCTGGCTCTCGTCGTGGGGCAGGTCCGGCACGATGAAGCCGCAGACCCCGACGTTGGCGGCATCGCGCGCCAGCTGCGGCAGCCCATAGGCGAGCAGCGGATTCAGATAGCTCATCAGCACCAACGGCGTGACCAACGGCCCGATCGCCTGCAGCTCCTGCAGGATCCAGCGCAGCGTCACGCCGGCTGCGAGTGCCCGTTCACTGGCGCGCTGAATCGTCACGCCGTCGGCCATGGGATCGGTGAAGGGCACGCCGATCTCCACGACATCGGCCGCGGAGGCGACGGCGGCGAGCTGCTCGCGAAAGCCCTCGCGCGTGGGAAAACCGGCGGTCAGATAGGCCACCAGCGCCGGCGAGCCGCTGTTCGCGGCCTGGCGGACGGCCGTCTCGATGCGCCGGGCCGGTGTACCGGCGGCGCCGCGGGACACATCGCGCGAGCTGCTGCTCATGCGTGCAGCTCCGCGCCCGGCGCATCGGCCAGCAGCGTCGCGGCCAGGGTCGGCATGTCCTTGTCGCCGCGCCCCGAGAGTCCGACCAGCACGCGGGCGCCGCGATGCTCGGCGGCCCAGCGACGAGCGCCGGCCAATGCGTGCGCGCTCTCCAGCGCCGGCAGGATGCCCTCCTGCTGACACAGCTCACGCACGGCCGCGAGAGCCTCGGCATCGCTGGCGCTCTGATAGGTCACGCGGCCGACGTGGCGCAGCAGCGCATGCTCCGGACCGACTCCGGGATAGTCGAGGCCCGCGCTGATGGAATGCGTCTCCTGGATCTGGCCGTGCTCGTCCTGCAACAGCATGGAGTAGCTGCCATGCAGGACACCGGGGCGTCCCATGGCGAGCGTCGCGGAGTTATCGCCGAGCGTCGCGCCACGGCCACCGGCCTCGATGCCCACCAGCGCCACCTGCGCATCGGCGAGAAACGGGTGAAACAGGCCGATGGCGTTGGAGCCGCCGCCCACGCAGGCGATGACCACATCGGGCAGAAAGCCGGTGCGCTCGAGCATCTGCGCGCGCGCCTCGTGTCCGATGACCGCCTGCAGCTCGCGCACGATGTAGGGATAGGGATGGCCGCCGACGGCCGAGCCGAGCAGGTAGTACGTTTCGGCCGGATCAGCCACCCAATCGCGCATGGCCTCATCGATCGCCGCCCGCAGCGTGCGATCCCCGCTTTGCACCGGCACGACGGTGGCGCCGAGCAGGCGCATGCGGCCGACGTTGGGCGCCTGGCGCTCCATGTCGACCGCACCCATGTACACGGTGCACGGCAGGCCGACGCGCGCGCAGGCCGCAGCGCTCGCCACGCCGTGCTGGCCGGCACCCGTCTCGGCGATGACGCGCCGGGCGCCCAGACGGCGCGCCAGCAACGCCTGTCCGAGCGCATTGTTGATCTTGTGGGCACCGGTGTGCGCGAGATCCTCGCGCTTGAGCCAGATCTCCGCGCCCCAGCGCGCCGAGAGGTGCGGCAGGCGCGTGAGTGCGGTCGGACGGCCCACCCAGTCGGCCAGCTCGCGCTTGAGCTCGGCCTGAAAGGTCCGGTCCGCAAACCAGTGCCGCACGCCGTGCTCGAGCCGCTCGTGCGCGGCGATGAGCGTCTCGGGCACATAGCGGCCCCCAAACGGACCATAGCGTCCCCGCTCATCGGGGAAGCGGCCCGCCAGGAGCTCCTGCAGCGTCTGCTCGCGTGCCGCCGTGTCCATCACAGTCATGCCACTACCTCTGCAGCGGTGCGCGCCGCCGCCACGAATTGCGCAATCATTGCCACGCTCTTCTGCCCCGGCGAGCGCTCCACGCCGCTGGACACGTCCACCCCGAAGGGTTGCACGCACCGGATGGCCTCGCCCACATTCTGCGCGGTCAGGCCGCCGGCCAGAATCAACTCGGTGCGCCGCGCGAGCCGTGCCGCCAGTGCCCAGTCTGCCGTCGCACCGCGGCCGCTGCGCGGCCCCTCGAACAGCAACCGCACGGGCAGCGTGGCGCAAGCGGCGGGCTCGCGCGAGAGCTCGGCGTCACGCAGCACAGGCAGGAGCTGCAGTTGACGCGGCAGTCGCAGGGCGGGCAGATCGGCCGCATCACTCTGTAGATAGTCGGGCCGCAGCTCGCGCACGATCTCATCGACGAGCGCCTGGGTCGGGTGCAGCGTGACGGCCACGAGCGCGCAGCGCTCGCGCACCGCAGCCGCCAGCCGTGCCGCCTCGGCGGGCTGCACGCGCCGCACGGACTCGGTCAGCACCCAGCCGACGGCGTCGGCGCCCGCCTCCAGTGCCGCGCCGATGGCCGTAGCGTCGCGCATGCCGCAGATTTTGATCCACATCAGCGCTGCATCCTGCGTGGCTGCGCGGCGTGTGGCTGCGCCCCGGCAGCGCGCGCGGCCCGACCCTGCTCGAGCAGCTCGCGCGCGAGCACGGCCGGATTGGCCGCACGCATCAGCGCACTGCCCACCAGTGCCACCTCGTAGCCCGCGCGCGAGAGCCGTGCGGCATCGGCGGGGCTCTCCACGCCACTCTCGGCGACACGCGCGACGCCCTCGGGCAGGCGTGGAGCAAGCGCATCGAGTCGGCCGGGCACGACCTGCAGGCTCGCTAGGTCGCGACAATTGATACCGACCAGCAGCATGCCGCGGCCCGCCTGTCGATGCACCAGCACCGCGGCACGCGCGAGATCGGCCTCATCGAAGCACTCGAGCAGCGCAAACAGCCCGCATTCCTCGCAGGCCGCCAGCATGCGCTCCTGCGTCGATTCCTCCAGCATGCGCAAAATCACCAGCACGCCGGCTGCCCCGTGCAGACGCGCCTCGTACACCTGGTAGGGATCAACGAGAAAGTCCTTGCGCATGAGCGGCACGCCGGTGGCGAGCTGCGCGGCCTGCGCCAGGTGCGACAGCTCACCCTCGAACCGGGACGGCTCGGTGATCACCGAGATCGCGGCCGCCCCGGCCGCGGCGTAGGCCGCCACGCGCGCCTCGATGTCCTCGGCCTGCTCGCCCAGCCGCCCGACGGCCGGAGAGCGCAGCTTGACCTCGGCGATCAGATCGAACCCTGCGCTCGACAGCTCGAGCGCAGGCGGTCGCGCTGACTGCAGCGCCTGCGAGCGCAGCGCGGACAGAGACAATCCCGCACTCGCACGCTCGATGCGCGCGCGACTGCTGTGCGCCATGGAAGTGAGGAAGTCGGTGCTCATGGCGCACTCACCGCCGCTGCGGCAGCCCTGTGTGACTCTGCGCGACCAAACTGCTGCAGCCGCTCGAGCAGCGCGGCGGCCGCGCCGCCATCGATCGCCTGCGCTGCACGCGCCACGCCGCCGCGCAGCGTGCGCTCGCGGCCGCTGACCTCCAGCGCCAGCGCAGCACCGAGCAGCAGCGCATCGCGATGTGCGCCGTGGCTTTCCCGCTGCAGCACGCGCGTGAGCTCACGCGCGTTGTGTCCGGCATCGCCACCGGCCAGCTCCGCGGAGTCACAGCAGGGGAGGCCATAATCGGCCGGTGCGCGCTGCTCGCGCCGCACACCGCCCGCCGTGACGTCGAACAGCGTGAAGGGTCCGACCGGCGTGGGCTCATCCCAACCCTCGGCGCCATGAATCACGAAGGCACGCTCGATGCCGCTGCCTGCGAGCGCCTGGGCCATGAGCTCGGCAACGTCGAGCCGATAGGCGCCCACGACCAGGAACGGCGGGGCGGCGGGGTTGCTCAGCGGACCGAGCACATTGAACACCGTGCGTACTCCGAGCGCGGCCCGCACCGGGGCGATGTGGCGCGTCGCCGAGTGATAAAAGGGTGCAAACAGAAAAGTGAAGTCGAGCGCCGCGAAACAGCGACCCGCGGCCGCCTCGTCCAGCGGCATCGGCAGTCCCAGCGCCTGCAGCACATCCGCACTGCCCGCGCGGCTGGAGACCGAACGGTTGCCGTGCTTGATGATCGGCACCCCGCAGGCCGCCGCCAGCAGCGCCGCGCCGGTGGATAGGTTGAAACTGCCGGACCGATCCCCGCCGGTACCGACGATGTCGACGGCGCCGTTGGCAGCGGCGAGGGCGGGCTGACGTGCCTGGGCGCGCAGGCCGCGTGCGAAGCCACGTAGCTCGTCTGCGGTCACGCCCTTGGCACGCAAGGCCACCAGCAACGCCGCGGCCATCGCCGCGGAAACCTGCGGTCGCGTCAGCGCGCTGAGCAGCTCGGCGGCCTCGCCCTCGGACAGATTACGCCGCTCGAGCAGGCTCTCCAGCAGCGCACTGAGGGCGGCTTCCGAGTCGAAGCGGCCGGCCGCGCCGCTCGCGTTGGACACGGCGCGCGGCTCACTCATGCCAGCGTCCCCCGCGCATTTGCAGGAAGTTGCGCATCATCGCCGGCCCCTCGGGCGTGAGCACACTCTCGGGATGAAATTGCACGCCCTCGACGGCGAGCGTCGCATGGCGCACGCCCATGATCTCCCCCTCCTCCGTGCGCGCGGTGATCTGCAGCTCCACGGGCATCGACTCGGGCGCCGCGATCAGCGAATGATAGCGTCCCACCTCGCAGGGACTGGCGACGGCTGTGAACACCCCGCCATCGTCGTGCTCGATCATCGAGGTCTTGCCGTGCATCAGGCGCGCGGCGCGCACCACGCGGCCACCGAAGCTCTCGACGATCGACTGGTGCCCGAGACAGACGCCCAGCACCGGAATGCGGCCGGCGAAGGCGCGGATCATTCCGATCGACACGCCGGCCTGCTGCGGGGTGCCGGGACCCGGCGAGATGCACAGGTGCGTCGGCTCGAGCGCGCGCGCCTGCTCGATACTCAGCGCATCGTTGCGATAGACCTGCACGTCGGCGCCCAGCACCAGAAATCCCTGCACGAGGTTGTACGTGAAGGAGTCGTAGTTATCGATGAGCAGCAGCCTCGGGCCGGCCGGGGATCCCGCGTTCACAGTCCTTCCTCCGCGAGCTTCAGCGCGCGCAGCAGCGCCGCACCCTTGGCCAGCACCTCGTCATACTCGGCCGCCGGCTTGCTGTCGGCGACGATACCCGCGCCGGCCTGAAAGCTATAGCGATCGCCCTGGAATACCAGCGTGCGGATGGTGATCGCCTGGTCCATGGCTCCGCCCTTGCCGAAGTAACCGATCGTGCCACCGTACAGGCCGCGACGCACCGGCTCGAGCTCCTCGATGATCTGCATGGCGCGCACCTTGGGGGCCCCGACCAGCGTGCCGGCCGGAAAACTGGCGGCGAACAGATCGAACGCATCGCGGCCCGGGGCGAGCCGTCCGCGCACGCCGCTCACCATGTGCATGACGTGACTATATCGCTCGATGCAGCGATACGGCTGCACGCGCACGCTGCCGGCACTGGCGACGCGTCCGAGGTCATTGCGCGCCAGGTCCACCAGCATCACGTGCTCGGCGTTCTCCTTGGCATCGGCACGCAGCTCCGCCTCGAGCTCACCATCGCGCTGTGGATCATCGTGGCGGGGACGCGTACCGGCGATCGGTCGCAGCTCGGCCTCGCCTCCCGAGAGCTTCACCAGCGCCTCGGGCGAGGAGCCTACGACGGTCAGGTCATCCAGGCGGCAGAAGTACATGTAGGGCGAGGGGTTGATCAGCCGCAGCGCCCGGTAGACCTGAAACGGCTCCAGCGTGTGCTCGCCGGCAAAGCGCGAAGCGAGCACGAGCTGATAGACATCGCCCGCGGCGATGTATTCCTGCACGCGCCGCACGCCCTCGCAATACGCCTCGCGGGCCAACGCAGCCATCGGGGCTACGAGCCGGCCGACAGCAGGCTGGCGCGGGATGGGACCGCGTAGCGCGGCAATGACCTCGGTGCGCAGTGCAGCGCGCTCGGCCTCGCTGCCCGCATGCAGCAACGCGATGGCGCGACTGACATGGTCGAAGACCAGTAGCGATCGCGGGGCCACGTAGTGCAGCAGTGGTACACCTGGCAGCGGCGCGGCCAACGAGGGCAGGCGCTCGAAGTAGCGCACGATGTCGTAGGCGGCGTAGCCCACCAACCCCCCGGCCAGCGGCACTTGTTCGAGCGCGGGCATCGGCTGGGGCGCACGCGCCAGCGCCTCGCGCAGCGCCCCGAGCAGCTCCGCCTGGCTCCCGGGCACGGGGCCGCGCACCAGCCGCGCGCTCTGTCCCGACGCGGCGCCGTGCGTCTCGCCGATAGCCAGACCCGCGGCATCCAGGCGCACGTGCAGCCGATCGCCGAAGCCGATGAAGGAGTAGCGCCCCAGGCGCTCGCCACCTTCGACGCTCTCGAGCAGAAAGCAGGGGGAGAAGGGCTCGAGCTTGGCGAACGCCGACACCGGTGTGTCCAGATCGCCGGCAATATCAAACGGAGGTTTCATCCGATCCTGCGCCTCATCGATTGGGCCCCATACAGCAAAAAACCCATCCCGGGGTCATTCCGGAGATGGGTTCTGGTGTCTGCTCGTGCCTGGCTGTGATCAGCGCATGCAGCCGCATTCCCGGCCCACTCCGCAGGAGGGGCGCCACCACCGGGCAGTCGGGAGATGCGGAGACATGACCGCAGCAGTATGGCCAGCAGAGCGCCGCAGCGTCAAGGTGGTGGTGGCGACGTCGATGCGCTGCCGGCTGTGGTGCGTTACCACCCTGTTGACTGCGGAATCGCGCCAATTTGAGGAGGATGCAAGCACGTTCTCATCAGGACAGGGCTGCCGTGACCGAGGGGAAGTCGCAGCGTACGATCAGCCCCGGCTCGTTGTCCCATAGCGCCAGGCGCCCGCGGTGCATGCGCACGACGGCGGCCACCAGGCTCAGGCCCAGGCCGCTGCCGGGTGGATCCGCGGCACTGCTGGCCCAGCGATGCCGGGTCGGCCCATGCGTTTCGCGTGGCGCCGCGGCGCTCGCCGTCAAGGCAATGCCTGGTCCATTGTCACTGACGATGAGACTGGCGAGCGTCGGGGTTGCTTCGACGGTCAGCCCAATGCGACCGCCGGCCGGCACATATTTGATGGCGTTCTCGAGCAGGTTGGCCACCAGCTGCGCGAGCAACTGGCGATTGCCGCTGACGCTGGCGGGACCGCGGGCGCGCACCAGCAGCGTCAGCCCCCGCTGCCGCGCCTCAGGATCGTAGAGCTCGCCGAGTTCCTGGCCGAGCTCGGCCAGATCGACCGCCTCGCCACCGCGCAGCGCGCTGGCGGTGTTGGCCTGCGCGATCTGCAGCAGCGTCGCGAGGGTACGCTGGACGCGCTCGAGGTCCGCGATGGTGTCCTCCACGGCTGAATGCGCGGCGTGCTCGAGCGGTACGCGGCTGACGGCCGACTCCAGACGCACGCGCATGCGATGCAGCGGTGAGCGCAGGTCGTGCGCAGCGCTGTTGAACGTCGCGCGCACGGTGCAGGTCTGCTGCTCGATGCGGTCGAGCATGTGATTGACGGCGGCGGCGAGCTGGTCGAACTCGTTACGCGAGCCGCTCTGCGGCAATCGCTGCGTCAGATCATCCGAGATGATCTTCTCGCAGGTCTGGGCGACCTCGCGCACCCGGCCGGCCACGTGACGGCTATACCACCAGCCGATGAGGGCCGACAGCAGCGCCGCAAAGCCGATGCCCCAGAAAGTGGTATCGCGCAGCCGCGTCGCGATCATGCGTCGCTCGGAGATATCCGTGCCGACCAGCAGTCGGTAGCCGTCGAGCGCATAAATCCGGGCGCGCACCGGATGATCGATGTTGCCGCTGCGCTCACGCGCGACGATATCGAACAAGACCCAGCCGTCGCGGTAGCGCGGCTGCAGCGGCCAGCCCGACACGTTGCCGGCAACCTTGTGATTGCGAGCATCGACCAGCAGATAGACCGCGCCGCTGCGCCCCCAACTGTCGGTGCGCCGGTTCAGGGTCGCCACCAGCCGCGCGAGTCCGCCCTGGTCGTACTCGTCCTTCAGGCCATCCAGCTCCGCGGCAATCACCCGATCCACCTCTCGAGTGAGACCGCGCGCGGTGATCAGGAAACCCATCCACAGCACCGCCCCCACGCACAGCGCGCACAAACCTGCGTAGATGACCGCCAGGCGCGTCGAGGAGTAGTGCAGCGTGCGCTGCTTCATCGCCTGTGCCGCATCAGCTGGACTCAGCGGTCACGGCGCTTTCGCGCACCAGGTAGCCGGCGCCGCGCACGGTGTGCAGCAGCGGCCGCTCGAAGCCGCGATCCACGGCTGCTCGCAGCCGGCTCATGTGCACGTCGATCAGATTGGTCTGCGGGTCAAAATGCAGATTCCATACCGCCTCGAGCAGCATGGTGCGGGTAACCACCTGCCCGGCGCGGCGCATGAGAAATTCCAGCAGCTGAAATTCCTTGGCGGTCAGCGTGATCTCGCGACCCGCGCGCGTCACCCTGCGCCCCAGCGCGTTGAGCTCCAGGTCTCCGACACGCAATACCGGGGGCACTGCACCCTCCAGCGCATGCCGGCGCAGCAGCGCCTCCACGCGCGCCAGCAGCTCCAGAAAGGCAAAGGGCTTGATCAGGTAATCATCCCCGCCGGCGCGCAGGCCGTCGACCCGGTCGCTGACCGTGCCGAGCGCGCTGAGCATGAGGACCGGAGTGCGTTTGCCGCTCTGTCGCAGGCTCGTCACGATCGACAGCCCATCCATATAGGGCAGCATACGATCGATGATCAGCAGATCGAACAGACCCGCGAGCGCGCGTGCCAGCCCGCTGCGCCCGTCGGTGGCCAGCTCCGCGGCATAGCCGCCCTGCTCGAGCCCCTGCAGCACGTGATGCGCTGCCTCGACGTCATCTTCGACCAGCAGAATCTGCATACGGAGCTTCCTGCTACGGCGCGCTCACAAACCTGACCGTGCCGCCATGGCAAGGTTCCGCTGGCGCCTGATCAGTCCGCCGTGGTATCGACTGCAAGTGTAGTCGAGCACGGCTGCGACGGCATGAGTGACTGGTCGTCGATGATCAGGCCGCCTGCAGAGTCTCTTGGCCCAGCGCCGCGGCGAGCTCGCGCTTTATGTCGGAGAGCATCGGGAATGGCAGCGAGCACAGCTCCTCGCGGCCGCCCAGCGTGCGCCGGTCGCTACCCACGGTCCAATCGATTGACTTTATAATCTCGATAGACGCCATGTATCGAACGAGCATGATCGATTTGAAGCTCAAGGACCTGCGATACCTGGTGGCGGTGGCCGACGAGCAGCATTTCGGCCGCGCGGCCACCAAGTGCTTCGTGAGCCAGCCGACTCTCTCGGCGCAGCTGCGCAAGCTCGAGGCGGCGCTGGGCGTGCAGCTAGTGGAACGCCGCCCGCGCCAGGTGACGCTCACCGAGGCCGGCGAAGAGATCGCCGAGCACGCGCGCCACATGCTCCAGATCGGCGAGGCCATCGTCTCGCAGGCGCAGTCGCGCCGCGATCCACTGGCCGGCTCGCTGCGCGTCGGCCTGCTACCGACGATCGGCCCGTTTCTGCTGCCGCTCGTGGCACTGAAGCTGCGCCGCGCGCTACCGCGGCTGGAGCTGCTGCTCTACGAGTATCAGACCGCCCCGCTGTTGGAGCGATTGGCGGCGGGCGAGCTAGACCTCGCCATCCTCGCCCTGCCCGTGCCGGCCGATAACCTGGCGGTACGCGAGCTGTATCGCGAGTCCTTCGTGCTCGCGCTGCCCGAATCACATGCGCTCGCCGCAAAAGCGCGCGTGCGCGTGGCGGATCTGGCTGGCGAGACGCTGCTGCTGCTGGAGGACGGGCACTGCCTGCGCGAACAGGCGCTGGCGATCTGCAGTCGCAGCGGTGGCCACGAGAAGCAAGACTTTCGCGCCACCAGCATCGAGACGTTGCGACAGATGGTCGCCGCCGGAGCCGGCGTGACGCTGCTGCCGGCGCTCGCGACGCGCGGGGCGTATGCCAGCGCGCGCGGCGTGGCACTGCGTGCCTTCGTGCGGCCCGAGCCCAGCCGGCTCATCGGCGCGGTTTGGCGGCGAAGCAGCGCGCGCACCGCCGCCATCGCCGCGGTGTGCGACCAGATCGTGCGTCACGGCGGGCTGGCCGAGCTCGCTACACCCGCGCGCGCCAGGTCGGCAGGCGGCTGAAGCCGTGGCGAGCGCGATTTCCGTCTACGATCGCATGTGCTGGCCGCCCGGTGAGCTGGAGCGCGCGCTCGAGCGCGGTACGCATCGTCGCGAGCTCATCGCCTGGTTCGGACAGGGCGAATATCGGCGCCTGGCGGCGCTGGCCCGTGCGGCGAGCGCGGCGGTACAGGCGGGCAGGCCAGAGGTGCGGCCACTGATCTACCTCGTCCCGGGTCTGCTCGGCACACAGCTCGGCCGGCCGCGCGAGACAGGGCAACCCTGCGATCTGCTCTGGCTCGATCCGGCCGACATTGCCCAGGGCCGCTTACTGCAGCTGCGCTGGCGCGCGAACGGTGCGGCGCGCGCCCGCTTGCGGCCGCTTGGCCTGATTCCCCACACCTATCTGGCGCTGAAGCTGCGGCTGGCAGCGGCCGGCTACCGCGTCGTTCTCCATGACTACGACTGGCGCGAGGACATCGGTGCGAGCGCTGCAGGCCTCGCACGGCACCTCGAGGCGCAACCGGCAGCGCGGCTGGTGCTCATCGGTCACAGCATGGGCGGGCTGGTCGCACGAGCGGCGCTCGGACATTGCAATCCCACGACGGCACGCAGGATCGAGCAGCTGATCGGACTCGGTACTCCGCATGGCGGCTCGCTCGGCGCCGTGCAGGCGCTGCGGGCCACCTATCCGGTGGTGCTGCGACTCGCGGCGCTCGATCCGCTGCACGATGCCGATACGCTCAGCCGACGCGTCTTTCACAGTTTCGTGAGTCTCTATCAGATGCTGCCGCGTGCCGTCGACGGACTGGATCTGACCCGGGTACGCAACTGGCCGAGCACGGGACTGCGTCCGGTGCAGGGACTGCTCACGGCCGCCGCGCGCCTGGAGGCGAGCCTGCCGCCCGCCGACGCGCGCTTCGTGTCCATCATCGGCACGGGCCGCCGCACGGTCACGGGACTGGCTGTGCAGCGCGGACAGTTCCGCTACGAAGTGAGCGACGCGGGCGACGGCACCGTGCCGGCCGCCTGGGCGACACTGCCCGGCGCACGCAATTACAGCCTGCCCTGCGAGCACAGTGAGCTGCCGCGCAGCCCGCGTGTGGCCGCCGCGCTCATCGAGCTGCTGCAGGGACGACAGGCTGAGCATCTGAACGCCGGCAACCGCGCGCGCGCCGGACGTCGCGTGCACGTCAGCGATGCGATGCTGCGCCGGGCGCTCGCGAGCAAGCTCGACTGGCAGCATCTGTCGGTCGGGGCGCGCCGCCGCTATTTGAACGAGCTCAATGCGCCCCCGGCGATCTATCGCGCGCCCGATGTGCGGTAGCCGCTGTCACATGGCTGTGTAACACTAGCCTGGCGCGCGTCCTACCCTCGCGCAGTCCATACAGTACTCGCCGCACGCGTCGACGCGCTCTGCCTGCCGCGCGCAGCGGCTCGTGCGACCAATCGGACAACGGCCCCGACTGATGGAACGCCTCGAACGCTTCGAACCTTTTGCCTTCGTGCGCGAGCTGGCATCGCGATGGGATGCGATTGCCATCATCGTCGTACTCGGACTGCTGGCCTTCTTCGCCGAAGCCAGTCGAGGCCTGCTCGAGCCGCTCGCGCATCTTCAGGCCACGCCGCTGTCGCTCTCACCGGCCGTGCTGCCGGTGTATGCGGCCCGCACGACACTGCGCATGTTCGTCGCCATGGCGCTGTCGCTGCTGTTCACTTTCGCGTATGGCACCTGGGCCGCCAAGAGCCCGCGCGCCGAGCGCATCCTGGTGCCGATTCTCGACATCCTGCAGTCGGTGCCGATCCTCGGCTTCCTGTCCGTCACCGTGGTGTTCTTCCTCTCGCTGGTGCCCGGACGCGTGCTCGGTGCGGAATTTGCGGCCATTTTCGCCATCTTCACCAGTCAGGCCTGGAATATGGCATTCAGCTTCTATCAATCGCTGCGCACCGTGCCCGACGAGCTGCGCGAGGCGGCCGACTCGTTTCATCTGACGCCGTGGATGCGCTTCTGGCGACTCGAGGCCCCGTTTGCGATGCCGGCACTGCTGTGGAACATGATGATGTCGATGTCGGGCAGTTGGTTCTTCGTCGTGGCCTCCGAGGCCATCAGTGTCGGCCACACCAACATCGCGCTGCCGGGCGTTGGATCCTATATCGCGCTGGCCATCCGGCAGCGCTCGCTCGGGGCCATCGGCTGGGCCATCGCGACGATGCTGATCGTCATCCTCGCTTACGATCAGCTGATCTTCCGGCCGCTGATCGTCTGGGGTGATCGCTTCCGCATCGATCAGGAGCAGGGCGGACAGGTGCCCGACTCCTGGGCGCTCACCATGATGCGGCGCTCGCGCCTGATCGGCGCGGTGACGGCGCTGTTCAATTCGCTGGTCCGTCGCTTCAACCGCCGCGCACTGCCCGCAGCCGCGAGCACCGCCAGTGAAACCCTGTCGCGTACGGCGGGCCGCACCGATGCGCTGTGGTTCACCCTGCTGATGCTGCTGGTGGCGCTCGCGGCGTGGCGCATTGCGCGCTCGCTCATCGGGGAGACCACGACGCAGCAGACACTGCAGGTCCTCGGACTGGCCTGCGTGACGCTGCTGCGCGTCGTGGTGCTCATCGCGCTGGCGAGCATCGTCTGGGTACCGGTCGGCGTGTGGGTCGGTCTGCGCCCACGCGCCGCGGCGATCGTGCAGCCGGTGGCGCAGTTTCTGGCCGCTTTTCCCTCCAATCTGCTGTTCCCGGTGGTGGTGTTCGGCATCGTCACCTTTCGCCTCAATCCGGATCTGTGGCTCAGTCCCCTGATGATCCTCGGCACGCAGTGGTACATCCTGTTCAACGTCATCGCCGGAGCCTCGGCCATGCCCGTGGAGCTGCGCTACGCGAGCGAGAATTTGGGCGTGCGCGGGCGGCTGTGGTGGCGCAAGGTCGCCCTGCCGGGCGTGCTGCCCTACTACGTGACCGGCGCGATCACGGCCTCGGGGGGCGCCTGGAACGCCTCGGTGGTCGCCGAGGTCGTCAACTGGGGAAACACGCAGCTGCACGCCAGGGGCCTGGGCGCCTATATCGCCGATGCGACCACGGCGGGTGACTTTCATCGCGTGCTGCTCGGGATCACGACCATGAGCCTGTTCGTGGTGATCGTGAACCGCGCCTTCTGGCGGCCGCTGTACTATTACGCCGAGCGCAAATATCGCCTGACCTGAGCATGAACAGCGTCCCGCAAACCGCACCCGCCGTGGAGCTGCTGCACATCGAAAATGTGCGCAAGGCCTTCCCCAAGCCAGACGGGGGGGAGCTGTTGGTGCTCGATGGCGTGAACCTCACACTCGGCGAGGGGCAGATCATCGGGCTGCTCGGCCGCTCGGGCTCGGGCAAATCGACGCTGCTGCGGCTCATTGCGGGACTGTCGGCCCCGAGCGGCGGGCGCCTGTCCTTCTCAGGACGGCCCATCGAGGGACCCGCCACCGGCATCGCCATGGTGTTTCAGAGCTTTGCGCTGTTTCCGTGGCTCACGGTGTTCGAAAACGTCGCGCTGGGCCTGGAGGCCCAGCACATAGAGAAGCCCGAGATCCGCAAGCGCTCGCTGGCGGCGATCGACCTGATCGGTCTGGACGGCTTCGAGTCCGCCTATCCGCGTGAGCTCTCGGGCGGCATGCGCCAGCGCGTCGGGTTCGCGCGCGCGTTGGTGGTGCACCCGGATATTTTGCTGATGGACGAGCCGTTCTCGGCGCTCGACGTGCTCACCGCCGAGACGCTGCGCACCGACTTCCTCGGGCTGTGGGCCGAGCGCCAGCTGCCCATTCGCGGCGTGATCCTCGTGACCCACAATATCGAGGAGGCGGTGCTGATGTGCGACCGCATCCTGGTATTCGGCAGCAATCCGGGGCGCATCCTCGGCGAGATCCCCGTGACACTGCCGCAGCCGCGTGATCGGCTCGATCCGCGCTTTCGCGAGCTGGTCGAGCGCATCTACGTGGTGATGACTTCCCGGCCCGGCACCGCGCAGGGGCCGCGCGCCGAGCGCTTCCCACGTCTGACGCTCGGCTCGGTGCTACCACGCGTGTCCTCGAACCTGCTCTCGGGCCTGCTGGAGACGGTCGCGGCGGCGCCCTTCAACGGCAAGGCGGACCTGCCGGAGATCGCCTCGGACCTGCAGATGGAGATCGATGAGCTCTTTCCGGTCGCCGAGACGCTGCAGGTGATGCGCTTCGCAGAAGTCGAGGGCGGCGATATCCGCCTGACACCCGATGGCATGTCCTTCGCCAACGCCGAGCTCGATGAGCGCAAGCGCATCTTCGCACGCCATCTGCTCTCGTACGTGCCGCTCGCCGAGCACATCCGGCGGGTGCTCGATGAGCGTGCCTCGCATGCGGCGCGCAAGAGCCGCTTCATCGATGAGCTCGAGGACTTCATGGGCGAGGACGACGCCGAGCAGTCCCTGCGTGCCGTCGTGTCTCTCGCGCGCTATGGTGAGGTATTCGCGTACGACGATGAGCATGAGATGTTCAGCCTGGAAAATCCGACCTGACACTGCCCAGCTCTCACGATCCGATCCTCATCCTGCCCGGACGCGGCGACTCCGACGCCGATCACTGGCAGAGCCGCTGGCAGGCCAAGCTGGCCAACGCCCATCGCGTACAGCAGAGCGAGTGGCAGCGGCCCTCACGTCTGGATTGGCAGCCGCGCCTGGAGGCGGCGGTGGCCGCCTACGGTCCACGCTGCGTGCTGGTGGCGCACAGCCTCGGCTGCCTGCTCAGCGTGCATTGGGCGGCCGAAACGCGCCTGAGGGCTCGCGCTGCATTGCTGGTTGGCGTGCCCAATCCCGACCGCCCCTCCTTCCCACCGGAGATCAGCGGCTTCTCGCCGCTGCCGATGCGTGCGCTGCCCTTCCCGAGCATTCTCGTGGCCAGCAGCGATGACCCTTACGGCAGCCTCGAATTCGCACGCGCCTGCGCCGCGGCCTGGGGCAGCCGGTACGTCGGCGTGGGGGCGGCGGGTCACATCAACTCGGCCAGCGGTTATGGTGAGTGGCCGGAGGGGCTGCGATTATTGGCACAATTGACGGGCAGCTGAGCTCGCTCGGGTAGCGGCGAGCCTTGAAAAAAATTCAACCCGTGCGGTCGCGTCGCGGCTGTTCAAGGCCGCATGTCTGGGCGCTAGAATCGTGCTCGCTCCGGCCGACGAATGAGCAAGAAATCCAGGCGCCAGCGGCTGAGCATCCGAGTGTGCGAGTGCGCAACAGAGACTCAATGACGCGAGGCAATGATCGCCCATATCGATCCTAACTCTGCCAGCAGGCGCACCCCCCGCTCGAAGGGCGATCTGGGCTTTCTTGCCGGGGGTGGTGAGATGGGGGCACGCCTGCGCGCCTTCGACTGGAGCACCACGGCGCTGGGGCCGGCGCAGAGCTGGCCTCAGTCGCTCAAGACGATCGTGCGGGTCATGCTCGATTCGCGCTATGCCATGTGGATGCTCTGGGGACCGGAGCGCACTTTCTTCTGCAACGATGCCTACCTGCCCACGCTCGGCATCAAGCGCGATTGGGCACTGGGCGCCCGCTCCGATAAGGTCTGGGAAGAGATCTGGCCTGAAATCGGCCCGCGCATCCAACAGGTGCTCGATCACGGGCAGGCCACCTGGGATGAGGCGCTACAGCTGTTTCTCGAGCGCAGAGGCTTTACCGAAGAGAGCTACCACACCTTCTCGTACAGCCCCGTCTACAACGATGAGAGCCTCATCTCGGGCATGCTCTGCGTCGTCACCGAAGTGACGGACAAGGTGGTCGGAGAACGGCGCCTGCGGATTCTGAAGGATCTGGCGGCGCGATCTGTCGGCAGCGCCGGCGTTGCCGAGACCTGTCTGGGCGCCTGCGAGGTCCTCGACCAGTACCCCTTCAGCGTGCCGTTTGCCGGCATCTATCTTCGAGACTCAACCGCCGGCGTCTTCCGACGCGCCGCTGTCACACGCCAAATGTCCGAGCGGATTCTGCCGGTCTGCCTGGATGCCAGCGATCCCACGTGGCCGCTTGCGAAGCTGCTCGAGAGCGAAACGGCCGAACACATCGCCAATCTGCCGGCGCGTGGCGTGCAGGTGCCTGCAGAGCCCTGGCCCGACCTGGTCCGCGATGCTCTCATCCTGCCGTTGAAGGGTGCGGGTGGCGAACCGCTGGGCGGCGTGCTCATCGCCGCTGCCAGTCCGCGCCTCGCATTCGATGACTCGTGCCAGATGTTCTTCAGCCTCGTGGCCGCGCAGATCACCGCGGCCATCGCCGATGCGCAGGCCACCGAACGCGATCGGCGTCGCGCCGAGGCACTCGCCGAGCTGGATCGGGCCAAGACCGCATTCTTCTCGAATGTCAGCCATGAATTTCGTACGCCGCTGACTCTGATGCTGGGACCGATTGAACAGGCGAGCAGGCATCCGCACACGCCCGCGCCGGTTCGTGCACAACTGGAGCTTGCACATCGCAATGCCTTGCGGCTGCTGAAGCTCGTCAACAGTCTGCTCGACTTTGCCCGGCTGGAAGCCGGACGCATGCAGGCGTCCTATGAGCCAACCGACCTGGCAGTGCTGACCCGGGAGCTCGCCAGCACATTCCAATCCGCAATGGATCAGGCCGGGCTGACATTCAATATCGAGTGCGCCGAGGTGGGCGAGCCGGTCCACGTCGACCGGGAGATGTGGGAAAAGATTGTCCTCAATCTCTTGTCCAATGCTTTCAAATTCACTCTACGCGGCAGCGTTACGGTCCGGTTGCGGCGCGAGGCTCGCAGCGCCCTGCTGCAGGTCGTGGACACCGGCGCTGGCATTCCCACTCACGAATTGCCGCGTCTGTTCGAGCGATTTCACCGCATCCAGGGCACCGAGGGTCGCACGCACGAGGGTTCCGGCATTGGTCTGGCACTGGTTCAGGAGCTCACCAGACTGCATGGCGGCAGCGTCCGCGCGCAAAGCGAGCCGGGCCGCGGCTCTATCTTCGAGGTCGCGCTGCCGCTCGGATCCGAGCATCTGCCGGCCGAGCACCTGCGAGCCGCCCGCTCGCCGCCAGCTGCGCTGCCCGGTGCGCGCGCCTTCGTGCAGGAGGCGCTGCGCTGGATTCCCACCAACCGCGACGGCCGCGTGCGTACATCCCCGGCGCTGTTCGAGGAGTCCATGCCCGAGCAGGCCGTCGAGGGCGCCGGCGCACGCATTCTGCTCGCCGATGACAATGCAGACATGCGTCACTATCTCGCCGAGCTGCTCGCGCCAGCGTACCGCGTCGAAGCGGTCTCCGACGGCGAGCAGGCCCTCGCGGCTGCACACCGCGAGCGACCGGATCTGATCATCTCCGATGTCATGATGCCGCACGTCGGGGGCCTGGAGCTGCTGCAGGCGCTGCGCGCCGATGAGGCTCTGTGCGAGGTGCCCCTGATCCTGCTGTCGGCGCGGGCGGGGGAAGAGGCGCGCATTGCGGGTCTTGGAGCCGGCGCCGATGACTATCTGGTCAAGCCGTTCTCGGCGCGCGAGCTGCTGGCGCGCGTCGGCGCGCGCCTCGAGCTCACGCGCATGCGCCGCGAGAGCGAGCAGCGTCTGCGCGAAGAGAAGCGTGTGCAGGAGCTGCTCGCCAAGGTCAGTCGATCGCTGGTAGCGGCGCAGCTCGATCTTGCCCAGGTGGTGCAGATCGCGACGGATGCGGCCACCGAGCTCGCCGGCGCCGCCTTCGGCGCGTTCTTCTACACCGTTCAGGATGAAAGCGGCGAGTCCTATGTGCTCTACACGCTCTCCGGAGCGCCGCGGGAAGCCTTCGAGCGATTTCCACAGCCGCGCAGTACATCGATCTTCGGCCCGACGTTCCGCGGCGAGCCGCCGCTACGCAGTGACGACATCACCGCCGATCCCCGCTATGGTCACAATCCCCCCTACCATGGCATGCCAGAGCATCACCTGCCGGTGCGCAGCTACCTGGCCGTGCCGGTGAAGACGTCCTCCGGAGAGGTCCTGGGCGGGCTCTTCTTCGGCCATCCCGAACCGGGTGTCTTTGACGAGCGCGCCGAGCAACTGGTGCTCGCCCTGGCCGCGCAGGCCGCCGTCGCCTTCGAGAACGCCCGCCTGCATCAGCTGGCACAACTGGAAGTGAAGCATCAGAGCTCGCTGGCCACCCTGGGCGCGATAGTCGACTCTTCGGACGACGCCATCATCAGCAAGTCGCTCGACGGGACCATTCAGAGCTGGAACGCCGCCGCGCAGCGCATCTTCGGCTGGACAGCCGAGGAGGCAGTCGGACATTCGATCAACCTGATCATTCCGCCCGATCGGCTCGAGGAAGAGCGCCGCATTCTTGAGACGCTGGCGCGCGGCGAGCGCATCTCGCATTTCGAAACCACGCGTATGTCCAGGGACGGACAGCTGCTCGCCGTGTCCCTCACGGTATCGCCGATACGCAATGCCGCCGGCGAGGTAATAGGGGCCTCGAAGATCGCGCGCGACATCGGCGAGCGCAAGCATGCCGAGCGCATGCTCCAGCAGCGCGAGCAGGAGCTGCGCGATTCAAACCAGCGCAAGGATGAGTTCCTGGCGATGCTCGCGCACGAGCTGCGCAATCCGCTGGCCCCGATCGGCTATGCCACCGAGTTGCTCGCGCGCACGCGCATCGGCGATCAGCGCGCGCTGGCAGCCGTCGGCATGCTCAAGCGCCAGAGCGCGCAGTTGACACGCCTGGTCGATGACCTGCTGGATGTCTCCAGAATTACGCAGGGACGCATCCAACTGCGACGCGAGCCCGTCGACGTGGCCGCGGTCATCGGGC
Source organism: Steroidobacteraceae bacterium (assembly GCA_035553315.1). Classification (GTDB taxonomy): domain Bacteria; phylum Pseudomonadota; class Gammaproteobacteria; order Steroidobacterales; family Steroidobacteraceae; genus FEN-1191. Next base: position 100,035 of record DATNDE010000007.1, read on the forward strand.
AGGCGGTGGAAACCGTGCAACCGCAGTTGCGTGAGAAACGCCACGAGCTGTCCGTCATGGCTTCGAGCTATGGGGCCCTCTATGTCGACGGGGACTTCGCACGGCTCGTGCAATGTGTCGGCAACATACTCACCAACGCCACCAAATATACTGATGCCGGCGGTGAGATCCGGCTGCGCACGCGCGCGGACGCTCAAGCCGTCGTGATCGAAATCACCGACAACGGCTCGGGCATTGCCCCGGAATTGATGCCACGCATCTTCGACCTGTTCGTGCAAAGCGAGCGCACCCTGGATCGTGCTCAGGGCGGGTTGGGAGTCGGCCTGGCGTTGGTCAAGCGTCTGGTCGAGATGCATCAGGGTCAGATCAGCGCGCGCAGCGAGGGCATAGGACGGGGTTCCACCTTCGAGATTCGCCTGCCACGGATCGAACGTCCGGAGAAGCGACGCGAGCCGACGGCATCGGCGGGTCCACAAGCGCCGCGACGCGTCCTGATCGTCGATGACAACGAGGACGCGGCAGATTCGCTGGCCATGCTGCTGAGCGCCGACGGTCATGAGACACAGGTGGCCTACGGCGCGCGGCAGGCATTGGAGTGCCTGGAGCGCTTCCGGCCCGACGTGGCACTGCTGGACATCGGACTGCCGGAGATGGATGGCTATGAGCTGGCCCGGCGCATGCGTGCCATACCGCCTCTGCAGAACCTTCGCCTGGTGGCGCTGACCGGCTACGGGCAGGTGGAAGATCGCCAGCGTGCGCAGCGCGCGGGATTCGATGCCCATTTGGTGAAGCCGGTGGACCTGCCGGCGCTGGAACGCGCGCTGACGGGGCCTGCCGGCGCTGGCTAGACCCGCGTCAGCTCGCGCAGCAGTCCACGCGCGGCCTGCTCGGCCAGCGTGAACACCAGTTCGAAATCGGCCTGCTCGCCGTAGTAGGGATCGGGGATCTCGCGCCGACGCAGGTGTGGCGCGAACTCCAAGAGCAGGCGCACACGCCGGCGGTGCTGGGGAGGCGCCATGGCCAGCGCTGCCGCGTGATTCTGTCGATCCATCACCAGGATCCAGTCGAAGTGCTCGAAGTCCTCGAGCACCAGGCGCCGGGCGCGCAACTGCGACATGTCCACGCCTCGCGCGAGCGCCACCGCCTGGGCGCGCGCGTCGGGCGCATCACCGGCGTGCAAGCCGTGGGTTCCGGCCGAATCGATCTCCAGTCGCAGCTCGGGGGCAAGCTGGCGCGCGAGCTCGCGCAGCACCGCCTCGGCGGTGGGCGAGCGGCAGATATTGCCGGCGCATACGAACAGCACCCGCACCGGGGCGGTCGGCGTCATGGATGCGGCACCGGTTTGCAGGGGCTCGAAGAGACGGCTCATGTTTCGATCAAGTCTACCGCAGCTGCGCACCCTGCCGCCGGCTACCGGCGCCGATTGCACCCACGCGACGGCAGCGCTACCGTCGCTCGCCCCCTTGTGCACCACTGCCGGAGAGCCCACATGTACATCCATTACAGCATCGGACCGCTGGTCTCTCTGATCGCGGGCATTTTGATCCTGGTGATGCCTCGGCTGCTGAACTACATCGTCGCCATTTATTTGATCCTGATCGGCATCGTCGGGCTGCTGGTGCACGGGGGCACGGCGGTGTAGCCGCGGGACGCAGCTGCCACTGCGCGCCGGCTGCGGCGCATCTGCTAGCTGCTGATCGCGAGTCGCTCGGTCTGGTAGCTGCGTCGTGCGGCCCAGAACACCAGCAGCGCGGCCACCAGCGTGAACACGGTTGCCAGAATTGCGGCCGCGGGTGCGATCGGTTCGCCACGCAGCAGCCGCAGAATGATGAGCTGCTGACCGAGCAGTGGCACCACGTACATCCACAGCGCCGACTTGATCGGTGCGAAGCTCAGCACCACCGAGGTGATGGCCGGCAGGATCTGTACGAGCGCCAGGTGCGCCTGCGCTTCACGGGCACTCTTCGCAAAGGCGGTTACCAGGATCTCCGTGACCGCGATCAGCAGCACCAACGGCAGCATGACCGGCAACGTCGCCGCGACTACATGTGGCCCGAGATTGAACGACAGGCCGAGCTGATCGCCCGGCAGAAACCAGCCAGCAACCATGAAAGCGAGCAATCCGAGCGCGAGGCTGGCCAGACCGAACAGTGCGGTCGCCAGTACCTTGCCGAGCAGAATGCGATCACGCGGCACGGGATTGATCAGCAGTGGCTCGAGCGAGCCGCGCTCGCGCTCACCGGCGGTCGAGTCGATCGCCAGCCACATGCCGCCGATGATCGCCGTGAACACCAGGAAGTACGGCAGCATTGCGAACATCAGCGCGCCACGTCCCTGCGGCGTGGCCTGATCGCGCGCCGCTACGACGATGGGCGCCGACAGCGTGGGTGACAGGCCGCGCGCCATGAGCCGCAGCGCCGCGTTACGCTGCGAATAGCCCTGCAGCATCGCCTCTAATCGCTGCACCTCGGCCAGCACACCCTGACGCGAGGAGTCGTAGAAGAGCTCTACCTGTGCCGGACGCCCGGCGCGCCAGGCATCCGCATAACCCGCCGGGATACGCAGGGCGAGATCCAGTTGCTGCGAGCGCACTGCACCCGCCAGGTCCGCGGGCGCTGGCAGCAGCTGCAGTCCCTGCTGCTCGAGGGCTGCGATGAGATTGGGCGCCTGCTCTGCCCCGGCCACGGCCACCGGCAGCGGGCGAGCTGCCTGCTCTATCTGCCGGGCCACCGTCAGGCGCAGCACGATCACGAATAGCAAAGGACCGAGCAGCGGGCCGATCAGCAGCGCATTGATCAGCACGCGACGGTCGCGCAGGCTCTCGCGACATTCCTTGAGGAAGACCACCCAGGCGGCGGCGCGGCTCACGGGGACACCTGTGTCACGACAGCTCCCCCAGCGCCGCAACCCCGATCAGCTTCATGAAGGCCTCCTCGAGGCTCGCCTCCCCGGCCTGCTCGCGCAAGGCGTCGGGGGTCCCCTGGGCGACGACGCGACCACGCGCGATGATGACCACGTGATCACACAGCGCGCTGACTTCCTGCATGATGTGTGTGGAAAAGAGCACGCAACGACCATCGTCCCGCAAGCGGCGCAGGAATTCGCGCAGGCTGCGCGTGGACATGACGTCCAGGCCGTTGGTGGGCTCATCGAGCAGCACGTTGCGCGGGTCGTGTATCAGCGTGCGCGCCAATGCCGTCTTCAGCCGCTCTCCCTGCGAGAATCCCTCGGTGCGCCGCTCGGCGATGTCCTGCATGGACAGCGTCTGCAGCAGCTCATCGGTGCGCGTGCGGGCGCGCTCGCCCGATAGTCCCTGCAATGCCGCGTAATACTCGATGTTCTCGCGCGCAGTCAGACGGCGGTAAAGCCCGCGCGCATCGGGTAGCACGCCCAGCAAACGACGCACCGCCAAGGCATCCTGCTGCGCATCGATGCCATCGACGAGGATTCGACCGGCGTCCGGCCGCATCAGCGTATAGAGCATGCGCAGCGTCGTGGTCTTGCCGGCCCCGTTGGCGCCCAACAACGCCGTGATCTGCCCATCGCGCGCACTGAAGGAGACGCCGTCCACCGCGTGCGTCGCGCCGAAGGATTTGCGCAGCCCCTCGACGAGGATCATGTGTGCAAGCTCACACGCGAACTCACGGCGAGGCACCATCGTAGTCAATGAAGGCTGGCACCGGGCCGAGCTCGGCGAGGCAGTGCGCATCCAGCTGCGCGGTCGCGAGCGTCTGGACGAAGCGCTGCACGAGCCGCGGCATGCAGCCCGCGCCAATGACGCTGTGGCCCTGACCGGCGGCGATGAGCTGGCGCGCATGCGGCAGGGCCGCGACGATCTCGGCGCCGTAGCTCGGCGGCGTCACCGGATCGAGCTCGCCATCCAGCACCAGCACCGGCAGCCCCGAGTGAAATGGCGCGTGAAAGTCAGCCGGTCGACGCCCCTTGGGCCACACGCGGCAGGCCGCCTGTGTGCTGGTGATGGGATCGTTGCCGAGCAGCGTGTGCGCATCCTCGGGACGCGGCGAGAGCAGATCGGCGTCCTCGGCGCACAGCACCGAGAGCTCCAGCGCGCTGGTGATGTGATCGCCCAGATCCGTCGTGAGCAGGGTCTTCTGGCCGAGCAACGGCACATAGTTTCCCTTCTGCGCCTCATCGAGCATCAGCGGCAGCAGCGCCGCGGTCAGCTCGTTGTACGCATCGAAGCGCACGACGGCGGCCAGATCCTGCGCGGTCAGCATCAGATGCATCGGCGTGAAGGTCACGGGATCGGGCAATGTCACGGCGACGGGCGCTGTCTGCAGGCGCTCGCGCAGCCGATACAGGGTTGCATAGGGATCCTGGAAGCGCGCCGCACAGCTCGGTGTCGCCCGACAGTGGGCGAACTGCAGCCGCAGCGCGTGCTCGAGATTGCGCGCGTGCTCGCTGAGCAGCGCCAGGCGATTGGGCACGGGGCTGTCGAGCACCACGCTGCGCACCGCCTCGGGAAAGCGCGCTGCGTACTGCTGTGCGACGCGGGTGCCATAAGAAACCGCGATCAGGTCCAGGCGTGGTGCGCCGAGAGACTGGCGAACGGCCTCCAGGTCGCGCACCGCCTCGGTGGTCGTGTAGAACTGAGGTGCGGCATGCGCCTGCAGCTGCATGAGGCATTGCCTGAGCCGCTGCGCCATGAGCGCTGGCTGGTCGGCGACGGTGAGCTGCGCCGTTGCGCGCTGGGTCGGCGTCGTCGCGGGCGCTTGCAGCGCCGGGCAGTCCAGCGCATTGCTGCCCCCGGTGCCGCGTTGATCCACGAGCAGGATCGCACGCCGCTCGCGCAGCGGTGCGAGCGCCGCGGCGATCGCCGGATAGTCCTCGCGTGCCGCCCCGCCAGGGCCGCCATCGAGGAAGGTCACGAGGTCCGGCTCCGGGGAGGCGGCGGCGGCAGGTACGATGGCCACCGCCAGCTCGATACGTCGGCTGCCCCCCGGGTTGTCCCAGTCTTCGGGGACCGCGAAGCGGGTGCACCAGGCGGCAAGACTGGGCAGACCGTCGCCCTGCCGACCGCCGATACTGCACGCCTGCAGCGTCAGGCGGCCCATGTGCAGCTCGCCGTCGGCAAACCGCATGGACACCGGCGCCGCGCCGCGCCCGGCAGCCGCCGTGCCCCGGTGCAGCCATCTTTGCGCCGCCAGCTGCCCCAGCAGCACTACCACGAACACCGCGATCAGTGCGCGGCGCACGGTGGCCTTCATGAGCTCTCCCCGTCGTCCCGGCGAAATTCTGCCCCTAGGATGCCCGTCGCGCCCGACCCGCACCGCTCAGCGCATCACAGACTCCAGCGCCCGACGCTCAATGCGCACTTCCTGCACTCCCTCGACCATGGACAGCGACTGGACCAGCGCCTGGGCCGAGGCGCCGGGCCTGAGCTGTACCTCGTAGCTGTAATCGAGCGAGACCCCCGGGCGCGTCGTGCTCATCGCCAGCAAAGCGCGGCTGGCAAGATGCTGCCCGAGCAGTTCCGCGGCGACGCCGTCGGGACTGCGGCCCAGCGCCACCCGCAGGCGCAGCTCGTAGATCTCCGGCAGTGCCACGGGGCTCGCGCGCAGCGGCAGCAGCAATGCGGCCAGGGCGATGATGATGAGCCCGATGATTGCGATCCACAGATCCGCCGCGCCGATCGCCATGCCAATGACGACCGCAAAGATCACATAGGCGGTGTCACGCGTATCGCGCACCACCGTGCGAAAGCGCACGATGGCGAGCGTGCCGACCAGGCTGAAGGCGCGCGCGACGTTGTTGCCGATCACCTGCGTGACCATTGCGATGAGCACCGACAACAGCACCAGTGTCATCGGAAAGGAGGCACCGATGTCCGAATCGTGCCGCCGACTGCGCAGATAGATGCCTGCCACCAGATAGCCGAACAGCAGCGCCGCGAGCAGGCGCACGACGACCTCCGGTGTCGGGATCACCGTGGTGCGCGCCAGCCCCTCCCTCAACCAGGCTGGCACGATGGCTCAGTAGGCGGCAGGCACGAGCGCTGCGAGCGGTGGCAGCGGCTCACGATGGGCCTCTGCGGCAGCAGCGACGGACAGCGTGGCGGCTGTTTCCGGGGCAAGGCCGAGCGCCTGGCAGGCCAGACGGTATTTTGAAATACCGGCCAGTCGCGGCGCGAACTCATGGATCAGAGCCTTGAAGACGGCCGGCATGGCGTGGCCGAACTTGAGCTCCAAAATGAGCCTGTCGGACAACAGGCCAATGCCGCCGTTGCCCGGCCGAAAGGCCAGCTCGCCCACCGGCCAGGCGGTGAGCTCCTGGTCCAGGGTCAATCGCAGAGGACCGTAGCTGCTCTGTCCGATACGGGCGATGCGCAGATAATCCACGCGATTGACGGCGGCGAGCCGGCGCGCGAGCAGCCGGCGATGAAACCAGTAGCCGCTCCAGCCGCGCATCGGTTGCGCTGCGAGCAGCGCCGGCATGCAAGCGACGGCGATCGCCGAGCGACGCTTGAAGACGCGGTACGCGCCGCGCGTCTTGCGCTCGAGGAACACCTGCCCACTCTCCCCATAGCGCCGCACGCGGTACTTGCAGCGCGCGAAGGACCCGCGTCGAGCCAGCACATCATGCGCGGCCGTATCGAAGTACAGGCTGCTGACACGGTAGCTATCGGCGTGCGCGCCGTGGCCATGCGGATCGGGCGCGAGGCGGCTGCGGACCCAATCCAGCAGCGCGCTTGCGCCCTGTTGCTCCACAAAGAACTTGAGTTCGTAGACGAATTCGCGCGTCTCGCGCGGGGTGGCGCGGGCTGCTTCATCGGCGCCGGGCGCTTCGAACAATGGGGGGCACTGCATCGCAATTGTTCCCCGACTGCTACAATATTATGCTACTCGGGTCCCGATCAGGCGCAAACGAATCAATGTGGCTGGCTTCGGAGATGTCCGCCTTCGCTCACGTCTGTGAGCTCAAATCCTTCACCGCCGCCGCGCGCGTGCTGGGTGTGCCCAAAGTGGCCGTCAGCCGCGCCATAGTAAGCCTCGAGCGACGACTCGGCACACGTCTTTTGATCCGCACCACGCGTCGCGTGAGTCTGACACCCGCAGGGGAGTTGCTGCGTCCGCATTGCCAACGGCTGCTCGTGGAGGTGGAGGCGGTGCGCACACGCTTCGGGCCCGGTGGCGGCGAGGCGCGACAACTGCGACTGCTGGTCGATCCGGGCTACGGCCGGCTGCTGGTGTCGCCGCTCGTGCCGCGCTTCATGGAGAGCTACGGCGCCGTACAGCTGACGGTCAACGTCGTGGACGCCGTGCCGACCGGCTGCTCGGAGGATTGGGATCTGCTCATCTGCAACGGGGCTTCAACGCACAGCGGGCTCACGCAGACGCTGCTTGGCCGCCCGCCGCTGCTGCTGTGTGCCACCCCTGCCTATCTGGCGCAGCACGGCCACCCGCGCAAGCCCGCCGATCTGCTCGAGCACACGGTACTGCGTCCCGCGGCGCCTGCGGCCACTCTACTGCTGCGGCGGGACGGACAGTCGCAGGAGCTGCGGCTGCGTCCGGCACTGCAGGTCGATGACCCGGCGCTGGTGCACTCCAGTGCTGCGGCGAGCCTGGGCATCGCGGTGCTGCCCGAGTTTCTCTGTCGCCAGGGGCTCGCCCTGGGCAAGCTCGAGCGCGTACTGCCCGGCTGGACGGTCGGAGAGCCGCTGGAGTTGCTGGCGCTTTATGCCGCGGAGCGCGAGGGCTCGCCGAGTATCCGGCTGTTCCTCGAGTTTCTGCTGGCCAATCTGGTGCCCGTGCTGGGCGGCACCGAGCGCAACCCCGCCGAGTAACCGGGCCATGCGCGCCATGGTGTTGCGGCAACCCGGCAGCGCGCTGCAGCTCGAGCAGCGTGCGGTGCCAGCACCGGGCGCAGGGCAGCTGCGCGTGCGCATCTCGGCCTGCGCGGTCTGCCGCACCGACCTGCACGTGGTCGATGGTGAACTCCCCGATCCCACGCTGCCCATCGTTCCCGGGCACGAGATCGTCGGCGTCATCGATGCGATCGGCGAAGGCGCAGCCACTGCGGCGGCCGCCGGGGGGGACAAGGTCTGGCACATCGGTCAGCGCGTGGGCATCCCCTGGCTCGGTTATGCCTGCGGACGGTGCGAGTATTGCCGCCGCGGCCAGGAGAATCTCTGTGACTTCGCGCGCTTCACGGGGTATCAGCTCGACGGCGGCTATGCCGATTACACCCTCGCCGACGCGCGCTTTTGTCTGCCCCTGCCCGCAGCGCTCGACGATGAGCATACCGCCCCGCTGCTATGCGCCGGGCTGATTGGCTATCGTTGCCTGGTGAAGGCGGGCGATGCCAGGCGCCTCGGCCTGTACGGCTTCGGCGCCGCGGCCCACCTGATCGCGCAGGTGGCGCGCCACCAGGGCCGTGAGGTCTACGGCTTCGTGCGCCCGGGCGATATGCAGGGCGCAGCTTTCGCTCGCTCGCTGGGCGCGCGATGGGTGGGCGCGAGCGACGAGCTGCCGCCGGAGCCCCTTGATGCCGCCATTCTCTTCGCCCCGGTCGGTGAGCTCGTGCCACGCGCGCTGCGCGCAGTGCGCAAGGGCGGCCGGGTGGTCTGCGGCGGCATCCACATGAGCGCAATCCCGTCCTTTTCCTACGAACTGCTGTGGGGCGAGCGCGAACTGGTGTCGGTTACCAACCTCACGCGCGCCGACGGCGTGGAGTTCCTGCGGCTCGCCGCGCAGCTACCGCTGCACGTGCAGACGCATCGCTATGCACTCGACGATGCACAGCGTGCGCTCGAGGACCTGCGTGCCGGACACTACAGCGGCGCGGCGGTACTCATTCCCTGAGCACCCCTGTCAGTAGAGCCGCCAGGTGACTCCGAAGGTCAGCTGATCGGCGGTGTAGCCGAAGCCGGCATTGTCGCCGTTCGTGAGGCGCGCCCACTCGAGCGTGAGGGCGGCATTGCCGCCGACGTTGAGCTGCGCGCCCACACCGAAGGAGACGGCGACATCGTTACTGTCGCGATCGGGATAGTTGCGATGCCACTGCGCGCCGCCCAGGCCGAGGATGCCGTACGCGGAAAACAGCGGATTGATAGGGAGGGTGCCGCGAATATAGCCGGCGTAGATGACCTGCGAATTGATGTGATAGCCGTAGGCCCTGCCGCCGCTGACATTCGTACCGATACGGCCTTCAATCCCCAAATAGGGGTTGAACTGCTGGCCGACGTGGAACAGCGCGATGGTGGGATTCATCTGCGGCAGATCCTCCTCGTCGTAGATGATCTCTCCGGCACTGACACCGAGGTACGGGCCGTAATCCGTCCCGGCTGCGCCACCGTAGCCATAGCGCGGCTGTGCCAGCGCGGCGCTGGATCCTGCGGCGGCCAACACCGCCAGTGACATGCAAACGACTGTCTTCTTCACGGACACCTCTCGAATCGATGGATGTGGCGAGCACTGTCTCCACGGGCAGCACTGCAGCGTCGGCGCGCACCGCAGCGGCACCGTTAGGCTGATAACGCTCGAGCGCGCACAGCGCTGACCGCGGAGGCGTCGCAGAACAGCGACGCGGACGGCCGCCGCTCGCAACGCGCGACAGGCCGCCCTGCAAGGCGCGCACGAGCTGCCTGCGCGCCGGTGTGAATGGACCCTACGCCGGCAGCGACGCCATGTCGATCAGCCAGCGCCGCCGCGTGCCTTGTAGATGCGCAATTGATCGTTGAATTTTTTTGCGACCGCCTGATCGGCATCCACGGCTTTGTTGTGGATGCGGTCGTGCAGGTTGACGATGTCGCGCACCGCGGAGATCGGCAGGATCCTTCCATACTGCCGATCGAAGCTGTTGGATGCCTGGTTCAGACACGCCAGATATTGATTGGTCGCCGTGTTGAAGTCGGCCGTCAGCTTGTGCGCACTGAGCATCTGAGCACGCGTGGCCACGTGGCCGTCGGGCGGGTCAGGCGGTGCTGTCGGGGCCTTGCAGCCATCGAAGGCTGCGCCCGCGAGCAGCACCAGATCCACACGCGCCGGCGCGCTACTGCCCGCGGCAGCACCCGCGGCGCTGCCCGCGGCCGCAGGGCCGGGCGGCGTCGCGGACGGTGCGACGGCCGAGGTGGCTGGCGCCGCACCGGCGGCTGACGCCCCCGTGGCGGCAGAGCTCTTGCTGGCGGACGGCGCAGCGCTCGTCGTGGGCGTCTTGCCATGCGAGCAGCCGACCACCGCGGCAAGCGGCACGGTTGCCAACACCATTAGTGGCAGCACTCTTCGCATCATTCTGGTCCCCATGATCGACACCGGTCATCGGCAACGCGCGGCGCATCGCGCGGGCCGGCGAAGTGTACTCGATTTGCCCGTACGGCCTGGCCCGCGGCAGCACTGCACGCTGCAGCGCCGCCTCGTCAGATCAGATCAGTTGCGGCATCCGCCACACTGGCACCGCCGGACTTCACGACGCGCAGCAGGGCGAGCGCCTCGGGCAGCAAGTGCTCGGCGTAGAAGCGAGCGCTCTGCAGCTTGGCCCGATAGAAGGCCGCATCGGCAGTGCCGGCATGCCGCGCGGCGATGGCGGCACTGCGGGCCATCAAGGCGCCGCCGAGTACGCGTCCGGCCAGCTGCAGATAGGGCACGCTGACGGCATAAGCGCGCGGCGCCTCCTGTGCGACCTGCTGCAGCAGGGCTTCGGTCGCATCGCGCAGGTAGGTCAGCGCCTCGATACTCGCGTTACGGCAGCTACGCAGCGCCGGCTCATCGCCGCGCAGCTCATTGAGCTCGCGCAACATGTCACGCAGCAGACTGGCCATGGCCGCGCCGCGATCGCGCCCGAGCTTGCGTCCCAGCAGGTCGTTGGCCTGAATGCCCGTAGTGCCCTCGTAGATCGAGGTGATACGCACATCGCGCAGCGTCTGCGCCGCGCCGGTCTCCTCGATGAAGCCCATACCGCCGTGAATCTGCACGTTCAGCGAGGCCATCGTCGTGGCCAGTTCCGTGCACCAGCCCTTGACGATGGGAATGAGCAGCTCGCCGCGCGCGAGGGCCGCCGCTGCACGTGCCGGATCGGAGTCGGCGCGCGCGCGATCGAGCTCCAGCGCGGCGTATAGCGCCAGTGCACGCATCGCCTCGACGTTGGCGCGAATGGTGAGCAGCATGCGGCGTACGTCCGGGTGCTCGATGATCGGGCCGGCCGCACGGCCCGGAGCGCCCACGGCATGGCCCTGCACGCGACCGTGAGCCCAGGCACGCGCCTGTTGCAGGGCAAGCTCGGCGAGTCCGATCCCCTGCACGCCCACGGACAATCGCGCGGCGTTCATCATCACAAACATGTACTCCAGGCCGCGATTGGGCTCACCGATGAGATAGCCCAACGCGCCGCCACGATCCCCATAGGACATCACGCAGGTCGGGCTCGCGTGGATGCCGAGCTTGTGCTCGATCGACACGCACTGCAGGTCGTTCGCCTCGCCCAGGCTCGCGGTGTCACCGGCACCGGCGGCGGACAGGCGCTTGGGGACCGCGAACATCGAGATGCCATGCACGCCGGGCGGAGCGCCGTCGATGCGCGCGAGCACCATGTGCACGATGTTCTCGGCCATGTCGTGCTCGCCGTAAGTGATGAAGATCTTCTGGCCGCTGAGGCGGTAGTGATCCCCCTCGGGCGTCGCGCGCGTGCGGATCGCCGCCAGATCCGAGCCGGCCTGCGGCTCGGTGAGATTCATGGTTCCGGTCCAGCGCCCGCTCACCAGATTGGGCAGCAGACGTACAGCGAGCTCGGGGGACGCATTGCGCTCCAGGGATTCGACGGCACCGCGCGCGAGCAGCGGGCAGAGCGTGAAGGCGACATTGGCGCCCGACCAGATCTCTTCGACTGCAGCGGCCAGCACGAGCGGCTGGCCCTGCCCCCCATGCTCGGTGGCGGCCGTGAGCGTCGGCCAGCCGCCCTCGACGAATTGCCGGTAGGCGTCGCGAAACTGCGCGGGCATCTGCACACGGCCGTCGCGAAAGCTGGCGCCCACCTGGTCGCCGAGCCGATTGATCGGCGCGAGCACCTGCTGGGCGAAACGCGCGGCTTCCTCGAGGATCTGGCCGAGCAGCTCGACGCCGAAGTCGGCGTAGCGTGACGAGCGGCCGAGGCTGCCCACCTCGAGCAACTCCTCGAGCACGAAGCGCAGATCCGGCAGGGGCGCCTGGTACATGGGGTCAGACAAGTCTACGCGAAGGGGCTGGCGGCCGGGGCGGCGTGCGCCGGTCCGCCCGACTGCGGCTGCGAACGGGTCGGAAACAGCTCATAGGGACTTTGAACTGCGTCACAGATTGTGCGGCGCGCGCACGAAACTGTGAGGGCGGCGCTGCACCGGATCAGGCCGGCACGGCAGGATGCGACCCATGCAGGCAGTTTCCGGCAAACCGGCCCCCGAGCCGGCAGATGCGTCGGCGCGACCTGCCGCTGCGCTGCGGGCGGTGCCTGAGCTGGCACCGCCATCGCGACCTGCGCCGCCACCGCGAACTGCGCCAGCGCCGCGAGCAGCGCCAATACCCAAGACCCTTCCGGCTGCGCGGGCAGTCCCGAGCGCACCGGCCCGCATGGACCGCCAGTTCGTCGAGCAAAACCAGATCGTGGAGCGCTATCTCGCCGGGCGGCTGCCGCCCAAGGGCGCACGCGACTTCGAGGATTTCTGCCGCCGGCACCCCGAATTGCTCGCCGAGCTTGGACTGGATAAGCAACTCCAGGGGGCATTGCGTCTGTTGGAGGCCGGCGGACGGCCGATGCCCTGGGAGGAGAAGCCGCGGCGCTGGTGGGAGCGACCGCAGGCGCTGCTGGCGGCGCTGTCAGCGTGTGTGCTACTGAGCTTTGTCAGCCTGATCATGGCCGGGCGGCTGTCCGCGCTGTCGCGGCACGTGAGCGCGCTCGAGCACCGGCTCAGCACCCAGCCGCTCAATCCAGTCGAATCGACACGCGCGATCCTGCTGATCCCCAGTCGCAGCGCCGCGGGCTCAGGCGGTGTGGTCACGATCGGCGGAGGAGCCGCCGAGCTGGCCGACCTGAAGATCGACATGACCTGGGCGAAGTACACGATCTATCAGGTGACGATCGATCGCGTGGATCAGGGACGCGTGGCCGTGCTGCACAACATGACGCGCGACTCGAACGGGGATCTACGCATCGCACTCAACAGCTCGGCGCTCGGACCGGGCGACTATCGCATGAGCATCGCGGGGCTGACCTGGAGCCGCACGCCGGTGCCGCTGGCGTGGGTCACGATTACGATCGCGCGCTGAGCGGATCCGATATCGTCGGCCGCCCGCGCGGCAAGCTCACTGCGTGTGAATCGTGCCGGTCGGGTCGATATCGAAGTTCACCGGACCGCCGTTCCTGGTAGCCGAGCCGACCCAATCCTGACCGTTCTTGTGCAGATTGGTCACATCGTGATAGCCGTCGTTGTTGAGCAACTGCGTCACCTGGCTCTCGTCGAGCGAACCGGTGCCGACATAGTCGGTTCTGGTGCGCTCGTGGGTCGCGCACGCCGCAAGAGACAGCGCCACGGTGCACGATAGCGCGACGGCTGCGCCTGCAAAGATGCGATCACGCATGAGACACCTCCATAGATGGCACAGACCCTATCGCGACCTGCGCGCAGCCGTAATCCGTCACGCGAGCGGCGCTGCAACGGATGGCTGCGGCATTGTCTGTGGGAGGTCTCTGACCGGTGCGATGTGCCGCACCAGTGCAGCGTGTGTCGAGGAGGTGCCGAGCCTGTGTGGCGCGTCGTCCGGCGCAGAGCGTCAGGAGAGGACTGAGCGCGGTGAGACGGAGAGAATCGGCCGCGTCGCGATGAGGCCTGCACCGGCGGTGATGAGCGCCGCTCCCAATACACCGATGAGCCACAGCAGCGCGTCGAAGCGGTAGTTCAGATCCAACGTATGCGCAAGCCAGGCCCCCCCCAACGCCGCGCCACTGGCGCCGAGCAGGCCGGCCAGCGCGCCGAGCAGTGAGAACTCCACCAGCACGCTGCCGACGATCATCGGGCGGCGCGCGCCGAGCACGCGCAGGATCGCAATCTCCTGACGGCGCTCCTCGCGCGTAGCCTGCACCTGCGAGAGCAGCACCGTGAGACTGGCGAGCACGGTGAAGAGGAATACGCTCTGCACGGCCACGACCGCCTTGTCGATGACGGCGCGGGCCTGCGCGAGCAGGTCGCCGACATTGAAAATCGAGACGCTCGGGAAGCGACGTACGAGATCGGCCATCGCCGCGGCGCTCGGCGTCAGGTACACGCTGGTCATGTAGCTGCCGGCGGCGTCATCGAGCAGGCCGGGGGGGAATTCCACGAAGAAGTTTGGACGGAAGCTGTCCCACTTGACGCGTCGGAAGCTCGCGATGGTGGCCGTGACGCTCTCGCCCGCCACGTCGAACTGCAGCTTGTCGCCGAGCTTGAGGTTCAAGGACTGCTGATATTCCACGGCGAGGGAGACCAGTGGCTTGCCGAAGTCGGCGCGCGTCCACCAGTGCCCGGCCACGATGTGATTGTCATCGCCCAGATCGGCCGTCCAGGTGAGATTCTGCTCACGATTGGCGAAGCCGCGGTCGCGTGCGGCACCACGCGCGCCGGGGAAGCGCCGGGATGCGACCGGCTCGCCGTTGATGGCCACGAGCCGCCCGCGCAGCATCGGCAACATGCGCTCGAAACGCGCTCCCTGCGCCGTGAGCAGGCGCTGAAAGTCGGCGCGCTGTGCCGGCGGGATGTTCACGAAGAAATAGTTCGGCACATCGACCGGCAGGGTCGCGCGCCAGTCGGTCACCAGGTCGGTGCGCAGGATGGCCAGCGCCAGCAGCAGCATGGCGGCGAGCCCGAAGGCGACCACTTGTGCCATGCCCAGCCCGCCACTGCGCGCCAGATGCGCCACACCGTAGCGCCAGGCCGTACCGGCCCGACCGCGCACCCGGGCTGCGGCCCGCATCAACAGCGCGCCGGCGACGCCGAGCACCAATACCGCAGCGGCGAGCCCCGCGATGAACAGCAAGCTCTCACGCCACACGCCGAGCGTCGCGTACACCACCCCGCCCACCGCCAGCAGCACCGGCAGTGCCGCCATCCACAGCGCCGGAGGCGGCGCGCCCGCATCCCGCCGCAGCACGCGCAGCGCCGGCACGCGCAGCAACTGCAGCAGCGAGGGCAGCGCGAAACCTGCCAGCATCGCCAGCGCGACGCCAAAGCCGACCAGCAGCGGCCAGGGACCGGCAGCCGGCAGGTCGCTGCGCAGCAAGCCACGCAGTACGCGCACCAGCCAAAGCTGCGTCAGGTAGCCGCCGAGCGCACCGAGCAGGCTTGCGACCAGCGCCAGCGCCAGCAGTTGCCAGAGCGTCACGGCCAGCACCACGCGGCGCGTCGCGCCCAGGGTTTTCATCAGCGCGACCGCGTCGAGATGGCGGCGCACGTAACTGCGTGCCGAGAGCGCCATGGCGACCGCACACAACAGCACCGCCACGAGGCTCGCCAGCGCCAGGAAACGTCCGGCGCGTCGGCTCGCATCGCCGATCTGGGGACTGGCGTCGGCGACGTCGGCCAGCCGCTGATCGACGCTCGCGTGCGCCTCGAACCAGTCGCGATAGCGCGCCAGCGCCGTTCGCGGCCCGGCGAGCAGCAGCGCATAGTTGACCTGGCTGCCCGGCTGCACCAGCCGGCTCGCCGGCAGATCCGCGGCATTCATCAGCAGCGCGGGGGCGAACTCGACGAAGGTCGCGTTCTGATCGGGCCGCGCAATCAGGATGCGTGTGACGGTCAGGTGTGCAGACCCTACATCCAGCGTACTGCCGAGGCTCGCGCCGAGCGCGGCGGCGAGGCGCGAATCGGGCCAGGCCTGCCCGGGCGCAGGAATACTCTGCGTCGTCGTACCGGTGGCGAACGGACGGTCGGCGACGCTGAGCGCACCGCGCAGCGGATAGCCGGCGGTGGCGGCGCGCACTTCGGCCAGCTGGTTGCTGTCGCCGCGAAACACGGCCGACAGCAGCGTCGTGAGCCGTGCGCTCCTGAGGCCCAGGCGCCGGGCCTGCTGCTCCTCATCGAGGGGAATCGCATGGGGCGCGGCGATGCGCAGATCCGCCGCGAGAATCTCACTCGCCTGCAGCGTGACCGCCCGACCGATGCGATCGACCAGGAAGCCCACGCCGGTCAGCGCCGCCACCGCGATCGCCAGGGACAGCCACAACAGCGCCAGCTCCCCGGAGCGCCATTCGCGCCGCAGGGCACGCAGCGCCAGGCGCAGGCTACGCATGCGGGCCCGGAGCGGGCTGCGCGCTGCCCGCGGCGGCGCGCTGTGGACCGCCTCCCTCGCGCAGCGTGCCCGCCTCCATCCACAACAGGCGGCGGCAACGCTGCGCCAGCGTGCGATCATGCGTCACCAGCACCAGGGTGGTGTCCGAGCCGCGGTTGAGCTCGAAGAGCAGCTCCGCGATGCGCTCCCCGGTCACCGTGTCGAGATTGCCGGTGGGCTCATCGGCGAACAACACCATGGGTCGCCCGACCGAGGCGCGCGCGAGCGCTACGCGCTGCTGCTCACCGCCCGAGAGCTGGCGCGGATAGTGATGCAGCCGCGCGGCCAGGCCCACGCGCGCGAGCATGTCGCTCGCGGCGGCGCGCGCATCGGCGCGGCCGGCCAGCTCCAGCGGCAGCATGACGTTCTACAGCGCGGTCAGCGCGCCGATCAGATGGAAGGACTGAAAGACGAACCCGACGCGATCGGCGCGCAGGCGCGCCCGCCCGTCCTCATCGAGGCGGCTGAGGGGCTCGCCCGCCAGGTGCACTTCGCCGGCGCTGGGGGAATCCAGCCCAGCCAGCAGCGCCAGCAGCGTGGACTTGCCAGCACCGGAGGCGCCGACGATGGCCACCGATTCGCCGCGATACACTTGGAAGGAAACCTCGTGCACGATGGTCAGCGGACCATCGGGACTGTTAACCTCCTTGGTGAGGCCGCGCGCTTCCAGAACGATGTCACGCATCATGGTCATCCTGCTGGCTTGGCTGGCCGCACTGGCGGCGCCGATGGCGCGTGCCTCGGCCGCGGATGGCGCACCGACGTCGGCTGCGGCGCACCCCGCGCCGGTGATTCTGGTGTTCGGTGACAGCCTCAGCGCGGGCTACGGCGTGCCCCCCGGACACGGTTGGGTGGATCTGCTGGCGCAGAAAATTGCCCGGGAAGGGTACGATTTTAGGGTCGTCAATGCCAGCGTGAGCGGTGAGACCACCGCCGGGGGACTGGCGCGGCTGCCGCGGGCGCTGGCCATGCATGCACCGCGCATCCTGATGCTCGAACTCGGTGCCAACGATGGACTGCGGGGCCTGCCGGTCGCGCAGGCGCAGGCCAATCTCGAGCAGATGATCGGCCTCGCGCAGGCGCGCGGCGCGCGCGTGCTGTTGATCGGCATACGCATGCCGCCCAATTATGGTGAGCGCTACACCAGCGAGTTCCATGCGATGTATGGGCAGCTCGCGCAGCGCTACGGGCTGGCGCTCGTGCCGTTCCTCATGGCCTCCGTGGCGCTGAAGCCCGGGTTCATCCAGGCGGACGGCCTGCACCCCAACGAGCGCGCGCAGCCGCTGCTGCTGGCAACCGTCTGGCCGACACTGCAGCCGCTGCTGGCGCCCACGGCGCACCTCGCCGCGCATCACGGCGCGCACCTGGGGGCGCCGCCACGCACGCCCGCAGCGCGAGGTCCGCGATGAGCCGCTTCTGGCTGCCACAGTATCCGGCCGGCGTACCCGCCGAGGTCGATGCGCTGACTCCCGCATCGCTCAAGGTGCTGCTCGAGGATGCCTGCGAGCGCTATGCCGAGCGCATCGCCTATCGCAGCATGGGCACGACGATGACCTATCGGCAGCTCGAGCAGCGCTCCCGCGCCTTCGCGGCGTGGCTGCAGCAGCGTGCCGGCCTCGCGCGCGGCGATCGCGTTGCGATCATGCTGCCCAATATCCTGCAGTATCCGATCGCGATGTACGGTGCGCTGCGCGCAGGCTTCGTCGTCGTCAACGTCAACCCGTTGTACACCGCGACGGAGCTGGAGCATCAGCTCAAGGACTCGGGCGCCACCTGTGTGGTGGTGCTGGAGAACTTCGCCGCGACGCTCGAGCAGGCGCTGCCGGACACGGCCGTGAAGCACGTCATCGTCACCGGCGTGGGTGATCTGCTGCACCAACCCAAGGGCACGCTGGTGAACTGGCTGTTGCGCTACGTGCAGCGACGCGTACCGCGATGGTTGATTCCCGGCGCGCGCGGTCTGCGCCACGTGCTCGCCGAGGGGCGGGCCCTGTCGCTGAGCCCGGTGAGCCTCGAGCGCAACGACCTCGCCTTCCTGCAATACACCGGCGGCACGACCGGGGTTGCCAAGGGCGCCATGCTCTCCCACGGCAACATGGTGGCCAACATCCAGCAGTGCCGCGCGTGGTTTCTGCAAAAGGCGCTGGACAGGGTGACCTTCGTCTGCGCGCTGCCGCTCTATCACATCTTTTCTCTGACGGCGAACTGCCTGCTGTTCGGCTCGCTGGGCGGCTCGGGACTGCTCATCGCCAACCCCCGCGATTTTCGCGGTTTCGTCGGCGAGCTGCGCCGCCATCCGCCGATGTTCTTCATGGGCGTCAATACGCTGTTCAATGCCTTGATGCACACGCGCGGCTTCGAGTCGATCGACTTCTCGCAGCTGACGGCCACGGTGGCCGGCGGCATGGCGCTGCAGGGCGCGGTCGCCGAGCGCTGGCAGAAGGTCACGGGCTGCGAGATCACCCAGGGCTGGGGGCTGACGGAAGCCTCGCCGGTGGTGTGCTGCAATCCCCTCGTCGGGCCCGACGCGCACTTCAACGGTGCGGTGGGCCTGCCACTGCCCTCCACCGATGTATCGATCCGCGACGAGGCGGGCGCCGAAACGGCGCTCGGCACGGTGGGGGAGATCTGCGTGCGTGGCCCGCAGGTCATGCAGGGTTACTGGCAGCGTGCCGACGAGACCGCGCAGGTGATGCTGCCGGATGGCTGGTTGCGAACCGGGGACATCGGGCGCATCGATGCGCGCGGCTTCGTATTCATCGAGGACCGCAAGAAAGACATGATCATCGTGTCGGGCTTCAAGGTATACCCGAACGAGGTCGAGGAAGTGGCGGCGCGCTGCCCCGGTGTGCTGGAAGTCGCCGCGGTCGCACAGCGCGATGCGCATTCGGGTGAGGTGGTGGCGCTGTTCGTCGTGCGCAAGGACCCGGCACTGACGGCCCAGGCCGTCATGGATTATTGCCACCGCTCCCTGACGGCCTATAAGCGCCCGCAGGCCGTCTACTTCCGCGACGAGCTGCCCAAGAGCAACGTGGGCAAGATTCTGCGTCGCGTGCTGCGCGACGAGCTGGCCGCCCTGCCCGAGAGCCGGGCGGCCTGAGCCCTACAGCCGCGGGGCGGTGCGCTGCAATCCAGCGCACCGCCCCCACAATCATCAGCTCAGACGATCGTTGCGCAGGCGCTCACTCGTGGTGATGTCGCCGCTGGCGCGGTAGGTCGTGCCATAGAAGCGATGCACGCCCGCCGCCCAGGTCGGATCGGCCATCGAGGGCCAGTGGTCCTTGTCGAAGCCGGGGGCGTTCTTGAGCGTCTCCCGGTCGACATCGAGCACGAAGCGGTGATTGACGGTGTCGAGCTTCAGCGCTTCCCAGGGCACGGCGAAGAGCTTGTCGCCCATGCCGAGAAAGCCACCGAAGGAGAGCACCGCATAGGCGATGCGGCCCGTGCTCATCTCTATCATGAGCTCCTTGATGTCGCCGAGGTCCTCTTCGGCGCTGTTGTAGACGTCGTTGCCCAGCAGCGTGTCGGCTCCCATCAGCGCAGGGCCGGGGCCACCGTGCTCGTTGTCGCCGTAGTCGGCGTACATGCCGTATTTGTCGCGGGTCAGATAATCCGTCCTTGCTCCTGGATCCGTCGCATTCATGGGTACCTCCGAGGGATGAAGCGGCAGCGGCGCGCACTGTGGCGCGCGGCGGTGCCGGATGTCGGCAAGACTCGCCCATCCGGCCAGGCGCGGCAGCGGGACGGATCCGCGCGCGGCTGTAGGGAATGGCCGGAGCAGCGCTGCGAGCTAGCCTACGCCCAGCGCCATGGCGATCTGCGCTTGAATCGCCTCGGCGGCGGCACGCGGGTCGGCGGCGTCACGGATCGGCCGTCCGACGACGATGTAATCCGCGCCGTTGCGAAACGCGTCGCTGACCGACACGACGCGCTTCTGATCATCGACGGGTCGATTCTCCACCGGACGCACTCCGGGCGTGACAACCAACAGCCGCCGGTCGATGCGCTCACGCAGTTTGGCGACTTCCAGCGCCGAGGACACCACGCCGTCGCAGCCGGCCTCGAGCGCACGCCGCGCACGCGACAGCACTAGTTCCTGCACGTCGCACTGAAAGCCGAGATCCGTCAGATCACCCCGGTCCAGGCTCGTGAGCACCGTGACGGCGAGCAGCTTCACGTCGCCCTTGGCGCCCGCGGCCGCCTCCATGAGCGCCTGGTTGCCGTGCACGGTGGTGAAGGTCACGCCCCGACCATTGAGCTGTCGTACCGCGGAGGCCACCGTGGCCGGGATATCGAAGAACTTCAGATCGACGAACACCTTCTTGCCGTGCGCGACCATCCAGTCGACCAGCTCGAAGTACCCGCCGGCCATGAACAGCTCCAGACCGAGCTTGTAGAACTGCACGGCCTCGCCCAGGCGCTGCGCGAGCGCCCGCGCCTGCGAGGCGTCGGGCACGTCGAGGGCAAAGATGAGTCGGTCGCGCGTAGCAATGCTGCTCATGGACGCTCCTTGGGATCGAACAGCCGGCCATGCTCGAGGATCGCATAGCGATCGGTCATGCCGGCCACGTAGTCTGCGACGCTGCGCGCACGGCCCGCGATCCCGCCCTGCTCCTCGGCGCGTCCTGCGCTCTCGTAGTATTCCTCCGGCATGAGCTTGGGATCGCTCATGAAGGCTGCGAACAGCTGCGCGACCACGCGACGCGCCTTGATCGTCATGCGCAGGACGCGCTGATGGCGATAGAGATGCTCGCCGAGAAACTGCTTGAGCCGACGGTGCTCGGCCAGCATGTTGGGACTCATGCCGATGAGCGCTTTGGGTTGCGCGCGCACCGCCTCGATGTCCGCGGGGCGTGCCTCGCGCAGCCGCTCGATGCTGCATTGGATGACGTCCACGACCATCTCGTTGACGATGCGACGCACGGTTTCGTGCACGCGGCGGCGTCCGCCCAGCCCCGGATACAGCCGGGCCACCTCGGCGAGCTGACGGGCGACCAGCGGCACCTGCTCGAGCTGCTCGAGGGTCAGCAGTCCGGCACGAATGCCGTCATCGACGTCGTGGTTGTTGTAGGCGATCTCGTCGGCAAGATTCGCCAGCTGCGCCTCCAGGCCCGGCTGATGGTGCGCGAGGAAGCGCTCGCCGACATCGCCGAGCTCGCGCGCCTTATCGGGCGCGCAGTGTTTGAGGATGCCCTCGCGGCACTCAAAGGTCAGATTCAGGCCCGGGAAGAGCGCATAGCGCTCCTCGAGCTCATCCACGGTGCGCAGCGACTGCAGGTTGTGCTCGAAGCCGCCGTAGTCGCGCATGCACTCGTTGAGCGCATCCTGTCCGGCATGCCCGAAGGGCGTGTGCCCGAGGTCGTGCGCCAGCGAGATCGCCTCGGTGAGCGTCTCGTTGAGCGCCAGCGCGCGGGCGATCGAGCGCGCGATCTGCGCCACCTCGATGGAATGCGTCACGCGGGTGCGATACAGGTCGCCCTCGTGATTGACGAACACCTGCGTCTTGTAGGCGAGGCGACGGAAGGCGTTGGAATGGATGATGCGATCGCGATCGCGCTGGAACTCGCTGCGATACTGCGGCGGCGGCTCGGCATAGCGCCGCCCGCGCGTAGCCACATCATCGGCCGCGTACGGCGCCAGTGCCGCCGCTGCGGCGGTGGGAGCTGACACCGTGCCCGGGGTCGCCTCGAGACTCACCGCGCAACCCCGGCATCGGCGCTGCCGCTCGCGCCTGCGGCGGCACCGTCGCCGTCGAACCACGCGCTGAGCGTGGCCTCGAGCGCAGCATCCGGATAGTCGGCGCTCAGCAGCGCATGCCCGATCCCCTGCATCAGCACCAATCGCACGCGGCCGGCCTTGACCTTCTTGTCCACACGCATGTACTCGAGGGCACGCGCCGCGCCGATCGAAGGCGCGCTGACCGGCAGGCCCGCCCGCAGCAGCAGCGAGCGCAGCCGCGCGAGCTCGGCGGTCGATACCTGCCCCAGACGGCGCGACAGATCCGCGGCCATCAGCAGCCCGAGGGCCACGGCCTCGCCGTGCAGCCATTGCTGGTAGCCGGTGGCCGACTCGATCGCGTGGCCAAAGGTGTGGCCGAGATTCAGCAGCGCGCGCTCGCCCTGCTCGCGCTCATCGCGCGCGACGACCTGCGCCTTGATCTCGCACGAGCGATGGATGGCGTGCGCGAGCGCCGAGGGATCGAGGGCACGCAGCGCCTCGATATGGCTCTCGAGCCACTCGAAGAACGCGACATCGCAGATCAGGCCGTACTTGATGACCTCGGCAAGGCCCGCCGACAGCTCGCGCGGCGGCAGGCTTGCGAGCAGCTGTGTATCGGCGATTACGGCGCGCGGCTGATGAAACGCCCCGATGAGGTTCTTGCCCCCCGGATGGTTCACGGCCGTCTTGCCGCCCACCGAGGAGTCCACGTGCGCCAGCAGCGTGGTGGGCATCTGCACCAGGTCGATGCCGCGCTGATAGCAGGCGGCCACGAAGCCCGCGAGATCGCCGACCACGCCCCCGCCGAGCGCCAGCACGGCAGCGTCGCGCCCGAAGCGGTTGCCGATCAGCACATCGAACAGGCGCCCCGCGCTCGCAAGACTCTTGTGTTGCTCGCCGTCGGGCAGTACGGCGCGCACCACGCGCCGACCCGGCAGCGCACGGGCGAGCGCCGTCTCCACCCGCTGCGCATAGAGCGGGGCGACCACCGTATTGGTGACGAGCAGCACATCGCGATACGGCACGTGCCGTGCGAGCAGCTCGGTCGAGTCGATCAGGTTCGCACCGATCAGGATCGGATAGGAGCGCTCGCCCAGCCCGACGCTGAGCATCTGGGCCTGGGGTGCGTTATCCGTCGCCGTGGCGGCGGTCGTCGAAGAGGAGATTGGGGAGCCCATGAGCGCGAGGCGCCATTATAGAGGCTGCGGGCGCGCGGTGGCGCTGCGAAACTCGCGGGCGATGCTCTCGGCAACCGCGGGGACCTTGCGATAATTGGTCGATATCACCAGATCGGCGATCTCGCGGTAGAGCGGCTCGCGTATGTGCATGAGCTGCTGCAGGCGCATGACCGGATCGGTGTCCTGCAGCAGCGGTCGATGGCGCGTTCGCCCGGCACGGGCGGCCTGCTGGGCGACGGAGGCCTCCAGGTACACCACCCAGCCACGCGTGGCCAGGTCCTGACGACTCGCGGCATCGAGAATGGCCCCGCCGCCCGTCGCCAGCACGATGCCCGTCAGGCGCGTGAGCTCCTCGAGCGCCTCACGCTCGCGGCGACGAAAGCCTTCCTCGCCTTCGCGCTCGAAGATCAGCGGAATATCCGCCCCGGTGCGCAGCTCCACTTCCTGATCACTGTCGTAGAACGGACAGTCGAGCAGGCGCGCGAGATGCTTGCCCACGGCAGACTTGCCCGAGCCCATCGGGCCGATCAGAAAGATATTGGATTTGCCGTGCACCGGCTCTGGCTCCCGCAGCGCGGGATAATAGACCGGCGCGGCGGGGGCGTCAGCCACGCCGTGAGCACGCCGTCAGCCCATCAACGCGCTGCGATCAGCGGCAGCAGCGGCGCCGTACGCGCATGCCCGGCCGCGGCGCAGGGCTCAGCGTCCGCCCCAGCAGGCCTGCGTCTGATCGTTGCCGGAGGTGTCCTGGGCAGCCTGGACGCCAGCCTGTGTGATGGTGAAGACGGCGCACTGGGTATCAGGCGCCTGCGTGCCGATCGCTGTAGCGGTCAGCACGTAGTTGCTTGCATTGATCGCAAAGGTCAGTTGGTAGTCGCCGTTGGTCGTATTCGTCGCGGTGCCCGGTGCGCTGGTACAGGGGGTCGTGCCGGCATTCACATAGGTGAAGTTCTGCGAGTAGCAGCGCTCCAGCGCCTGCTGATAGAAAGCCAGCGCCTTGATGGCGTCGGTGCGATTGCCCTGCAGAACATAGCGGCGGTAGGAGGGCAAGGCGATGGCGGCGAGGATGGCGACGATCGCCACGGCGACCATCAGCTCGATCAGCGAAAAGCCCCGTGTGGGTGCGCGAACGCTGCGGTGCGAGGCGAGCGGCAACATCCTCATCGCCCGGCGCGCCCGGTGGCGTTGTGGGTGATGTAGACCACCTCGCTGGTCGCCGAGCCCGTCGGCCCATTGAGCACCAGACCAATCGTCTCACCTGCCGTGACGTTGTGGATCTCCTGCGCCGCGGCGCTGTTCGGCGCGATCAAATACGTCGTGCCGTTGATGCGCACCGCGGTCGTGCCTTCGACCGAGCTCACCGGCCCGACCACCTGCAACGGCAGTGGCATGCCGGCGCGCGCCGCTGCCGGCGCAAGGGCCCAGAGGAACACCAGCGCTGCCGACGCCAAAGCGGTGGCGCGACATGAATTCCAGTACTGCATCATTTGATCTCCTGCCACGCTCCGCGGGACGTAGGATCCGCGTTCAGCTCATTCTTGTCGCAAGTACTGCCATTGCACTGACCGTCGACTTGCGCCGCGCCGGTCGTGATGTAAACGATGGCCTGATCGCCGAGTGTCACCATCTTCGGTGCCGCGGCGTAGGAGTTGCCCATCGAGGCGCCGGCCACGGTCTGTCCATTGTAGAGATCGGAGCTACCGATCGTGCCGCCGCCGTACCAATCGAACTGCGGCAGCGTGGTCTGGCCACCGGTCGCGTAGTTGAACACCATGTAGTAGGCGTTGCCGCCGCCGACGCAGGTGTTCGAATTGGGCTGATATGTCGTGATCTGCAGGGTGCCATTGAACAGTTCCGGGTCGGTGACCACGCGCTCACCGGCGGATCCGGCAACGTTCAGATCGACAAACCAGCCGCGGCTGGACGGCAGGTTGACAGGATTGGAAGTCAGCAGACGGATCGTCGTGCTGGCGCCAGACGAAGTCGTCACGCTCTGCTGGGTGATGTTCTGTTGCACGAGGCTGGTGCGCGTATAGGGTGTGGCCGGTGCGGTGCCGTTGTCGTAGATCCCATAGACCGTCTGCGTCAGCGTGGTGCTGAGATCGGGCAGACCAAGCAGCTGGCCGGTCCCGAAGTAGATCATCGCACCCGGGAGAGCCGGTGCCAGTGGATTCATGGTGGCCTGCGGCGTCACCGTGATGGGTTGACGGTTGCCCGAAGGATCGGTGGCCTGGAACAGCACACTGACGCTCCAGTTGGCGGGATTGCTGTTGGAAATGTCCACGCGCCAGAGATTTCCCTGCAGGTCGCCGGCGTAGACCACGTTGGCGTTGCCGGACAGCAACGCGCCCGACGTACTCATGGAGGCAATGCTCGACAGCCCGTTTGGCAGCGACGCATTACACGCGCTGGGCACCGCGCCGCACAGATCGATTTTTGCCATCACTGCGCCGCTCTCGGGATTGAGCGCGTAGAGATAGGGCGTGCCCGCGGTACTATCGTAACCATTGCCGAACATCACCGCAAAACCTGCGGCCGTCCTCACGGCGACCGGCTCGCTGAATGTGTCACCCATGTTGGCATCGGTGAATTCCCAGAGCACCTTCTGCGCAATGGCGCTTTCGCTGGTGAACTGCGTGGGATCGGTCACGTCGATCGCGAAGATGCTCTTGCCACCACCGCGCTCGGCGCCGAGCAGCTCGGTGTGCCAGCTGTTGTCACTGAACTGAATGTCAGCCGCCTGCGGTGAAGCATCGACGTAAAAGCGATGCTGTGGGTTGTAGTACGGACTGGCGAGATTGATCAGATTGCTCCACACGGCATGCGGTATGAATGCAAACAGCTCCTTGCCCGTGCTCGCATTGAATGCATGCAGCATGCCGTCGTTGGCGCCGACGTAAAGCATCGGCTGGCGGTTGAAGTAGTTGTTCTCGAATGTGAAATAGGTGCTGTCCTGCCACGGGCCGGACGGCGGGCCCACATAGACCGGAGAGCTATCGACGACGTCGGCGAGCTTGTGCGACCGGTTGCGGAATTGACCGCCGTTGCGCTGCTCCTGGGCCGAGTTGCCGCGCAGGTAGTTGAGCACGTCCTGACCGTTGGTATCGCCCGTGAAGGTCTGGAGCGCCGCCCCCAAAGCCGTGGAGGAAGCGATGCCGCTGGTGGCCGTGGTGCTGCTATTCCACTCAAATGGAATGCCTTGCGAGACCACCGGGTCCCAGGTGGTGATGAGCCGGCCGGGGCTCGCATAGCTCTGCGTATCCAGCTCGGCCTGCGCCTGCCACAGCGCCGACGTATACGTGGTGTCGATATAACCCGTCTTCGCATCGATCGGATAGGCCAGCAGGTTGCCGGTCCAATCCTGGTAGGCATCCGACGTGGTGAAGGTTCCCTGATAGGCCACCGAGGTCGTGCTGATGCCGGTGGAGTTGATCGCCGAGGCGGAGGTTGCAGCCGTCTCGGCCAAGATGTTGGCGAGAATCGCCTGCATGTCGTTGGTGAGATCGACCGGACTGGTGGCCGCGAAGTACGAGCCGGTGCCGCCGGCGATCGCCATGGCAGTCAGCGTCGCCGCAGCCTTAGGGTTGGCAGCCGTCTCAACGCCAGCGCCAAGACCAATGATGTAGGTCTTGATCCCGGCGGATTTCAGAGCCTGCAGCTCCGTGATGGTGTCGGTCAGCGCCTGGTCGTTGGTCGAGCCGAGCGAGCCGTCTGCATTGAAGCTCGCCGTCACACCGTAGCCATTGCCTGGCACGGTACCGAGCGGGGGCCAGCTGTGATTGCTGAGATCCACCGTCGGCAAGCCGTCGGTCACCAGCACAACATAGCGCGTGGCGGTACAACCATTGCTGGTATTGGCGCCGGAGTCCGGGATGCCGTTGTAATAGGTCAGCGACGACTTCAGCAGCGCGGCAACCGGGGATTGCCCGGCAGACGCCTTGATCTCGGTGGTCGAAGTCTTGTTGGTCTCGGGCGCCAGATAGGGAGTGAAATGGGCGATCGCCGCGGCGGTCGAAGCTGCCGTCGGCACCGCGCCCGAGCTCTGCATCGTCACCAGCATCGTGCCCTGGGTTGCCGACTGATTGGCGCCGTAGCCGAAGCCGCGCAGCGCTTGGTAGACCTCCGGTGAGTAGGGAATGTAGCCGGCATTCGTCGGGACCATGCCGGTGTCGCACCTGGTTGAATCCCCGGAGGTACCAGTCGCAGTGCCGTACTGGTGACCATAGCTTTCCTGGATCGGGTAGCCAGCGGTAAATTCGACGTTGTACTGCGCCAGCGTGAAAGTCGTGTACGGGCTGGTGTGATTGGGCGTGGCGCTCACGCAGACCGGCGGCTGATAGTTGCCCGGCGCATAGAAGACGTCATTGATGGCCGGATCGTCGCTGGAGTCGCCGACCACGATGTATGGGTCTTCGATGGAGCCGTACCCGATGGTGTAATGGGCCAGCAGCGCCGCGCAGGCCTCGTCATAGGCGTCGGTCATGAGCACGTTGGAGCCATAGCAGGGGTTGGGCAGCGTGCTGGACGAAGGCGTAGTGCTGAAGGAGAAAATCGAACCCGGCGCGCTCATGTAGTACACCCAGGTCGTATAAAGCGCGTTGCCTGAAGTGTTGTAGTCCATCAGCGCGAAGTCGGCGTACTCCATGTAGTCGTTGAGAATGGCCGTGATGCCACCCTTCGCGACGTTCAGGCGACTCGCCGAGTTGTCATACTGCACACCGCCGCTCGTCACCGTATAGGGCGCCAACCCGCCGGAGCCGGCATTGAGCGGCGGCGTGAAACCGGTCGGGACGGTGTAATTCACGGGCGAGCTGGAATTGGCCAGCCCGGCAGCCGCTGAGGCATTTGCCAGCGCCCCCGAGCCGGTCATGATCGCGCCGCTCAGGTCCCCGTCCATCGACTCGGAGTTGCCCATGGCGATGAGCACCTGAGGATGCGCCGGCACGGCGACGGTGAGCGGATACTGGGCTATGGAGACCGTCGGAGGTGCCGTAGCGCGCACCGGCGAGGGCGCGCTGCCCACCCCGAGCAGGATCAGTCCGGTCATCAGCGCCAGCGCGAGTGCGCGGCGGCCAAAGCGATGCGGCATCATGTCAGCACCCCTGAATACGGACGAGTTGCACGGTGGCGCTGGCCGTGCCATCGCCGCCGGCAGCGTGCGCGGTGATACGTCGGATCTTCAAACGGTTGCCGGTACTGCCATAGTTGCCGGCGTTGGAGCCACCGCATTTGGGAGGCGGAATCGGCGGCAGGTCCTCAACCACGAACTGCGGTCGTGCGGCAGCAGGCGCCGAGGACAGTGGCGCGCCGTTGTTGGTGTACACCATGGTATTGGTGCCTGGTGCAGTCCAGGTCGCCGTCCGATCGAGCGTTGTATAGGGCGCGCTTCCCAGCTCCTGGCCGAGCGTGGCCAAGCCGGGCGTGGAGTTATCGAGGTAGTTTGCCTGCGCAAGCGGTCCACCCACATCATCGAAGGCCGCCTCGAGGGCCGCCTGAGCGGTCTGCAGCGCCAATTGGTGGTTGTAGTCGTTCTGCGCCAAGCGCTCCTCAACGGTCTGTTGTCGGGCCAGCGCAATTCCCAACACCGTGAGCACCAGCAGCAGGATCAGCGACATGAACAACACCATGCCGCGCTGGTGAGACGAACGCAGCCGCGCCGAGAGGTCAATCCGCCGCATTTTCCACCGCCATGGTCGTCACGAAGACCCTGCGCATCCGCTCATCGATGGGCGCGGTCACAGTCGTCCCAAGCAGGCTGTAGGAGGGAGCCAGGGTGGGCTGTGCCACCGCGCGCATTCCGGGTGGACTGGCCACCAGCAGCGCCACCTGCACGCTGATTACCTGGTTGAAGTCGGGCACCAGATCCGCGGTGACGTAGCTGGTGACCTGTCCCGATTGCGGCGCACCGATCCCGTAGAGCACCTGCATGTTTTCCACGTCGGGCACCAGCTGATTGAATTGGCCGGTCCACTCGTCGTACGAATACAACGCCGAATCGTTGTCGCGACCCGGGGCGATGAAATAGACCGTCATGTCCAAGGCATTGATTGCCGCGCCAGGGTTGTACGACTGGCCCAGATTGCCGCCGCTCCCATCCAGCGGTCCGTTGGTGGTGATCTGGTTGGTGGCAGGATCGACGGCGCCGATCTGGAACACCGTGGCGTAGCTGCAATCGGAGATGACCGCGTACTGCAGCGGCTGCAGCGTCTCTACGTTGGCAACGGTGAGTACGGTGTCCCCGGGAGTGTAAGTCGTGTAGGGATTGCTCGGGAGGTACGCAGGCGTGCTGGCCGGCAGCGCCTCGCGCACCGCAATGATGTCGCTGCCCTGGACGACGCGGTTGAGCAGGGTCGCATCGAGAGCGCCACCGCCGGAGGTACTCCAGTCACTGCCCGAAGGGTCGGCCGAAATGGGTGTTGATGCGACGGTGGTGGTACCGCCGGCTCCGGTGCCTGCCGCCTCGAAGCCGGCATAAGCGTGGCTGTAATCCTGCAGCAATGCATCCCCGCTGGGAGTCAGAATGCTGTTCAGCGTCTGCGATGCGTTGCTGCTGTTGATGGCATTGCACTGCATGGCACCGCCACCGCGCACCGAATCGGCAATGAAATCCAGCGCGACGCGCCCGCTGTCCGTGATGGCCCCGACGGCTGCGGTGGTCGATGCGGTGCCGCGGCTCGCCAGGAACATGGAGATGCCCGCGTACACCACGATGCTCGACAGCACCAAGGCGATCATCAGCTCGATCAAGGTCAGGCCGCGCTGATATTTCACAGCATCGTCTCTGCGGTGATGAGTTGTGGGGAGACGGCCGCGTTGCAAGTGCCTGCGGCTGGTGCGCTGCCAAAGGTCGTTCCGGCGACGGCGTCCTCCCAACATACGGTGACGGTCGCGACGGTTTCATAACCACCCGTGGCGGGATTGATCTCCTGCGCGGTCGTCACCGAGCCGTCGCCACCGGGCAGCTGCGCCTGCAACAAGTTTTTCCAGTTTGTGAGATCGGTCGCCTGGATGCCGGACCCGCCCGGGACCGCGCCGATGCCAATGTCGTATTGGTTCGCCACGGCCAGGTTTCGGTTGGCGCGCATGTCCTCGATGATCTGCTGCATCAGCACGGTCGCCTGACTGCGCATCAGCGCACTGTCATTGGCCTGCACCGTGCCGAGCGCGAGCTTGGCCACGCCCAGCAGACCCACGCTGGTGATCACCAGCGAAACCAGCATCTCCACGAGCGTGAAGCCGCGGACGCGCCGGCGGTTTATGTGGTGAAGGTCACTCACGGGCATACGAGGGCGGTGGTGCCGGTGACGTCGTAACCCGGCGTAGAGGAAGCCTGGATGCTGCCGCTGATGCCGACTTCCAGTTCACGGGCGTAGGCGGCCCCGCGGCTGTCACACAGGGTGAATTCGACCAGTGCGTTCAGATCGGTCGTGCCGTTGGGCTGATAGCTCACCGCCACGGTTGCGGGATTGGTGCTCAGGGTCAGGCCCGGCTGCAGTGCCCCGACGGCTTCGAGCGCCGCGCCACCATTGGCGGACGTATAGACGATCCAGCCGTTATTCCAATTACCGGCCGGATCGCAAGTGGTGCCGTTCGCCGAGGGGCAGACGCACACGCCGCTGCCCGTGCAGTTGGCGCCCGCCACGGGCACGTCTTCCTTGATCGCCTCGCTGCGCGCGTATTGCAGCGTGGACATGAGGTTAGTGACCGCCGAGCTCTGCTGCTGGTTTTGCAGGAAGCTGTGCATCGCGGGCACGGCCAGTGCGGCCAGAACGGCCGCGATGGAGCACACGATCATGAGCTCGAAGAGCGTGAAACCACGTTCGCCAGCGGCGCAACTGCGTGCATTTTTCATGCGGCCACTGTAGGGGCCGGAGCTTGCAGCAAGCTGGCGATTGGTCAGGTAAGCGCGGGCACCTCCAGAACTGCGCACTTCGTCACGGGAATGACGCAGTTATGCCCCGTCCGAAAGTGTGAACTGCACACGCATCCGCGCACCCTTGAGCGCCGCCCCCGTGCCGATGCTCAGGTGTCCCCCGTGTGCCCGCGCGATCTCATCCACGATGGCAAGGCCCAGACCCACGCCCGTGCCGGGTGAGCCGGCCCGGCGATAGAAGCGCTCACGCACGCGCGAGCGTTCGGACTCGGGAATGCCCGGACCGTCGTCTTCGACCTCGAGGAACGGCCCCGCACTGTCCAAGCCGCTGCGCACCGTCACCCGGCCGCCGGCATTGGCGTACTTGAGGGCGTTGTCGATCAGGTTGGTCAGCAGATCCTCCAGCAGCCAGGCATCGCCGCTGACCTCGCTGGGCTGCGCGTCGGCTCCCAGATCGATGCCGGCCTGGTCGGCACGCTCGATGTGCCGCTCAACCAGTTCCTTGACCAGCGCATCGAGCGAGACCGGTTGGAATTTCTCCTGCATCGCGGAGAGCGGCTCGGCGCGCGCCAGCGACAGGAGCTGATTGGCGGTGTGAGCCAGCGTCTGCGCACCGCGCTGCACACGCTCGAGGTCGGGACCGAGCCGCTGCGCGCGCTGGTCGGCGCGCAACAGCTCGATCTGCGCCACCAGACCCGCGACCGGCGTGCGCAGCTGATGAGCCGCATCGGCGACGAAGCGACGCTGCGCGGCCGCCGCATCGTGCAGCAGCTCCAGCGCCCGGTTGAAGCTCGTGACGACCGGCCGCAGCTCCGCCGGCACGCCGCTTTCATCGAAGCGCCGCAGCTCCCGCGAGGCGTGTGCCTCGGCCTGTGCGCGCAGGCGGCCCACCGGCAACAGGCCGAAATACACCGCGAGCCACACCACCAGCAGCGTCAGATCCAGTTCGGCGAAGTCCACCAGCAGCTTACCGAGCAGCATGACGTGCTGTGTGCGATCGCGCCGCTCGAGGGTCTCCGCCAGACTGACCGTGAGGACACCGCCCGCCGAGGGCATCTGCACACTGACCATGCGTACGGCGCGGCCGTGCAGCTGTGCATCCTGAAAGACGGCCGCGCGCGCGGCGTCCTGCCCTATCGACTGCGCCGCGTGCGTCGGGGTCAGCGCGGCGAGGGCCGCATCGCCGCTGAGCAGTGCGCCGTCCGGGCCGGTGATGGCCAGGTAGCGCTGTTCCTGCTGCAGTGCCTTGGCGATATCCTCGGCGGCCGGGTCGCTTGCCGATGCGGCGGAATCGTCGACATCGATCTTGTGCAGCAGATCGCTGGTCTGCGCGGAGAAGTGCGGCGTGGCGGCATCGGCCTGCAGATAGGCCACGGCGGCCCGGGCCATGCCAGAGAGGGCGCGATCATAGGCCTCACGCGTGCTCGCCAGCGCCACCCAACGATCCACCAGCGCGCCGGCCAGCAGCAGCAGCGCCAACGAGGGCAGCAGCAATAGCAGCAGCCGACGACGCAGCGTCATGAGCGCCGACGCGGATCGGCCACCGCAGCACCCGCGGTCGCCGGGTTGGCAGGTTCCTCCAGCCGGTAGCCCAGGCCACGGATGGCGCGAATCGTCAGTGCATCGCCGAGCTTGGCGCGCAGACGCGAGATGTGCGTCTCCACGGCATTGGCCGACAGATCCTGTTCCCAGCCGGCGAGCGCCTGCAGCAGCCGCTCCTTCGCAACGACGCGGCCGAGGTTGTGCAGCAGACTTTCGAGCACGGCCCATTCGCGCCGTGTCAGCTCTACCGGCGCCCCATCGAGCAGCAACTGCCGCCCGGTCAGGTCCGCCGACAGTCGCCCGAGGCGCACCGTGCCTCCGGGCAGTTGACTGGCGCGCCGAATCAGCGCGCGGCAGCGGGCGATGAGCTCGGCCTGCTCGAAGGGCTTCATGAGGAAATCGTCCGCACCCAGCTCGAAGGCGCGCACCTTGTCCGGCAGCGTGAAGCGTGCGGTGAGCATCAGCACCGGTGTACTGCAGCCCGAGGCGCGCAGTCCCTGCAGCAGGGAGAGCCCGTCGCCGTCGGGCAGTCCGATATCGAGGATGGCCAGATCGAAGTGCTCGGTACCCAGTGCTGTCCGGGCGTGCTGCACACCCGCCACGTGGTCGACCGTGAAGCCCGCGAATGCCAGGCCACGCACCACCGCGTCGGCCACCAGCTCGTCATCTTCCACCAGCAGCAGGCGCATAGCGGTCGCGGCGGCAGTGGCCGTGGACAGCGCGCCCGGCGCGCGGCGAACGCCGCGTCAGCCGGTCGCGACCGAGCCCTCGTGCAGAATCTTCGGTGTGACGAAGATCAGCAGCTCGTCCTTGTTGTCCTTTTTGTCGGTGGTCTTGAACAGGTTGCCGAGCACCGGAATGTCGCCCAGGAATGGCACCTTGGTGGACGACTTGGTCTTGTTGGTCTGCAGAATGCCGCCGAGCACGACGGTCTCACCGTCGTTGAGCAGTACCTGCGTCTGCACGGCGCGCGTGTCGATTGCCGGCACGTTGACGCCGCCTGAGGCCACGACGGTCTGGCCGACCTCGTCATCCGACACCATGAGGTCCAGGATGATGCGATTGTCGGGCGTGATGAGCGGCTTGACCTTCAACAGCAGCACCGCATCCTTGAAGGCGATCGTGGTGGCGCCGCTCGAAGCGGACTCCTGGTAGGGAATCTCCACACCCTGCTTGATCTGTGCTTCCTGCTGATTCGCCGTGATCACGCGCGGCGAGGACACCACGGTCGCAAGATTCTCGGTCTGCGCGGCCGACAGCTCCAGGTCCACCAGATAGTCGGAGCCGAGGATGCCGAAGGCGATGCTGCCGGCGGGGCTCGCGACCGGCAGGTCGACGTTGTAGCGGTTGACGGCGCTGGTGCCGGTGGGGATGCCGACCGGATAGACCGAGCCGTTGCTCGCCAGATTGCTGATCGCCGAGCCCACACCGGTATCCACGCCCGAGGCCGTGCCGGTGGTCTCGATCAACCCGCTGTTGCCGTTGCCGTGCGTGGCGGTGAGACCGAGGATCGAGCCGAGCTGGCGCTCGAAGTCATTGCTCACCACGACGATGCGCGCCTCGATCTCCACCTGCTTGACGGGAATGTCGAGGGTCGACACCAGGCGGCGGATGTCGGCGATGTGCTCCGCGGTATCTTCAACCAGCAGCGTGTTGGTGCGATCGTCGACCGCGACGCTGCCGCGCGAGGACAGCACCGAGCTCGTGCCCTTGCCCTTCAGCAGCGTGGCGATATCGGCGGCCTTGGCGTAATTGACCTGCAAATACTCGGTGTGCAGCGGCTCGAGCTGCTGGATATCCTGCTGGGAGGCCAGATCCGCCTTCTCGCGCGCGGCGAGCTCATCGGCCGGCGCCACGATGATGACATTGCCATCCTGGCGCTTGCCCAGGCCCTTGGTCGTCAACACGATGTCCAGCGCCTGATCCCACGGCACGTTCTGCAGACGCAGGGTGACGTTGCCGTTGACCGAGTCACTGACGACGATGTTCTGTCCGCTCGCATCGGCCAGCAGTTGCAACACCGCTCGAGTGGAGATGTTCTGAAAGTTGAGCGTCAGACGCTCACCGTTGTAGCTCTTCTTGACCTCGGCGGCGCCGGCGGCGGCCGCCTGCTTCACGGGGTTGACCTCGACGACGTACTGATCGTCCGTCTGATAGGCGAGCTGATCGAAGCTGCCGCTGGCGTCGAGCACGATGCGCGTATTACCACCGACTCGCTCGGCCTGGAAGCCGGTGACCGGCGTGCCGAAATCCAGGGTGTCATAACGGCGGGTCAGGCGGCGCGGCAGTTGCGTGCCGGCAAAGTTCACCACGATCTGCGTGCCCTGCTGCTTCAGATCGATCGGGGTATGCGGATCCGACAGGCGCACGACCAGTTGTGCCGCGCCGGTGGGGCTGCGACGGAAATCGATGCTGCGGATCTCGCGCGGCGCGTTGGCCACGGCCGCGGGCGCCGCGCCGTGCGCGAAGTCGGCGGTCTGCGTCGCCGAGGCGTGCGCGGCACCACCGCCCGTGCCACCAACGGTCACCACGATGTCATCGCCCTGCACGCGTGTGGCGTAGGGCATGGGCTGATCCAGGTCCAGCACCAGCCGCGCGCGGCCGTTGGCTTCGGCAGCGAGGATGGTATCGACGCCGCCGGTGCCGACGTCGATGCGCCGCGAGGGCAGCGCCAGCGTCGTGTTCGGCAGGTCGAAGGAGATGCGTGCCGGCTTGTCGATGGCGAAGCCGAGCGGCGCGACAGCCGGGGCGGACATGTGCAGGATCAGCTGCACCTGGGTGCCATTGACGGACTGTACGCTGATCGATTGCAGCGAGTTGGGCGCAGTGGCCACCACCGGTACCACGCTGCTGGCCGGCACGCTCACTGCGGCCGGCACGGCCGTCTGCGCCACCGTCAGGGCCGCGGCGGGCGCGGCGGGCGCGGTGGACGCCGCGGGCGCCGGTGAGCCGGATGCGGCCGCCAACACGCTGCCGCTGCTCGCGAGGCCGATGGCCGCAGAGGCGAGCGCCAGCGCACGCAGCGGTGCGCGCAGCGAGTGAGGAGTGGACCGTTTCATTCGTTGAATCTCCCTGCCAATCATTCTTCGAGGCCTACTGAGGGGACGTGAGCGCGAGGGCTGCGGGGCGCTCCACGTAGCCACCAAGGCCGTCGGGAACGATCTCGGTCAATGAAATCTTGGAAGCACTGATATCGGTGATGGTGCCGTCGTTCTGGCCCATGTGATTGCCGATGATTACGCGGTGCACGCGTCCGTCGCTGGCGAGCACCAGGCCATAGTGGCTGCCGCCCAGCGTGAGCGTGCCGACCATCTTCAAGGTGTCGAGCGAATACTGCTCGAGGAACTCACGCACGCGATGCGCGTCGGGCCGGACGGTATTGGCACCACTCATGGTCGGCACGAACGGCGAGCGCAGATTCTGATCCGAATACGTGAACGCCTCGTAGGGCTTGATCTCCGGCAGAGGCTCCACGCGTCCGCCGGGCTCGGCCTTGACGCGTTTGATGAAACTGTTCAGGTCCGAATCGCCGCTGCTGCAACCGGCCAGCAACAGCGCGCCGGCAGCGCCCGCGGCCAGCAGCAGGGGTGCGAATCTCTTGTGCAATAGAGCCATCTTAATGTCCCCGCCGCGCCGGGCCCTTGGTCTTGCTCTTGGCCGCCGCCTCGGCGGCGATCTCCGAGTCATCCAGGTAGCGATAGGTTTTGGCGGTGAGATCGAGCTGCAGCTGCCCGCCCGTCGAGTTCTTTTCAACGGGCGTGATTTCGATGTCGTGCAGCGTGACGATGCGCGGCAGCGCGGCGATGCCGCTGACGAACTCACCGAACTCGTGATAGGTGCCGGTCAGACGGATCTTGATGGGCAGCTCGGCGTAGAAGTCCTTCTTCACTTCCTGGCCGGGCTGGAAGAGCTTTTCCTGCAGGGCCGCGGCCAGACCGGTCTGGGAGATATCCACCAGCAGGTTCGGCACCTCGGTCTTGCTCGGCAACTGCCGCAGCATCGCGCCGAAGGAGCGCTCGATGTCGGCGAGCTGCTGCTTGTAGAGCGACAGATTCACGGCCTTGGAGTGCTTGGTGCGAAATTCGGTGCGCAGCGCCTGCTCCTGATCCTCGCGCTGCTGCAGCAGCGGCATCTGGTTCTGCCAGACCGCGAAGTAGATCAGCGCGATGGAGGCAGCCAGGAAGCACGCCAGCACCACCACGGCGCGCACCGGCAAAGGCCAGCGCCCCGGGTCGCGCGGATCCAGCGAGCGCAGCTCTTGAATCAGATTCATCGTGTCAGCCCCGTAATGACGGGCGCATTGCCCGAGCGGCGCACGGTACCGGCGGGGGCTCCGCGATGCGCTCCGACGTCGTCGGCCTGGTCATCGGCCAGATTGATCTGCTGTGCGTCGAGCACGAAGTCGCTGCCGGCGGAGTCCTTCTTGGTCTCCACCACCTCGAGCTCAGGATCGCGCAGCCACTGCGAGTCGGCGATGTTGCGCATCAGGGTCGAGACGCGAGTGGAGGACTGTGCGACGCCTTGGAGCTTGAGCGCATTGCCGCTCTGCTTGACGGAGGTCAGGTAGGTGCCGTCGGGCATGACCTTGACCAGCTGGTCGAACAGATGCACCACCTCGGGACGCGAGCGCTGCAGCTTCTCGATGATCTGCATGCGCGAGATGAAGTTCTGCTTCTGCTGCTCGAGGTCATTGATCTCCTCGATCTGCTTGTCGAGCACGCGGATTTCGGCGCGCAGCCGCGCG
Source organism: Steroidobacteraceae bacterium (assembly GCA_035553315.1). Classification (GTDB taxonomy): domain Bacteria; phylum Pseudomonadota; class Gammaproteobacteria; order Steroidobacterales; family Steroidobacteraceae; genus FEN-1191. The sequence continues at coordinate 137,373 of DATNDE010000007.1, forward strand.
TTGCGCGCTTCCTGTGCATCGATCATCTGGCCGAACAGCAGGTAGCTGGCGAAGGCCACCACCACGGCGACGCCGGCCGCCGCGCCGAGCGCGACGTAGAAGCCCACGCGTCGCTCGCGGCGCTGTTGGTCGCGCCAGGGAAGTAGGTTGATACGAGGCATTAGTCGAAGCTCCGCAGGGCCAGCCCGCACGCGGTCAACAGCGCCGTGGCATCGCGCTGCACCGCCTGGGCGCGCGCGCGTGACGACAGCTTCATCTGTCCGAGCGGATCGCCGCGCTCGGCCGGGATACCCACGCGGCTCTGGACCACGTCGGCGACACCGGGAATGTTGGCGCAGCCGCCGCAGACCAGGATCTTGTCCGGTTGCTCGCGCCCCGTGCCCGAGGCGAGATAGAACTGCAGCGAGCGGCTCACTTGCTGCGTCATGTCATCGATGAAGGGATCGAGCACCTCGGCCTGATAGTTGTGCGGCAGGCCGCCTTCCTTCTTGGCGCGACCCGCCTCCTCCATCGACAGTCCGTAGGTACGCATGATCTCTTCGGTGAGCTGCTGGCCACCGAAGGCAAAGTCGCGCGTATAGACGACCTTCAGATTGCGCAGCACGCTGAAGGTGGTGCTGCTCGCGCCGAAGTCGGCCACCGCCACGCTGTGATCGATGCCGCCATCGGGCATCTGATGCGTCATCAGGCGGCAGGCATTCTCGAGCGCGAAGGCTTCCACGTCCACGATGCGCGCCGACAGTCCCGCGGCCGACGCCGCAGCGCGACGCTGCTCGACATTCTCGCTGCGAGAAGCCACCAGCAGCACGTCGATCGACTCGGCGTCCTTCTCGGACGGCCCGAGCACCTCGAAGTCGTAGCTGACCTCATCCATCGGGAAGGGGATATACTGATCCGCCTGCATCTCGACCTGGGCCTCCAGCTCCGGCTCGCGCAGCCCGCGCGGCATCTGGATGACCTTGGTGATGGCGGCATCGCCGCTGATGGCGATCGCTGCCTCACGCGTGCGCGCGCCCGAACGCTTCACGGCGCGGCGGATCGCATCGCCGACGGCTTGCGGATCCACCAACGTCTTTTCGTTCATGGCATTGGGCGGTGTAGGCTCCGCCGCGTAGGATTCGACCCGATACTGGCCACCGGACATCGCCAGCTCGATCAATTTGATGGACGAGGTGGTGATATCCAGGCCCAGCAGCTGGCGGCGATTGTTTGACAGCAGCAGCACGTTTTTTTCCCTAACCTTTCAATGGCCTAGGTGGTCGCGGCGAAATCCCTGCGTCGTCGTTGGCCGGCAATCTAACAGGCAAAAGTCAAATGGGACGTGAGCTGTCTCACGGACCCGTCAGTGATCTTGGTTAACCTTAAACTGCCAATGGAATCTTGAGCCGTGATGCAGCTCTAACTTTCCACGGGTCGCCTGCCAGCGACAGTGCACGCGAGGCGACGTAATCCCAGTTCCGTCACTGCTATGCTTGGCAGGGAGAGGATGAGGAAGCTTATTTGAGCGCCGCCGTGCCATCGCCGCCACCGACGGGATCACCGTGCTGAACAAACCGCTGCGAGTGCTGCTCGCCCTGTGTGTGCTCGGCATCGGGGCAGTGCTGCTGGGCGCCACTGCCCTGCTGTCCAGCTACGTCTATCTGGAACCCTCACTGCCCACCGTGGATGCGATGCGCAGCGGCAGTCTCGACGTGCCGCTACGTGTGTACACGCGCGACGGGGAGCTGATCGACGAGATCGGCGAGAAGCGCCGTCTGCCAGTGGGCTACGACGATATTCCGGTGCTGGTGCGCAATGCGTTCGTTGCCGCGGAGGACGAGCGCTTCTTCGAGCATCACGGCTTCGATTACAGCGGCGTACTGCGCGCCGCCTGGGTCGACCTGCACTCGGGTGATTTCTCTCAGGGCGCCAGCACGATCACGATGCAAGCGGCGCGCAACATGTTCCTGACCTTTGACAAGACGATTCGCCGTAAGCTGCAGGAGATCTTCCTGACCTATCGCATGGAGCACGAGTTTTCCAAACAGGAGATCCTCGGCACCTATCTGAATGTGATCTTCCTGGGCCAGCGCTCCTATGGCGTCGCCGCCGCGGCGCAGACCTACTTCGGCAAACCGCTGAGTAAACTGAGCATCTCGGAGGCCGCCACGCTCGCCGGCATCCCACAGGCCCCTTCGCGCTACAACCCGATCTACAACCCGCGCGCCGTGCACGCGCGACGACATTACGTGCTCGGCCAGATGCTCAAGCTCGGCGACATCAACGCCGCGCAGGCCGCCACGGCCGACGCCACGCCCGTGCAGGCGCGCGACCACGGCAGCTTCTCGCAGGTCGAGGCGCCCTACGTCGCGGAGATGGCGCGCGCCGCCCTGGTGGCGCGTTACGGCGAGGATGCCGTCAACCAGGGCTACCAGGTCTACACGACCATCGATGCACGGCTGCAGACCGCCGCCAATCGGGCCGTGCGCCTCGGGCTGATCGAATACGAGCGCCGCCGCCACGGTTATCGCGGCCCGCTCGCGCACATCCAACTGCCCGCAGGCATCTCCGACACGCGCTTGGAGGCGACGCTGACGAATGTGCCGCAGATCGGCAATCTGCATCCGGCGCTGGTCACGGCCGTAGCGGAGCGCACGGCCCGGGTCTACGTGCAATCGCAGGGCTTTGCGCAGATCAACTGGGACGGACTGTCCTGGGCGCGGCCGCGCCTATCGGACACGCTGCTCGGTCCGGCACCCAAGCGCGCCGGCGACGTCGTGCATCCCGGCGATGTGGTGTACGTCATCGCCAATCGCGACGGCATGGCGCAGCTTGCCGAGCTACCCGATGCGCAAGCCGCGCTGGTTGCACTGGATCCCGACGACGGCGCCGTCTCGGCGGTGGTCGGCGGCTTCGACTACTACACCAACAAGTTCAATCGCGCCACGCAGGCGCGCCGTCAGCCCGGCTCGGGCTTCAAGCCTTTCGTATATTCCTGCGCGCTGGATCATGGCTTCACGCCGGCCACCATCGTGCTGGACGCGCCGTACGTCGCCGACGACCAGGAGAAAATCTGGCGGCCGAATAACAGTGAGGGCGCAGGCGACTTCGAGGGGCCGACGCGCCTGCGCGAAGGGCTGGTGTACTCGCGCAATCTCATGACCATCCGTGTAGTGCGTCAGCTTGGTCTGGATACCGTCACGGCCTGCGCCACGCGCTTCGGCTTCGATCCGAAGGACATCCCGCAGGACATGACCATCGCGCTCGGCAGCCTCACCACCACGCCCATGCAGGTCGCCACGGCCTACGCGGTATTCGCCAATGGCGGCTTCCGCGTGGATTCCTATTTCATCGACCGCATCGTGGATGCCGCCGGCAAGACCATCTTCCAGGCGACTCCGAAGGTGGTCTGCGACAGTTGCAGCTCGAGCGCACCGGCGGCCGCCATGCCGGTGACAGGCGCCAAGGCGGTTGCGACCGCTCTTACGAGCGGCGCCAGCGTCGCGAACCCGGCTCCCGCTGCGCTCGCGACTGCGGCGGCAGCGACTCCTGCGCCACCGACTGGCTCGGCACCGACGGGCGCGGTGCAGACGCCAGCCGTGGCCACCCCGCTTGCCCTGGCGAGCGCCGGCCCGGCTTCCACGATGGGTCCCACCGACCCCAACCGGGCACCGACGCTGTTGGATGCGCCGCTGCTGCCGCCTGAGCGCATCGCGCCGCGTGTCATCTCGCCGCAAAATTGCTGGCTAATGGACGACATGATGGCCGACGTCATCAGGCGCGGCACTGGCAAACGCGCGCGCGAGTTGAACCGCAGCGATATCGCCGGCAAGACTGGCACCAGCAATGATTATCGAGACGCCTGGTTCAATGGCTTCACGCGCCACATCGTGGCCAGCGTCTGGGTCGGCTTCGATGACTCGCGCCCGCTGGGTGCGGGAGAAGAGGGTAGCCGCGACGCCGTGCCGATCTGGACAATGTTCATGCGCGAAGCACTGCGCGATCAGGCCGACGACCCGCGACCTTTGCCACCGGGGCTCGTGACCGTGCGCATCTCCAAGCGCACGGGGCTGCTGGCTACGGCGGCCGACAGCGACAGCATGTACGAGACATTCATCGATGGAACTGTCCCGCAGGGCCCACCCCCGGGCGCCGTCGCGCCGGGAACTGCGCCCTCGAGCCCCACAGGCGGCAGCGGACAACCCTTGTTCTGATCACTGTGCCGCCCTCGGCGGCTGCGGGAGTGCCACATGCCGCGACGCGCCCCAACCCATGCCGGAGCCCGAGCCAGCAGCGTTCGCGGCGGTCACTTGCGGCGTGCGCTGGCACAGGAAGCCGCGCGCATCATGGCGCAGCATGGCATTCACGATTTTCTCACCGCCAAGCGCAAGGCGGCGGAGCGCCTGGGCGTCACCGATACCAGCGCACTGCCACGCAACGTCGAGGTCGAACAGGCGCTGGTGGAGTACCAGCGGCTCTTCGATGCCGATGGACACGAGCAGAGCCTGCAGTCCCAGCGTCGCGCGGCGCTGCGTGCCATGCACTGGCTGTCGAACTTCGAGCCGCGACTGGTCGGCCCGGTGCTCTCGGGCACGGCCACCGAACACGCCGACATCCAGCTGCACGTGTTCGCCGACTGTCCGGAGAACATTGCGCTGCAGCTCATGGACCGCGGCATCGCCCATGAGATCACCGAGCGGCGCGTTCGGCTGGGCGCCGAGCGCATCAAGGCTTATCCAGGCGTGCGCTTCGAGGTCGCCAATCGCCGCGTCGAGGCGACGGTCTTTCCGCGCGATGGCATCCGCCAGGCACCGGTCAGTCCGGTGGATGGGCGCCCCATGCGCCGCGCTGATGCCGCCGAGCTCGCGACCCTGCTCCAGAGCGATGAAAGCGATGCGCCCTCGCATTTGAGTGCCTGAGCCGCGCGGGCGGCGCAGCGCGGCGGATATTTGCTCTCATACACCTGTCCCGCGGAGCCGCCAGGCTGACGCATGATGTCGGGCGCTCCAAAATCCTGCCGATTGGCACTGGGCTGCGCGCTATGCGCCGTGGCGATGGCGATCGGCAGCCCGGCGCGGGCCGTACGCGATGATCTGCAGCGCATCGTGCAGCGAGAATGTCTACCCGATTGGCTGCAGCGGCGCGATCCCGCGCCCTGCCTGGCGGTGCAGACTCGCGACGGCGCGGGTGCTGCGGGCAGCGGCTATGCAGTGCTGGCGGATCGCAAGGGCGGTGCGCATTTCCTGCTGATCCCGCTGCGCACTCTCGGTGGCATCGAGAGCGCGGCGCTTTTGCAGGCCGGCGCGCCGAACTATTTCGCTGCGGCCTGGGACGCGCGCGAGCGGCTGGTCCCCGGCGTATTGCACCTGCTGCCTGCCGATGAGGTCGGGCTGGCGGTCAACTCGCGTTTCTCGCGCGGCCAGGATCAGCTGCACATTCATATCGAGTGCCAGGGCGAGGCGCTGCACGCACGGCTGCAGGCTGCCGCCCTGCGGCTCACCGCGCAGTGGACCCCGCTCAAGGTGGATGGCGATACGTACCAGGCCCGCCGCGTGCTGGGTACGACACTCGAGGGAGCCGATCCGTTCAGATTGCTGGCCGAGGGGTTGCCCGCCGCGCGTGCACACATGGGCTACTACACGCTGGTGGTCGCCGGCATGCAGTTTGCGGACGGCCCAGGCTTTGCGCTGCTCGCGCGCCGCGCGGTGCTGCGCGGCGGAGAGCGGCTCCTCGACGGCACCTGCGCATTGCAGCCGGCGCGGCGCCGCGGCCGGGCTCAGCGTCGGCTCAGGCGGCACCCTTGCGCTGAGAGACTGGTATGAAGTCGCGACGCGCAGGGCCGGTGTAGAGTTGGCGCGGCCGGCCGATGCGCATCGCAGGATCGGAGACCATCTCCAGCCAATGCGCGACCCAGCCCACGGTACGCGCGATCGCGAACATCACCGTGAACATCGAACGCGGGATGCCCAGCGCGCTGTAGATGACGCCGGAATAGAAATCCACATTCGGATACAGTTTGCGCGAGACGAAGTACTCGTCCTTGAGCGCAATTTCCTCCAGACGCAGCGCCAGCTCGAACAGCGGGTTGTTGTTGTCGCCGAGCTTTTGGAGCACCTCGTGGCACGCCTCGCGGATGATCTTGGCGCGCGGGTCGAAGTTCTTGTAGACGCGGTGCCCGAAGCCCATGAGCCGAAAATGGCTCGAGCGGTCCTTGGCCATCGCCAGATACTTCGGGATGTTCTCTACGGTGCCGATCTGCTCCAGCATGGAGAGCACCGCTTCGTTGGCGCCGCCATGGGCGGGCCCCCAAAGCGCCGCGACGCCCGCGGAAATTGCCGCGTAGGGATTGGCGCCGGTGCTGCCGGCGAGCCGCACCGTGGAGGTGCTGGCGTTCTGCTCGTGATCGGCGTGCAGGATGAACAGCAGGTCGAGCGCCTTCGCCGCTACCGGATCGACCGCATAGCGCTCGCACGGCACGGCAAAGAACATATTCAGCAGATTCGAGCAGTAATCGAGCTCGTTGTTCGGATAGATGAACGGCTGGCCGACCGAATGCTTGTGCGCCGCCGCGGCGATGGTGGGCAGCTTGGCAATGATTCGATGGGCGAAGATCTCGCGGCGTCGCGGATCGTGGATGTCCATCGAATCGTGATAGAAGGCCGACATCGAGGCGACCACCGCGGACACCATCGCCATCGGATGAGCGCTGTGGTAGAAGCCGTTGAAGAATCGCAGCAGCGACTCGTTGATCATCGTGTGGCGGCTGATGTTGCGGGAGAAGGTCTGCAGATCCTTCATCGCCGGCAACTCACCGTAGAGCAGCAGGTATGCCACCTCCATGAAGGAGCTCTTCTCGGCCAGCTGCTCGACCGGATAGCCCCGGTACAGCAGCACCCCTGCGTCCCCGTCGATATAGGTGATCTTGCTTTCGCAGCTGGCAGTCACGCCGAAGGCCGGATCGAAGGTAAACACCCCCTGGTCCTTGTAGATGCCGGCGATGTCCAGCACTTCCGGCCCGATGGTGCCGGCACGCACCGGCAGCATGGTGGTGGTACCGGTGGCTGGATTCTTCAGCTCGAAGCTCTTGTTAGGCATCCGACAGGTCCCCAATAGCGTAAGGCCCCGCAGTGAGCGAGGGCCAGCCCATCAAAGTTACACGCTCCACTTATGGAATCAAGGCGCGAGCCTGCTGCCGAGTAGTCGATCGCAGGATCACGCTCCTGAGTTGCGCCGTGGCGCGCTGGAATCTGCCGCGCCGACTTTCAGCGCGCGCCGGCGACGCCCGCGTACTTCTTGCGGAACTTGTCGACGCGGCCGGCGGTATCGACGATCTTCTGCTTGCCGGTGTAGAACGGATGGCAGCTCGCGCACACCTCGAGGTGCAGATCGTGGCCCACCGTCGAACGCGTTTGAAAGCTGTTGCCGCAGCTGCAGTTCACGGTGATCTCTTTGTATTCCGGATGGATCGAGTCTTTCATTTGAATGCTCCGATGCATCTCGCGCGGCGCTGCGGCAACGGCAAAGGACCGCATCGCAGGTGGCACGAGCAGTGAGGGCTTCGAGCGGGGGCGGGGAGTCTAGCCGCGCTCGGAGGGTCCTACAAGTGGCAAGAGGTCGAGGGTTCCAGGCAGATTGCCGGTCCCCCACCCGCCGCAGCGATTATCCACAAATTCTGTGGATAACTCTGTGTGCAACCGAAGGCGCCGCCTACGATTTACGCCTCAAAATCGCATTAGTGTCAATTTGAACAAAAAATGACCAGCATGTTTCCGCCTAGAAAAACAGATACTTACGGAGCCATCATCGCGCAGGTTACGCGAAATGAGACGTAATCGGCTAATTCGCGATAGCGACGCCCAGGCGCTGTGAATAAAGCGCGCCGCGGCGTCCCGAATGTGCTTGACGGGCGGAAAATGCCTGTAGGACGGACACTTACATAACCTGTCAGACCTACAGTTACGCCAGCGGTGCCTGCCCGCTCCCCACCCGCGCGGTCCCCGGCTTGGGAAGAGTCCGTGCCGGTGCGGGCAGAAATTCTGCAAGTAGCCCATTGAGCAGGTCGAAGCCGCGCTCGCTGGCGCGCCAGTGCCCATCCGCCACCTCGAGCAATCCGCGGCGCTGCAGGCTCTGCCAGCCATCCGCGATGACCTGCCGTGGCAGGCCCGTGCGCGCCTCGAACTGCGCGGGCGCAAAGCCCTCGCGCAGTCGCAGCGCATTCATGAGGTACTCGAAGGGCAGCTCGTCCGCCGTGACGCTGCGAAGCTCGGCGACCGTCTCCAGCGCGCCTTCGACCGCCGCCAGGTAGCGGCGCGGCTCGCGCCACTTCGCGGTGCGCTCGATTCGCAGGCCGCTGAGCGTGGGCGCACTGCCCGCAGCCAGCGTGCGCTTGCCGTGCGCACCGGCGCCGATGCCCAGATAGTCGCCGAATTCCCAGTAGTTGAGGTTGTGACGGCAGCGGGCGCCCGGCCGCGCATAGGCGGACACTTCGTACTGCGCGAAGCCGGCCTGTGCGAGTCGCTGTTGGCAGGCATGCTGCAGCTCGGCGCCGCGATCGGTATCGGGCAGCGCCTCGGGCGGGTGCGCTGCGAACAGCGTGCCCGGCTCGAGCGTGAGCTGGTAATGCGAGATGTGCGCGGGAGCCAGAGACAGAGCCGCCTGCACATCGGCGCACGCAGCGTCTTCGTCCTGTCCGGGCAGGCCGTACATCAGATCGAGATTGAAGTTTGCCAGACCCGCGGCATGCAGCTCTTCGGCCGCTCTGCGGGTGTCGTCGGCGGCATGGATGCGCCCGAGTCGTTGCAGCTGTGCATCCGAAAAACTCTGTGCCCCAAGCGACACGCGCGTGATGCCCGCCGCGCGATAGTCGGCAAAGCGGCCCCGTTCGATCGTGCCGGGATTGGCCTCGAGCGTCACTTCGAGCGCATCGGCCAGGCGCAGCATGCGCGCGCATCCCTCGAGCAGCCGCGCCATGGCGCTGGGTGAGAACAGGCTCGGAGTACCCCCGCCCAGAAAGATGCTTAGCACGGGGCGATCCCGCGCATGGAGCTGCTCGCGCGCCAGATCCGTCAGCAGCGCCTCGATGTAGCGGCCCTCGGGCAGCTCGGCACGCAGCGCATGCGAGTTGAAATCGCAGTAGGGACACTTGCGCACACACCACGGGAAGTGCACGTAGAGTGACAGCGGCGGCAGGGGCGCAGCGGCGTCCATGCTCAGCGCACGGCGGGGCGGCCCGCCGTGTCGGGCCAATGCGCAGCGCGCAGTGCCGCCAGCAGCGCGGCGCTGGCACGCGCGCGGTGGCTGCTCTCGCGCTTGAGGGCGGCCGGCAACTCGGCGACCGTCTGCTCGTGTCCTTCGGGAATGAACAGCGGGTCATAGCCGAAGCCGCCCTCGCCTGCGGCGACGAGTGCGATGCGCCCGTGCCAGCTGCCCTCGGCCACTATCGGGGCTGTGTCCTCGGCATCACGCACCAGGGCGAGCACGCAGCGATAGCGCGCGCCACGCGCCGTCGCGGGCGTGCTTCCGAGCTCGGCGAGCAGTCGTTCGTTGTTCTGACGATCGCTGGCGTGCTCGCCGGCGAAGCGCGCGGAATACACGCCGGGACGCCCATCGAGCGCCTGCACTTCGAGTCCCGAATCGTCGGCCAGCGCCGGCAGGCCGGTGGCGCGGGCCGCGTGGCGCGCCTTGATCAGCGCATTCTCCTGGAAGGTCACACCGATCTCAGGTGCGCTGCCCAGGTCCCACTCGGCGGCCAGACGCAGCACGACCCCGAGCGGTGCGAGCAGCTCGGCGAGCTCGCGCTGCTTGCCGACATTGGCGCTGGCGAGTACCAGCTCCTGCCGGGTTGACCGCGGGGCCTGGGGCCGGGCAGGCGAGCTCAAGCCAAACCCTGCCTCAAAACGTTCCGAGCAGCTGCGTCTGCAGGACGCACAGCTCGGCGATGCCACTGGCGGCGAGGTTGAGCAGCGCATCGAGCTCGTGACGGCGGAAGGCGTGGCCCTCGGCGGTGCCCTGCACCTCGACGAAAGCGCCGCCGTTGTTCATGACGACGTTCATATCGGTCTCCGCCTCGCTGTCCTCGCCATAGTCCAGATCGAGCATCGGCTCTCCGCGCACGATGCCCACCGAGACGGCGGCAATCTGTCCGTGCAGCGGGCTCTGGGTGATGAGGCCGCGGCCGATGAGCGTCTGGCACGCCTCGGCGAGCGCCAGGAAGCTACCGGTAATGGCCGCAGTACGCGTACCGCCATCGGCCTGCAGCACGTCGCAGTCGATCAGAACGGTGCGCTCGCCCAAGGCCTTGAGGTCCACGGCCGCGCGCAGCGAGCGGCCGATGAGCCGCTGGATCTCCTGTGTGCGGCCGGTCTGCTTGCCACGAGCCGCCTCGCGCGGCGTGCGCGTATGCGTGGCCCGCGGCAACATGCCGTACTCGGCCGTCACCCAGCCCTGCGCCTTGCCGCGCAGAAAGGGGGGCACGCCCTCCTCGACGCTGGCGGTGCACAGCACGCGTGTCTCGCCAAATTCGGCCAGCACGGAGCCTTCCGGGTGCGCGGTGAAACGGCGCGTAAAGCGTACGGAGCGCAGCTGGTCGGCGCCGCGGCCATTGCGTCGCTGATACATGATCGGATGGGTCTCCTCAGTCGAGCAGCCGCAGCGCGGCCACGGAGCAGTTGTCGCTGGTGTCGGCCGCGCGGCTGAGCGCCTGGCTCACCAGCGCAGCCAGCGTATCCGGCAATGGCGAGGCATGTGTCACGAAGGCGGCGGCAATGCGCTGGTCATCCAGCGGCGACCAGAAGCCGTCAGTACACACCAGCAGCACATCACCACGCCGGACCGTGCGACGCGGGCTGAGTGTCATCTCCGGCAGCATCGGATCCCCGCCCAGGCAGGACTCGACGTAATTGCGCATGGGATGTGCCGACACCTCGGCGGCGCCGATCACCCCTTCCCGCAGCAGCTGCTCGACGTGACTGTGATCGCGCGTGCGCTCGCAGACCGCGCCGCTGCGGATCTGGTAGACACGGCTGTCGCCGACATGCGCCCAATACGCGGAAGCGCCCTGTATCACGCACAGCGCGCAGGTCGCCCGCGGTCGATGCTCGATCGGCAGATGGCTGCCGATGGCCACCACGCGCTCATGGGCCAGCGAGAGCGAGCGCTGCAGGAAACCCAGCGGATCGAGCAGCGGTCGAGGGGTGCCGCGGAAGCGCTCGAGCACCGTGTCCTGCACGATCAGCGCGGCACGCTCGCCATCGGCGTGACCGCCCATGCCGTCGCAGGCGCACAGCAGCGCGGCCTCATCATCGACCGCGCTGCAGACCCGGTCCTGATTGGTGTCGCGACTGCCCTGAAGGCTGAGCTCCGCATGTTCGACGCGCAAGCGGGTACCGTGGCTTTGGGCTAAGATTTGTCGACTACTACACCATCGACTTCTCATGATCGCAAGCATGACGGGATTTGCCCGCCGAGAGGTGGCCAGTCCATTCGGCAGCCTCGTTTGCGAGCTGCGCAGCGTTAATCATCGCTTTCTGGACGCCGCGCTGCGCATGCCCGATGCCTGCCGGACTCTGGAGCCGGAGCTGCGGGCAGCGCTCGCGCGCAGCCTCAAACGCGGCAAGGTTGACTGCACGGTGAGCCTGCGCGGCGCCGATCCGACCTCCGCGAGCCTGGAGATCGACGAGGCCGCGCTCGAGCGAGTGCTGTCACGTTTGCGCGTGCTGTCCGCCGCCGTGCGCGAACCGGCGCATCTGGATCTCATCGAGTTGCTGCGCTTCCCAGGCGTGCTGCGACAGGATAGCGTCGATTCCGAGGCGCTCTTCGAGTCGGTGCGCGAGCTGTTCGCCGCCACGCTGGCGGACCTGGCGGCGGCGCGCCTGCGCGAGGGCGAGCGGCTCTCGAACCTGATCGAGCAGCGTTGTGGGTTGTTGGGAGACATGATCGCCCTGGTGCGTGCACACCTGCCCGAGGCACGCGTCGCCCTGCGGCAGCGCTTCGATGAGCGGCTCGCCGAGCTCACGGTGGCGGCCGATCAGGACCGCATCGAGCAGGAGATTCTGATGATCCTGCAGCGCTCGGACATCGCCGAGGAGCTCGACCGGCTCGAGGGACACATCGAGGAGACGCTGCGCACGCTGCGCGGCGACGAGCCGGCCGGCCGCCGCCTGGACTTCCTGATGCAGGAATTCAACCGCGAGGCCAACACGCTTTCCTCGAAGGCGCAGGACCTGCAGACCACGCGCGCCGCGGTGGAGATGAAGGTGCTCATCGAGCAGATGCGCGAGCAGGTGCAGAACATCGAATAGGATCTGCGGACGCGACAGGTGAGCTGAAGTATTCATCCCGGGGGACATCTCGATGAAACCGATCGCTTGGTGTGCGTTGACCGTTCTCGTCGGCGTTTTGCTCATCCCGCATGAGTCTGCCGACGCGCAATCGAGCAGTGCGCCTGCCGGTACCGCCCCGCAGGCCGCCTGTGCAGCCGCGGGCGACCTGCACTTCGTTTGCGGTCTGATCAATGTAGAGGACTTCCTGCCGGTCGATGGAGGGCGCTGGCTGGTCGGCGGCTCCTTTCAGGCCGGGTCGGCGGGCCTCTACCTCATCAATACAGCCGAGCACACTGCGCGTCCGGTGGCACTGTCGATCGCGCGCGTGCGCGATGCGCAATATGCGGGCTGTCCCGCTCCCGATCTCAAGCGACTCAGCACGCATGGTCTCGACGTCGTGCCCGGACGAGCCGGCAGTGCAACGGTGTATGCCGTCAATCACGGCGGACGCGAGTCGGTCGAAGTCTTCCGCCTCGACGCCGCCAGAGCTGCGGCGCAATGGATCGGATGCGTGCTGATGCCAGCGGGGGCCAACGGCAACGCCGTCGCGGCTCTGCCGGGCGGTGGCGGCTTCGTCGTGACGAAGTTCATGGAAACTCGTGACAAACAAGCCTTCCAGCACCTCATGGCGGGCGCAGTCACGGGAGTCGTCTATCGCTGGACGCCCGGCAAAGGCTTCAGCGAAGTGCCCGGCACCCGGCTCGCGGGGGACAACGGCGTGGTGGTCTCGCCCGACGGCAAGTGGGTTTTCGTCAATGCGTATGGATCGGACGAGATCTATCGGGTGGCACTCTCGGGAACAGCAAAGCCGACCAGCGTAAAGGTGGCCTTTCATCCCGATAATCTTCGCTGGGCGCCCGACGGTACGCTGTTCGATACGGGGCAGTTCCTCGAGCCGGGCAGAGCGTCGGGTCCGCCGCGGCCTGACGCCTGGGCGACCGTGCGGCTAGATCCGCGCACGATGGCGGTGACCCCGCTGGTCAAGGAGCCCGGCAGAGCGGAGTTTGCAGATGCGACGAGCGCGGTGCAGATCGGCGATACGCTGTGGTTCTGCACTTTCCGCGGCACCCGTGTGGCCTATCGAGACATCGGCTCCTCGCCGTAGCGGTTTCCGCAAAGACGCCAACGCGCCCAACTTGTGCATTTGCGTGCATATTGTTGGTGTCCATAGCCCATGCTAGCGTGCCGGTCCGCACCGCTCATCGAGCGCGTTTTTGACCCGGCTCAAATCACTGTTACTCGCGCTTGCGCTTGGCAGCACCAGCGCGCTCGGCGCATTCGCGGCGTCCCTTGGCGCAGAGCCATCGGCTGCCGGAGCCGTAGCAACGCGACAGATCACGGATGCTGCCGGTCGGCACGTGACGATCCCGCTGGTTGTCTACCGGGTCGCCGATCCCTGGCCTGCAAACAATGCCATGGTGTTGATGCTCGGCGGTGCCGATAAGCTGGTCGCGACCAGTGAACAGGCACGCAGACAGCCGTGGTTGCGCAGGTTGTACCCGCGTATCGAGCAGGTGCCGGCGGCCTTCAACGCTGCCGGTGAAGTGAATATCGAGACCTTGATCGGTGCCCATCCCGACGTCGTGCTCATGGCCTACGGCGGTACAG
>DATNDE010000008.1:0-80413 GCA_035553315.1 Steroidobacteraceae bacterium
GAGATCGACGCGCTCGAGCGTCAACTGCGCCTCGCGTTCGCGATAGAACTCGCGCATCCGCGACACCGTACGGGCCACGTCCTCGATCGCGCGCTGGATCGTCGATAAGTAGCCGCGCGCCCGATCGCTCAGTCCCGGCTCGCGCTCCAGCAGCGACTCCGTGTACAGCGAGACCGGCGAGATGGCGTTATTGATGTCGTGTGCGATGCCGCTGGCCATCTGGCCGAGCGCGCGCAGACGCTCCTGCTGCATCACCGTCTGCTGCGACTGACGCAGATCGTCATAGGCCTGCTGCAGGGCGCCGTTGAGGCGAGCCTGATGGCTCGCCAGAGCGACGTGCTCGCTCAGCTGGCGCAGGAACTCGCACTCGACACTGCTGAAGGAATGCGCCTCGCGGCGCGCGCAGGCCAGCACACCAAATACCTGGTTCTCCACCGCCAGCGGCGCAATGACCAGCGAGCGCAGACCGGCGCCTGCCAGGCGCGAAGGGAACGGAAAGGGCACGTCCTGCACATCGGGCTCGTGTACCAGGTGCCCCGCGACGCAGCGCGACAGTCCATTGGCATCGATCGGCACGCTCTGACGCTCATCGAGCGCCAGAGCGGCCGCGAAGTTGCGGCTCGCGGCCCCCATCGTGCTCACCGTAAGCTCCCGGGCGGCAGCGTCGTACAACAGGAAGCAGCCGAAGTCGATGGGCAGATTTTCCTCGAGCGTGCCCAGCACTACCTGGAAGATGCTGGGCAGATCCTGTCGTTCGCCGATGGCGCGGGTAATTTGCTGCAGCAGGTCGAGGCGACCGAGCTGCTCCTGCAGTCGCGCCTCGGACTGCTGGATGCGCGTCATCATCTCGTTGAAGGAACTGATGAACAGATCGAACTCGCGTGCGCCCGTCGGTGCCGCGCGCACGCTGTAGTCCTGCCGCTCCGAGACCGCGCGCGCGATGTCCACCAGCGCCATGATCGGATTGGCCATCTGGTTGCGCAGGCGCCGCGACAGCAGGTACGCCAGCGGCAGGGAGACCGCCAGCAGCGCCAGCACGATCACCCCATAGAACATGGCGCGCGTATACAGCGCCCCAAGATCGGACTGTACATACAGCGTGCCGAGTGACTGCGAGCCCTGATGCACGTCCTGGAAACCGACCAGCATGCCATGCCGAAAGCGATATCCGCGCGCTCCCGGCCGCTTCGGCAGGCTTCCCGGCGGCAGCTGCGCGGGCCAGGTGGCAAATAACTTGCCGTGCGCGTCATACAGAGCCGCGGCGCGCATGTGTGGTTCGGCCTGCAGTGCGGCCAGCACGGTGGCGGCTTGGCGGCTGTCGTCGAAGGCCAACGCCGCGGTCGTATTGGAGGCGATCGCAGTGCTCAACGTGCGCAGCTGCTCGATGGTTCCATTGCGAAAAGCCAGCAGCTCGTAGCCCGAAAACGCGCCCACGGTGGCCACCAGCACCGCCAGCCCGGACAGCAGGATGATGCGCATCAACACCCACTGAATCGGCTGGCTGCGCATTGCGGCTGAATCCTCCAGCGGCGCCATGGCTAATCCTCCGTGCGATCGATCTGGGCAAGCTGCAGCAGCGGTGCACTGATCGTCAGGCCGGCCGCGCGCGCCGAGATTGGATTGATGCGCAGGTGAATGCGCTGATCGAGCGTCTCGAATTGAATCATCACCCCGTGCATCGCGGCGCCCTGCACGTCCGTGACGGTGAGGGTGCTGCGATGACTCAGCTTGGCAAGGATGAGATCCAGATCCGCTGCCGCGGAGCGGTCGATGAACAGGATCTGGCAGGGGCCGATGTGCGCGACATCCGTGAAGTGACGGACCACCAGCGGATGGGATTCGACCTGCTCGCCGTGCACCGCCTCGTCCAGGTGAGCGCCGAAGGGATCATCCCCGAGGATGCCGATGACGAAGGGCTGATCGGCCGAGGTGAAGGTCGAAGCCGGCCACGCGACGAAGCGCGAGAAGTTGTAAACGAAGACGGCCTTGACCTGATACTCGGTGGGCTCGGCGCCGGCCACCGCCGCGCTGCCGATCACGCACAGCGCGGCGCTCAGCAGCGCAACTGCCAGCAGTGGAAAGGCCCGCATTCGGAACACGGTCTCGTTATCGCTCTGTTCTCCCGTGAAGCCGGCACAGTAGGAAATTTGACAAAAACCTGCAGTGAGCCGGCTCGCACTTTGGATGCAGGGCGCACGTCGAATTGCCCAGATTTGAGGTTCGAACCGGCGCGCAGCGGCTGCGGGGGCTGCGCGTCACCCCCTCGGCTGGCGCTCCGGCGGCTTGTCAAGCCGCGACGACGCGCTCAGCGGGCGTATACCAGCACTCGGAAGGTGCCGAGGATCGCGACAGGACGGCGTGCCCGCCCCGTGGCCCCGGCTGGCGGCGGGGCAAAATCGGCGGTATCCACAAAGACGTCGTGGGTCTTGAGATCCAGACCCATGGTCTTGGCACCCATCTCGGTGGTAACGGTGGGCCGCTCGGAGAAACTATCGGGTGAGTCTTCGTGAAAAACGTGCAGCCGCCCGGCCAGGGTCGAGACGAATATGTCCCCCGTACCGGGGTCGTAGCGGGCCGCGTCCACACCATCGGTGATGGGAAACGACTGGATGAGCTTACCGGTATCGGCGTTGATGATGTCCAGCACGGCCGGCTGGCGGCCAGCGCTGAACAGACGCCGATGCACAGGGTCGATAGCCATGGCCGTCGGCTCACCGGCGGGGGCGCTGGACCAACGGGACCGGATGGTCATCGTCCGGGTATCGATCGCGACGATCTGGTTGGTGCTGGCGAGATTGGCGTAGATCAATCCGCGGCCATCAGCGACGGCGAATTCGGGCGCGCCACCCAGCGGAATGGTCTTGACTACTTTTAAGTTGTGAGCATCGATCACGGTGGAGTTCTGAGAATCACCGTTCATCGTGAAGACCCGGTGGGTGACAGGATCGTAGACGATGCAATCGGCGTCCGGTTGAGCGCTGACCGTGCCTATGCGCTTGAGGGTGCGCAGATCGAAGATGGTAACGCTGCCCGCGCCACCGTCGGTGATGAAGCCACGCTCGACGGGCTCGGCGATTGCCACGCCGTGCTGGCGCTTGAATCCAGAAATCTGGCCGAGGAGCTTGCCCTTGTCCGCATCGATGACCTGCACCTCGGTACCGCGCCCGAGGTAGACGCGGCGCGCCAAGGCATCCACCGTGATGTAATCGAAATATTCGCTGGTGGCGCCCACCGCGGCACCGTAGTGATATGTCTTCAGCAAATGGTAGGCGTCAGAGGCATTGCGCGATGCTGCCAGTCCGGGAATCAGCAGGACGAGAGCGCCGACAATGGGAGCAATGCGACCCCGGATTTTCATGTAGCGCTCCTTGATCCTGCGACGCCAGCGCAATCGGCTCACGCTGTAGTGGTGCCCAGCGAATCCACCATTTGCTTCGCCTGTCCGAGACTGCCGCCGTAGAGCTTTCGGGCTATATAGACCGCCGTCATGGTGTCCCCGCGGGCAGCGAGTTCGCGAATCTTTGCCCGTTGCTCTTGCGGGCCGAGCGTCTTCAGATGATGAAAGTCCTGGGACAGGGATACCGAATCGGTAATGCCGGTATAGGGACGCAGAGCGTTCAGAAATTTTTGTGCGCTCGGCGTCACGTTCCAGTGTATGCGAAGAACACCCGGCTCGCAAATTGAGAGCGGGTAGTCGCGGTATAGCATTGAGCTGCTGCCATACCAATGCTTCCGAACCGGAGCAGGTGCTGCGCGCTCTGCCTGCAGTGCCTGCACAAGCGCCGCGTCATCGCCCGAGAGCTCGAGATCCACGTAGCGCAGCCACTGGACCTGTATTGAGCCCGGCTTCATGGGGTCGGGCGTCTCAACACGCTCCTTGACCAGATGTGCGGAAGCGATTTCGCCCAGTGACAGCATCACGACAGACGGGATCTCGGCAGACATCTCGTAGTTTAGATACGAGCGATACAGCAGTGGCACGCCAAAGATGTAACCGGGCGGCCATGTTGTGACGACGGCGTGTACCAGCAGACTCGCAGCCAGCCCCACGCCTGCAAGCCAAACCAAAACAGCCCTCAGGCGCGGGTGCCGGTACACGCGATCCCCCCGCTGGGTGGGCACATCCTGCAAGCGCAACAGCTGCACGATCCCTCGCTGGCGATGTCGCTTCTATCGCCGACTATGCCGAGGGACCTTTGGAACCGATGCGATCTAGGTCTGGCTTTTTAAGCGCAACGTCACCGAGGCCAGCGTGATGGCATGCGGTGACAGTAGCGCAACCACCTGGTACAGCCTTGTTCTACAAGGAGAAAAAATTGGCGGAGAGAGAGGGATTACTCGGCGCTGCGCGCCTCGCCCCTTCGGGGCCGCCCTTCGGGCGTTTCCCTCTCCGTCGTGGCTCTCGCCAGAAACGTCACGGCGTCGAGTAATGACTCCTGGCGTCGAAATCTGGCGGAGAGAGAGGGATTCGAACCCTCGAAGGGCTTTTGACCCTTACACCCTTAGCAGGGGTGCGCCTTCGACCACTCGGCCATCTCTCCGCGCATGCCACGGCCGCGCCGTTTGGCGGCGCCATGATACTGAAGGCAGATGAGCGGGGCAAAAAACACACCGCGCGTGGCCGTGGAGCGGCCGGAGGCGGGCCCGGAAGTACGGGCAGTGCCTGAAAACTGCGATTGCGGCCCTCGCAAGGCCGCGCACGGCGGCCTCAGTTGGCTTCGCTGACCTGCATCTCGGAATGATCCAGATCGGCGGGATCCAGATGCTCGCCGTGTTGGGCGTGTGCGCCGTGATCGGCGCCTTCGCGCTTGATGCGGTGGAAGATCTCTTCGCGCTGTACGGACACGCTTTTGGGTGCATTGACACCCAGTCGCACCTGGTTGCCCTTGACGCGCAGCACCGTCACCGTGACCTCGTCCCCGATCATCACCGTTTCACCGACTCGACGTGTCAGGATTAGCACTGGGGGAAACCTCCGTGGACCATCTGCCAACTGCGGCATGGCATGCCGCGCACCCGGTGCGACCCGGGAGCCTACGCAGCGTGGATGTCGGGCACCTCAACTGTTGCGATGACGAATTGTCTCGCGTGATAGCGCAGGAGCACACGTTAAGATTCGTCAATGTGTGTCGCTCAGGCGTTGGCGTACCCAGCCGGCCACCCCCGCGAGCGCCTCATCGAGCGCCTCGGGTCGCGTGCCCCCTCCTTGGGCGAAATCGGCGCGTCCATTGCCCCTGCCCCCGACTTGGGCGGCGACGGCACCGATTAGTTCCCCGGCTTTCACCCGTGTGGTCTGATCGGCCGTGACGCCGGCGACCAACAGCACCTTGCTGTCCACCGCGCTGCCCAGCACGATGATCGCGGAGCCCAGGCGGCCCTTGAGCTGATCCACTACCGTGCGCAGCGTCGTACTGTCGGCGCCGTCGATACGTCTGGCGAGTACCTGCACGCCATCGATTTTCACCGCCGAGGCCGCCAGGTCCTGGCCTGCGCCGCCCACCGCGAGTCGCTCGCGCAGCGTGCGATTCTCCTTCTCGAGCGTGCGAATGCGCTCGAGCGCATCGCGCACCTTGTCGCCCACCTCATCGCGCGAGCCGTGCACCAATCCTGCCACATTCGCCAGCAGCGCATCGACGTGTGCGACGTAATCGAGCGCCACCTGCCCCGTCACGGCTTCGATGCGACGCACACCGGTCGCCACACCCGACTCCGACACGATGTGGAAGAGGCCGATGTCCCCGGCGCGCCGCACGTGCGTGCCGCCGCACAACTCGAGGGAAAAGTCACCGATCGACAACACGCGCACGGAGCTTTCGTACTTCTCGCCGAACAACGCCATGGCGCCCTCGCCGACAGCCTCCTCATAGGGCATCAGGCGCGTCGCCGCTGCAGCGTTCGCGCGGATCTGCGCATTCACCAGCTGCTCGATCTGCGCAAGCTCCGCGACGCTGAGCGGCTGCGAATGCGAGAAATCGAAGCGCAGCCGATCCGGTGCGACCAGCGAGCCCTTCTGCGTCACGTGACGCCCGAGCACCTGGCGCAGCGCTGCATGCAGCAGGTGCGTAGCGGAATGATTGAGGCGGATCGCCTCGCGGCGCGCGGCATCGATGTGCGCCTCGACACTCTGCCCCACCTGCAGCCGACCGGCGATGAGCTCGCCGAGGTGCGCATAGGCCGCGCCGCGCTTGCGTGTATCCTGCACCGTGAAGCGCGCCTGCGCCGGCGGCTGCCCGCGCAGCTCGCCGCTGTCACCGACCTGGCCGCCCGACTCCGCATAGAACGGCGTGCGGTCCAGCACCACCTCGGCTCGCTCGCCCGCTTCGATGGCCTGCACCGGTTGTCCATCGCGCAGCAAGGCCGTGACGTGAGCGCTGGCCTGATCGGTCTCATATCCGACGAATTCGCTTTTCAGATCCAGTGCCATGCCACCGCGCAGATCCACGCCGAAGCGGCTCGCGGCGCGCGCGCGCTCGCGTTGCGCCTGCATCTCGCGCTCGTAGCCGGCCATGTCGACCGTCAGGGCGCGCTCGCGTGCGATGTCGGCCGTCAGATCAGGCGGAAAGCCGTACGTATCGTGCAGCAGGAATACCAGCGAACCGGGCACCTCCGATGCATCGGCGCCCATGCGCGCATCGAACTGCGACATGCCCGCCTGCAACGTCTCGGCGAAACGCTCTTCCTCGGCGCGCAGCGCCGCCTGCACGGCGGCGGCCGAGCGCACCAGCTCCGGATAGGCCTCGCCCATCACCGTAACCAGAGTGGGCACCAGCTTGTAGAAGAAGGCTTGCGCACAGCCGAGCTTGTAACCATGGCGCACGGCACGGCGGATGATGCGACGGAGCACGTAGCCGCGCCCCTCGTTCGAGGGCAGCACGCCATCGCTGATCAGAAAGCTGCAGGCACGGATGTGATCGGCGATCACGCGCAGCGAGGGTGAATCGAGCTGGCTCGTGCCGGTAACCTGCGCGGCCGCCGCGATCAGATCACGAAACAGATCGATCTCGTAGTTGGAGTGCACGCCCTGCATGACGGCCGCGAGCCGCTCCAGGCCCGCGCCGGTATCCACCGAGGGCTTGGGCAGCGGCGTGAGGGTGCCATCGCCGGCGCGCTCGTACTGCATGAAGACGAGGTTCCAGATCTCGACGTAGCGGTCGCCGTCTTCCTCGGCGGAGCCGGGCGGGCCGCCGGGCACTTCCGGCCCGTGGTCGTAGAAAATCTCCGTGCACGGTCCACAGGGCCCGGTATCCCCCATGGCCCAGAAATTGGACTTCTCGCCCATGTGCAGCACGCGCTCGGCCGGCACGCCGATCTCGCCGGTCCAGATGCGCGCCGCCTCATCGTCCTCGCGAAACACCGTGATCCACAGGCGCGCCGGTGGCAATTTCAGCCGCTGCGTGACGAACTCCCACGCAAAACCGATCGCCTCGCGCTTGAAGTAGTCGCCGAAGGAGAAGTTGCCGAGCATCTCGAAGAAGGTGTGATGCCGCGCCGTGTAGCCGACGTTCTCCAGATCGTTGTGCTTGCCCCCGGCACGCACGCAGCGCTGGCTGGAAGCTGCGCGTACGTAGTCGCGCCGCTCCTTGCCGAGAAAGACGTCCTTGAACTGCACCATGCCGGCATTGGTGAACAGCAGCGTCGGATCGTTGCCCGGCACGAGCGAAGAGGACGGCACGATCGTGTGGCCGCGATCGGCAAAAAACTGCAGGAAGGCGCGCCGCACCTGGGTCGCGCTCATGTAGGGGAGTTGTTCAGTCATGCTTCGTCGGGCGGCTCCGCGTTGAGCTCGTCGGGGGCGTACTGGCCCAGGGCAGTGCGGATATGATCGGGGGAAAAGCCCCGCGATTGCAAAAAGCGCGCCTGTCGCCCGCGCTCGAGCTGCTCGGCCGGCCAGTCCTGTCCAAAGCGGCGCTGCCGCACGCGCCGCGCGATGGCAGCCCAGCTGCCCTGCTCTTCGGCGTGCTGTTGCAGTGCCGACTCCGCGAGCACTGCGGACAGGCCGAGCCCCACGAGCTCGTAGCGGATGCGCAGCGGCCCCTGCCCACGCGCCGCATGGACGCGTACGAACTCCCGCGCATACCGCTCATCATCGAGATAGCCGCGCTCGCGCAGCGCCTCGAGTGCCTGCTCGATGAGGGCCGTGTCGAAGCCGCGCCGTCCCAGACGCTCGGCAAGCTCGGCGCCGCAGTGGTCCCGCCGCGCGAGCCACGCGGTGGCGATTGCCACCACCTTCGCCAGCGGGTCGCCGATTTCCTGCGGGACGTCACCCCGGGCATCGCTCGGGGCATCGCCTCGGCCGCTCGCCCTAGGCCGTCTTTTCCTCAGCACGTTTCTGCGGCGGCAGCAGCTTTGCGCGCACCTTCTCCTCGATGTCCGCGGCCACGTCAGGATGCGTCTGCAGGTACAGCCGTGTGTTGTCCTTGCCCTGGCCGATGCGCTCGCCATTGTAGCTGTACCAGGCACCGGCCTTATCGACGATACCGTTGGCCGCGCCCAGATCGATGATCTCCCCTTCGCGCGAGATGCCCGAGCCGTACATGATCTCGAACTCCGCCTCGCGGAACGGCGGGGCAACCTTGTTCTTCACGACCTTGACGCGCGTCTGATTGCCGACGACTTCCTCGCCGTTCTTGATCGCGCCGATGCGACGGATATCCAGCCGCACCGAGGCGTAGAACTTGAGCGCGTTGCCACCGGTGGTGGTCTCGGGATTGCCGAACATGACGCCGATCTTCATGCGGATCTGGTTGATGAAGATCACGATGGTGTTGGAGCGCTTGATGTTGCCGGTCAGCTTGCGCAGCGCCTGCGACATCAGGCGCGCGTGCAGACCGACCTGCAGCTCGCCCATCTCCCCTTCGATCTCCGCCCTGGGCGTGAGTGCCGCCACCGAGTCCACGACGATGATGTCGACGGCCGCCGAGCGCACCAGCATGTCGGTAATCTCGAGCGCCTGCTCGCCGGTGTCAGGCTGGGAGACCAGCAGGTCATCGACATTGACGCCGAGCTTCGCAGCGTATGACGGATCGAGCGCATGCTCGGCATCGACGAAGGCGGCGGTACCGCCCCGCTTTTGCACCTGCGCCACGACCTGTAGCGTGAGCGTGGTCTTGCCCGAAGATTCCGGCCCGTAGATCTCCACCACGCGCCCGCGCGGCAGCCCGCCCACTCCCAGCGCGACATCCAGCCCCAGCGAGCCGGTCGGGACCGCCTCGATGTCGTAGATCGCAGCGGCGTCGCCCAGTCGCATGACCGAGCCCTTGCCAAATTGCTTCTCGATCTGTCCGAGTGCGGCGGCGAGCGCCTTCTTGCGGGTGTCTTCCATGCGTGGGACCTCTGCCAGCGATAGCGTTCAAGGGCCGCGCAGAGCGCGCCGCCCGATGTGACAGAATTATCCCACATTGGCGGGCCCGAGCGGGGCACAAAAGACCCGCGAGCACCCCGAAACGCGCTGGCATCGGCGAGCTTCAGCTGCCGGGGCGATGCTCGCGCCGCGCTCACCCGTCCAGGGGCCACGCAGCCAGCGAGCGGTAGCGCGCCGCCGGCGCCGCGACCTGCTCACGGCTCTCGGCCAGCTCGAAACGCGTCGCCGCCAGCAGCAGCTCGTGCGAGCTTTCGCGCGGCCCCGGGCAGCTCACGCTTCGCAGTCCGCGCACCAGCGTGATATGCGGCTGCAGCGGCTTGTCGTCCGGGGACAGTCCCCGCTCGCGCGACAGCGCGCGCAGCGCCGCAGCCAGCGCGCGGGCCGCCGGCGGACAGTCAGCCATCAGCGCCAGCACGCCGGCTTGCCGCCAATAGCGCAGCCGTTCGAAGCGCAGCACGAAGGCTGGGGCGTGCAGACGCGCAGCCGACGCCTGCAGGGCGGGCAGCAATGGCTCCGGCACCGCTCCCAGAAAGCACAGCGTCACGTGCCAATCGGCCGGCGGCACCGATCGACCCGGCTGCGGGCCGGCAGCGGACAGCGCACCTCGCGCGACCACCGCCAGCCGCTCGCGGCATGCCGCGTCGGGCCAGAGGGCAAAGAAGAGGCGTCGACGCGCTGGGCCGGGCATCGCCTCGCCACCCCGCGACCTGCTCACCCTAGTGCCAACCGCGCAGTGCCGCGCCGATCAGCTGCAGGGCAGCGGCGACCGACGCGCGGCGGACCGCCTCCCGGTTGCCGTTGAAACGGTGCTCCTCCGCGCGGCTTTGGATGGCTCCGCCGCGAAGCCGCATCGCCAGCGCGATCCAGACCAGACCCACGGGCTTGGCCGCCGTGCCGCCGTCCGGACCGGCAATCCCGGTGATCGCCACGGCCATCTCCACACCGCTGGCATGGAGCGCTCCGGCGGCCATCTGCTCGGCGCTCTGGCGGCTGACGGCGCCAAACGTCGTCAGCACTTCGGGGGCCACCCCGAGCGCCTGTTCCTTCGCGGCGTTCGAGTAGGTCACGTAACCCCGCTCGAACCACTGCGAGCTGCCCGCGATGTCCGTCAGACACTTGGCGAGCCAGCCCCCGGTACACGACTCGGCCGTGACCATCCGCCGCCCGGCGGCCCGCATGCCCTGCGCAACCGCCTGCGCCAGCGCCGCAAGCTGCGCGTCATCGAGCTCTGTGTGGCCGCTCTCCACGGAGGGTCTGTCGTCGTCCCATCAGCGACCGTAATGAACGGTCAGCGTCGCACTGTCCAAGCTGTTCATGTGTGTCATGAACCCGACCATCGCACCACTGCTGTTTTCGTTCACATCGATGTGATCGACCTTCAGCGCATGGATCGTGAAGATGTAGCGATGCGGCTTGCCCGGCGGCGGAGCCGGTCCGCCATAGCCTGCCTGGCCAAAATCCGTGCGTGTCTGCACCGCTCCACGCGCAAGACCCCCCTGCCCGCTGCCGCAGCCGCGCGGCAGCTGCTGCACCGTGGCCGGAATATTGGCCACGACCCAATGCCACCAGCCCGAGCCGGTCGGCGCATCCGGATCGTACAGGCTCACCACGAAGCTCTTGGTGCCGCTCGGCGCATCGGCCCACTGCAAGTGTGGGGAGAGATTGGCCCCGTGATGGCCCATGCCGTTGAACACGTACGGCTCGGGCATCGTGTCCCCATCCTTGATGTCGTCGCTGATGAGTCGGAAAGCCATGGATTGGTCCTCGCAGTTCTGGCGACGCGCCGATCAATAGCGTCAGGCCACTTCCCTGACAATCGGTCCCGGCCGCAAGTCGGTACACTCGTGATCATGGTCGCAGATTCGAGCGCCAATTTTGAGCTGGACGCCCCGCCAGGGCCAGCCGATGTGCAGCTTCCGGGCAATGCGCAGCCCTCCGTGGATGTCCTCGATGCGCACACGCCGATGATGCAGCAGTACCTGCGCATCAAGGCGCAGCACCCGGACGTGCTGCTGTTTTACCGCATGGGCGACTTCTACGAGATGTTCTACGAAGACGCGCGCCGGGCCGCCTCACTGCTGGACATCGCCCTCACCACGCGCGGCCAGTCCGCCGGTGCCCCGATTCCTATGGCCGGAGTGCCCGCGCAGAGCGTGGAATCCTATCTGGTCCGCCTCCTGCGTCGCGGCGAGTCGGTCGCGATCTGCGAGCAGGTCACCGCCACGGGCGATGGCGGCGACCCCTCCGGCACGGGTGCCGGCAAACAGCGCGGGCCGATGGAGCGCCAGGTCGTGCGGGTGGTGACGCCCGGCACCGTCACCGACGATGCGCTGCTCGAGCAGCGGCGCGAAACCCTGCTGGCCGCACTGCTCATCGAGCGCGAGCGTGCCGGGCTGGCCTGGCTCGAGCTCGCCTCGGGGCGCTTCAGCGTCCTCGAGCTCGACGGCGGGACGGCCGACAACACCGGCGCCATCGAGGCCGAGCTCGAGCGGCTGCGACCGGCCGAGCTGCTGCTCGCCGAGGATCAGGCACGCACCCTGCAGGCGCGCGGCGGGTTCGCAGCCCCCGGCACCGTCGTGCGTGCTCGCGCGCCGTGGCAGTTCGAGCTCGCGAGCGCCTCGCGTCTGCTGACCGACCAGCTCGGCACCCTCGATCTGCGCGGCTTTGGCGTCGATGAGTTGCCCTTGGCCATCCGCACCGCAGGGGCGCTGCTGCAGTACGTGCGCGAGACGCAGAAAACCGCCCTGCCCCACATCCGCGCGCTGCGCGTCGAGGAGCGCTCCTCGGCGCTGCTGCTCGATGCGGTCACGCGTCGCAATCTCGAGCTCGACCGAAGCCTCTCGGGTGATGAGCACGCCACGCTGTTCGCAATCCTGGATCGAAGCGTCACCGCCATGGGCTCGCGCGCCCTGCGACGCTGGCTGAATGCGCCCACGCGCGAGCGTGCGGTGCTACGCGAGCGCTATCACGCCGTCGGCGCGCTGGCCGAGTCGCGGCGCTACGAGTCGGTGCGCGAGGCGCTGTCGGCGATCGGCGATCTCGAGCGCATTCTCGCGCGCATTGCACTGCGCTCGGCGCGTCCACGCGACCTCGTGCAGCTGCGCGCCTCGCTGCAGCGACTGCCGGCGGTGCGCGAGGCCCTCGGCGCGTTCGACTCGCCCCTGCTCGCGCGTTTGCGCTCGGGTGTCGGCACGCACGCGACAGAGCGCCTGCTGCTCGAGCGCGCCATCGATGCCGAGCCCGCGCATCTGCTGCGCGACGGAGGTGTCATCGCAGCGGGCTACGACGCCACGCTCGATGAGCTGCGCGCCATCGCCACACACACCGATGACTTTCTGCTCGAGCTCGAGCGTCGCGAGCGTGCTCGCAGCGGGATTGCGAGTCTGAAGCTCGGCTACAACCGCGTGCAGGGCTTCTACATCGAGATCCCGCGCGCCCAGGCGAAGCAGGTGCCGGCTGAATACGTGCGGCGCCAGACGGTCAAGTCAGCGGAGCGCTTCATTACCCCGGAGCTCGCAAGCTTCGAGGATCGCGTGCTGGGTGCACGCGATCGCTCCCTGGCACGCGAGCGCGAGCTGTTCGAGGCCGTGCTGGCCGAACTGATCGGTGCCCTGCCGCAGCTGCAGGGCAGCGCCGAGTCGATTGCCAGCCTGGACGCGCTCGCCTCGCTGGCCGAGCCGGCCGCCACCCGCGGCTGGTGCGAGCCGCAGCTCACCGAGGAGCCCTGTGTGAACCTCGAGGCGGCGCGCCATCCGGTCGTCGAGCGCTGCATCGATGAGCCCTTCGTGCCCAACGACCTCGTGTTGCACGCCGAGCGGCGCATGCTCGTCATCACCGGGCCGAACATGGGCGGTAAATCCACCTTCATGCGTCAGGTCGCGCTGATCGCCGTGCTGGCGCACATGGGCAGCTACGTACCCGCGACGCGCGCCGAGCTGGGTCCCGTCGATCGCATCTTCACGCGCATCGGCGCCGCCGACGATCTGGCGGGCGGCCGCTCGACCTTCATGGTGGAGATGACCGAGACGGCCAACATCCTGCACAACGCCACCGCATCGAGTCTCGTGCTCATGGATGAGATCGGCCGCGGCACCAGTACTTTCGATGGGCTGTCACTCGCCTGGGCAGTGGCCCGCGAGCTCGCCGAGCGCACGCGCGCATTCACCTTGTTTGCGACGCATTACTTCGAGCTCACCGCGCTGGCGCAGGAGCTCGACTGCGTCGCCAATGTGCACTTGACTGCCGCCGAGCACGGCGATGCACTCATCTTCCTGCATGCGGTACGCGACGGCCCAGCCAACCGCAGCTTCGGCCTGCAGGTCGCGCAGCTCGCCGGAGTGCCCCGTGCCGTGATCGCCGAGGCGCGGCGCTACCTCGCACGGCTCGAATCCGACAGTCAGCGCGCGGCGAGCGCCGCGGCTGACGGCACAACCTCGGCAGCATCCGCCGAGCGCGCACGCCGCCAGGCCGAGCTGCCGCTGACCCTCAATGCGGATGCCGCGCCGACCGCGCGCGCAGGCTCGCCCTCTGCCAACAGCGTCCAAGACTCGCTGCGATCGCGTCTCGCGAGCATCGATCCGGACGCTCTGACACCGCGCGCGGCGCTCGATCTGCTATACGAGCTGCGTGGATTGATCGGCAAGGACTGATTCGCAGCAGCCGACCACGGCCGCCGTCGCGGCGTCACTGCAATTGCAGGTCCATACGCACGGCGCCGGTGGCGGCACCACCGGTGGTACGCTGGGTGAAGAAAACGCGTGTCGCGGCCACCTGCCCTCCCGCCAGCACGGCCATCTGCACCGCCGCGGCGCGCGCCAGGCCGAGCGCATCGCGATCCTGGCGGTGCGGTGCGTACTGCGGCAGCAGCTGCTGTTCGAGCCATGTGGTGTGCTGCTCGTCGCTGGGCGCGTCGGCGGGATACTCGGGTACCGTCTTGAAGTGCCGGCGATACAGCATGGCAAGTGCGCCTAGGCGCGTGGCCGGTGGCGCGGGCGGCACGGCCGCAGTTTCCCGGCCTCGGCGTCGCGCACGGGCCGCAGGGACTGCGGCAGCGGAACTGGCAGCGCCGGGTCCAGCCGCCATCGCGCTCGTCACCGCCTGATCGAGCGCCGTCTGCTCGATCGCATGATCGTCCGCCGCACTTTCCGCGTGCAGGGGAATATCCAAACGCAGCTGCGGGCGCTGCGCGAGTGCCTGTGCCAGCTGCATCAGCTTGTGGATGTTGGCATCGTCGAGCGCCGCGGAGCCTGGTGTGAAGTCGACATAGGCCAGGCGTGCGCCGTCGCCGCCGGACATCGAGCCGAGCCATGCAAAGGGCGCGGTGACGATGTGCCGCACCAGCCCGACGAACACCTTCCACACGATCGGCCCGATACGAAAGGTCGGGTCATTGAGGCTGCCGCCGACCGGCAGATCGAGGGTGATGACGCCGTTGCGATCCTTGAGCAGCGCTGCCGCGAGCTTGATCGGCAGCGGCACGGCCTGCTTGCTGTCGGTGGCCGGACCAAACTGGAGCTGATCGATGACGATGTGGTGGGTCGCTTTGAGCTGCCGGTTCTCGACATGGTAGTGCATCTGCGTCGTGAGTTTGCCCTGCGCGATGCTGTAACCGGCAAACTTGCCGGAGTAGGGATTGAACAGCGGCAGATCGATGTTCTGAAAGCTCATTGCCAGGTCGGTGAACGTCTGTGCCGACAGCACGTTGATCTGCCCGTCGATCGTCACCGGCGCATAGCGATTGATGGCGCCGATCAGCTGTACGCGAGCGCGTGTCCTCGGATCGGAGGACAAACCCACGATGGAGCCATGCAGCCCCTCGATCGCCGCCGAGAAATTTGGTTGCACCGAGAGATCGGTGAAGTTCGCCGCGCTGCCGAAGAACTCGACACGTCCGATACGGATCGGCATCGAGGGGGCATTTGCTGCGGCTTTGCCGGACGCGGGCGGCGTGCTGGCCACCACTCTTGCCGGGGGCCCATGCGCTGGCGGCGCGCTCGCGGTCGCAGCGCTCGATGCCGAGGCATTCACAGGTCGCAGCATGGTGGTCAGATTGAGACTACCGTCCCTGCCGATCACCACTCGGCCGCTCAGCCCGCGCACCCGCAGGGTTCCGATCTGCAGCGCACCGGGCAGACTCTGGTAACGCACGTCGATCAGCTGAACGGCTTTACCGGCAACGAAGTCCGCGTGGGTGAGCCGATCACGCGTCGCGAAGTCCTGTAAATCCACCTCGCCGGTGAGTCGCATGGGCGGTTGCGCGTGGGCGCCGGGCGCGGAGGTACCGGAAGGGGGGCTGCCGCCCACGCGGCTACCCAGGACGGCCATGCCCTTCACGCCGAGCGTGCCGCGATAGAGCGTGATCGCCATCTGTCGATCGATGTAGGGCTGCAACGCGGTGAGATCGAAGCGCTGCAGATTCAGACTCACGCTGCCACTGAGCGGCGCGAGCTTCAGCGAGCCGTGGCTGTCGAGATGTCCCCTGCGACCGATGCCGCTGGTGAGATCGAAGCGAACGGGCTGGTCTGCCGTCGTCGAATAGCCCTGCGCCGCCAGCTGCAAGGGTCCCACCTCGAGCGTCACGACCGGCGTGACGCTGCGATCGGCGAGCGAGAGGTGCGCCGCATCCACCGTAAGTTTTGCCAGGCTCAGCGACCACGGCGGCGAGGACACCGCTGCCGCCGAGCTCGCAGGCGGTGGCGCTTGCAGAAGCCGCGCGAGGCTCAGCGAGCCGTCCGGCTCGATCCAGACCGATACCCGCGGCCCCTGTAAGGCGAGCGATCCGACATGGATCTGGCGCTCGGGCATCTGGATGGAGACGTCCTCGAGCGAGAGCTGCGGGATCGAAAGCCAGGGCTGCGCACCGCTGTCGGAACGAGCGGCGATCGCGACCCCCGTGAGCCGCAGCTGTGCCAGCTGCGCGCTGAGCGTATCGTGGCCCGCGCCGGCGAAACGATAGCTGCCCGCCAGCTCGCCCTCACCGGCGCGCAGCGTCACCGGCAGAAGATCGCCGAGGTAGCTCGCGACCGTCGAGGCCTGCAGCGCCTGCAGGCTGAACTGGCCGATCGAGGCGAGCGGCTGCAACGACAGCGTGCCGGATGCCGCCAGCGATTCGCCGCTGCTGGCATGCGCGCTGAATTGAAAGTGCCCGTCACTCGCACCCTGGGTGCGAAAGTTGCTCAAGACGAAGTTGATCGGCGCCAGCGTCGTCATGAACGGCGTTGCGCGAGACTGATCCTGGTAGTGCACGCGGCCACCGCTGATGCGCAGCTCGTCAACGCGCAGCGCCGGCGTGCTGGGGCTCGAGCTCGCCCCACCGTTCTTCGAGGCGGCCGCCGGCGCCTGCAACACCAGCAGATTCAGCCGTCCATCCCGGCTGATGCTGGCATCGAGGGTTGGATCCAGCAGCTCGATCAGGCGCAGTGCATAGCCGCGCCGCCAGAGCGACGCCGGACTGATCGCAAGATTCAGCTGCCGAAAGCCCACCAGCGGCGCCTGGCCGGCGCCGCGCAGCTCGAAGCCGCGCAGCTGCGCCTGCAGGGTGAACGGATTGAACCGGACAGCATCGAGCTGCAGCGTCACGCCGGGCAGGCGCGTGATGTAGGCGTTGAGCGTACGGCGGGCCAGCACCGGCACGAGCAGAAAGCCCGCGAGCGTGTAGAGCAGCAGCACGGCGGCCACGATGAAGGCGAGCCCATAGAGTCGGCGCACATAGCGTCTGCGTCGCGGACGCACGCTATCGACGGCCGAAACCTCAGAGTCCGAAACGTCCATGCGCCAGAAAGTTACCGACTTCGCGTGCCGCGGCCCGCGACCAGAGCAGTCCCATGTGCGTCAGCGGCAGCTCGATGCTCGCGGTGGCACCGGGCAGACGTGTCTCCGATACCGCGACGGTGCCATCGTTGGGTTCGCCGAAGCGGATCAGCAGCTCGCCAAGACCCACGGGACAGGTGCCGGCAATGATACCGACCTGCCGTGACGAATCCCAGCGACGTGCCGGGGGGCAGAGCAGCTCGTCCGCCACCGCACGCCCCATCACTCGCCGGCCCCAACCCCAGCGCGCCAGATATTCGGCACTGCGCGAACCGAGCACCGGAGAGCCCAGCAGCACCACACGTCCGGGCTGGCGCATCACATGGCGTTCCAGGCACGTCAGGACGATCGAGCCGCCGAGACTGTGACCGATCAGATGCACCTGCGGCGCCTGCAGAGAGGACAGCAGGCCATGCAGCTGCGCGGCGACCTGCACGGCAGACTGATGCACCGAGTGGTAGCGAAACACCGTCAGTCGCAAGCCGCGTTCGCGCCACAAATGCCGCCCGAGCAGATAGCATTCGGCGCCCATCATCCACAGGCCGTGCACGTAGACGACCGCTGCGGCTGCGGCTGGAGCAGCTTTGCCGGTCGGGTCTACTCCCGGTGCGCCGGTCTTATTGGCCACCACCGCGGGTGTCCGCCGCCGCTGTCGGCGCCTGCGGCGGCGTGCGCACGCGGATGTGCAGCTCGCGCAGCTGCGCCTCGGCAGCCTCCGTCGGCGCGTCGGTGAGTGGATCGGCCGCCGTCTGCGTCTTGGGGAAGGCGATGACGTCGCGGATACTCTCTGCGCCGCACATCAGCATCGCCAGCCGGTCCAATCCAAAGGCGATGCCGCCGTGCGGCGGAGCGCCGTACTTGAGTGCATCGAGCAGGTGACCGAACTTGGCCTGCGCCTGTGCGGCATCGATGCCGAGCAGCTCGAACACGATCTGCTGCATTTCCTCGCGGTGGATACGCACCGAGCCGCCACCGACCTCCGAGCCGTTGAGCGCCAGATCGTAGGCATTGGCCAGCGCGCCGCGCGGATCGGCGCGCAGTGCCTGGGCATCCTCGTTCTTCGGGGAGGTGAAGGGATGATGCATGGCCATCCAGCGACGCTCGGTCTCATCCCATTCGAACATCGGGAAATCCAGGACCCACACGGGCCGCCAGCCGCTCTCGATTAGATTGAGCTCCGCGCCGATGCGCAGACGCAACGCACCGATCGAATCATTGACCATCTTGGACGGCCCGGCACCGAAGAACACCAGATCCCCATCAGCCGCCCGCGAGCGCTCGAGAATGCCCGCCAGCGCCGCATCGCTCAGGAACTTGATGATCGGCGACTGCAGCCCCTCGCGGCCGCGCGCTCGCTCGTTTACCTTGA
This sequence comes from Steroidobacteraceae bacterium, assembly GCA_035553315.1. GTDB lineage: Bacteria > Pseudomonadota > Gammaproteobacteria > Steroidobacterales > Steroidobacteraceae > FEN-1191. The sequence continues at coordinate 18,540 of DATNDE010000008.1, forward strand.
TGTACGCCAGCCCCTTCGCCCCGTAGCGCGCGACGAACGCCGTGTAGTCATCGATCTGCTTGCGTGACAGCGCGTTGCCCCCGCCCGGCACGCGCAGCGCCGCCACGCGGCCCTGCGGGTCAGCGGCGGGCGTGGCGAATACTTTGAAATCACAGTCGCGCACCAGATCGGCGACATCGACCAGCTCGAGGGCAATGCGCAGGTCCGGCTTGTCCGAGCCATAGCGCCGCATCGCCTCTGCATAGCTCATGCGTGGAAACGGGTCGGGCAGCGCGACGCCGAGCACCTCGTCGAACAGCGTACGCACCAATCCCTCCATGAGCTGCAGGATCTGCTCCTGCGAGAGAAAGGAGGTCTCGATGTCCAGCTGCGTAAACTCGGGCTGCCGGTCGGCCCGCAGATCCTCGTCACGGAAGCAGCGCACGATCTGGTAGTAGCGATCCAGGCCTGCGACCATCAGCAGCTGCTTGTAGATCTGCGGGGACTGGGGCAGCGCGAAGAATTTGCCGGGATGCGTGCGGCTGGGCACGAGATAGTCACGCGCCCCTTCGGGCGTGGTCTTGCCCAGCACCGGGGTCTCCACGTCGATGAAGCCCTGGGCATCCAAATATGTGCGCATCGCACGTGTGATGCGATGACGCAGCCGCAGGCGCTGACTCATGACTTCGCGCCGCAGGTCCAGGTAGCGGTACTTCAACCGCAGCTCCTCACCCACCGTCTCATCGAGCTGGAAGGGCAGCGGATCGGCGCGATTGAGCAGCGTGAGCTCGGCGGCCACGAGCTCTACGGCACCGGAGGGCAGATTGGGGTTGACCGTACCTTCAGGGCGCGCGCGTACGTTGCCGCGCACCTGGATGACGAACTCGTTGCGCAGCCGCTCGGCTACCGCAAAAACCTGCGCAAGCTCGGGCTGGAATACGATCTGCAGCAGTCCTTCACGATCACGTAGATCGACGAAGATCACCCCGCCGTGATCGCGCCGGCGATGTACCCAACCGGCAACCTGCACGCTGGTGCCGATCAAGGTCGTGTCGACTTCTCCGCAGTAATGGCTGCGCATGCGGGTGTGGTGAGCTCGAGGCGGCCGTGCAGGCCCGGGGCCGCGAATGTTAGGGTGCGCGCACGGCGGGCACAACTGCGACGGCGCTCTCGCTGTCCGGCAAACTGCCGGCGGGGCCGGCCACGACAGCCGTCGCAGCAGCTGCCGCACTGGCGGCCGCGGAGGCCACGACGGCGGCGCCTGCGGCCACGGCCGCCGCGCTCGCCGGCAGCGGCACCGCGGCCCGATCGGCTGGCAGGCCGGGCATCACCACCCCGAGCGTGACGATCATCTTCATGGCCTCATCGACGCTCACCGGCAGCACGATGGCGCGCGACTGCGGCACCATGACGATGAAACCGGCGGTCGGATTGGGCGTGGTGGGAATGAACACGCAGACTTGAGGTTCGCCCAGATGCTCGGCCACCAGCGGCACCTCGGCGGCAGTCTGAAAGCCGATGCTCCAGATGCCCTTGCCGGGATATTCGATCAGCAGCACCTTCTTGAAGGAGTTCCCGGAGCTCGACAGCAGGCTCGTGGAAAAGTTTTTGACTCCGCCATAGATACCGCGCACGAAGGGGATGCGATTGAGCAGATCGTCCCAGATCTCCATGAAGGTACGGCCGATCATGTTGGAGACGAGCACCCCCGTGAGCAGCAGCAACACGACCGCCAGCAAGGCGCCAAAGCCCGGGATGTGCATGCCGAACAGTGCCGGTGGTCGCAGCGACCGCGGCAGCAGCACCAGCGTCGTGTCCATCAATTGCAGCATGAAGCGCACGACCAGCACCGTGGCGAGGATGGGGATCCACACCAGCAATCCCGCCATCAGGTAGCGGCGGATGCTGCGTTTGAGAACTTGCGCCTTCACCGTCGGCCGCGCGTCTTGCCCGCACGGTTGCTCGAGACGCGGCCGCGCGACGGGCTCGCCACGCGCTTGGCCGGCCTTGCACTGCCACTGCGTGCGCCCGGACGTGCCCGAGCCCCGCTGCCTGCGCTGGCGGTCGGACGCGCGGTCGGACGAGCATTCGCGCCAGACTTGGCGCGAGGGCGCGCATCGCTTGCGCCGGCGGACTGGGCGGGCTTGGCCGCGGCTACGTCACTGGCGCCCTGCGCCTGCGGCTGGGTTGCGGATTTGGCGCCACCTTCCGACTCTCCCTTGGCCTTGCTCTCGGCTCCCGAGCCAGTGTCGCCGGCTTCCTTGTCCGAGCCGGCGAGATTGCGCTTTTGCTCCTGATCGGACTTGAAATCCGTCTCGTACCAGCCGGAGCCCTTGAGCCGGAATACCGGCGCGGACAACAGCTTTTTCAGCGCGTTCTTGCCGCAGGAGGGGCACTTGCGCAGTGGCGATTCGCTGATCTTCTGCAGCGCCTCGAAATAGTGATCGCAGTGACTGCACTGGTATTCGTAGAACGGCATGTGCGTATCGGTAGTGTCTGTGGAGCTCTGGGAAATGGGGGCGGCGCGCGCCGCTGCCAAGGTCGGATCAATGCTTGGATCAGTTGCTCAGCCGGCGGCGATTATAGTCGGCCGGGCGGGTTGCAATAACTGCTGATACAAACGGTAGAACTCCCCGGCAGCCCGCGGCAGATTGCTGCGCCAATCATCGGCCGCGGCATCATCGGCCCCGTCCGTGATGTACTTGGCACAGCCGAATACCGCGCCCTCCGCCTGGCAGACCTTGGCCAGCGCATAGGCCTCCATCTCCACGACCTCGCAGTGCAGGGCCGCAGCACCGGTCTGGAAAGAATCGCCGCTGCCGCACAGGCCCTGCGGCAGGCCCGGGAACATGGGCGGAAATTGCAGCTGCGCCGGCAGGTGCTCGAAGGGTGTATGGCCAATCGGAAATCCGAGCGCACTCGCATCCATATCCCGCTGCACGAAACGGTGGCAGCCCACCAGGGCACCCGTGGCGAACTGCTGACTGCCGGCGGTGCCGAAGTTGACCACGCGCGGCAAGGGGGCGCCGACGGCCCGGTACTGGCTGAGCTCGCGCATCAGTGCCATGGCGGCATTGACCTTGCCGATGCCGCAGTAGAGCACCGGCACGCCGGCGCGCTCGAACACTCCCTGCGCCTCGATCTCCAGTGCCATGACCACGAGGACGGACGGCAGGGAGGCCACCGCCATCCGCTCCATCCGTGTGATCGACTCGGCCATCACCTCACTCGTAGTTGATCGCCGCACGCAGTGCCATGCCGCGCCAGGCGAAGTCCCCCGCGAGTCGCAGATCCAGCAGCACTCCGAAGCCCGTCACCTGATAGCCGGCCGTCGTGCACAATTCCGCGGAGGCCTGCATGGTGCCGCCGGTGGCCAGCACATCGTCGATGATGACCAGGCGTCCGCGTCCGCGCTGCATCTCCAGTACCCCGGTGCCATATTCGAGCGCATAGCCGGCTGACACGACCGGTGGCGGCAGCTTGCCCTGCTTGCGGATCGGCACGAAGCCCTTGTCACGCCGCGCGGCAAGGCCCGCCGCGAGCACGAAGCCACGCGATTCCACGCCCGCCAGTGCATCGGTCTCGCGCCATTCGCCCTCGCTGAACAGCGCGTCCAACGCCTCGAGCGCGGCACTGAAGTGGCTGCGCAGCAGCGGGGTGATGTCGCGAAAGAGAATCCCCGGCTTGGGGAAATCCGGCACATCTGCAATATGGCGCTTCAGCTCGGCTGACATGGCTCCCTCCGGCCACAAGCTTACCTTGGCCGCAGGATGCCTGCAGAACTCACCGCCCGGCGAGCAAACCGCCGGCGCGGCGAGCCGCGGCACTCGTCAGGAGACCGCGCGCATCTGCCGCTTTTTCTCGAACACCAGCTCGCCGCCGCGCACCGCCACGCGCACCACGTCTCCGGGCACGAAGTCGTTACGCAGCAGCCGCTCTGCCAGCGGATTCTCGATCTGCTGCTGGATCGCCCGGCGCAGCGGCCGCGCGCCATACACCGGATCGAAGCCCGCCTCGCCGATGAGGTCGCGTGCCTTGTCGTCGAGCTCGAGCTCGATGTTGCGCTCGAGCAGCCGGCGGCGCAGGTAATGCAGCTGGATCTCGACGATGGCGCGGATCTGCTCGGTGCCGAGCGGATGGAATACCACGATGTCATCGACGCGATTGATGAACTCGGGACGAAAGTTCTGCTGCACGACCTCCATGACGGCATTCTTCATGCGTTGATAGTTGCTCTCGCCGGCCATCTCCTGGATGGCCTGAGAGCCGAGGTTGGAAGTCATGATGATGACGGTGTTGCGAAAGTCGACCGTGCGGCCCTGCCCGTCGGTGAGCCGTCCATCGTCGAGCACCTGCAGCAGCACGTTGAACACGTCCTGGTGGGCCTTCTCGATCTCATCGAGCAGCACCACCGCGTAGGGACGACGGCGGATTGCCTCGGTCAGATAGCCGCCCTCCTCGTAGCCGACATAACCCGGGGGCGCGCCGATCAGGCGCGCCACGGAGTGGCGCTCCATGAACTCCGACATGTCGATGCGCACCAGCGCCTCCTCCGTATCGAAGAGAAATTCGGCCAGCGCCTTGCACAACTCGGTCTTTCCCACGCCCGTCGGGCCGAGGAACATGAAGGAGCCATTGGGACGACGCGGATCGGCCAGTCCCGCCCGCGAGCGGCGGATGGCATTGGAGACGATGCGCACGGCCTCGTCCTGGCCGACGACACGCTTCTCCAGCGCCTCCTCCATGCGCAGCAGCTTCTCCTTCTCGCCCTCGAGCATCTTGGAGACCGGAATGCCGGTCCACTTGGAGACGACCTCGGCGATCTCCTCATCGGTCACGGAATTGCGCACCAGTTGCGGCGTCTGCTGCTCGGCCTGGGTCGCCGCTGCGAGCCGTTTTTCGAGCTCGGGGATACGTCCGTACTGCAGCTCGGCCATCTTCGCCAGATCCCCCGCGCGGCGCGCCTGCTCGAAATCCAGGCGCGCTCGCTCGAGCTCTTCCTTGACCTGCGCTGCGCCCTGCAGCGATGCCTTCTCGGCCTTCCAGATCTCTTCGAGATCGGCGTACTCCTTGGTCAGACCCGAGAGCGTCTGCTGGAGCGTCGTCAGGCGTCGCCGGGAGGCTTCGTCCTCCTCCTTCTTCAGCGCCTCCTGCTCGATCTTCAGTTGGATGATCCGTCGCTCGAGCCGGTCGAGCGCCTCGGGCTTGGAATCGATCTCCATGCGAATGCGCGCCGCGGCCTCATCGATCAGGTCGATGGCCTTGTCGGGCAGCTGACGGTTGGTGATATAGCGATGCGAGAGCGTCGCGGCGGCGACGATCGCGGGGTCGGTGATCTCCACATGGTGATGGACTTCGTAGCGCTCCTTCAGGCCGCGCAGGATCGCGATGGTGTCCTCCACCGAGGGCTCATCGACGAGCACTGTCTGAAAGCGTCGCTCGAGCGCCGCATCCTTCTCGATGTACTTGCGATACTCATCGAGCGTCGTGGCGCCCACGCAGTGCAGCTCCCCGCGCGCCAGTGCAGGCTTGAGCATGTTGCCCGCGTCCATCGAGCCCTCGGCGCGGCCGGCGCCGACCACGGTGTGCAGCTCATCGATGAACAAGATGACCTGTCCTTCCTGCTTGGCGAGCTCGGAGAGCACCGCCTTCAGCCGCTCCTCGAATTCGCCGCGAAATTTGGCGCCCGCGATCAGTGAGCCCATATCGAGCGCCAGGATGTGCTTGTCCTTCAGTCCCTCGGGGACCTCGCCGTTGACGATGCGCAGCGCCAGCCCCTCGACGATGGCGGTCTTGCCGACCCCGGGCTCGCCGATCAGCACCGGATTGTTCTTGGTGCGCCGCTGCAACACCTGGATCGTGCGACGAATCTCATCGTCACGGCCGATGACCGGATCGAGCTTGCCGTTGCGGGCTCGCGCGGTCAGGTCGATCGTGTACTTGTCGAGCGCCTGACGTTTCTCTTCTGCCGCAGGGTCCTGGACGCTCTCGCCACCGCGCACCTCGGCGATCGCCTTTTCGACCGCCGCGCGCGCCACGCGAGCTTCCTTGAGCGCGCGGGCCACCGCACCGCGGTCCTCGAAGGCCGCGAGCACGAACAGCTCGCTGGAGATGTACTGATCACCGCGCTGCTGCGCGAGCTTATCGGTGACGTTGAGCAGTCGGCCGAGGTCGTTGCCGACCTGGACGTCGCCGGCCACGCCCTGCACCTTCGGCAGCGCATCGAGCACGCTCATCAGCTGCGTGCGCAGACGGTTCACGTCCGCGCCTGCCTTCATCAGCAGAGGCCGCACGCTGCCGCCGGAAGCGTCGATCATGGCCAGCAGCAGATGCGCCGGCTCGATGAACTGGTTGTCGCGGCCAACGGCGAGCGACTGCGCATCGGCGAACGCAGACTGAAAAGCGCTGGTGAGTTTGTCCATTCGCATGAGTTGCCGTCCCCGGGCTCAGGTGCCCAAGTACTTGATTGTCTTTTTGCCGGCCCTTTCCGCCATGCGCATAAGCCGCAGCGTCGAGGGGCGACCACTGCGAGATGGGGGAAGGGGTGTGGGAATTCAAGCGTTTGGATGGCGCAAGCGCCTCCGGCCGCCTGAATTGAGCGGGCCCTATTTTGTGCAGGATCGGCATATTGTCGCCTGGCCGGGGGCCCTGGAGCAGCGCATCATCTTCATCCAACTGCCCCATCTCCTCACCGATCGATCCACAGCAGCGCCGCGAGCCGTCCCGTGACCTGCTCGCGCCGATAGGAATAGAAGCGCTCGGGGTGAGAATAGGTACAGGGCGCATTGCCATACACCTCGGTCAGGCCCAGCCTCGCCAGCCGCCGCCGCGCCAGCGCGGGCAAGTCGCACTGCCAGCGGCCGCGCGCGTTGGCCGCGAACGCGCCGGAGGCGCCCGAATCGCGGTCGCAGAAGGCCGCGCGCACCTCCGCACCGACCTCGAAGTGGGCCGGACCGATTGCGGGCCCCAGCCAGGCGCACAGCGTCTCGGGCGGCGAACACAGCGCGGATACCGCGCTGTCCAGCACGCCTGCGGCGAGCCCGCGCCAACCTGCATGGGCCACGGCAATGGCAGTCCCATCGCGTTTGGCGAGCAGCACCGGCAGACAATCGGCGACCATCACAGCGAGCACGCAGCCCGGCCGGCGTGTCACGGCAGCGTCCGCGCTATCCCCTTCGGTGCCCGCAACCCCGCGGGCATCAGCGTCCAGGACCATCGTCCCATGCACCTGCTTGAGCCACAGCGGCTCTGACGGCAGCGAGAGCGCGGCGCGCACACGGCGACGGTTTTCGACCACGTCGGCGGTTCGATCCCCTACGTGAGCGGCCAGATTGAGGCTCTGATACGGCCCGCGGCTGGCACCACCTGCCCGCAGGGTCACGGCCGCACGCACCGGACTGGCAAGCGGCCAATCCGGCAAAAGAAATTCAGGCGCGCTCCCGCTCATGAGCGACGCCGCAGCGGCACGCGAGTGGCCCGGCGGCGCTGCCGCGAGGCCTGCTCCGGCGACGGCTCCGGCACACGCAGCGCACGCAGCAGCGCGGCCAGATCCTCGGGCGGGGGGACCTCGAAGCTCTGCAGCTTGCCGGTCACCGGATGCACCAGCGAGAGTCGCGCGGCGTGCAGCGCCTGGCGCTGGAAGGCCTGCAGGGCATCGTTGACCGCGCTGTCGGCGAGCCGGCGACGCCGTCCGCCATACACCGGATCGCCGACGATCGGCAGACCGATGTGCGCCAGGTGCACGCGGATCTGATGCGTGCGCCCTGTCTCCAGCCGCACGCGCAGCAGCGTGTGCGCGGCGAGGCGTTCCTCAATGCGATAGTGCGTCACCGCCGCACGTCCGGCCCGGCTCACGGCCATGCGCGTGCGCGCCCGCGGGTCGCGCCCGATCGGTTGCTCGATGCGCCCGCCGGCGACCGGATGGCCCCAGACCAGCGCCAGGTACTCGCGAGTGATCTCACGGGCGGCCAGCGCGGCGACCAGCCGCGTATGCGACTGCGGCGTGCGCGCCACGATGAGCAGTCCGCTCGTATCCTTGTCCAGCCGATGCACGATTCCGGCCCGCGGCACGCGCGCCAGCCGCTCGTCATGCGCCAGCAACGCATTCTGCAGCGTGTGGCTGCGATTGCCTGCGCCCGGGTGCACGACCAGGCCCGCCGGCTTGTTCAGCACCAGCAGCGCCTCATCTTCCAGGACGATCTGCAGCGGCAGGGATTGGGCCTCGACATTGCCATCCGCAGAAAACTCGGCGCGCACCTCGATGCGCTCGCCGCCGCGCACCCGGTCGCGGGCACGCGCCGTGCCTGCCCCTGGTGCGCCGCCACTGCCCGCGAGCCGCACGGCACCCTCTCGGATCCAGCGCTGCAGCCGGGCGCGCGAATATTGCGGCAGCGCCGCGGCCAGCGCCTGGTCCAGGCGCTGGCCTGCCGCGGCGTGCGGCAGCTCGACGACATGCATCTGGAACTCCCCGGCCATGGAAAGGTCAGCCTCGAACGTCGGCTATACTTGCCGACCGTGCACGCACTTCGTCAGCCATCCGCCGGACTCTCCATGCCTGTCATGTCTCGATCCACCCTGACTCTCGCCGTCGCCCTCGCCGCCCTCAGCCTGCTCGCGGGCTGCCAGCGCAATCGCCTGCGTAATGCCTCTGCGCAGCAGCTGTATGCGGCAGCGCATAAGCAGATGGTTCAGAACGACATGACCAATGCCGCCAAGAACTACGAGCAGCTCACCTCTCGCTTTCCGTTCACCACCCAGGCACGCCAGGCGCGGCTGGATCTCATCTATGTCTACTACCGCAAGGGCGATAAGGACGCGGCGGTCGACGCGGCCGACGAATTCTTGCGCGAGGAGCCGACGAACTCCAGGGACGATTACGCCCAGTACATGAAGGGGCTCATTTACTTCGAGCGCACCCCGGTCGCGATCGAGCGCTTCATGGGCGTGGACATGGCCCGCAAGCCCCCCGCGGATGCGCTCAAGTCGATCGCAGCCTTCAACATCGTCGTGACCCAGTACCCGCGCAGCCAATATGCGCACGATGCGCAGCGCCGCATGATTTTCGAGCGCAATCGGCTCGCCCAGTACGACATCTACGTGGCGCGCTGGTACGTGCGGCGCGGCGCCTATCTGGCCGCGGCACAGCGCGCCAATGAAATACTGCAGGAATACGACGGGGCACCCGCCGAGCAGGAGGCGCTGCGGATCATGCTCCAGTGCTATCAGAAACTCGGCCTGACGCAGCTCGCTGACAACGTGCAGAAAATGTACGCCTACAACTTCCCGCCCGGCTCGCCGACCTACGCCACGCCGCACCGTCGCTGGTGGCAGTTCTGAGCTCCCCGCGCGCTCAGCGCCGATAGCCGTTGGTGATCGGATAGCGCCAGTCGCGCCCGAAGGCGCGGCGACTCACTCGCACGCCCGGCGGGGCCTGGCGCCGCTTGTACTCGGCGCGCGTCACCATATCGAGCACGCGCGCCACCACCTGGCGCGGAAAGCCGCGCTCGCAGATCTCCTCGACCGACAGATCCTCCTCGATGAAGGCCTCGAGAATCGGATCGAGCACGTCGTAGGGCGGCAGCGAATCGGAATCCTTCTGATCGGGACGCAGCTCCGCGGAGGGCGGGCGTTCGATGACCCGTTGCGGTATCACCGCAGAGAGGCGGTTGCGGTACTGAGCGAGCCGATACACGAGCAACTTGCCGCAGTCCTTGATGGGCGCAAAGCCCCCGGCCATGTCCCCATAAAGCGTCGCGTAGCCCACCGCCATCTCGCTCTTGTTACCGGTGGTCAGCAGCATGCGACCGGTCTTGTTGGAGATCGCCATCAGCAGCAGCCCCCGGCAGCGCGCCTGGATGTTTTCCTCGGTGGTGTCGGGGCTGTGGCCCGCGAACTCCTCACGCAGCGCCTCGAGCGTCGCGGCGAACATGCCCTCGATCGAGATCTCGCTGAGCGTCACGCCGAGCGCGCGCGCCTGCGCCTGCGCATCGTCACGGCTCATCTGCGAGGTATAGCGCGAGGGCATCATCACGGCATGCACACGCGCAGGCCCCAACGCATCGACGGCGATCGCCAGCGTCAGCGCTGAATCCACCCCCCCGGAGAGTCCCATGACGACGCCGGGAAAGCGATGCTTGTCGACGTAGTCGCGCACACCCAGGACCAGGGCGCGATACACGCTCTCCTCGTCGGAGAGCTCCGCTGCCACCGCAGCGGCGAGCGGCGCAACCGGGCCGCCCGGCGTAGGGCGTCGCAGCTCCACCAACGCCAGCGCCTCCTCAAACGCCGGGGCGCGCAGGATGAGCTGCCCCTGCGCATCCATGGCGAAGGAGTTGCCGTCGAACACCAGCTCATCCTGCCCGCCCAGCAGGTTCACGTAGGCAACCGGCAGCTGCACCTGCGCGATGCGCCGAGCGATCACGCGTTCGCGCTCGCGCTGCTTGTGGATCTCGTAGGGAGAGGCGTTGATCACCACCAGCGCCTCAGCGCCGGAGTGACGTGCCGCGCGGCTGGGCGCACGCTCCCAGGTATCCTCGCAGATCAGAATCCCCAGACGCATGCCCTTGAACGACACCACGGTCGGCGCGCTGCCGGCCGCAAAGTAGCGCTTCTCGTCGAAGACGCGATAGTTCGGCAGGCAGGCCTTGCGGTGATTGGCGAGCACTTCGCCGCGATACAGCAGCTGCGCGGCGTTGTAGATGCCGCTCGGGTGGTACTCGGGATAGCCGACCAGCACGCCGATCTCGGGCACCGCGCGGCGCAGCTCGTCCATCCCCTGCTCGATCTGCAGGCGCAAGCCGCGGTGAAACAGCAGGTCCTCGGGCGGATAGCCCGACAGCGCCAGCTCCGGGAACATGACCAGATCGGCTTTCAGCTCTTCGGCGGCGCGCCGCGCCTCGCCGATGAGCCGGGCGACGTTGCCGTGCACATCGCCCACCAGCAGATTGATCTGCGCCAGCGCGATCCGAAGAGTGTCTTGCTTGCCTTCCTCAGCCATGGACATCTGCCCTGTGGCCGGCTCTGCCCTCAGCGGCGCCGTGAGCGGCTGCGCGCGCCGCGGGTCGCCTTGGCCGCACTCTTTTTGCCCGTGCGGCGAGCGCGACTGCCCCCTGCTGCGCTGGCGCGTTTCGCCGCGGCGCGCACGCGCTGAGTGCTGCGACGGCCAGCACGCTGGCCGGCTCGCACTGGAGATGATTTCGAGGGCCTGGCGGCACGCTTGCCACCCTTGCCGCTCTTGCCACCCTTGGCTCCTCCCGTGGAGCGTGCGGGCTCGTCCGCCTCGACACTGGCCGCCGCGGCTGCATCCCAATCCGCAGGCGCGCGAGTGCCGGCGCGCGCGGCACGGCGCGAGAGCAGCTGCGCCATCGCACTGCCCAGCTCCGCGGGGCTCTTCACGGTGCGCACACCGGCGGCCTCGAGCGCGCGGAATTTGTCGGCAGCCGTGCCCTTGCCGCCGGCGATGACCGCCCCCGCATGCCCCATGCGCTTGCCGGGCGGGGCGGTGACGCCGGCGATGTAGGCCACCACGGGCTTGGACACGAAGCGACGAATGTGCTCGGCCGCCGCCTCCTCATCCGAGCCGCCAATCTCCCCGACCATGATGATGCCCTCGGTCTGCGGGTCGCGCTCGAAGAGCTCGATGACATCGATGAAGTTCATGCCGCGCACCGGATCGCCGCCGATGCCCACGCAGGTGCTCTGCCCCAGGCCATTGTGCGTGGTCTGAAACACGGTCTCGTAGGTCAGCGTGCCCGAGCGCGAGACGATGCCGACGCGTCCCTTCTTGTGGATGAAACCCGGCATGATGCCGATCTTGCACTCCTCGGGCGTGATGATGCCGGGGCAGTTCGGTCCGATGAGTCGCGTGGCCGAGCCGGCAAGCGCCGCCTTGACGCGCACCATGTCGTTGACCGGCACGCCCTCGGTGATGCACACGACCAGCTCGATGCCCGCATCGGCTGCCTCGAGGATCGAATCGGCGGCGTAGGGTGCGGGCACGTAGATCATGCTCGCGGTGGCGCCCGTGTCGCGCACCGCATCGCGAACCGTGTCGAACACCGGTAGCCCCAGGTGCTGCTCACCGCCGCGGCCCGGGGTGACGCCCCCTACGACCTGCGTGCCGTAAGCCAGGCACTGCTCGGAATGAAAGGTCCCCTGCCGGCCCGTGAAGCCCTGGCAGATCACGCGCGTGCGTCGATTGACGAGAATGCTCATGTGAATCCTTGCAATGCGGCGCTGCTGGCGCGCCGCGTCTGAACTGAACTGGGCAGGTCAGGCCGCCGCGGCCGCGACGCTGCGCCGTGCCTCGGCCACGACCTTCTTGGCCGCATCGGTCAGATCGCCGGCCGGGATGATGGCGAGGCCGCTGGCGGCCAGTCGCTCGCGGGCTGCCGGGGCATTGGTGCCCTCCAGCCGCACGACCACAGGCACCCCCACGCCGACGTTCTTGACCGCGTTGATGATGCCGTCGGCGATCAGGTCACAGCGCACGATGCCGCCGAAGATGTTCACCAGGATCGCCCGCACTTGGGCATTGGAGAGGATCAGCTGAAAGGCCGCCGTGACACGCTCGCTCGTGGCGCCGCCACCCACATCGAGGAAGTTCGCCGGGCGACCGCCATGCAGCTTGATGAGATCCATGGTGGCCATGGCCAAGCCCGCGCCATTGACCATGCAGGCGATGTCGCCATCGAGCGAGACGTAGTTGAGGTCGTGCTCGCTGGCGCGTCGCTCCATCGGATCTTCCTGTCCGATGTCGCGCAGCGCGGCCAGCGCCTTCTGACGAAACAGCGCGTTCGCCTCGATGTCGATCTTGGCATCCAGCGCCGCGAGCGTGCCGGCCTTCGTGACGATCAGCGGATTGATCTCGATGAGGCTGGCATCGGCTTCCTGGTACAGCCGGTAGAGCGCCAGCAAGAGCCCCTGGAACTGCGCGATCTGCGGGCCCTTCAGTCCCAGCCCAAAGGCGAGCTGCTTGCACTGAAAGGGCTGCAGACCGGCCGCCGGGTGCACATTGACCGACAGGATGCGCTCGGGCGTGCGCTCGGCGACCTCCTCGATCTCCATGCCGCCGGCCTGCGAGGCCACCACCGCGATGCGCCCGCGCTCGCGGTTCAGGGTGAGGCTCAGGTACAGCTCGCGCTCGATCTGCGAGCCGACCTCGACATAGACGCGATCCACCGGCAGCCCGGCCGCGCCGGTTTGCTTGGTGGTGAGCCGCTTACCGAGCATCCCAGCAGCGGCAGCGCGCACCTCCGCGGCATCGCGCGCCAGCTTCACCCCGCCCGCCTTGCCGCGCCCGCCGGCATGCACCTGCGCCTTGACGACCCAGAGATTGCCGCCGAGCGCCTCGGCGGCCGTAACCGCCTCCTCGGGACTGCTGGCAACACGTCCCTCGGGGATGGGCACGCCGTAGTCGGCGAGCAGCAGCTTGGCCTGGTATTCGTGCAAATTCATGGGGAGCCCGTGTGCGGAAAAGCCACGGATTGTCGCGGAAAGCGGCGCCGGAGGCCAGCGCCGCGCATCAGCGGGATCAGCGAAGCGCTGCGCTACTGAACGCTGTAGCCGCGCGCCTGCAGGCAGGCCGTGATGGCACGCCGATACTGCTGGCCGCTGGCTGGATTCTGTCCGGCAGCCGCGCCACCCCCCGGCTGGGTGGGATCGAAGCCGGTCTGGTTGGTCGCCCAGCTATGGCATTCGTAGCGATCCTTCGACTGCTGATCCTGGCTCTGACCATTCTTTGGATAGATGTAGAGCTGGTCCTCCCCGCTCGCGCCGGGGGCCGCGCCCGGAGGCGGCGGCGCGCCAGGAGCCGCCGCATCGACGGCCGCATCGGCGCCCGCGGGCGGCTCGACGATCTCGTAGGCGTTCGCAGGGGCATTCCAGCGATAGTAAACGTCATCGGCGTAGTAATACGGCACGCCGCCGAGGTACACCGTCGTATAGAACGGCGGCAGCACTGAAACCGTCAGTCCCAGCGGCGGCGCTGCAACGACGTAGCCGCCGGGGCCATTCGCATACCAGGTGCCGCCAACGAAAAAGTAGGGACGACCACGCCAGTAGTAAGAATGGTAGCCCCGGGGCAGCACACGGAAGAACGCGCCGCGCTCGGGGTAATAACGGCCGTGATCGTAGAACCGGTGGCCGCGCGGTCCAAAATTCCGGTAACCGTGAAAATCGCGGTCGCGGCGAACTTCGCGGTCCCCGCGAAAATCCCGGCCCCTCTGAAAACCGCCCCGGTCGTGGTCGTGCCTATCCTGAGCAGACGCGAGCGTCATTGCGCCACCGAGCGCCAGCGTTGCCAGTCCCACTGCTACGGCTCTCAACGTCTTCATGGATTTATTCATCTGTACACCATCCTTTGATTCCTTCGGCAGGCCGACCGCCCTTGCAGCGGGCCCATCCAGCGGCTCCTGACTAGCTGACTAGCCGATCGTATAGCCTCGCCCCATCAGGCACGCGCTGATGGCGCGCCGATAGTTGGCGGCGCCCGCCTGGGCCTGGGCATAGCTGCGGTCGTAGTAGCGCTGCTGGGCATTCGCCTGCGCCTGATTGGTGGCATCACTGGAGGCACCGATCGCAGCGCCGGTGACGCCGCCGAGCACCAGACCAGCGCCAGCGTTACGCGGCCCGGCAATGGCTGCCCCCAGAATCGCACCGGCGATCGCCCCGACCGCCGTGCCCGTGCCGGGCGGATTGGCCGGCTGCACGACCACGCGTGCGCCCGCGGGCACACCCGGCTGACTCGGATCGAAGCCCGTTTGCTGCACGGCCCAGACGTGACACTCGTAGCGATCGCGATCCTGCTGCTGCGGGCTCTGCCCCTGCGCCGGATAGACGACCACGCGCGCGACGGCAGCCGGAGGCGGCCCCGGTGGCGGCGCTGGACGGTATGGCTCTTCCACGCAGCCGGCGAGCATCAGCGCGCCGACGCCGAGGACGGAAAGGACCCGTAGATCAAATATTTGCTTGCTCATATCCGCCACTAACGAGTGAGTATTTTGGAGGTTGACAATGCCGCCGTGAATGCCCGCTGAACGCCCCTGTGGGGGACGCGCTGGCCATCACCCTGCGCCAAGGGGACTGCAAAAGCCATCGGCGGCGCGCCCGCAAAACACACAAAAAAACTTGACGCAGTTGGGATTCCTGGCAGGTCGATTGCGTTGCAGCACCCGACCCGATGTTACATTTCCTGGTCATGCAAGACGCCGATGCGGTGGCCGTGAGCGCTTCTTCCGGGCCGCCTGCCGCGGCTGCCACCGGCGTCGACGCGGGCACCGAAAGCCCACTAGCCAGCAACCCCGTGGCGGCGATGCGCGATGGAGCGGAGGGCGGCGATTTAGCCTGGCGCATCGTTGGCTTGGCCAATCTCTACCGCCTGCTTGTGCCACCGGCGCTTTATAGCATCGAGATGCTGACGCGACCGACCCCTGAAGTTGGCGCCAGTCAACCACGCATCTTCATTATCGTCTGCATTGTTTATTGGGTACTAGGCGGCTTGTTCGCTTTCGGCGGTCGAGGCCGCTGGCCGAATAGGCGCGTTCTAGTCTTCGCCAATACGCTGCTGGATTCCGCCGCCATCAGTGCTCTGCTCTACTGCAGCGGAGGCGTCGGCAGCGGGCTCGGAATTCTCCTCGTGATTCCGGTAGGGGCTATGGCGCTCTTGGCGGACGGCGCTGCGTCGCTTGCCGTTGCCGCCATTGCGACGCTTGGGCTGCTAATCCAGCAAATTCTGGCAATCACCGTCGCCAGCGCCGGATCCGTACCCAACGACTACTCGCTTGCCGGCATGCTCGGGGCGGTGTTGTTTCTCGTGGCACTCTCTGCGTGGCCACTCTCCAGGCGGCTCAGCGAGAACGAGGCGCTCGTGCGTCGCCAGGAGATCGATCTGGCCAATCTGGCGCAGCTCTCGCAGTACATCGTGCAGCACTTGCGCGAGAGCATCCTGGTCGTCGACCCATCCGATCGCATCCGCCTCATCAATGAATCGGCCGCGCACGTACTGGGCGATCTCGTCGCCCTGCCGGGCGCGCTGATCGGAGAAGTATCGCCACGGCTCCTTTATCTGCTGACCACGTGGCGCAACGACAGCGGCGCCCTGCTGCATGGGGAGGCCGGCACTTTCGTTGCAGCTGACGGCGCCCGCATCGTGCGACCGCACTTCGCGCCCCTAGGGAGTGGTGCGCGCGCACCGGTGATCGTCTTCCTCGAGGACACAGGCGACATCGCCTCCAGGGTTCAGCAGACGAAACTCGCCGCGTTAGGGCGCCTTTCCGCGAGTATCGCGCACGAGATCCGGAATCCCGTCGGCGCGATGAGCCATGCCGCGCAGCTGCTGGCGGAGTCCCCGGGCCTGACCATTGAGGACCGCCGC
This sequence comes from Steroidobacteraceae bacterium, assembly GCA_035553315.1. Taxonomy (GTDB): domain Bacteria; phylum Pseudomonadota; class Gammaproteobacteria; order Steroidobacterales; family Steroidobacteraceae; genus FEN-1191. Next base: position 34,891 of record DATNDE010000008.1, read on the forward strand.
CTCACCCAGATCATGCAGAGCCATTCCAATCGCGTCAGCGGCATCATCGACAATGTGTTGCAGCTTTCACGCCGCGACCTGCCCAGACCTGAACTGGTGCGTCTGGCGGACTGGACGATTCGCTTCCGCGAGGAGTTCTGCGCGACGCTGCAGCTTCCGGCGCAAAGGTTGCGCCTTGACCCGGCCTCCGAGGATCTGGAAGTCCGGATCGACGCCAGCCAGCTCCACCAGATTGTCTGGAATCTCTGCAAAAACGCGGTGACGCATGCCCTGCATCATGCAGTCGAAACGCCGATCGAGCTGCGCTACGGACGGCTCGGCGGTATCGGACGCCCATTCCTGCAGGTTTCCGATCGCGGGCCTGGCATCGATTCCGCCGATGTCGAGCGAGTCTTCGAGCCCTTCTTCACGCGCTCCGAGCAGGGCACCGGACTCGGACTCTTTCTGGCCCGAGAGCTCGCCCAGTCGAACCGTGCCACGCTTCTCTACGAGCCGCGCGAGGGCGGGGGCAGCGTGTTCCGTGTCGTATTCGCGGATCCCGGTCGCTGGACGGATTGGTATTCTTGAGATAATCACCGCATGACCCAGCCCGTGGTGCTCATCGTCGATGACGAGCCGGATCTGATCGAGCTCGTCTCCCTCACCCTCAGTCGCATGAACCTAGCCAGCGAGGGCGCAAAGGATCTGGCCAGCGCCCGCGCCCGCTTGAATGCGCGGCGATATGACCTGTGCCTGACCGACATGCGCCTGCCGGACGGCGACGGGCTATCCCTCGTGGAGTGGATGCAGCAGAACCATCCGGAGCTACCAGTGGCCGTCATCACAGCGCACGGCAACGTCGAGTCCGCCGTGCGAGCTTTGAAATTCGGGGCATTCGATTTCGTCTCCAAGCCGCTTGACTTGGGCGTGCTCCGAAAGCTCGTTGGCAGCGCGATCAAGCTCGGCGATATGACCGCAACCGGAGTCATCCCAGGCCGCACGGCCGCAGCTGCTCTCAGCACATCAGCCTCCAGGCTGGTAGGTCAGTCGCACGCAATGCGGCACCTACGCGAGCTTGTGACGCGCGTTGCACGCAGCCAGGCCCCCGTTCATATTACCGGGGAGTCGGGCACCGGCAAGGAGCTCGTAGCGCGACTGATCCATGACAGCGGCTCGCGTGCGGAAGCACCGTTCGTGCCGGTCAATTGCGGCGCAATTCCCTCAGAGCTCATGGAGAGCGAGCTGTTTGGGCACAAGCGCGGCAGCTTCACCGGTGCCATTGCCGACAAGCGCGGTCTGATCCAGAGCGCTGAGGGCGGCACATTGTTCCTAGATGAGATTGCCGATCTTCCCCTGCACATGCAGGTCAAGCTCCTGCGCGTGATCCAGGAGAAGGCGGTACGCCCGGTCGGCGAGCAGCGCGAGTCGGCAGTAGATGTACGGGTGCTGTCGGCCACGCACAAGGATCTCGCCCAACTAGTGGCGCAGGGCCGCTTTCGCGAAGATCTGTATTACCGCGTCAATGTCATCGACGTCCGCGTACCCGCGTTGCGGGAACATGCCGAGGACATCCCGGAACTCGCCGACGCATTGCTGCAGCGGCTCGCCAAACAAATCGGTGCACCGGCAACACGGATCGGCACAGAGGCACGCGACGCACTGCGACGCTATTCCTTTCCGGGTAATGTCCGTGAGCTGGAAAACATCCTCGAGCGCGCCATCGCCTTGTCAGGCTCCGGCATGATCAGCCTCGAAGACTTGCAGCTGCGGCCGGGCGCCCATGTCGCGCCCCTCACGTCGACAGCCGTAGAAGCTACTTTCACCGGCCCACCCAGTACACAGACGCACCATTCCGACATCGCGGCGAGAACAGAGGTACTGCCCACGCACACCGCCCTCGGTGACCAGCTGGAGAACATCGAGCGTGAGGCAATCGTGCGCGCTCTGGAACAAACGCGCTACAACAAGACCGCTGCAGCGAAGCTCCTCGGCATGAGTTTCCGCGCACTGCGCTATCGGGTAAAGAAGCTGGGGATAGAGTAGTTGGCGCACAGTGCGCATGGGGCAACCTGATCTAACGAACCGCGCAAAAAAAAGGGGGCGGGCCGGCGAGTTAGGGCGGTATTTGCGACGAATCGAGCTCTGCCAGCTCCAGCAGTGGCCCGATGAATTTCTCATAGTTACCCCAGCGTCCCACCGAGCTGTGGTACATCTTTTGTCGCACCTGCCACTGGCTGGCAGTCGACACCGCCCTTTGGACGTTATGAAATTGCAGGCAACGTGCGTCCCATTCAAGGCCGATAAAGTCTAGTATGCGGCGGGTCCATCCCTCCTGGTCGGATACCAGTTGTTCGTACGGAACATCCAACAAAGTGGCATGCGGCAGTACTTCGCGCCAACGAGCCATAAGGCGCTGATGTTGTCGGTAATAACTCGCCAGATCGGAGAGGTCCATGGTGTAGCTCAACGCTGGCGACAGATACTGGAAGTAACAGGAAAGGCAGGTATCAATCGGATTGCGTTGCAGGTAGATAACTCGAGCATTAGGGAATACAGAATGGATAATGCCGAGATATTCTGCGTTGACGGGGGCCTTGTCGATGATTCGCAACGCATCACCGCAGCGTTCTTCCAAACACTTCAGGTAGCTCGCGGCCAGCTCCTGCCTGAGCGGCTCTGAGAGTAGCCCTTGGCGGATCGGACCGATGTGCGCAAGCAGGACTTCGGTCCAGAACCCCAACTCCCCTGCCCCCCTTGCGCTCGGATGAGCGGCAATGATCTGCTCAACCAGTGAGGTCCCGGAACGCGGCATGCCGACCACGAAGACCGGCTTTGTCGAGGGTGAACCGCCCGCTCCGAGGTGCGCGATCGCCCGAGGGCTATAGATACGAATCATGTCATCAACATACGCGGCACGCGCTGACCGGTCGTATCTTCGTACAGTGCTTTTCAGCAAGTCGTTGGCCCGCTGGTAGCTTCTGAATGCACGCTCAAAATCGCCGACGTCATCCCAATACTTGCCGATCGCGAAACGGAGGCTAATCTCGTCAGTGACGGCAAGGCCGCTATTGGCTAGCTGCTCTGCTTCTCTTTGCCAAGCACCATCCGCGGGGCCCATCCTACGCAGCGACGCAAGACTCGCCCAGACCCTCGGCAGCTTGGGATCGCATGCCAACGCTTGCTTATAGAGCGCCTCAGCCTCATCAAATCGACCTTCCGTTTGAGCGACGCTTGCCAACCCCACCAAGGCATCAACCCGCGATGGATCGGTTTGCAGAATCTTGGAAAAGCAATCCTCGGCCTCTCGGATGCGACCCAAAAGCACAAGCGTCTGCGCGAGATTGCCCTGAATACCCGGATCATTCGGGCGGCAAGCGGCCGCCTGCCGTATCGACGTTTCGGCCTGCTCGACTCTACCTATCGTGCGCAGCACATACCCGAGGCTGTTGTGTGCATCGGCGAAGTCTGGCTGCAACTCAATGGCTCGGCGGAAATAAGCCTCCGCTTCCTTGACGCGGCCAGCATTGCATAGCACCACCCCCAGATTGTGAAGTGCCGCGACCTGGGACGGGTCCAGCGCGAGCAGCTGTTGGTAGACATCGATCGCGCGGGCGTAGTCGCCACCACTGATGTACTGATCGCCGCGGATCAAGAGTGCCTCGACCTTGCGGGCAACTGCGTCGCTTCCTGGTCGCACTCCGCCAGGCGGATCAGCCGGAGGCTGCTCTGATCGTGTAATAACCCATGTGGGCATGGAGTTGATTGCCCCTTTAAGCGCGAGCTATGTTAAGCACACTGACCGCTTATGTAGACCGAGAGTAGAGCGAATCCGTGAGGACCGTCACAGGGCAACGCGTGCCCGCTCCGGCGTGACCATCGCTTCCCTTCCTTTGTCAGTGCACCCGACGGCGCAGGGGCCACTGTGAGCGTCGTCACCAATATTATGAATAATCGATCTTATGCTCCGGCTAGTTGCTAAATTATCGGCATGTTACCCGGATGGTTGGATGCGCGGCGCGCCACGGAAATCGGCATTTCTCTTGCCGACCATTTGGCTAGCGGAGTTGGCGACACCCCAGCCGGCGCGCGGCGCGAGCGCGCCCGGGTCGCTGCGCCCCGGGCTGACAGCCTGCGCGACTTCCTGCAACGGGCGGAGCGCGAGATACGCGCCATACCGCTCAATTTCTACAAGAAGGCCAAGCTGGCTAACGCTTTTAAATGGCGCCTGCTGGAGCAAGGCGTCGCTGGCCACACGGCCGCGGAGCTGACGCAAGCGCTGGTCACGCACTTGTCAATAAGTCGCGTGGTAACCGGGGACGGCGCCCTGCCTTCAGCGCCGTTGGAACGATCTCGCAGCCGCAAAAGCGGCGCGCACGTGCTTGCCGAGGCCGGCAAATGTGTCGCGCGCGGCGCCTATGCAGAGGCAGTCAATCTGTACCACACTTTTCTCGAGCGCAAACCGAATGATGCACGCGTACTGACTAATCTCGGAGAGGCTTACTGGATGCTCGGCCTCTATCGGGAGGCCGAAGCACGATTTCGTCACGCCATTCGGGTCAGGCCGCAGGCGGCCGATGCCCACGCCAATTTGGGCGTATTACTGCGAGGTCGGGGCCTGCAGAGTGCTGCCGAGAACTCGTTGCGCCGTGCCTTGAAGCTCGAACCTCAGCACCTTGAGGCGCGCGCCGCGCTGGGGTGGACGCTATTCGATTCGGGACGCCTGCCGGAAGCCAGGCAGCAGTTCGACAAGGTTTTAAAGCTCTCACCCAGACATGTCGGGGCACTGCTGGGACTCGCCCGTATAGCCAAAAGCGAAGGTAGGTTTACCGATGCTGAAGCGGTGATTCAGCGCATATTGCAGGCGGATCCCGACCAGGCAGTCGCCTGGGCGGCGCTGGCGGAGCTACGCAAAATGACGCGCGCCGATCACGCCTGGGTCGAGCGGGCCGAAGCGATCGCCTCTGCTGCTACCACGCCCTTGCACGAACTTGATCTGCGATTTGCCATCGGCAAGTACTATGACGATGTGGGTGAGTTCGCGAGCGCCTTCGCCAGCTATCGCCGCGCCAATCAGCTCCTAAAGGAGCAGGCTCTCCCATACGACCGACAAGCGCGCGAGGGTTTTGTGGAGGACCTTATGCGCTCGCATAGCCGCGAACGTTTGGAGAACAGTTCCGCTGCCTCCCATGATGCAGCGCGCAACTCCAGCCAACCAGTATTCGTCGTTGGCATGATGCGCTCAGGCACTTCGCTCGTCGAACAGATCATCGCCTCGCATCCGGCGGCCGCAGGCGCCGGCGAACTGCATTTCTGGACGGCGCTAGTGCAACGACACGAGGCGGACCTCCGCCAAGCGCCGCTGGCCGAGACATTGCGTGAGGCAACGGCTCATGACTACCTGCGTGAGCTGGCGCGACACGCCGAGGGAGCAATGCGTGTCGTGGACAAAGCCACGGTCAACTCTGACTACTTAGGCATCATCCACACGGTGTTTCCCAACGCCAGAATCATCTACTTGCGACGCAATCCCATCGATACCTGTTTGTCCTGCTATTTTCAGCACTTCTCCGCAGGGCTGTCGTTCACCATGGACCTGGACGATCTGGCTCACTATTACCGCACTCACGCGCAGCTCGCCGCGCACTGGCATGCGGCGCTCCCGGCCGGTTCGATTCTGGACGTGCCTTATGCCGACCTGACCAAGGAACCCGCGCTGTGGATATCGCGGATACTGGAGTTTATTGGCCTGCCTTGGGACGGGCGCTGCCTGAATTTCCAAAACGCCGGCCGCACAGTTGCCACAGCGAGTGCCTGGCAGGTACGCCAGGAGATCTACAAGACCTCCGTAGGACGTTGGCGTAACTATGAACGGTTCATAGGGCCGTTAGTCGAGCTCAGGGCTGAATAGCCTCAGAAGCCCCATGATCGTCGAGTGGACAGTTTGCGTCACAAGTTGACGCGGTCGGATAGCACGTGTCGGGAAGTGCGGCCACTGCTTAGGTTAACCGTATCAAGTCGCGACCAAAATACCCCGGCAGAACAAGCGTATGCGGCGGCCAAGCTACGTTGGCACGAGCGTTGCTTCTCCAGAGCAGCGGCGGCTGCCGCAGCGCTACTTAAGTAACACGGAGTTTCATGATCATGAAATTGCAGAAGGGCTTTACGCTTATCGAGCTGATGATCGTCGTTGCGATCATTGGTATTTTGGCGGCGATTGCGATCCCCGCGTACCAGGACTACACCGTACGGGCGAAAGTGACGGAAGGCATCTCCGTGGCGGATGCTGCTGAGACCGCGGTGGCCGAAGGCTTCGAGTCGAATGGCCTGGACGGCGTTAAAGCCGCTGCGGCCCCCTTCGCCACGAACCCCTTCGTGCCGACAAAGTACGTAAGCAATCTCGCCGTCGACACCACGGACGGTCATATCACGGTGACATTCGGCGCACCTACGCAGGTCGCTACCAAAACGCTCATCTTCACGCCAAATCTCGCCGGAGGCGGCCTCCTGACCGGCGTTGTTGCTGCTACAGCTGGCAACAGTGTCGACTGGGCTTGTTCCTCAACCACCAACGTTACGGCTACGGCTGCGATGCTGACGGTTGTGGCAGGCGCCACGGTGCCGGCGAAGTACGTTCCGACGCAGTGCAAATAATCTTCTGATCCCGGCTTCTCAGGGAAGCGTTGGTCCCAATGACCATGAAGCCCCTCTTCGGAGGGGCTTCTTCTTTTGGGAGGGCAATCACGCAGCCCCCACGACCGATGTGCAAATATCCGCCGATATTTGACATTGATCGCACGCGATTTCGGGGAATTTCAGCCGCTTTTACGTAACCTTCTTTGATACGACGCATTCCATGAACGACAGCGCCAATGTGGCTTCAACACGCGGCAGCTCCAACCTGGGCGGTCTGCCCCAGCGCCTGGTGCAGGATGGCGTGGTTGAAGAGGCCGCGATGCACGCCGCGCTCCAATCAGCCGTCGAGCGCAAGACCAGCTTCGTGACGCAGCTGGTGCTGGGCGGGGGCGCCAAGGCGCGCGATATTGCAATCGCCACATCAACCGAGTATGGCGTACCCATCCTTGATCTTGACGCCCTCTCCATCGACCTGGATGCGGTGCGAGCCGTTTCCGACAAGCTTCTCGCCAAACATCGGGTTCTTCCGCTGTACCGGCGAGGCAAGCGATTATTTCTCGGCGTCGTGGATCCGACCAATCTGCATGCCGTCGACGAAATCAAATTCCAGACCGGACTCGCCGTCGAGGCCATCGTTGTCGAGGATGACAAGCTCCAGAAGATACTCGACAAGGCCATCGAGCAGGTCGATGCGCAAATGCCCAATCTCAGCGATGAGACGGGGGTGGACCTCGAGGCGCTGGACGTCAGCGGGGGAGACGACGACGCAGGGCCCGATGTCAGCCGCGACGAGGTCGAAGATGCGCCCATAGTGCGCTTCGTCAACAAGGTATTGCTTGACGCGATCCGTCGTGGCGCATCGGACATCCATTTCGAGCCATACGAGAAGACCTTCCGCGTACGTTATCGCTTGGATGGCGTATTGAAGGAAATCGCGCAACCCCCGGTTCAGCTGACTCCCAAGATCACCGCTCGCATCAAGGTCATGGCGCGGCTTGATATCGCCGAGCGCCGGGTGCCTCAGGATGGGCGCATCAAGATGCGGCTTTCCAAAAATCGCGCAATCGATTTTCGCGTCAGCAGTTGCCCGACACTGTACGGCGAAAAGATCGTTACACGCATTCTGGATCCCTCACAGGCGATGCTCGGCATCGATGCGCTGGGCTACGAGCCGTTCCAAAAGGATCTCTACCTGAAGCATCTGGCAAAGCCTCAGGGCATGATCCTCGTGACCGGCCCGACAGGTAGCGGTAAAACCGTTTCGCTCTATACCGGACTCAACATCCTCAATCGGGAAGACACCAATATCTCCACGGCGGAGGATCCGGCGGAAATCAATCTACCCGGTGTCAATCAGGTCAACGTCAACAACAAAGTGGGCCTGACCTTTGCCTCGGCGCTAAGGGCCTTTCTTCGCCAGGATCCCGACGTCGTCATGGTCGGCGAAATACGCGACCTGGAGACGGCCGAGATCGCCCTCAAGGCTGCCCAGACTGGCCATCTCGTGCTGTCCACTCTGCATACCAACGATGCTCCGCAAACGCTGACCCGCCTGGTCGATATGGGCGTCAAGCCCTACGCCATCGCCACATCGGTCAGTCTGATCATTGCGCAGCGGCTGGCTCGGCGACTGTGCGCCCAATGTAAGCAACTCCTGGATATCCCCGCGGAGGCGCTCTTGAAGGAGGGCTTTCAGGCGCCCGACGTCACCAACGGATTAAAGGTCTATGGTCCTAAGGGGTGCGGCAGCTGCACCGATGGATACAAGGGCCGTGTCGGGATCTATCAGGTCTTAGAGGTCAGCGACGAAATCGGACGCATCATCATGGCGGGTGGTAACGCGATCGACATCAGTGATCAGGCCGTCAAAGAAGGAGTCTGGGACCTCAGGCGCGCGGGCCTGGAGAAGGTCAAGGTGGGCCTTACCAGCCTCGAAGAAATCAACAGTGTGACGATCGAATGAGCCTATAGGCAGGGAACCAGTCATGGCGCAATCAGCAACCGCAATCCGCTCCCTTAAAAAGGACGTGGCCTTCCAATGGGAGGGAATGGACAAAAAGGGCCAGCGCATCAAGGGCCGCAGCGTCGCCGCCAGCGAGCAGGCTCTGAAAGTCGAGTTGCGCAGGCAAGGCGTCGCCGCAACCCGAATCAAGAAGCAAGCAGGGGCGAGAGCCCGCGGTGGCAAAGTAAGGGCCGAGGATATCGCTATATTCAGCCGTCAGCTTGCCACCATGCTGGGGGCTGGTATTCCCATGGTCCAGGCGTTCGAGATCATTGGTGCCGGCCATGACAAGCCCGCGGTGCAGAAGCTCGTGCTGGACATCAAAGCGGACGTGGAAGGCGGCACGGCTTTGCACGAAGCGCTGGCCAGACACCCTCTGCACTTCGACGATCTGTTCGTCAATCTTGTGCAAGCCGGTGAACAGGCTGGCGCGCTGGAAACCTTGCTGGATAAGGTGGCGTCGTACAAAGAGAAGAGTGAGGCCATCAAGAAGAAGGTCAAGAAGGCCCTCTTTTATCCGGCGGCCGTGCTGGTCGTCGCCCTCGTGGTCACGATCATTCTGCTGGTTTTCGTTATTCCTCAATTCGAAGGGCTGTACAAGGGGTTTGGCGCAAACCTTCCTGCGTTTACCCAGTTTGTAATAGATATCTCTCACGCGATTCAGCGCCGCGGCATCTACTTAGCGGTATTGGCGGGAGCTGGCGTTTGGGCATTTATTTACTTCTACAAACGCTCCCGTGCAATGCGTCAGTTCCTGGACCGCATGTCCTTAAAGATGCCGATCATCGGTCCCATCCTCAACAAAGCCGCCATCGCCCGCTACGCCCGGACCCTCTCGACGATGTTCGCGGCCGGCGTGCCACTGGTCGAAGCGCTGCAGTCTGTCGCCGGCGCAACTGGTAACATCATTTATGAGAACGCGGTGCTGAAGATGAAGGATGAGGTTTCCACCGGTCAGCGTCTGCAGCGTGCGATGGAGAACACGGGTCTTTTCCCCAACATGGTCGTGCAGATGATCGCCGTCGGCGAGGAGTCGGGCTCGCTCGACGCCATGTCCGGCAAGGTTGCGGGCTTCTACGAGGAAGACGTCGACGCTGCCGTGGACAGCATGTCGAGCCTGCTCGAACCCCTTATCATGATGGTGCTGGGCGTCCTGGTCGGTGGCTTGGTCATCGCGATGTACCTGCCGATCTTCAACCTGGGCAAGGTCGTCTGACGGACGTGCTCGCGCTGCTGGCTGCCTCGCCAGCGGCGTTCGCCGCAGTGGCGCTGCTGCTCGGACTGATCGTCGGCAGCTTCCTGAACGTCGTCATCTACCGGCTGCCGATCATGCTCGAGCGCCAGTGGCGCGCCGAATGTGCGGAGTTGGCAGAAGCCGCTAGTGAGCTGGACGCAGCACCGAGCGCCGGCACTGCCGCCGCCGTGCAGGCAACCCGGCTCGGCGACGCAAACCCCAGTCCGCCATCCGAGCCCCGCTTCAACCTCGCCGTCCCCCGCTCGGTCTGCCCCAGCTGCCGCGCGCCGATCAAAGCCATCCACAACATTCCCATCCTGAGCTACCTGGCACTGCGCGGCCGCTGCGCCAACTGCAAGACCCACATCAGCCTGCGCTACCCGGCCGTGGAGCTCGCCTGCGGGCTCGCAACCGCGGCCGTCGCGCTGCGCTTCGGCGTGCACTTCCCTGCAGCCTGCGCCGCGCTGGTCACCTGGTTCCTGCTGGCCCTGGCGATGATCGATCTCGACACGCAGCTGCTGCCCGACTCCATGACATTGCCGCTGCTCTGGGGCGGGATCCTCGCGAGCCTGTCGGGTTGGACGTTGCCCGGATTCGCTCTGCCGGTCGATCCGCGCAGCGCCATTCTCGGCGCGGCGGCTGGATACCTCTTCCTCTGGTCGGTCTATCATGTCTTCCGGCTGGCCACCGGCAAGGAAGGCATGGGCTACGGAGATTTCAAACTGCTGGGCGCACTGGGTGCCTGGCTCGGCTGGCAGATGCTGCTGCCGATCGTGCTGCTCTCGGCCCTCGTCGGGGCGTTGGTGGGCGGCGCGCTGATCCTCTCGCGGCGCACGCAGCGCGGTAATCCGATGCCCTTTGGTCCCTTCCTCGCCGCCGCCGGATGGATTGCAATGATGTGGGGCCCACAGCTCGTGGCCCGCTACCTCGGGCTCTACGCCCACCCCGGCTGACGTGCTCATCGTCGGGCTGACCGGCGGCATCGCCAGCGGCAAGAGCACGGTCGCGCGGGAGTTTCAGACGCTGGGCGTGCCCGTCATCGACGCGGACGTCGTCAGCCGCGAGCTCATGACGGCGGGCTCCCCGCTGCTGCAACAGGTGCTGACGCGCTTCGAAACCCCGGTGCGCGAGCGCTATGGCGCTTCATTGCGCAGCGCCGATGGCACCCTGGATCGCAAGCTCCTGCGCCGTCTGATTTTCGAGGATGCGCGCGAGCGCGACGCCTTGGAGGAAATGACGCATCCGGCGATCCGCGAGCGCATGCGCTCGCTGTCGAGCCAGATGGGCGGGGCATATCAGATTCATGTCATCCCACTGCTGGTCGAGAACCAGGCGGCATCACGCGTGGATCGGGTGCTGGTGGTCGATTGTCCGCAAGCGCTGCAGCTGCAGCGGCTGCAAGTGCGCGACGGCGCGGACGAGGCGCAGGCACGGGCACTGCTGGCCGCGCAGGCCTCGCGGGCCGCGCGACTCGCGCATGCCGACGACGTCATCACGAATGACGCTGATGCGGCGGCGCTGGCGCCACAAGTGCAGGCGCTGCATCGAAAATATCTCACGCTTGCAGCGCCGCGCACGGCCCGCTGACTTGGCGCGATGCTCGCGGGACGTTTACGTGCCCGGCGAGACTCAAGCACAATAGGGAGATGGCCGAGCCCGCGCCCAGTCCCGAAGCCTCACCGGAGCCGACGATCTTCGAGCAGCCGCTCAACGAGCGGATGCGCACGTTTCTGCGCCTGGATTTTCTCTACACGCAGGCGGTCTACCACAACGAGAAGGGCGATCCCTGGGGCAGCCGCGCCGCGGTCGGGAGCCTGCTGGACATCCTGGCCATCATGGGCCGCGGCGATGTGCGCAGCGATGTGCTCAAGGAGCTCGAGCATCACCTGACGCAGCTCAATGAGTTCCAGAATCGGCCGGGGATCGATACCTCGCGATTGCGCGCGGTGGTCGCGAATCTGACCCGGCTGCGCGCGGAGCTCGGGGCCGCGGGCTCGAACTGGCTGCAGCCGCTGCGCGACTCGGAGTTTTTGTCGGCGATCAAGCACCGCAGCGCCATCCCTGGCGGGACCTGCGAGTTCGACCTGCCCGACTACTTCTTTTGGCTCAATCGGCCGCCCGAGGCGCGCACGGAGGCGTTTTCGCGCTGGCTGGCGCTGCTCAGGCCGCTCTGCGACGCCATTGCCGAGCTGCTCTGGCTGACACGACAGGCTGGCCGGGCACGCCAGGAAGTGGCCACCGGCGGGGTGTTCAACGTCAATTTCGACCGCGAGAACCCGTATCAGCTGCTGCGCATCTATGTGCCGGGTGCTTCGACGCTCTATCCGGAGATCAGCGGCAGCCATTATCGCTGCAGCCTGCGCTTCCTCGAGTGGCATGGCATCGAGCAGCGCCCCACTCAGGCCGAGATCGACGTACCCTTCACGCTGATCTGCTGCCACTGAGGCGGTATTTTTCATGGATCGGCAGCTCCCCTGCCCCACCTGCGGTCGGCGCATCGAGTGGTCGCAGGCCTATCCCTACCGGCCCTTTTGCAGCGAGCGCTGCCGGCTGATCGACCTGGGCGATTGGCTGATGGAGAAGAATGTGATCGCGGGGGAGACGGCGGGAGAGGCGGGACCGGGGCCGACCGAGGGCGGATCGGAGGACCATGACGATTGGCCTTCGGGGGGCGGACAGCGCAGGATCTGAAAAAGAAGGATGCGGGCGGGAGGTATCGCGATGCTGTTCGAAACCGTGGCGAGCGGCGGCTGCAGGTCTTATCTGCTCGGCTGCGAGGATTCCTGTGCCGCCGTGCTGATCGATCCGGAGCTCAGCCAGATCGATCGTTACCTGAGTCTGGTCGCGAAGGATGGGCTTCGCATCCGCTACGTCGTCGACACCCACACTCATGCGGATCACTTTTCCGCCACCAGGCAACTGGCCCATCAGCTCAACGCTCCCGTGGTCATGCATCGGGCGAGCCCGGCGCCGTTCGTGGATCTGCGCCTGCAGGACGGGGAGATGCTCGCGGTCGGGAAGCTGCGCCTGCGGGCACTGCATACGCCGGGTCATACGCAGGATTCCATGTGTTTGTGGGTCGAGGACCGCCTGTTTACCGGTGATACGCTGCTGATCGGCGCGACCGGGCGGACCGACCTGCCGAGCGGCGATGCCGAGCAGCTCTACGACAGCCTGTTCAACTGCGTGCTCAAGCTCGATCCAGCGCTCAGCATCTTCCCAGCGCACGAATACAAGGGGCGCAGCCAATCGACGATTGCGCACGAGCTGGCGGAGAATCCGCGCCTGCAGAAGCGCGACCGGACAGAGTTCGCGCAGATGATGCACGGGCTGAACCTTAGCATGCCCACGCACATCACCGAGGCACTGCGCACCAATATGAGCGGCGGCAAGACCGTCGCGCAGATGCTGGCCGAGGCGGCCGCCGTGGTGCCATTTCTCTCGCTGAATGAATTGAAGCACTGTGTCGAGTCACGGCCGGACGAACTGATCGTGCTGGACGTGCGTGAGCGCGATGCATTCGAGGCAGGGCACGTCCCGGGTGCGCGCCTGCTGCCGCGAGGGCAGCTCGAGCTGCGTGTCAACGAGGAGCTGACGGATCCGACCCGGCGCATCCTCACCTACTGCGAATTCGGACGCGTGTCCACGCTGGCAGCGGCGACGCTGCGACAGATGGGGTTTCAGAATGCCGTGGCGCTGGATGGAGGCATGAAAGCCTGGCGAGAGGCCGGTTATCCCGTGCGGCCCGGCAAAGAGCCCTGAGGGCCTGGAGCCAGCGCGCGGGAAAACCCACGACCGACGGCTGGCGCTGGAGAGCCTGGCCCGGGCGCTAGAGGTCCTGGCGCACTAACGTCTAAAGCTTGATCTTCCCGCCGCCCGGAATCGCCCCGCCCGGGCCACCCATGCCGCCCCCCACGTCGGGCACGACGATTCTCGAGGCGGACTCGCGCCGGTATTCGCGCGCCTCTTCGATGGCCTGCTCGAGCGCGTCCTTGACCGCGGCCGGGAACTTCTGGATGGCCTCCGACAGGCTCTGCGCCTCGATCTCAAAGCCCAGCGGCAGCACGCCAGTCGGCGTGAGCAGCTGCGTCTGCCCGGAATAAAGCACCGTACGGCTCGCGTCCGTGGCGCCCTCGACCGTGACGGGCGTCAACCGGCGGATCGTGCCGGCGCGGCGGTCGGTGAAGATCTCCTCGCGATAGAGCCCGGCGCTGTCGAGCTGGATGTCCGGCAATGCACTGTCCTGGGCCATCTGCGTTCCTCCTTGTGCTCAGACGCCTGCAGCTGCGGCAGGCACCCCCGACACGGCCGGATGCTGGCCGGTCGCCTCGCGGGCCGCGCTGCGAGTCAGCGCGCGCAGCAGCGCCTCGACGATCGGGCGGTCCGCCGGCAGCAGCCGCTCGGCGCCCAGCGCCTCGGGAGCTACCCAGCTGAGCGCCTGACCCTCCAGGCTCTGCGGCTCGCCCGCATAATCCGCCACGATATACACGTCCAACACGCAGCAGCGATCCGCATAGTCGTGCCGCAATTCGAGCAGCCGATGGCAGGGACCGATACGCACGCCGAGCTCCTCGGCCAGCTCGCGCGCCAAGGCCTGCACGCCGCTCTCGCCCGGCGCAGCCTTGCCGCCTGGAAATTCCCACCAGCCCGCCATGTGCTTGCCGGCCGGCCGCTGCGCGATCAGCACACGGCCCGCGGCGTCGCGCAGGATGCCGGCTGAGACGCGCACCACGGGCAGGGCGGCGCTCATGCGTTGCCCGCCAACGCGCCGTGGCAATGCTTGTACTTCTTGCCCGAGCCACACGGACAGGGCTCATTGCGGCCCACCTTGCGCCCGTCGCGCACGAACGGGGCGCCGCCGGCAGCCCCTGCACCGCCGGGTACGGGGCCACCGCCGGGCATACCCTGGCCAGCCACCGGCCGCGGACGGACCACGAACCCCGGCCCCGGGCCCGCGCCCGCGCCAAGGCCTGTGCCTGCCCCAAGACCTGGTCCTGCCCCCGGCCCTGGCATCGGCGGCGCGCCCGATTCGTCCACACCGCCGACCACACCGCCACCGAGATACCCCATCTCCGCGTGCTGGGCCTGCAGCGCACGCATCAGCCGCTCGCGCCGCTCGGCCTCCTCGCGATCGATCTCCTCCTGCGTGCGCACCTCGACCGTGGCCAGGCGCGCGACCGTGTCGAACTTCACCCGATCGAGCATCGCCGAGAACAGCTGGAAGGCTTCGCGCTTGTACTCGTAGCGGTAATCCTGCTGCGCATAGCCGCGCAGATGGATGCCCTGGCGCAGGTAATCCATCGCCGCCAAATGCTCGCGCCAATGCATGTCGAGCATGCGCAGCACGATCTCGCGCTCGATGTATCGCATGATCGGGGCTCCGATGCGCTCGATCTTGCTGGCGTAGGCGTCGCGCGCGGCCTTCACTACGCGCTCGCGCAGCGCCGGCTGCTCGAGCTCGCGCTCGGCCTCGAGCCACCCCTTGGGATCCACTGCGACGTTGAAGTCGCGCCGCATGGCCTCCTGCAGACCTTCAAGGTTCCAGTCGTGCAGGCCGCTGCCCGGCACGACGAAGCCGTCAACGAGGTTGCCGACCGCATCGTCGAACATCTCCAGCACCGCGCCGCTCAAGTCCTGGGTTCCCAGGATCTCCGTGCGCTGCTGGTAGATGACCTTACGCTGATCATTGGCCACGTCATCGAACAGCAGCAGCTGTTTGCGGATGTCGAAGTTGTGCGTTTCGACCTTGCGCTGCGCCTTCTCGATCTGCTTGGAGAGCATGCCACTCTCGATGACCTCGCCTTCCTTCATGCCGGCGAACTGCAGCAACCGCTTGGTGCGGTTGGGATCACCGAAGATACGCATGAGGTTGTCTTCCATCGACAGATAGAAGCGGCTCGAGCCCGGATCGCCCTGTCGGCCGGAACGGCCGCGCAGCTGATTGTCGATGCGGCGCGACTCGTGCCGCTCGGTGCCGACGATGTGCAGCCCGCCGGCTGCTAGGACCTGATCGTGCCGCTGCTGCCAGGCGGTGCGGGCCTCGGCTGACTGCGCCTCGATGATCGAGGCGCGCGCCGCCAGCGCCTGCTGATACGCCGCGTCGCTGACGACGTCGCTGCCCGGCTCGCCCGCGGCGTCTGCCCCGCTCGCAACCTCGTTCGCCGTCGGCACGGCCGGGGCCGCGCCCGGCAGCGCCGGCATGGGATGCGCGGCCTGGATCTGCACAAGCTCCACTTCCAAACTGCCGCCCAGCACGATGTCCGTACCGCGGCCGGCCATATTGGTGGCGATGGTCACCGCCCCCGGGCGGCCAGCCTGCGCGACGATGTGGGCCTCGCGCTCGTGCTGCTTGGCGTTGAGCACCTCGTGCGCGATGCCCTCCTTCTGCAGGATGCCGGCGAGAAATTCCGACGTCTCGATCGAGGTGGTACCCACCAGCACCGGCTGCGCGCGCTGTACGCAGTCGCGGATGTCATCGACGATGGCCTCGAACTTGTCCTTCTGCGTCAGATACACGAAGTCGGGCATGTCCCTGCGGATCATGGGGCGGTGGGTCGGAATGACCGCGACCTCCAGCCCGTAGATCTCCAGGAACTCCGGGGCTTCGGTGTCGGCCGTGCCGGTCATGCCCGCCAGCTTCTTGTAGAGGCGGAAGTAGTTCTGGAAGGTGATCGAGGCAACCGTCTGGTTCTCCTCGCGCACCTGCACACGCTCCTTGGCCTCCACGGCTTGGTGCAGACCATCGGACCAGCGCCGACCCACCATGGTGCGGCCGGTGAACTCATCGACGATGATCACCTCGCCACCGCGCACGATGTACTCGACGTCCCGGCGGTAGAGCGCATGGGCGCGCAGCGCGGCGTTGAGGTGATGCATCAGGCGGATGTTGGCCGCGTCGTAGAGACTCTCGCCCTCGCGCAACAGGCCCGCCTCGAGCATCAGCTGCTCGACGTGCTCATGGCCCTCCTCGGTCAGATGCACCTGTTTCTGCTTCTCGTCGACCGCGAAGTCGCCCGGGCCTCCTTCGACGCCGGGGGCCTCCTGGATCTCCTGCTTGGTCAGCTTCGGCACCAGATCGTTGATGCGCAGGTAGATCTCGGTGCTCTCCTCGGCCGGCCCCGAGATGATCAGCGGCGTGCGCGCCTCGTCGATCAGGATCGAGTCGACCTCGTCGACGATGGCGAAGGCGAGCGCGCGCTGCACGCGGTCCTCGAGCTTGAAGGCGAGGTTGTCGCGCAGGTAGTCAAAGCCGAATTCGTTGTTGGTGCCGTAGGTGATGTCGCAGCCGTAGGCCTCGCGCTTCTCATCGGCGTCCTGGCCGTTCTTGATGACCCCGACCGTCAGGCCCAGGAAACGGTAGATCGGCGCCATCCAGTCCGCGTCGCGTTGCGCCAGGTACTCGTTGACGGTCACCACGTGCACGCCCTCGCCGGGCAGAGCGTTGAGGTAGGCGGCCACCGTGGACATGAGCGTCTTGCCCTCGCCGGTCTTCATCTCGGCGATCTTGCCCTGGTGCAAAACCATGCCGCCGATGAGCTGCACGTCGAAGTGCCGCAGCTTCAGGGTGCGCCGCGAGGCCTCACGCACCACGGCGAACGCCTCGGCGGCCAGCGAATCGAGTGTCGAGCCCTGCTTCAGACGCTCGCGAAACTCGACCGTCTTGTGACGCAGTGCCTCGTCCGAGAGCCCCTGCAGGGTCGGCTCCATGGCGGCCGCAGCACGCACCATGCGGCCATAGCTCCTGATGAGCCGATCATTGCGGCTCCCGAATACGCGGGTCAGCGCCTGTAACACCACGGGTCCCTTGGAATAAATCTGGAGTTGGAAGCGAGCTGGTCGGGCTGGCCCGACGCTCGGGTGCGCCCCATGGGGCAGCTCATTCTACTGATAGACTGCCCGCGGATGTAGTCGTTCGCGCCGCGACAGGCGGCAGGGGTGGCGGGGACGGAAACGGCAGCGGGGCTGGGCCTCGCGCCAGCAGCACTCAGTGCTGCACGAAGCTCATCGGATTGACCTGCACGCCGCCCTTGAGCACTTCGAAGTGCACGTGCGGGCCGGTGGAGCGGCCGGTGGAGCCGACTTCGGCGATCGGCTCTCCGCGCTGCACCTCGTCGCCGACCTTCACCAGGATGACGCTGTTGTGTGCATAGCGGGTCGAATAACCCTTGCCGTGGGCGACCTCGACCAGATTGCCGTAGCCCTCGCGCGGACCGGCCCAGGTGACGACGCCGGCCGCCACCGCCAGCACCCGGGTGCCGGCCGGGGCGGCAAAGTCTACGCCCTTGTGCACGCCTTCCTCACCGGTGAAGGGGTCCATGCGCTCGCCGAAGCCTGAAGAGATGTAGCCGTTCTGCACCGGCCGGCCGCTCGGACGGATCTCGGCCGAGAGCTGCCGACCGAGCATCACGTTGGCCAGTGCATTGAACTGCGCGCTGCGTCGATCGATGGTCTGGCTCAGATCATCGATCATGCCGGTCAAACCCGACATGGCCGCCACGTGCACCGAGCCGCTGTCCTCCGGTCCGCCGACCGCCGGATCGTGATCGAAGTCGAATTCGCTGCTGTTGATCTTGGCCATCTGCGTGAGCCGCTTGCCGAGCGCGTTCAGGCGGATGATGTTTGCATCCAGCAGGCCCAGGCGCATGGCCAGCGCATCCACCTTGTCCTGCATCTGGCTGCGCAGCTGTGAGATCTGCGCCTGCTCGGCCCGGAAGGCTGCCGCGGGGCGCAGCAACGACAGACGCGCCATGTTGTGTTCGCCGAACTGCTCGCCGACTGCAAACACACCGGCAAAGACGCTCACACCGAGCAGCACCACGATCGCGAGGGTGAGCGGCTGCGCCAGATTGAGGTGCCTGGCCCGGCCCTCACGGCGAGAGAAGAATATGACATTCATGCTGTCGCTCCAGCCCGGCGGACACGCCTATCGCCCGTCCGTGCTCGTCTCAAATCCAGCGACCGGCACGCCGCGGCTGCCCAGCGCCGCATACGTACCCCTCTAACTGATCCTGATCGCGCTCGCCCTGCCCGAACGCGTGGCATACGCTTGCCTGACGTATGCGTTGGCTGCCTCGAAGGCGCCTTTGAATCGGTTGAACTGACTATGCACAAGAAGCCTGGCGCTGGCAAGAAGACTGGCGCACGAATTGACCCCTCGGGAGCACCCGGGGCAGTGCCGGATCGGGCCGCCCCGGGGCCGAGCCGCGCGCGGCGGGCGCGTCAGGCACCACATTCTGTCAATGAGCTGCTCGCGCGGCGCTCCGGGTTACGTCAAGTGGTGCGGGAAATGCCGGCACAGCAGGCCTGGGGCGAGTGGCTGCGCGAGCGCCTGCCCGCCGAGCTTGCGCCGCATCTGCTCAATGCCGTGCCCAAGGGCAGCGTGGGTGCACCCCGCGAGCTGGTGCTGCTGGTGGACTCGGCGGCGTGGTGCGCGCGGCTGCGCTATGGGCTCGGCGCGCTCGAGCGCGAGATCCGCTCGCGCGATGCGACGATCGCGCGCATCAGCGTGCGCGTGGGACGTTAGGAGGCGAGTGCCGTGGGAGCCGGCGCGTGCGCCGGCACGAAGGAGATCGGCGCCTCGTCGGCATTCTCGAACACGACCTCCTCCCACGCGTCGCGGTCGGCCAGCAGAGCGCGCAGCAGGCGGTTGTTCAGATCGTGACCGGACTTGTGTCCGGAAAACTCACCCACCAGGCTGTGGCCGAGCAGGTACAGATCGCCGATGGCATCGAGGATCTTGTGCTTGACGAACTCATCCTCGTAGCGCAATCCGTCCTCGTTCATGACGCCCACATCGTCGAGCACGATGGCATTTTGCAGCGTGCCGCCGAGCGCCAGATTATGGGCGCGCAGGGTCTCCAGATCGCGCATGAAGCCGAAGGTGCGCGCGCGGCTGATTTCCTTGAGAAACGAGGTGGTCGAGAAGTTCATCGAGGCGCGCTGCAGGCGGCGCTTGAAGACCGGATGATCGAACTCGATTTCGAAGTTGACGCGAAAGCCCTCGTGCGGATCGAAGCGCGCCCACTTGTCTCCATCGCGCACCTCCACGCTCTTGCGCACGCGGATGAAGCGCTTGGGTGTCGCCTGCTCCTCGATGCCCGCGGACTGCAGCAGAAAGACGAAGGGACCGGCGCTGCCATCCATGATCGGCACTTCCGCAGCGGTCAGTTCCACACAAACATTGTCGATGCCCAGACCCGCAAAGGCGGACAGTAGATGCTCCACGGTCGAGATGCGCGTGCCCGCACCGATCAGTGTGGTCCCGAGCGTGGTCTCCCCGACGTTCTCGGCGCGCGCCGCGACGTCCACCGGCTGCGGCAGGTCCACGCGTCGAAAGAGGATGCCTCGATCGGCGGGGGCGGGCCGCAGCGTCATCATCACTTTCTTGCCGGTATGCAGTCCCACGCCGGTGGCGCGGATGGTGTTGCGCAGCGTTCTTTGACCGAGCATTACTGTCGTTCCATCCCTATTTCATTGCAGCCGCGGGCGCAAGCCACCTCGATGGGCGCTACCGTACCATAGCGCCCCAGCGCTGGCTTGGTGCAGGTGCACAGGTTTTGCGCGGCCGGCCCACCCGGCCGCGCTCCAACCCTGCGCGCCAATTCCGGCCCGTTCAGTCCGCCTGGCGACGCAGGAAAGCTGGAATATCCAGCAATTCCTCGGCGCTGACGTCGGCTCGCAGCCCATCTCCGACCGCGCGCTGCCTCACGACCGTGGGCTTGTCCAGCACCGAATAGTCACTCGCCGACAGCGGGGCGCGTGAGCGCACCGGTCGCAGCGTGGACTGCACCTCGGCATGCCGCCCGATACCGCTCTCACGGCCCGTCGCACGCTCCATGGCCATCTCGCGCACCAGCTCGCGCGCGTTTTCCAGGCGACCACCGGCCGCAGCGGGTAGCCGTTGGACCGCAGCGCCGCGGTTCAGCCCCGTGGCCACGACCGTGACGCGCAGCTGGTTGGTCATCTCCGGATCGATGACCGTGCCAACCACCACGGTGGCATCCTCGGAGGCGTACTCCTTGACGATGCTGCCGACCTCCTCGAACTCGCCGATCGAGAGGTCCAGGCCCGCCGTCACGTTGACCAGCACACCATGTGCGCCGGCCAGATTGACGTCCTCGAGCAGCGGGGAGGAAACGGCGGCCTCGGCGGCCTGACGCGCCCGCCCCTCACCGCTAGCCGCACCGGCACCCATCATGGCCATGCCGGTCTCGCTCATGACCGTGCGCACATCGGCGAAGTCGACGTTGATCAAGCCGGGACGCGTGATCAACTCGGCGATGCCCTGCACGGCGCCCTGCAGCACCTGATTGGCCGCCTTGAAGGCATCCAGCAGCGTCGTGGCGGGCCCCAGAACCGTGAGCAGCTTCTGGTTCGGGATCGTGATGAGCGAGTCCACGTGCTTGGTCAGCTCGGCGATGCCGTGATCGGCCACGCCCGAGCGCTTGCCGCCCTCCATATTGAAAGGCTTGGTGACCACGGCGACCGTGAGGATCCCCAGCTCGCGCGCCACCTGCGCCACCACGGGCGCGGCGCCCGTGCCGGTGCCCCCGCCCATGCCGGCCGTGATGAACAGCATGTCGCAGCCCTCGATCAGCTCGACGATGCGATCGCGGTCCTCCATGGCCGCCTGGCGGCCGACCTCGGGATCGGCGCCCGCGCCCAGACCCTTGGTGATGTTGCTGCCGATCTGCAGCGAGGTTTTGATCTTCGAGGCCTTCAGTGCCTGTGCATCGGTGTTGATGCAGATGAAGTCCACGCCCTCGATTCCACTGGTCACCATGTGCGAGACCGCATTGCCGCCGCCGCCGCCCACACCGATGACCTTGATCACAGCGCTTTGGCTGTACGCATCCATCAGTTCAAACATCGTGTCAGCTCCTTGAGTGTTCCGTTGGTCCGATCGCCGTCCCGTCGTTCCCCGTCGTCCCTTGTCCGTCATATGCGTTGTCCGTTGTCCGTGTCAGAAATTGCCTTTGAACCAGCTGCGCACGCGGCCGAACATGCCGGCCACGTTGCCCGTCAGCGCCGAGGCGCGCGGGCCTCCCACCGTGTTCTCGCGCGCGTAGAGCAGCAGCCCCACGCCGGTCGAATAGATTGGATTTCTCACCACGTCGGCGAGGCCGCGCACCTGGCCGGGCAGGCCGAGGCGCACCGGCACGTGGAAGATCTCCTCGGCCAGCTCGATCGCGCCTTCCATGCGCGCGCTGCCGCCGGTCAGCACCACGCCGGCGGCGATGATTTCCTCGAAACCGCTGCGCCGCAGCTCATCGCGGATCAGATTGAAGAGCTCCTCGTAGCGCGGCTCGACGATCTCGGCGAGCGTCTGGCGCGCCAGGCGCCGCGCCGGGCGATCCCCGACGCTCGGCACCTCGATGCTCTCGTCGGGGTTGGCCAGCTGCGAGAGCGCGCAGGCGTGACGCAGCTTGATGTCCTCGGCGTACTGCGTGGGCGTGCGCATCGACACGGCGATATCGTTGGTGACCTGATCGCCGGCGATCGGGATCACCGCGGTATGTTGGATGGCGCCGCCGGCGAATACCGCGATGTCCGTGGTGCCACCGCCGACATCGACGAGGCACACACCGAGCTCGCGCTCATCGTCGGTGAGCACCGCGAGGCTCGAGGCGAGCTGCTCGAGCACCACGTCCTCGACCGACAGGCCGCAGCGCTGCACGCACTTGACGATGTTCTGCGCGGCGCTGTCGGCGCCGGTGACGATGTGGATCTTCGCCTCCAGGCGCACGCCGGACATACCGATCGGATCGCGGATGCCCTCCTGTCCGTCGATGACGAATTCCTGCGGCAGCACGTGCAGGATGCGCTGATCGGCCGGAATCGCCACGGCCTTGGCCGCCTCGATGACCTGCTCCACATCCACGCCGGTGACCTCGCGGTCGCGGATCGCGACCACGCCGTGGGAATTGAGGCTTCTCACGTGGCTGCCGGCGATGCCCGCGTAGACTGCATTGATCTCGCAATCGGCCATCAGCTCCGCTTCTTCCACGGCGCGCTGGATGGACTGCACGGTGGATTCGATGTTCACCACCACGCCCTTCTTCAGCCCGCGCGAGGGCTGCGAGCCCATGCCGATGATCTCGATGGCGCCTTCGGGCGTGATCTCGCCCACCAGCGCGAGCACCTTGGAGGTGCCGATATCGAGCCCCACGATGACGTCGCGATCCGACTTTTTCTTAGCCATTAAAATGGGAGTGATCTCCTGTCCTGGCCAGCGGCTGGGTGCCGGACGTGTGTCCGCCCTTCCACCCGACTGCAAAGCCATTGCCATAGCGCATATCGACGTAACCAATCTGCGCGGCGCGCGCGCGCACCAACGCCGCTGCCGCCAGCACGAAGCGACCAAAGCGCGCATCGACGTCGCTGCGCCCCAGGCGCACCGTGACCGCATCGGCGAGCGTGAATTTCCACGCGCCGCGCTCATCGAGCGTCAGCGCGGTGAGGGTCAGTCCGAGGCTCTGCAGGCGCTGCTGCATCTGCAGATAGCGCGCCGTGACTTCCTGCTCGGCGCCCTCGGGGCCTGCGAGCTGCGGCAGATCCGCTCGCGCGCCTGCGGCGTGCGGCAGGAACAGCTCGCCGCGCGCATTCAACAATCCCGTAGCGTTCCAACGGGCCACCGCGACCTGCTCGCTGATCTGGATGGCGAGCCCGCGCGGCCAGCTGCGCTGCACGGCCGCTCGATCCACCCACGGCAGCGCCGTAAGGCCGCGGCTGATGCGCCCGAGATTCACGGTGACGAGCCCCGCGCCATGCAGCTCGGCGCGCACCACGTCCTCGACCTGCATCGCCGTCACGTGTTGCAGCGCGCCGCTGACCACGATGCGCTCGATCGGTTGATTGGCCGCGCCCACCAGCACCAGCACCAGCACCGCGGCGCACGCCGCGCCGGTCAGGCGCAGCAGCACGCGTCGCGTCACCGGTGAGAGCACCAGGCGTGCGATGCCGCTGCTTGCGCGGCGATTGCGACGACGCTTGCGCATGCTGCCCCGGCCCATGCTCAGCCGCCCCCGCCGGGCGTGCCGGGCTGCCGCGCGAAGCTCGTTTCCAGCACGCGCCACACCAGCTCGTCGAATTCGATGCCTGCGGCGCGCGCGGCCATCGGCACGAGGCTGTGGTCGGTCATGCCGGGCACCGTGTTGATCTCCAGTAGCTGCGGCCGCCCCGTACGATCCATCATGAAATCCGCGCGTCCCCAGCCCTCCGCGCCGCAGGCCTCGAAGGCCGCGAGCGCCACATTCGCCAGATGCGCCTCGGCCTCGCGCGAGAGCCCCGAAGGACAGTGATAGCGCGTGTCGTTGCGCAGGTACTTCGCCTCGTAGTCGTAGAAGGCGCGCGGGGTCTCGATGCGGATCGACGGCAGCGCCACGCCCTGCAGAATCGCCACCGTGTACTCGCCACCGGTGATCCACGGCTCGGCGAACACCAGCGGATCGAAGCGCAGCGCCTCGCGCCAGGCGCCTTCGAGCTGCTCGGCGCGCTCCACGCGCGTCATGCCGACGCTCGAGCCCTGCGTGGCCGGCTTGACGATCAGCGGCAGCCCCAGGCGCTCCAGTGCCAGCGGCAGATCGGCCGCTTCGGCCAGCACCAGGTAGTCCGTGGTCGGCACGCCGATCGCCTGCGCCAGGCGCTTGGTGCGCAGCTTGTCCATGCCGAGGGCCGATCCGAGCACCCCGCTGCCGGTATAGGGCAGACCTAAGCATTCGAGCGCGCCCTGGACCGTGCCGTCCTCTCCACCCGGCCCGTGCAGTGCAATCCACACGCGCTCGATGCCAGTGGTCAGCAACTGCGTGAGCGGCCGTTCGGCCGGATCGAACGCCTCGACCGCCACACCGCGCCCGCTCAGCGCCGCCAGCACCGCACGGCCGCTGATCAGCGATACCTCGCGCTCGCTGGAGCTGCCCCCCAATAGCACCGCGACGCGGCCGAAATCCGCCGGCTGGGCGATGCAATGCCGGGCGCTGAGGATCTGGTGTTCGAGGCGCATCAGGCGCTCTCCTCGCCCACGATGCGCACCTCGGGCTCGAGTACGACCCCGAAGCGCTGCTGCACGCTCGCCTGCACGTGGCGGATCAGCTGCTCCAGGTCCGAGGCGCGCGCCTGGCCGCAGTTGATGATGAAATTGGCGTGCTTTTCCGACACCACTGCATCGCCGATGCGCGCGCCCTTCAAGCCCGCGCTCTCGATGAGCCGCGCGGCGTGATCGCCCGGCGGATTCTTGAACACCGAGCCGCAGCTCCAGGCCCCCAGCGGCTGCGTTTCACGTCGCCGCTGCATCAGCGCTGCGATCGTGCCGTCGCCGCTGCTGCCACTCGTCGTGCCGCCGACCAGCGCCTGCGGATCGAACTGCAGCTCCGCGGCCAAAAACCAGACGGGCGTGGCAGCCGCCGCGCGCAGCGCCACCGAGCGGTAGCCCACCTCGTAATCGGCGCGGCTGTAGCCTCGATGCTCGCCGGCGCGATCGATGGTCTGGACCGACAGCACGTGCCGCCAGGTCTCATCGCCGAAGGCACCGGCATTCATCGCCAGCGCGCCGCCGAAGGAGCCGGGAATACCGGCAAAGAACTCGGCCTGCGGCAGCGACCAGAGGGCGCAGTTACGCGCGATGCGCGCACACGGTACGCTCGCCTCGCAGTACACCGTCGAGGCCGAGCGACGCTCGATGCGCGTGAAGGCTCCCGCCGTGGCGATCACCACGCCGCGGATGCCGCCCTCGCGCACCAGCAGATTGGTGCCGAGGCCGACCCAGTACACCGGTACCGACGGCGGCAGCGCGCGCAGAAAGCCCGCCAGCTCCTCGACGTCGCGCGGATTGA
Organism: Steroidobacteraceae bacterium; assembly: GCA_035553315.1. Taxonomy (GTDB): domain Bacteria; phylum Pseudomonadota; class Gammaproteobacteria; order Steroidobacterales; family Steroidobacteraceae; genus FEN-1191. Next base: position 60,569 of record DATNDE010000008.1, read on the forward strand.
AATACGCCTGCGCCGCGCCACCCGCGTGCCAGGAGCAATGTGCGGCCATCGGCTCGTCCAGGCGCACGCGCGCGACATAGGCGGCGGGAATCGGCAACGGTGCGGCCCACCTGCCGAGTGCACCGCCGCCGGACGGCATGTCGGAGGCCGCGTGCATCCTCATGCGCCCTCTCCCGCGGCCAACCGCGCCGGCAGATCATGTGCGACGCTGCCGATGTACCCGGCGCCCATCATCACGATCACATCGTCGGGCTGCAGGACGGCGCGCAGCGGCACGGCCAGCTCCTCGAGCCGCTCGACGAAGATGGGCTCGACCTTGCCCCGGCTGCGCACGGCGCGACATACCGCGCGCCCGTCAGCGTTCGGAATCTGCGCCTCGCCGGCCGGGTACACCTCGGCGATCAGCAGCACATCCACGCTGGCGAGCACATTGGCGAAGTCATCCAGCAGATCGCGCGTGCGCGTATAGCGATGCGGCTGAAACACCAGGACCAGCCGGCGCTGCGGCCACGCCTGGCGCAGCGCCTCGAGCGTCGCGGCGATCTCGGTGGGGTGATGACCGTAGTCATCGACGATGCTCACCGTAGCGCCGCCGGGCAGCTTGACGTCCGCGACGTGCTGCATGCGCCGCTCGATGCCCTGGAAGCTCTCGAGCGCACGGCAGATGGCCGCATCGGGCACGCCGAGCTCGCTGGCCACGGCGACGGCGGCGAGTGCGTTGCGCACGCTGTGCGTGCCGGGCAGGTTCAGCATGACCGACAGCGCGGCCCGACCGGGCAGCGCGACCTCGAAGCGTGTACCGCTGCGCGAGCGCTCGAGCTGCGTGGCGCGCACGTCCACGCCCTCGGACAGTCCATAGGTCACGTGCGGCCGGCTGATCTGCGGCAGGATGCTCTGCACCTGCTCGTCATCGCCGCACAGCACCGCCAGGCCGTAGAAGGGCAGGTTGTGCAGGAAGCTCACGAAGCTCTGCTTCAGGCGCGCGAAGTCCCCTTCATAGGTACCGAGATGATCCTGGTCGATGTTCGTGACCACCGCGACCACCGGCTGCAGGTGCAGGAAGGACGCATCGCTCTCATCGGCCTCGGCCACCAGGAAGCGACCCGCACCGAGTCGCGCGTTGCTGTCGGCGCTCTTGAGCCGCCCACCGATCACGAAGGTCGGATCCTCGCCGGCCTCGGCCAGCACGCTCGCGATGAGACTCGTCGTGGTGGTCTTGCCGTGCGTGCCGGCCACGGCGATGGCCTCGCGAAAGCGCATCAGCTCCCCGAGCATCTCGGCGCGCGGCACCACCGGGATGCGCGCGGTCAGCGCAGCCTGTACCTCGGCGTTGTCGGCCTGCACGGCGCTGGAGACCACCACGACATCGGCGCCGGCGATGTGCTCGGCGCGATGTCCGCTGTGGATCTGTGCGCCGAGCGTGCGCAGACGCTCGGTGGTGTGATTGGGCTTCAGATCCGAGCCTTGTACGCGGTAGCCGAGGTTCAGCAGCACCTCGGCGATGCCACTCATGCCCGCCCCGCCGATGCCGACGAAGTGGATGGTCTCGATGCGCCGCATGCGTCCGGTGATGCCACGGCGCACGGGCCCGCGCGGTACGAGGCGGGTCGGCGCCGCGCTCATGCATCACCCGCTGCGGCCGTCGGGCCGATCGAGCGTGCCAGCGCAAGTTGCGCGCAGGCCTCCGCCAGCGCCTGCGTGGCCTGCGGGCGCGCGAGCGTACGCGCAGCCTCCGCCATGCTCAGCAGCTTGCCGCGGCTCGCGCACAGCGCTGCCAGCGTGGCGGCCAGCCGCTCGCTCGAGAGCTGCGCCTCGGCGATGCGCACCCCCGCCCCCGCGCTCACCATGACTTCGGCATTGCGCGTCTGGTGATCGTCGGTCGCGGCTGCAAACGGCACCAGCACCGCCCCGACGCCTGCCGCGCACAGCTCGGAGATCGTCAGCGCGCCGGCACGACAGATCACCAGGTCTGCCCAGGCGTAGGCCTCGGCCATGTTCTCGATGAAGGCGTGCAACCGCGCGCTCACGCCGGCGGTCGCATAGCTCTGCTGCGCGTTCGCGAGCCAGCGTTCACCGGCCTGGTGGCGCACATCGAAGCGCACCGCGCCCCCGGCCTGCGCGAGCGCAAAGGGCACCATGGCGTTGAGCCGCGCCGCCCCCTGGCTGCCGCCGAGCACCAGCACGCGGATGGCGCGATCGCGCAGCGCAAAGCGCTGTGCCGGCGGCGCCAGCGCGAGGATTTCGCCGCGCACAGGATTGCCGATGACCTCGGCATGCACCCGGGCGGCGAATGCGCCCGGAAACGCCGCGAGCACGCGCCGCGCCAGGTGCGACAGACAGCGATTGGTGAAGCCCGCGACCGCATTTTGCTCGTGGATCAGCAGCGGGCGGCGCAGCAGCCAGGCCGCGACGCCACCGGGCCCGGCCGCAAAGCCGCCCAGTCCCACGACGAGCGCGGGCCGATTGCGCCGGATCACCGCGATCGCCTGCAGCAGCGCGCGCAGCAGGCGCAGCGGTGCGCCGAGCCACACTGCGACGCCCTTGCCGCGCAGCCCGCTGACCGAGAGCCACTCGATGGCAATGCCGTCGGCCGGCACCAGTTTGGCTTCCAGGCCGCGCCGGGTGCCGAGCCACACCACGCGCCACTGGCGTGCGCGCAGCTCGCGCGCCAGCGCCAGCGCGGGAAACACGTGTCCGCCGGTGCCGCCGGCCATGATGAGTGCCAACGGCGCGCTCATACGCCGCCCTCGCGCGCCGCGCGACGCCGGCACTGCACGGCCTCATGGTTCACGCGCAGCAGGATTCCGAGCCACGCCAGCGTGACGATGAGGCTGCTGCGCCCGTAACTCATGAACGGCAGCGTCAAGCCCTTGGTCGGCAGCACTCCCATATTCACGCCGATGTTGATGAACGCCTGCACTCCCAGCCATAGGCCGAAGCCCGAGGCGAGGTAGGAGGCGAACTTCAAGCCGACGTCGAAGGCACGGCGTGCAATCACGAAGGCGCGCCAGGTCAGCGCGAGAAATAGCGCCAGCGTCACGGCCACGCCCGCCAGTCCCAACTCCTCGGCGAGCACGGCGAACAGAAAATCCGTGTGCGCCTCGGGCAGGTAGAAGAGCTTCTGCACGCTCGCGCCCAGGCCGACACCGAACCAGGCGCCGCGGCCGATGGCAATCAGCGACTGCGTGAGCTGAAAGCCGCCGTTGAACGGATCGGCCCAGGGATTCAGAAAAGCCGTGAAGCGATGCAGGCGATACGGGGAGAAGCGCACCAGCAGCGCCATGCTGCCGCCGGCGGCCAGCAGCATCAGCAGCAGGAAGCGCAGACGCGCCCCGGCCAGAAACAGCAACGCAAAGCCGCTGACGAACAGCACGCTGGCCGCGCCAAAGTCCGGCTCGAGCAGCAACAGCAGCGCCAGCAGTCCCAGCAGTGCCAGCGGTCGCACCAGCGCCGCGGCGCTCTGACGCAGCGACTCCTCGTAGCGCACCGCATAGCCGGCCACATAGATGAGCGCGAGCACGCGCGCGGCCTCGGACACCTGGAAGTTCACGCCGGCCACGCGCAGCCAGCGGCGCGAGCCATTGACCACGTGACCGATGCCGGGGATCAGCACCAACAGCAGCAGCACGCCCGCCAACAGCAGCAGCGGCAGCGCCGCCTTCTGCCACTTCTCGGTGGGCACGCAGAAGGTCACCGCGGCGGTAGCGCAACCTGCGATGGCGAGCGACAGCTGGCGCTCGAGGAAGGCGAAGGGCTCCCCGGCCCGCCCGGCGAAGCTGATCGACGCCGAGGTGACCATGATGAGGCCCAGCAGCACGATGGCCGAGGTCAGCAGCAGCGTGGGAGCATCGAGCACCGTGCCCGCGCGCCGACGTGTCGCGCGGGCTGCACCTGCGGATGCGGCGCCGGTGCTTGCGGTGACTGCCGCGAGCTCGCTCATGCCGCCAGCTCCCGCACGGCCTGAGCAAACAGCTCGCCGCGCTGGGCGTAATCGCGAAACATATCCAGGCTCGCGCAAGCGGGCGAGAGCAGCACCGTGTCGCCCGGGCGGGCGAGTGCCGCGGCGCGCGCCACCGCGGCCGGCAGCGTCGTGGCGTAGTGGCACTCACACACGCCCTCGAGCACGGCCCCCAGGCGGCGTGCATCGCGCCCGATCAGCACCGCGCAGCGCACGCGACCGGCGAAGCCGTCGCGCAACGGCGCGAAATCCTGGCCCTTGCCCTCGCCGCCGGCGATCACGATGACGCTGGCGATGTGCGCCACGGCGCCGCCGACCCGCGGCGCGGCGGGCAGATCGGTGAGGCCGCTGACCGCCGCGAGGGTCGCGCCGACATTGGTGCCCTTGGAGTCATCGATGTAGCGCACACCGCGAACGTCCGCGACCCACTGCATGCGGTGCGCCAGGCCGCAGAACTCGCGCAGCGCGGTCAGGCAGGCCGCGCGCGGCAACTGCAGCGCCTCCGCCAGCGCCAGTGCGGCCAGCGCGTTGGCGGCGTTGTGCAATCCGGACAGGCGCAGCTGCGCCAGCGCGAGCAGCGGCTCACCATGGGCGGTGAGCCAGGGCGCAGCCTGCGCGCCGTGCGACGCAAGGCAATAGTCCGCGCCCGCCGCGCCGCGCAGCGAGAAGCTCAGCCGGCGCTGCGCGGGGCTCGGCATCGCGGCGACCAGCGCATCGTCCAGATTGATGATCGCGACGCGGCAGTCGTTGAAGATGCGCGCCTTGGCAGCGACATAGGCTGCAAGATCCGCGTGGCGATCCAGATGATCGGGCGTCACATTGAGCACCGCACCGGCCGCCAGCGGCAGCGAGCGGGTGAGCTCGAGCTGAAAGCTCGACAGCTCGAGCACGTATAGCTCCGCGCGCTCGTCGAGCAGCTCCAGCGCCGGCTCTCCGAGGTTACCGCCCACGCGCACGACACGGCCGGCGCTCGCGGCCATCCGCGCCAGCAGCGTCGTCACGGTGCTCTTGCCATTGGTGCCGGTGATCGCCGCGATCGGTGCCTGCGCGACCTCGCCGAACAGCTCGATGTCGCCGACCATCGGCAGGCCACGCGCGCGTGCGGCATCGAAGAAGGCACCGTGCACGGCTACGCCCGGGGACAGCACCAGCAGATCCGCCTCGGCGAGCAACGACGTATCGAAACCGCCGGTGCGCAGCGTGAGCGAGCCGCCACGCGCCTCGGGCAACTGCGCCAGCGCTGCGAGCCCTGGCGGCTGCTCGCGGCTATCGGTGCCCGCGACGCCGATGCCACGCGCGAGCAGAAAGCGGGTCACCGATACACCGGTCTTGCCCAGGCCTACGACCACGGCGCGGCGCGTCCCCTGCAGCAGGCGCGCACCGATCTGATCATGGCGTGGCGACTGATTCATCGCAGTTTCAAGGTCGAGAGGCCCGCGAGCACCAGCAGCAGGCTGATGATCCAGAAGCGCACGATGACCTTCGGCTCGGCCCATCCCTTGAGCTCGAAGTGATGATGGATCGGCGCCATGCGAAAGATGCGCCGCCCGGTCAGCTTGAAGGAGGCCACCTGCAGGATCACCGAGGCGGTCTCGAGCACGAAGATGCCGCCCATGACGAGGCAGACGATCTCCTGGCGCACGATCACGGCGACCAATCCCAGTGCAGCCCCGAGCGCCAGCGCTCCGATGTCTCCCATGAAGACCTGCGCCGGATAGGAGTTGAACCACAGAAAGCCCAGGCCCGCGCCGCCCAGCGCGCTGCAGAAGATCAGCAGCTCCCCCGCCTGCGGAATCGCTGGAATGGCCAGATAGCGCGCAAAGATCTCGTTGCCGCTGGCGTAGGCGAACAGGCCCAGGCCGGCCGCGAGCAGCACCGCGGGCATGATCGCCAGCCCATCGAGCCCATCGGTGAGATTCACCGCGTTGCTCATGCCGACGATCATGAAATAGGTGACCAGCAAAAAGCCGGTTGCCCCCAGCGGCACGCTGACCGTCTTGATGAAGGGCACGAAAAAATTCGTTTCGGCCGGCGCATGCGCGCTCTTGAACAACACGATGGCCGCGCCGATGCCGAGCAGCGACTGCCAGAAATACTTCCAGCGCGCGGTGAGGCCGCGCGAATTGCCCACCACGAGCTTTAAGTAGTCATCGTAGAAGCCGATGACGCCGAAACCGACCGTCACGCCCAGCGCCACCCACACGAAGCGATTGCGCAGGTCCGCCCACAGCAGCGTACTGGTGACGATCGCCACGATGATGAGCGCCCCTCCCATCGTGGGCGTGCCCGCCTTGGGCAGGTGGCTCGCCGGTCCCTCGCTGCGCACCACCTGACCGATCTGGTAACGCGACAACCGCGAGATCATCGCGGGTCCGACCAGCAGCGACAGGCCCAGCGCAGAGGCCACGGTGAGAATGGCGCGCAGCGTCAGATAGGAGAAGACGTGAAAGACGCTGTGGTGCACGGCTAGGAGCTTGGCAACCCAGTAGAGCATGCTCAGTGCACTCCAGCGCTCGGCGTGCCCGATTGCGCGCCGAGCCGATTTGCCTGGCTCTCGGGCGCGAGCGCGTCAACGATGCGCTCGAGCCGATTGACGCGTGAGCCCTTCACCAGCAGACACACATCGGGCGCAAGAGCGCTCTCGAGTGCCCGCGTGAGCGCCTGGATGTCCTGATAGGCCTGGCCTCCGGCGCCAAAGCTCTCGGCCGCCAGCGCCGCAAGACTGCCAAAGGCGTAGAGGCGCTCCACGCCCATGGCGCGCGCCAGCTCGCCGAGCTCGCGGTGACTTTGTGCGGATGTCTCGCCGAGCTCGGCCATATCGCCGAGCACCAGCCAGCGCCGCCCCGGCATGTCGCGCAGCACTTCGAGGCCCACGCGCACGGAGCTCGGATTGGCGTTGTACGAATCGTCGATGAGCCAGGCACCGCCGCGCCGGCGGCGCAGCTGCAGCCGCCCTTTGACTGCGCGCATCGCGGCCAGCCCTGCGCGAATGTGCTCGAGCGAGGCGCCGGCGCTCGCGGCCGCCGCCGCGGCTCCGAGCGCATTGCGCACATTGTGCTCGCCGGCGAGCGCGAGGCGGATCTCGCAGCGCCCCTGCGGGCTCAGCAGCGTAAAGACACTGCAGAAGCCCGCCGCATCCACCGACAGATGCAACCCCTCGGCGCGAAACTGCGCCTCGCGTGTCAGCCCGAAGGTCACGACCGCAGCCTGCGTGCTGGCGCGCCACAGCGACACGAACGGATCGTCCGCGTTCAGGATGGCGCTGGCGCCGGGCGGGAGCGTCGCGACCATCTCGCCTTCGGCGCGCGCCACGGCCTCGAGCGTGCCGAAGCCCTCGAGGTGCTCGGCACCGGCATTGGTGATCAGCCCGACGGTGGGGCGCGCGATCTGCACCAACTGCGCCACGTCACCGGCGCGGTTGGCGCCCATCTCGATGACCGCGCTGGCGTGTTTGGGTCGCAGGCGCAGCAGCGTCATCGGCACGCCGAGGTGATTGTTCAGATTGCCGCGCGTGGCCAGACACTCACCGCCCTGCGCGAGGATCGCCGCAAGCATCTCCTTGGTGGTGGTCTTGCCGTTGCTGCCCGCCACACCGATCACCGGCCCGGCGAACGCCGCGCGCGCGCGACCAGCGGCGCGCGCCATTGCGCCCTCGACGCTGTCGACCATGATCTGCGGCAGCGCCACCGGCTGCTCGCGCTGCACGAGTGCGCCCGCGGCGCCGTGCGCGACGGCGTCCTCGACGAACTGATGGCCATCCACCCGCTCGCCGCCCAGCGCCGCAAACAGATCGCCGGCGCGGCAGACGCGCGAGTCGATCACCAGCTCGCCGAAAGGCCGATCCTCGCCGATCAGCCGGCCGTCACAGGCCGCGGCAAAGCCTGCCAGCGTGCCGATCACGCCGCACCTCGCATGGCGAGCGCCGCACGCACCGCCGCCGCGTCGCTGAAGGCGCGCCGCTGCCCGGCAATCAGCTGGTACTCCTCGTGGCCCTTGCCCGCCACCACGACCACGTCGTGCGCCGTGGCCTGCGCCAATGCGCGGCGGATCGCGAGCGCGCGATCGTGCACGATGCGCATGCGCCGCCCGGCTCCAGCGGCCGCGGCGCCCTCGGCGATCGCCGTGGCGATGGCCGCCGGATCCTCACCGCGCGGATTGTCATCCGTGATGATCAGCAGGTCGGCCAACTCCGCGGCGATACGCCCCATCTCGGCGCGCTTACCCTGATCGCGCTCCCCACCGCAGCCGAATACGCACCACAGTCGCCCCTCACAATGCAGCCGCGCCGCCGCGAGCGCCTTGGCGAGCGCATCGGGTTTGTGGGCATAGTCGATCAGCACCAGCGGCAGCGTGCCGCCGCCTTCGGCCTGCATACGGCCGGGCGGCGCCGCACAGGCCGCGAGCACCTCGCAGGCACGTGGCAGCGGAATCTCCCACGCCAGCAGCAGCGCCAGCACCGTCAGCAGATTGTCGGCATTGAACGCCCCGCGCAGCGCACTGGTGAGACTGGCGTTGCCGCGGCTGCTCAGCACGGCGAGCGTAAGACCGTGCGCGCCGATCGAGACGCGCTCGGCGCAGACGTAGTCGGCAGCGCGGCGCGACACGCCGGCAGCCGCGGCTGTTGCCACGGCGCGCGCCATCGTCTGCACCGCGCCCGCATCGCGCCCCGTCAGGAACAGCGGCGCCTCGCCCGGCCGCGCCTGCAGGCGCTGCGCGAGCACGCGCCCGAAGGCATCGTCGACGTTGATGACGCGCGCGCCCAGTTGCGGCCAGTCGAACAGGCGCGCCTTGGCCGCCGCATAGGCATCCATGCTGCCGTGATAATCGAGATGGTCGCGCGTGAGATTGGTGAATGCCGCGGCCCGCAGGCGCACGCCAGCGCAACGCCCCTGATCCAGCGCGTGCGAAGAGATCTCCATGGCCACCGAGTCGCTGCCGTTCTCGACCAACTGCCCGAGCAGTCGATGCACGCTCAGCACGTCGGGCGTGGTGTGCGCCAGCGGTCGCACGGCCAGGGCAACGGCACCGGCGCTGTCGCACCGGGCGTTGCCGACCCCGAGCGTACCGATGTAGGCGCTGCGCCGGCCGAGCAGTGCGAGCGCTTCGGCCAGCAACCACGCACAAGTGCTCTTGCCGCTGGTACCGGTGATTCCCGCGATCGCCAGGTGCGCCGAGGGAGCGCCGAAGAAGCGATCGGCGATCTGCCCCAGGTGCGCGCGCAGCTGCGGCACCTCGATCACCCGCACGTGCGCCGGCAGCGCCGGCATCTGCACGCCCGGGGCGCTCTCCCAGAGGATGACGCGCGCGCCGGCTGCGGCAGCGCGTGCAGCGAAGGCGAGGCCATGAGCGCGCGCACCGCGACAGGCGAAGAACGCCGCACCAGGGGTGACCTCGCGACTGTCGAGCGTCAGATCGGTGACCGCCAGGTCGGGCGGCAGCTCGGCGATGCCGTGCATCGCCGGCTGCAGGACACGCGGCACCGCGGCGCTCATCGACGCGCCACCCGCTGACCGGGCAGCAGTGGCGAGGCGGGCGGTGCGACGGCGTCCGGCGCCACCCCCAGCAGGCGCAGTGCGCCGCCCACCACCGCGGAGAACACGGGCGCGGACACATCACCGCCCAGGTGCTTGCCGGCCATCGGGTCGTCGATCACCACCACGGCCGCCAGCCGCGGCGCGCTGGCTGGCGCAACGCCGGCGAATATCGAGTTGTAGTGATCGGTCGAATAGGCGCCATTGATGAATTTGTAGGCCGTGCCGGTCTTGCCCGCGACGCGATAGCCGGGGATGCTCGCCTTCACTCCCGTGGCCCCCTCCAGGGTGGTCACGGACTCCAGCAGGCCAATGAGCTCGCGCGCCACGTGCGCATCCAGTACGCGCTCATCGGGCGGGGGACTGTCCACGCGCAGGATCGACACCGGATGGTGCACGCCGAGCGCTCCGATCGTGGCGTACGCCGAGGCGAGCTGCAGCGGCGTCACCGAGATGCTGTAGCCGTGCGAGAGCGTGGCGACGGTGATGGGCCGCCAGTGCGCGTAATTGGTGAACACGCCGGCGGATTCGCCCGGCAGCCCGCTATCGGTGATCTGTCCGAAGCCGAAGTGGCTGAGCGTGCTCCAGATCTGTCGCGGCTGCAGCTGCTGCTCGAGCTTGATCATGCCAACGTTCGAGGACTTGGCGAGCACCGTGGCCAGATCCACGATGCCGAGATTGTGTTCGTCTCTAAAGGTACGATCGGCAACCTGAACGTAGCCTGGATTGGTGTTGACGAGGCTGTGGGGACTAAATCGGCCGGAAGTCAGGCCCGCTGCTACGATGAAGGGCTTGATGCTCGAGCCAGGCTCGAACAGGTCCGTCACGGCGCGATTGCGATAATCGGCCGGTGAGAACTGCCCGCGGTCGTTCGGGTTGTAAGCCGGCTGATTGACCATGGCGAGCACCTCGCCAGTGTCCACATCGATGACCACCACCGAGCCGGCGTGTGCGCGATTGGCGAGGATCGCGCGCTTGAGCTCGCGATAGGCCAGATACTGGATGCGCAGGTCCAAGCTCAGCGCCAGATCGCGCCCGGGACGCACCTCGCGAATGTTCTCGACGTCATCGACCTTCGCCCCGGTGCTGTCCTGGATGACGCGCTCGGCGCCGTCCTTGCCGGCCAGCCAGCGATTGAAGGCGAGCTCCAGGCCTTCCTGCCCCGCGTCATCGATGCTGGTAAAGCCCAGCACGTGACCGGTGACCTCGCCGGCCGGATAGTAGCGACGATACTCGCGTGTCAGGTTGACCCCGGGCACTTCCAGCGCAGCCACACGCTGTGCCTCGGCTGGATCGACATCGCGCTTGAGATAGAGGAACTGGCGATCCAGGTTGCTCGTCACGTGGCGCGTGAGATCGGCCCGATCCATGCCGAGCACACTCGCCAGACGCGGCAGATCCTCCAGTTCCTCGTGCAGCTGCTGCGGATTGGCCCACACGGAGTCGACCGGGGTGCTCACCGCCAGCGGCTCACCATTGCGATCGGTAATGTCGCCGCGGTGCGCCAGCAGCGTGGTCACGCGCGAGAAGCGTGCCTCACCCTGCTGGGTGAGAAAGCCGTGCTCGACCAGTTGCAGCTCCACGGCGCGGCCGAGCAGCCCCAGCGCAACCAGCGTCAACATCGCAAACACCACGCGCAGCCGCCAGCGGTGCGAATACGGCCGCGGCCGCGCGGCCCGTCGCGCCGCACGTGTGCTGCGGCTGCCGCGCGCGCGACTCGTGCGCCTTCTCATGGTGCGATGATCTCGATCGTGCGCGGATCGGGCGAGCTCATGTGCAGCCGATTGCTGGCGACGCGCTCGACCAGTGCGTCGGCCGACCAGGCGCCCTGCTCGAGCTGCAAGCGCCCCCAATCGTCATCGAGCCCCTCACGGGCGGTGCGCAGCTGCGTGAGTTGCCTAAACAGCTGACGTGCCCGGTACTTCGCATAGATCGCGCCGGCTGCCGAGCCGAGCACCGCAAACCACAGCACCGGCAGGGCCAGCAGTAGCACACGACGCGAAGCGCTCACGCGAGCCGCTCCGCGACCCGCAGCAGCGCGCTGCGCGCGCGCGGATTGGCGGCGATCTCGGCGGCGCTCGGCCGCCGCTTCGTGCCCACGCGACGCAGTGCCAGCGGCTGCACGGCACGTATTTCGGCAGCGCGCAGTGGCACACCGGCAAGGCCCGCATCGGTCTCGGCGTGACGGCGGATGAACTGCTTGACCGCGCGATCCTCGAGCGAATGGAAACTGATGACGGCGAGCCGCGCACCCGGCCCGAGCAACGACAGCGCCTGGGAGAGGCCCTGCTCGATCTGGCCCAGCTCGTCATTCACGTGCATGCGCAACGCCTGAAAAGTGCGCGTGGCCGGATGCCGGCCGGCTTCGCGCGTCGGCACGGCCGCGGCCACCAGCGCGGCGAGCTGCCCCGTGGTGACGAGCGGCGCCTGCTCACGCGCGCGCACGATGGCGTTGGCAATGCGGCCGGCGAAGCGCTCCTCTCCGAGGCTGGCGATCACGCCACGGATCTCGGCAGCAGCCGCTTGCGCGAGCCATGCGGAAACCGGCCGGCCATGCGTCGGATCCATGCGCATATCGAGCGGGCCGTCCTGGCTGAAGCTGAAGCCGCGCGCCGGGTCGTCGAGCTGCGGGGAGGAGACGCCCAGATCGAACAGGATGCCGTCGACGTGCGTACGCGTCGTTTGGGCGCGCACCGCACCGGCCAGCTGCGCAAAGTCGGCCTGCACCAGGCGCAGACGCGGCTCCTGGCCAAAGCGCAGCTGCCCCGCCGCGATCGCCGCCGGATCGCGGTCGAGCGCCACGAGCCGCCCCTGCGCACCGAGCGCCGCGAGGATGCGCGCGCTGTGACCGCCACGACCGAAGGTCGCATCGACATACAGCCCCGCGGGGCGGACCGCCAGCGCTGCGAGCACCTCCTCGAGAAGCACCGGCGTGTGCTCATCCAATGCGTCCCCCCTCTGACATGCGCAGCCGCGGCCTCACAACGACAGCGAATCGAGCTGCGCGGGCAGATTGGCAGCTGAGGTTTCGGTCGCGAGCCACGCATCGCGCCGCTCGTTCCACCGCGACTCGTCCCACAATTCGCAGCGCGCCCCCTGGCCGATCAGCACCGCATGACGATTGAGCTTGGCGAGCTCGCGCAGTTCCGGGGGCAGCAGCATGCGTCCGTGCCCGTCGAGCGACAGATCCGTGGCATGACCGACCATGATGCGCTGCAACCGACGCGAGTCTTCGTTGAAGGTCGGCAGTTCCATGATGCGTCGCTCCACCTGCTCCCAATCGGTCAGCGGGTAGATGAGCAGGCAGGCGCCGTCCAGGTTGACCGTCACCACCAGTTGGCCCTGCGAGCGCTCCACCAGCCGCTCGCGGTAGCGCGCCGGTACGACCACGCGACCTTTGTCATCCAGGGTGATTTTTGCTGCGCCGCGGAACATTGACCTGGGAATTGAGGGCCATTGCGACCCATTCCCTCCCACCTTTTCCCACTTGGCACCACTATAGGAACGCAAACGCCGGCATGTCAACGGTTTCCGACAGTAATTTTTTCAGTAGCTGTAGGGACTTACAGCCCTAAAGCTCAGGTGGGACGGGAGACGGATTAATGACTCTTTAGGGATCAGGTAGTTGAACCCTAAAGCTCGAATACGGGTGAGTGAGAGGCGAAGAGCCGGCCTGTAAGCCGGGTTCTGTCGAGAGCAGCCATTCCTCTGGGACGTGCGTCACCGCACGCCTCAAGCGGCCTACCCGGAAGCACGCGCGGGCTCACGCTGCAGCCCACAGGCGACTGCGACTTCCCTATTTGGCCTTGCTCGGGGTGGGGTTTGCCGTGCCGTCGCGTGTTACCACGCACGCGGTGCGCTCTTACCGCACCGTTTCACCCTTACCGGGCGTCGTTTCCGGCGCCTGGCGGTCTGCTCTCTGTTGCACTTTCCGTGGGCTCGCGCCCCCCAGGCGTTACCTGGCACCCTGCCCGCCGAGCCCGGACTTTCCTCCATGGAGCTGAAAACGAGTTTCCATCCCCACAGCGACTGCCCGGCCGGCTCCTCGCGGGCGGCACGATACTGGCTTCAGGAGGACGGCTCAACCTCATTTGCACCCCGCAGGCGCTGGGCCAACGCATAGACCTCGCGCCGCGGTATCCCCGTCAGCTGCGCGGCGATGGCGGCGGCACGTGCCGGCGGCAGCTCCGCCAGCAGCAGTCGCAGCGCCTGGCCGAGCAGCGCCCGTCGCGGATTTTCCGCTGCGTGCGCCGCCTGCGCCGCCTGCCCTGCGCGCCCCGATCCGACATCGCCATCGGGTTGCGCATCGGCCTGTGGGTCCGCCCGCTCCTGCGCCGCAAACTCATCGCTCGCGCCTGCAACGATCAACGTGATCTCTCCGCGCGCCATGTTTGGCTCTGCGTCGAGCGAGCTCAGCAGCACGCCGAGCTCGCCACGATGTGCGCTCTCATGAACCTTGGTGAGCTCGCGTGCAATCACGGCACGCCGCTCGCTCCCCAACAGCGCCGCCAGATCGCGCAGTGTGGCGGCGATGCGATGCGGCGCCTCGAAGAACACCAGCGTGCGCGGCTCGGCCGCGAGCGCCAGCAGGCGCGCGCGCCGCGCGGCGGCGCGGGCCGGTAGAAAGCCCTCGAACACGAAGCGATCGGTGGGCAGCCCTGCGATGCTCAGGGCCGCGGTCAGCGCCGAGGGACCGGGTATCGCGCGCACCGGAATGCCCTGCGCCGCAGCCGCGCGCACCAGCGCATAGCCCGGATCCGACACCAGCGGCGTGCCCGCATCGCTGACCAGGGCAACGATCGAGCCCGACTGCATGCGCTCGATCAACTCCTGCACGCGCGCGCTCTCGTTGTAGTCGTGCAGCGATTGCAGATGCGCCTGAATGCCCAGCACGCGCAGCAGCGCACCGGTGTGGCGGGTGTCCTCCGCGGCCACCAGATCGGCCCCCGCCAGCGCTTCGCGCGCGCGCGGGGTCAGATCGGCAAGATTACCGATCGGCGTTGCGACCACATCGAGCCGGCCGCGTGCGTGGTGCTGAGCGCCGCTCGCGGCTTGCTCTGCAGCGCGGACCTGATCGCGACGAGCCACTATAATCGCATTCCCAATTCATCCTGGGCGTGCCGGGACGCGCATGATGCCACCTAAAATGCGACTGTGGATTCTGTTCGTGGCGGCGGTGACGCTGGCAGCCTGCGTGAGCCTGCCGCCGCCGCCCAGCGAAGCGCCCGCCGCGCCGAGCGCCGCGCAGCTGGCCAGCCGCGGCGATCACGCGCAGGCCGCGCTGGCCTACGAGGGCGAGGCCGTGCACGACGTCGCGGCCCGTGCGCAGCTGCTGCTCTCTGCGGCGCGCGAGTGGCTGGCCGCCCAGCGGCCGGCCGACGCCCGGCGCGTCCTGCGCACGATCGTCGAACCGCTTGCCCCCGCGCAGCACTACCAGCGCGAACTGCTCGACGCGCAGGTGTCCTATCAGCTGCATCAGGCGCAGCTCGCGTGGCGGCAGATCTCTGCCCTGCCGGCCGCGGTCGGCGCCGCAGCGGCGCTCGACTATTACTCGCTGAAAATGCGCATCGCGTTCGCGGCGGCCCGGCCAGTCGACGGCATTCGCGCGGAAATCGCCTCCGAACAGTATGCCGGCGGCGATGCGCAGCGCGTGCAGCGGCGCCGCGCGCTGCTCGATGAGCTGCTGCAGGCACGCGCGCGCGGCGTGGATCTGACGACGCGGCCCGGCACCGATATGTTGATCCGCGGCTGGCTCGAGCTGGGCGCCACCGCGGCGCCATCACGCTCGCTGTCACTGAACAGCGCAACGCTCGCGGCGCGCTGGCGCGCACGCTACCCGAATCATCCGGGCCAGACGATTCTCGATCAGGCCTTTCCGGCGCCGCTGGCGGTCAGCGCGCCCGGAGCGCACGTGGCACTGCTGCTGCCGTTGAGCGGCCCCTATGGCGCCGATGGCGTGACGGTGCGCGACGGCTTTCTCAGTGCGCTCTACGAGCTGCCCGCGGCTGCGCGACCGCAGGTGCATCTCTACGATACGGCGGCGATGCCGGCCACCCAGGCGCTCGCGCAGGCACGCAGCAACGGCAGCACCTTCATCGTCGGACCACTCGTGCCCGACGCGGTGGCCAGCGTCGCCGCACAGGGCCCCGGGAACGTGCCGATGCTCGCGCTCAACTTTCTTCCCGATGGACAGAGCGCCCCAGCGGGCATGTTTCAGGACGCGCTCTCACCGGAGCAGGAGGCGCAGCTCGCGGCGCAGCGCATCCTGGCTGACGGACATCACCGCGGCATCATGCTGGTGCCGCGCAATGACTGGGGCACGCGCGTCGCCAACGCCTTCTCGCGCGCGCTCACGCTCGGCGGCGGCACGCTGATCGCAGCTCCCACCTATGATCCGCAGCAGCAGGATTATGGCGATGAGCTGCGCGCGGTGCTCGGCATCGATCAGAGCCAGGAGCGCAACCAGCGTCTGGAGCGCGCGCTCGGCACGAAGTTCAATTTCGAGCCGCGCCACCGCGGAGACATCGAGTTCGTGTTCATCGTCACCTCCAGTGCGCTGAACGCGCGGCTCATCATGCCGCAGCTGGGCTACGCCTACGCGAGCGATATCCCCAAGTACTCGATTGCCGAGGCCTACGAGCCCGACACACGCGACTCCAACAGCGACATCGCCGGTCTGATGTATGCCGACATGCCCTGGATGATCAGCGCTCAGACGGGCCTGGCGGAACTGCGCGACAGCATGTCCCAAAGCTGGGGCAATCGCGTCGCCTGGCGCGGCCGGTATTTTGCCTTTGGCTACGACGCCTGCCAGCTGATGCTCGCCATGTCGACGCCCTATGGCACCCCGTCGGCCGTGCAGATCGACGGGTTGACCGGCCAGCTGCACTTCGACGCCGATCGGCGCATCCAGCGCGAGCTGATCTGGGTACGCGTGGATCGCAATGGCAACCCGCGCCCGCTGCCCCCCTCGAGCGGTGCCGTCGGGCCGGCTACCACCGGCGCGGCCGGCCCGCCCGCCGCACCCTCGGCACCGCTGGCGCCCTGACCTGACGTTTTCTGCACGAACGCGCGGGTTTGACGGATCGCGCATCGCCCAGCGCGCGTGCAACCTGCAGCGCGTGCCGATCGAACATTCGCCGGATCGTCGCGCAGTGGGCGCCGAGGCCGAGGAACGCGCCGCGCAGCTGCTGCAACAGGCCGGCTTTCGCATCCTGCTGCGCAACTACCGCTGGCGGGGCGGAGAGCTCGACCTCGTTGCGCAGCGGGGTCAGTTGCTGGTGATCGCCGAGGTGCGACTGCGCTCGAGCGATCGCTTCGGCGGCGCCGCGGCGAGCATCGGTGCCGGCAAGCGGCAGCGCCTCCACCTCACAGCGCGGCACCTGCTCGCCCGCCGTCCGGAGCTTGCGCGCCTGAGCGTGCGTTTCGATGCGTTGCTCGCCGCAGGCGCAGGAAGACCGCTCGAGTGGCTGCAGGGCGTGATGTGAACGCACGCCATCGCCGCCGCGGGCGCGCTGCACGCGCTCGCTACTTGACGACGGTGAACTTCGCGCGCCGGCCCTCGGGGGTCTCCGGCGACGGCGTTTCCGGGCCCGGGCCCGGATCGGACGGATCGGATGGTGGCGAGGGTCCCTCGGGATCGGACTCGGAGAACACCATGCCCTCGCCGGTCTCGCGCGCGTAGATGCCGAGAATCGCCTGAATCGGCACGTTCACGTGATGCACGATGCCGGAAAAGCGCGCATCGAACTGCACGCCATCGTTCTTCAACTGCAGCCGCTGTGTCGCCGAGGTCGACACATTCAGTACGATCTTGCCTTCCTTGACATAGGCCTGCGGCACCTCGACGCCTTCCTGCAGGGCGTCGACGATCACGTGCGGGGTGTAACCGCTGTCGCTGATCCACTCGTGCATCGCGCGCAGCAGATAGGGCCGGCGCGGAATGGCCGCGCGTCGCGCGCCGCCGGGCCCGCTGCCGGGCCCGCCACCGGACCCGCTGGAACTCCCAGCCATCAATCGGCCCTCATCTCGTGCTCGGCATCCGAGAGGCTGGAGCGAAACGAGGGGCGGGCGAAGATGCCCGCCGCGTAGCGCGACAGCGCTTGCGCCTGCGGCGGCAAATCGATCTCGTAGCGACGCAGGCGCCAGAGGATCGGCGCGATACTGGCATCCACCAGCGAGAACTCATCGCTCAGAAAGTACGGCTTGACCTTGAATACGTCTGCGCTTTGCAGGATCGCATCGCGCAGGATCTTGCGATTCCTCGCGACGTGCTTCTTGTCGTGATCCTCGTCGATGGCCTGCGCCAGAGCATACCAGTCGCGCTCGATGCGATAGAGCGCCAGCCGGAACTGCGCGCGCAGGATCGGATCCACCGGCATCAGCGGCGGATGCGGAAAGCGCTCATCGAGGTATTCGATGATGACGCGCGAGTCGTACAGCACCAGGTCCCGGTCCACGAGCGTGGGCAGGCTGTGATAGGGATTCAGATCCAACAGGTCCTCGGGATAGCGCCCGGGCACCACGTTGATGATGTCGATCTCGACACCCTTCTCGGCCAGAACGATGCGGGTGCGATGACTGTGCGGTTCCTCCGGCGCCGAGAACAGCGTCATGACCGAGCGGCGGGACATGATTCACCTCCCCTGCCAACGACGCATGCAAATGGACAACACAGACTCTCGGCGCACTCTCAGTGCACGTCTTTCCAGTATTCCCTCTTCAGCAGCCAGGCAAAGCCCGTCAGAACCAGCAGGAACAGCACCACCCAGATACCGAGCCTCTGGCGTTCGACCTGCGCCGGTTCCCCGACATAGTCGAGGAAGTTGACCGTATCGCGCACGAAGCCATCGAACTGCTCGGGCGTCATATTGCCCGGCGACTGGGTCGCGAAGTGATCGAATACCTGCTGCGTGGTTCCGTCCGGCTCCTTGACCGTACGGAAGACGGCTTGCTTGACACCTTCGAGGTCGGAAAGCACATCGGGCATGGCCACGTTGGGGTCGGCCAGATTGTTGCTGCCCGTCGGGCTGCTCGGATCTGCGTAGAAGGTGCGCAGATACTGGTAGATGTAATTGACGCCCTTGAAGCGCGCCATATCCGACAGGTCCGGTGGAGCCTTGCCGAACCAGTTGGCCGCATCCTCACTGGGCATCGGGGTGCCGATATAGTCCAGATTGGTGCTGCCGGGGGCGACCAGGTTGGCCGCCAGCACGGCGGCCGGGATTTTCAGATCCGTCGCCATGCGCTGATAACGCTCGTACTTGAGGGAGTGGCAACCCTCGCAATAATTCATGAAATTGCGCGCGCCCCGCTGCAGGGAGGCCAGGTCGGCGACGTTGTTGCCGGCCGTCCAGCTGCTCCAGTCCACCGGCGGTGCATTCTCGGGCTTGCCGGGGATGCCGCTGGCGCTCGGGACCTCGGCCGCCCAGGCGCCATCGAGCGTCGCGGCACCCGCCGCGACCAGCAGCGTCAGCGCCGAGGCGCACAGCAACAGACGAGGCAGCTTCGCCACGAGCTTAGTGATCATGATGGAACGTAACCCTGTCGGGCACCGGCTTGACCGGATCGATGAGTGAGTACCACGGCATGAGGACGAAGAAGGCGAAGTAGCCCACCATGAACACCCGCGAGATCACATAGGCCGTGGGGGTGGGCGGTTGCATGCCCATGTACATCAGGCCTAGAAACGACACGGTGAACACCGCCAGGAACAGCTTGAATATCCAGCCGCGATAGCGGATCGACTTGACCGGCGAGCGGTCCAGCCACGGCAGAAAGAAGAACGCCAGCACCGCCAGCAGCAGCATCAGCGCACCGATGCGCTGGTTCGGGATGGCGCGCAGGATCGCGTAATAGGGCGTGAAGTACCACGATGGGGTGATATCCGGCGGAGTGGAGACCGGGTTGGCCGGCGTGAAGTTCGCATCCTCGAGGAACAGGCCGCCGAGGGTCGGCTCGAAGAAGATGATGCCCGCGAAGATGGTCAGAAAGGCGCAGATGCCCACCAGATCCTTGACGCTGTAGTAGGGATGAAATGGAATGCCGTCGAGTGGCCTGCCGTTGGCATCCTTGTGCGCCTTGATCTCGATCCCATCGGGATTGTTCGAGCCCGAGTGCCGCAGCGCCACCAGGTGCAGCACCACCAGCAGCAGCAGCACCAGCGGGATGGCCACCACGTGCAGCGCGAAGAAGCGATTCAAGGTCGCGTCGGCCACCCCGTAGTCACCGCGGATCCACAGCACCAGCCCGCCACCGATCACCGGAATGGTGCCGAAGATGTTGATGATGACCTGGCACGCCCAGTAGGACATGTTGCCCCAGGGCAGCACGTAGCCCATGAACGCTTCAGCCATC
>DATNDE010000009.1:0-87964 GCA_035553315.1 Steroidobacteraceae bacterium
GTCTCGGCGATCGGCGATGCCGGTGACGCCTTCGCGCAGAACGAAAAAGACCTGCAGCGCTATCAGGAGCGCGTCGCGCGCGGCGAGCTGCCGATCCAGCGCGGCCACGTGCTGGATGCGGAGGACCAGGTGCTGCGCACCCACATCCTGCGACTGATGACGCGCCTGGCGACGCGCTGGGATGCGCCGGGAGAGCGCACCGCGTGGCTGCAGTCGGCCATCGAGCGGCTGGCCGAGCCCGCGGCCGACGGCCTCGTGGAGCTCGATGCGGGCGGCTGCCGCGTCACCGAGCGTGGCCGCGCCTTCCTGCGCAACATCTGCCTCGCCTTCGATGCGCGCCTGGCGCGGCGCATGCCCGACAAGGCGCTGTTCAGCCAGGCCGTCTAGCCGGCCCTCGTGCAGCCGTGCCTCAGAACGGCTTGACCACCGCCAGCAGGATGATCGGTACGACCAGCAGCAAGGCGGCTTCGTTGAAGAGCCGCAGGGATCGCGAGCTGGGCATGGCGGCGCCGCGCTTGAGCCGGCCGAGCAGGCCGCGGCAGGCCAGGTGGTAGCCGATGAGCCCCAGGACGAACACCAGCTTGACCATGAGCCAGCGCCCGCTGTCGTGAAAACCCAGCCACAGGACCAGTCCGAAGGCCAGCGCGAACACCGCCATCAGCGTCATGAAGCCAAACAGCCGCCTGGCCATGACCACCAGGCGCCGCACGTCCTCGCCACGCGAGTGGCCCTCGGCGTAGTGCACGAAGATGCGCGGCAGGTAGAAGATCCCGGCCAGCCAGGCGATGACGGCAAGCACGTGCAGTGCTTTGATCCAGAGCATGGGGGTCCGATGGCTGCTGTGCTCACCGAAGCGTGCAGGATTCACTATCCGCGGCGCCCGGCAACTCGTTAGACTCGACTGTAGTGGAGAATCATAATCCAAGCGGCGTGCCTGCGGGGGGCACCCCGGAGGTCACGGCAATCTCAGCGGACCCCAGCGCGTGGTGGATCCGCCTGCTGTCGCACATGCCCTGGCCGGCGCTCTATGGGCTCAGCGCGCTGTTCGTCGGCTGCCTGCGTCACGTGCTCCGCTACCGCGTGCGTGTCGCGCGCGATAACCTGCGCCGCTGTTTCCCGCACTGTTCCGAGGCTCAGATCCACCGGCTGCTGTCGCAGAACTACCGCCACCTCGCGCAGGTGGTTGCGGAGTTCTTCAAGACCGCGACGATGTCGGCCGATGAGATGCGCTCGCGCGTGACGCTGGTCAATCTGCAGCGCGTGCACGCCGAGACGCAGGCCGGCCGCTCGGTGCTGCTGCTCGGTGCGCATCAGTGCAATTGGGAATGGTCACTGCACGCCGTCGCGCTGCAGGTCGGGGCACCGATGGAGGCGGCGTACAAGCCGTTGCACGCGGCGGCGGCCGACCGCGAGCTGCGCAAGCTCCGTTGCCGCTTCGGTGCGCGGCTGATCGCCGCGAAGAAGCTGCTGCGCGAGATCGCGCGTCGTCGCAATACCGTGCGCGCCGTGGCGCTGATCGCCGATCAGGTGCCCAATTCGAGCGATGGGCGCCTGTGGCTCAATTTCCTCGGCTGCGACACCGCCTTTTATCCGGGACCGGGCGAGATTGCCCGTTCCACCGGCTATGCGGCCTTCTTCGCCGCCATGTCCCGCACCCGGCGCGGCCATTATCAGATCGATTTTCAGCCGATCTGCGCGGCCGGGGAGCGACTGGATCCCAAGATCTTCACGGCGCGATATGCGCGGCTGCTCGAGGCGCTGATTCGTGCGAACCCGGCCGACTGGACCTGGACGCATCGGCGCTGGAAGCTCTCCTCCCCCTACCCGCTGTCGAACCCCCAGACGGCCCCGCAGTAGTCCTCGCTGCGCCGACAGCCTCGAGCGCGGCGGATTGTTATGATCGCCGCCTTCCTGCTTTCAGGAGTGATGCATGCAGGCATCTCCGGTCGAGCCCGGCGTGCTGGGCGCACGCCTGCGCCAGCAACAGCTGATCGAAGACCCGCAGCACGGTGAGCGTGCCCCGCTTGAGCTCGAGGCGAAGAGCCTGCTGTGGCCGCACGCCACGCAGTGGGCCGTCATCGAGCTGGTACAGGTGACCGAAAGCGGGGCGCGCCGCTTGGAGGAGTATCGCTTCGTGCCGGCGCGGGGCATGACGGACATCCCGGTCTTCCAGGGGCCCGGATTGCCCGTGGCGCTGCTGTTCGAGCGCACCCCCAACGGCGCCTCGCGTGCGCGTGTCTATGCCACGCCCGCGCTGCGTGGGCAGCAGCGCCGCTCCCTGCCGATCGACCCGCATGCCGCGCCCGGCCGCGATGCTGCGGACGTGCTGTCGCGGCTGGCCCGTGCCGCGCGTGATAAGGACCTGGCGGCGAGTGCGGCGCTGTTCGAGCGCGATGCGCGCCTGCAGCTGGCGGATGGCGCAGTGCGCCGCGGCGTCGCCGAGATTCGCGCCACACTCGAGTCTGCGCTGCGAGCCGGTGCACTCGACGCCGGCGTCTGTACGCGCCTCGATGAGCAGGCACGCAGTGCCTTGGAGCTGCAGCTCGGGGATAGGCCCGCACTGCTGGTCTGCGAGCGCGGGGCGAGCGGCTTGTTGTCCGACGTACGTGTCTACGCTTAGACGCTAGGTATACATGCCGCCGTTGATGGAGAGGACCTGTCCGGTGATGTAGCCGGCAGCTTCGCTCGCCAGAAAGCCCACCAGCTCGGCGACTTCCTCGCTGCTGCCGGCTCGCTGCATGGGCACGAGCCGCTCGATGGCCGCCGCGTCGAAGCTCGCAGCGCTCATCGGCGTGGTGATGATTCCGGGGGCCACGGCGTTGACGGTGATGCCGCGCGTGGCCACCTCCAGCGCGAGCGAGCGTGTGGCGGCATTGATGGCGCCCTTGGCGGCCGCGTAGTTGACCTGACCGCGGTTGCCCTTGAGGGCCGCGACCGAGCTCAGGCTGATGATGCGCCCCCAGCGCGTGCGGATCATCGGCAGCAACAGGGTGCGCGTGACGTGAAAGAAGCCGAGCAGCGAAACGTCGAGCACGCGCTGCCACTGCCGTGGCTGCATGGCCGGAAATGCCGCATCGTCGTGAATCGCAGCGTTGTTCACCAGCACCTGGACGGGTCCTGATGCGAGTACTTGCGCCAGTGCCTGCTCGCTGGCGGTAGCGTCGGTCAGATCGAATGCCAGCAGCTCGGCTGCGGCCCCGAGGCTCTGCAGCTCGCCGATGAGCGCATGGCCCTCTTCACGCGCCTCGCGCACCTGCACGTACACGAACAGGCCCTCGCGCGCCAGGCGGCGGCAGATGGCGCTGCCGATTGCACCGGCGCCGCCGGTCACGAGCGCGCGACGCGCAGGCTGTCTCATGCGAGCAGGAGGCCGAGCCGGCCGCGCGCCAGCGGCGCGCCGGCGGCGAGCTCGAATTCATACAGCGCAGCGCCGCCCTCGACGTGCAGCCGGCGTACCTCGACGATGAGGGCTTGCGAACCGCCGTCCAGTCGCAGGCCCAGCAGCGTCAGCGCCCGAGCGCTGGCGAGCAGCGCGGTGCGGCCCTCGCGCGCCGGCTGCGCTGCGCCGCGCGCACCGAGCAGCGCGCCGTGTGCCGCCGCCGCCTGTGCGGCGTATTCCAGCGCTGCGGCGCTGCCCAGCCGCGCATGGGCGCGCAGTGGGTGCGCCGGCGCGTTCGGATCCGAGCCGCGCGCACGCAGTTGCTGCGCATCCCAATCGAGGATGCTCTCGAGCAGACACATCGCGCCCTGCTGGGGCAGCAGCTGCAGGATCTGCGCGCGCTCGATGACGACACTCATGGCGTGAGGTGCAGCTGCAACCGCTGCTCGGGCAGGTAGTCGAGCACTACGCAGCCTTGCATCGGTCGTGACAGCCATTGCAGCAGCGGTAGCGCGCGCGCCGCCGGAATGCTCTCGCGCAGCGCCTCGAGAGCCGGCTCGGTCAGCCGTGTCGGCGGGGCCTGCGTGAACGAGAGCTGCAGCCTCGCGCGCGCTTGCGGGGCCGCGCCCAGCACCAGAGCGACACCGAAGGCGTCAGAGACTGAGCCGTGCGCGCGCAGCGGCGGAGGATCGTCGACATCGTAGGCCGCCAGCAGCACGCTCTCGGCGCCGGCCCGCAGCTGCAGCAGCGCCTCGAGCAATCCCGCGCCGAAGCTTGCATCGAGCGCGCACAGTGCCGTGGAGGGCGCCTGGCAGCCCTGCGCGATGCTCCAGTAACCGGCGGCGGCGTTATGCACCGAATTGTGAAAGCGCGTGGGGGAGATCGAGCGCTCGGCGCTGGCGAGCGCCTCACAGATCTCGTGGCAGTTGTCGCCATCGCCGGCGGAGGAGGCGAATACGGCCGGCAGATTGCCCGTGCAGACGCCGGCGTCGGCCACCGCCTGCGCGCCGATGGCGAGCGCGAGTCGCACCACGCGACCGGCGCGACGCCGCTCTGCGGGGGGCAGCGCCGCCGGCGGGGGCAGTGCGCTGGCAACCGCCACGTAGGGCGATTCCCCGCGCAGCAGGGCGGCCGCGGTCGGCCAATCGGGCAGCCCCGGCCCGAGCACTCCCACGCCGAGGACGTGCGCAGACAGCACGCGCAGCAGGGCTCAGCTGGCGCGCGCGCCATCGGCGCGCGCGAACAGCAGCGAACAGTTGGCGCCGCCGAAGCCGAAGGAATTGCTGAGCACGCGCGCGAGCGCTGCGCGCCGATTGCTCGTGAGGTAGTCGACCTGCAGGCTCGTATCCGGCTCGTCCGTATTGAGCCCGCCGGGCATCAGCCCCGCCTGCAGCGCCAGCGCGCAGATGAGCGCCTCCAGCGCGCCCGCGGCGCCGAGCGCGTGGCCGCTGGCGCCTTTGGTGGAGCTGCAGGGTACCTGCGAGCCGAACAGTGCATGCACGGCGCGCGCCTCGGCCGCATCGTTGCTCGGCGTGCCCGTGCCATGCAGGTTGATGTAGTCGATGTCGCAGGCCCGCAGGCTCGCAGTCTGCAGCGCCGCCTGCATGGCGCGGCGCGCGCCGGCGCCCTCCGGATGTGGGCTCGACATGTGGTGTGCATCGCTCGACTCGCCGGTGCCGAGCAGCAGCACATCGGACCCTGCGGTGTCGCCGCTGGGACGCTCGAGCCAGGCAAACGCGGCGGCCTCGCTGATCGAGAGCCCGTCACGCATTCGATCGAACGGCCGGCACGGACCGGGCGCGGTGAGCTGCAGGGAGTGAAAGCCGTAGAGGGTGGTCAGACACAGCGAGTCCACCCCGCCGACGATCGCTGCGTCGATCAGGTCCGCGGCCAGCATGCGCTGGGCCGCGGCGAACACCTTGGCGCTCGAGGAGCAGGCCGTACAGATGGTGACGGCGGGGCCGGTGGCGCCGAGCACGCGACGCACGTAGTCGGTGAGCGCAAACGCGTTGTGCGCGCGGCGATATTCAAATCCTTGCGGCAGCGCGCCAGTGAGCGCATCGCGCTCGCGGTAGGCGAGCTCGGTCTCCAGCACCCCCGAGGTGCTGGTGCCCATGAAGACCCCGACCCGCGCTGCGCCCCAGTGGGCGATGCGCGCGCGCGCGCGCTCGGCGAAGCCATCCTGCGAGAGTCCCAGTTGAGCCAGACGATTGTTGCGGCAGTTGTAGGCAGCGTGTGCCGCGGGCAGACGCACGGCATCGACGCCGGCGACCTCTCCGACCCAGGTCGACAGCGCTGCGCTCTCGAAGCGGCAGGGCGCCAATGCACTGCGGCCGGCCTCGAGCGTCGCGCGGGTGGCCGCGCGGCCCAGTCCGAGCGCGCTGGCAGCGGTGTAATCGCGGATCCAGACCGCATCCATGCGGGTCATGCTGCCTGAGCGGCGCGGCAGGCGCCAGCTCAGGCCCCCGCTTGCGGCAGGGCTGCGCGCAGCGTGATGGTGCGCAGGCGCCGGGCGGCGATCAGCTCCAGCAGGCGCGGCAGCACCTGTACCACCACGGGCTCGCCGCGCGCGCTGCGCGCTGCGTGTCCATCGTGCAGCACCAGGATGTCGCCGGCGTGCAGGTTGCGTGACAGGCGCGCCAGCACGCTATCGGCATCGGTACTGACCGTGTCGAAGCCGCGTCGCGTCCAGCTGGCCAGCTGCAAGCCCACCCGTTGCAGCAACGGGTCGAGCAACGGGCTGCGCAGCCCCGCCGGGGCGCGAAAGAAGCGCGGCGCGACCCCGGCGAGCTCTGTCAGGCGTTGTTGCGCCTGCTCGAGCTCGCGTCCCATCCGCCACCAGCCCAGCAGCGCAAAGCCGCGGCGGTGACGATAGCTGTGATTTTCCACCGCATGCCCGGCCTGCACGCAGGCGCGCACCAGCGCCGGATAGCGCTCGGCACGCTCGCCGATGC
Organism: Steroidobacteraceae bacterium; assembly: GCA_035553315.1. GTDB lineage: Bacteria > Pseudomonadota > Gammaproteobacteria > Steroidobacterales > Steroidobacteraceae > FEN-1191. The sequence continues at coordinate 6,334 of DATNDE010000009.1, forward strand.
AAAAGAAACTCGCCTGTGCCCCGTAGGCGGCGAGGATGCGCAGCACCTGCGGGGTGACCTCCGGATCAGGTCCGTCGTCGATGGTGATGGCGATGTGGCCGCCAGCGGCACAGGCGGGCGGCAGGCGCGTCCAGTTCTGACCGAGTGCGTGGCTGCGCGGAATCAGCCCGACGGTGAACAGCAGGATATGGTCGGCGAGCAGCACGCCGAGCGCCCACGGCCACAGCGGCCAGTGCACCAGCACCAGCAGCGGCATCGCCACGTGCGCCGCGAGCGACGCGCTCATCAGCGGCGTCGCGCGCCCGCGATGCGACGGCAGCGCCACTTGCCGCGGTTCAGTGGCCATCGGCGCTCCGCGGTGCGCGCTCGCCGGCCGCCAGCAGCTCGCGCGGCGCCAGTGCCGCGGCCAGCAGCAACGCCAACAATGTTCCCGGTGCCACGGTGCGCCCGAGCGCGTTGAGGACCGGAACGCTCGAGAAGGCCAGCACGCAGAAGCCGAGCACGGTGCTGGCGTTGGCCAGCAGGAGCGAGGCGAGCATGCGCGGCAGCTCGGCACGCTCGTGCACGGCGGCGCTGCGATCGAAGAACAGCGCATAGTTGGAGCCTATCGCCACGATCAGCAGCAAGCCGATCAGATGCAGAAGCGTGAGCGGCACCTGCAGCACGGCGAAACCCGCCGTGACCGCGAGCACCGCGAGCAGCAGTGGCGCCATGACACGCAGCACGCGGCGCGCGCTGCGCAGCGTGAGGGCCAGCAGCACGACGATGGCGGCGAGCCCCAGCCCCGAGAGCCGCAGCGCCGCGTGCAGATACTGCGCATACATCGCGTCGCTCTGCTGACGCGTGTTGAAGATCTGCACCTGCGCATCGCGTGCGGCGCCGACCAGCGCCGCTCGCACGCGCGACAGATCGATGTCGTGTCCGGCTGGCCGATGCAGCGGCAATATCGCACGCCATTGGGCCGCCTGCGACCACAGGGTCGCATCGACGGTGAGTCCGAGGGCAGTATCGCCCAAGGAGGCGCGCGTGATCGGCCCGGCGCGCCGCGCGGCGCCGACCGCCTGCACGAAGCCATCGAGCGCGTGCGGCGCGAGCCCCAGGTCGGCGGTGCCGGCGGCCAGGCGGCTGCGCAGCGTGGCCTCATCCGGCAGGCTCGCGAGCCGCGTCTGCTGGGTGGCGAGGCTCGGCAGATAGCGTGCAGGAGTGTCGTAGCCGGCGAGGGCGCCGGCGTCGACCAGCGCATCGAGCCGGCGGCCGACCGCTTCGGCGGCCTGGAGCGCGGACTGCTCGCTCGCGGACTCGATGAGCACCAGATCGCTGACGTCCGGGGCGCCCAGGTCCGAGCGCATCTGCCCATCCAGGCGCAGCGCGGCGGCGGGGATGGGGCTGAGCGCGGCCAGATCCCGATTCCACAGTTGCGCACGCTGATGGACGAGGATCACCACCGCGAGCACGGCGAGGGCTGCAACGGCACTCCAGCTGAGCCGCACGTGTGACAACACGCGCGCGGCGCGTGTGCCGAGCGGCGCCAGATCGGCCATCGACAGACGCGCCGGCAGCAGCAGCGGCAGCACCCAGCGCGTGATTGCCGCGGCCACCGCGAGGCCGCACACCGAATACAGGCCGAGCTGTGCGAGCCCTACGAAGGCGGAGGGAAGCAGTGAGGCGAAGCCGCAGATGGAAGTGAGTGCCCCAAGGGTGATCGTCGGCCACAGCACTGCGTGCAGATCGCGGCCGCGCGACTGGACGAAGAGATAGACCGGGTAGTCGACCGACTCGCCAATCAGCGTGATGCCGAAGCCAAGGGTGATGCCATGCACGACGCCGAAACCGAGTGACACCGCCGCGATACCGGCGATCGCACCGCACAGCACCGGCAGCAGTCCCAGCAGCAGCGTGGCTGGCGAGCGGTACGCGGCCAGCAGCAGCATTGCGATCAGCGCGGTACTGATCAGCGACAGGCGCACGGCCTCGCCCTTGATCGTGGCGCGTGCCTGCACGGAGAACACCCCTGGACCGCTGAGCAGCAGGCTCAGCGCAGTGGCGCGCGGGCTGGCAGTCCCCGCCGGGCCGCCCGCCATGGCAGCGGCCGCCGTGAAGGCCGCCCTGATTCGCGCCACGGCGCGCTCTTGCGCATCGGTATCGGCACCGCTGGCACGCGTCTCGGCAAGCAGCAGTGCACGATCGCCCGCGCGCGAGCTCCACACGCCCTCCTGACGGCGCGGCTGATAGCCGCCGGCGAGCTGATCGATGACCTGGAGGGTCTCGCCGGTCGGGTCGCGCTCGAACAGCGGTCGCAGCAGCAGGCCTGCCGGAGAGGCCATGAGCGCAAGGCTCGCCTGGATCGCCTGATGCAGGCCGGCGGCGCTGAAGCGCGCGGCATCCACGTCGTCGCTGAGCAAATAGCGATGCTCGAAGGCGAAGCGCTGCTCGCGCTGCGAGCCGCCTTCGGCGCCGTTTTGCACCAGTACGAAATCCGCAGAAGTCCCCAGGCGTGTCGCGAGCGCGCGCGAGACCGCCGCGCGGCTCTGAGGCGTGCCCCCGCCGATGCCGATCAGAATCAACCGGGCGGTGACGCCGCTGCTGATCTGGCGGACCAGCAGCTGCTGGATGGGTGAGGGAGAGCGCGGCAGGAAGGCGGACAGGTCGGCGCGATAGTGGGCGCGCGCCACCACCAGCACCGACAGAGCCATCAGCGTCGCCCAGACGGCGAGGATGACACCACGACGGGGTCGCTCGCCGCGCGTGCTGGGCTGCGGGCTCTCGCGGCGCATGGTCCTGAGCTCAGGTCCGCGGCTCATGGCGTGGGCTCGATGTGCATGATCGAATGATCGCCATTTCGCTGCTGAATCTGCACCTCGCGGATCTGCGCGTGATCGCCCCGGATGAGCATCTCGCGCAGCTGGCTCGACAGGTCAGCCGAGCGCGGCGTGAGGCGCAGCTGCCACTGCGTCAGAGGGCCCTGCAGCCGCAGCTCGAAGTGCTGCTGCAGGCCGTCCAGATCCCCGGCAAGCAACGCTCGCAGGCTCTCGAGCAGCGGTGCCAGCTGCGGATAATCGGCCAGCGGCACACTGTGTCGATGCCTGCCGAGCTGCATGCTGAGTACCCCATGGTCCAGTACCAGCAGCTGCGAGCGCGGCGTCTGAATGTGCTGCTCCAGATGATCGGGTGCGCGGTAGGCAAGGGTGCCGGTGCTCTGCAGGGGCCGCGTCAGTGCCGCCAGGTACTGCGACTGCTCGAAGCGCGCCTCGGCGTGCGAGCGTTGGCCAAATAGCTGCAGTAGCTGGCCGAGCTCGCTGGCATTGTCTGTCGCGGCCTGCGAGGGCGGCTGCGCGCCCTGCGCGGCGCACGGGTGCACGAGGCTCGTTGCGGCGAGCAGGCAGAGCAGCAGCAGCGCCGCGCTGTGCCCGCAGCGGCGGCGGATCCGGGCGGAGCTGCCGGGCGAGCCTCTCATGTGCTGCTCTGGCTGGCGCCGGGGGCCGGGGCGGCGATGCCAGGCAGCGCGGCAGGCCAAAATTCAAAAAAGTTGAACCAGTTGTAAGGATCGCTGCGGCAGCGGCGTTCGAGCTGCTGGGCGAAGCGTCGCACGGCCGCCTCGATCGCCGCCTGCCGGTTCGCCGGCGTGACCTGCGAGAAGTCAGCCAGCGGTTCGAACACCACATGGTAGCGATTGGCGCCGCGATACAGACCGAGCATGAACACCACGCGAGTGCGCAGGATGGCCGCCAGACGCATCGGATTGAGCGGAAAGCGCGCGGTGGCGCCCAGAAAGTCCACGGCCAACGCCGGCTCGGCGCCGAATAATCGATCGCCCAGCACACCGACCAGATGTCCGGCTTGCAGGCATGCGCGCAGACGCAGCATCGAGTCCACGCTTCCCACGGGGATGATCTCCAGCGCCTCGCTGGGGGCGAGCGCATTGAGGAGTGTGTTGAGTCGCCGCGCCTGTGCTTCATACATGGAAATCGCCACCGTGAAGCCCTGTTGGCGGCCGACCAGGCGCAGCACTTCGAAGCTGCCCACGTGAGCGCCCATCAGGAACGCGCCGCCGCTGCTGACCGCCTCGCGCACGACGGGCTCGCCCTCCAGCGTGATGGCGAACATCTCTGCTCGCTCACGCAGCAGCCATAGCCGGTCATGGACCGTGCTGGCAAAGCTCAAAAGCAGGCGCATGCGATCGCGCGCGCGTGGCTCGCGGCCCAGCGCGCGCCGCAGATAGCCGCGCATCGCCGCCGCGACACGTGGCGCAAAGCAAAAGTAATAGGCCGCGGTCGGGTACAGCATCAAGCGCCCTATCGGCCGACCCAGTTGCAGCGAGACCGCCGCCATCCAGCGCAGCAGCAGAGGGCTGCCACGCTCAGGTCGATCGCGCCAGTCTTGATCCGTGCCGCCCTGCGCGTGCGTGCCGCCCTGCGCGTGCGTGCCGCCCCGCGCGTGCATGCCGCCCCGCGCGTGCATGCCGGGCTGCGCGTGCATGCCGGACTGCGCGGCCACGCCGTGCAGGGGAGCCGCCGGCGTGCGCAGTGCCACGCGGCCGCGCACGACCGGCTGTCCATCTGCGCTGATGTCGAACTCGTAGCGCAGGCCCTGGCCGGCCGCGTCGGGCCGCACCAGCAACTGCAGAGGCTCGGCCGCCCGCGCGGTGCGCAGGAATTTCACCACCTCGATCTGCCAGCCCTGCAGGGGCGCCGCGCTGCGCCTGCCGCCGCTAGCGTGTGCGTCGGCGTGCGCCTGTTCGATCGCATGCAGCGCTTCATCGAGCAGCAGCGCCCCGGGGATGAGCGGGTTGCCGGGGAAATGTCCGGCCAGGGCCGGATGATCGGCACCAATGAGCAAGGTGCGCGTCAGCTCGCTCACGGCTCGCTTCCGCACGAGCTGGTGGCGAGCCGCGTGGCGAGTGCCTGCAGCGTCTCCTGCGGCAGCTTGCCCGTAGCATTGCGCGGCATTTGCTCCACGAGCAACAGGGGACGCGGCAGAAACACCGCATCGATGCGCTCGCGCAGCGCGGCGAGGATCTGTGCGCGCGTGAGGGCCGGGGCGACGACCAGGGCCGCGAGCCGTGAGACGCCGGTGATCGAGCCGCGCGCGGATTCGTACACGAAGAATGCCCCATCGAGCACGCCCGGCACGCTCAGCAGTTGCTGCGACAGATGCGCGAGCGAGCTGCGCTTGCCGGCCACATTGACCAGGTCCGCCGTGCGCCCATGCAGAATGAAGTGCGCCTCATCGAGCGGCTCGAGCATATCGGCGAGCAGCGTGGGCGTATGCACGTGTCCGCCATGGGCCCACCAGCGATCCTCGGCACAGCGCAGACGCACCTCGGGCCACAGGTGCCAGGCGCGCTCGCGCGCGGTACGGCGGCTGGCGATCTGGCCGGTTTCGGTCGAGCCGAAGATCTCCAGCAGCTGCGTGTTGCAGCGGGCTTCGACTTCCCGCGCCAGCGATTCGGACAACGTCGCTGTCGCGCACAGCACCAGATCGATCGGCGGCAGCGCAACGCCGCCATCGAGCAGGGCGCGCAGATGCACGGGCGTGGAGACCAGCGCGCGCGGACGGCGCAGAGCACCCAGCGCCGCGGCGATGTCGGCTGGAAAGAAGGGGCGCTCGGCGCACAGCGTCCCGCCGCTCTGCAGGGGCAGCATCACCGTGGATTCCAGACCGAACATGTGCTGCGCGGGCACCGTGCCGAGCAGCGCATAGCCGACGCCGGCGCCGTGCAGCGGCAGGCGCGTCATTTGTACGCGCGCCGCGGCCACCAGCTGCCCGAAGCTCTTGACGTGCGGCACGGGCACGCCGGTCGAGCCGGAGGTGAAAATAACCACCGCCGGGGCTTGCGCGTCGACCTGTGGGATGCACCACGACTCGCTGGCGCAGCTCGCGCCGGGCCCGAGCGCAGAGAGATCGAGCCACGGCGAGCCCAGTTGCACGAGCGCCGCGGGGGGCTCGGCTCGATCGCCCAGTCCCACCAACGGCGCACCCAGCGCGTGCACCCGGCGCAGCACGTCGGGTGCCTGGCTGGGCGGCAGCAAGGTGCTGCGGCCGGCGATCAAACCGGCCGCCAGGCAGAGCGCGAAGTGATAGCGGTCCTCGCAGAGATTGAGCAGCTGCGCGCCCGCGGGCAGCTGCTGCACCAGCTGCAGTGCCTGCTGCAGGAACTGGCGCGCGCTCAGGCGCTCGTGGCCCCGCCATGCGATCACGCTCTCAGGCGAGCAGCTGGCGATGATCGGCAGCGTGGCGGGCATGCTAGGGACGTCGCGTGCCGCGGGGCTCGGCGAGATAGGCCGCCAACATCTGCGCGAGCGTGGCACGGGGCATGGCCGGCAGCCGCAGCCGCCGCAGGCGGTATTCGACGGCGAACAGCAACGCCGCCAGCGGCAGCACCGTGAAATTGCCGAACAGTGACCAGATACTGCGCGCCACGGTGGCATACAGCACGAGGCTGGCTGCGGCGGCGGCGAGGAAGAACAGCATCCAGGCGAGCGTGACGCTGCGCGTGTAGCTGCGCGCGCGCGCATCGAGCGAGCCATGCACGCGCAGCGCCCACTGCGTACACAGTGGCGTGTATCCGGCGAGCAGCGTGCGGCCGAAGACGGCGGCGAAGGTGAGGTATAAGCCGCACTGCTGCAGCAGGTAGAGCCGCGCGTACTGCTGCTCCAGGCGCACCCACAGCAGCGGCAGCAGCAGCGCAGTCGCGCCGGCGAGCCCCGCCAATGCCCACCTCGGCCGTGGGGCGCGCATCGCGAGCAGCGCCAAGGCCACCAGCAGCGGACTCACCGCGAGCAGCGCCCCAAGCGCCGGTGGCGCGGATGCGGTGTTGCTGTATTGGTCCAGCAGCACGTAGGCGAGCAGCGTCAGGAGGATCAGAATCTGCCGCGGCCGGCGGGCACTCACTTGGTTCTCTGGGCCGCCACGTACTGCGCGAAGTGGCGCAGCGATTGGAAGATGCGCTGGTTGTCCTCATGGTCCGTGCGCAGCTGAACGCCGTACTGCTTGGAGACGATGAGCGCGATCTCCAGGATATCGATCGAATCGAGGCCGAGGCCCTCGCCGTACAGCGGCGCCTCCGGATCGATCTCGTCCGGGGCGAGCGGCAGGTTGAGGCCTTGCACGATCAGTGCGGCAAGTTCCGGTTCGAGGGCACGCGCATCATCCGCGCGCGCCTGCTGTGGGGGCATCGCTTGCTCGGGCATTCCCATACGGTCCTGAGGTTGTGCGCCGGTACGCCGAGAATCCATGGCAGGCGAGGCGGCCGCAGGCGTGATTATAGTCGATGGGCGCGGCGGCGCCTCATCAGCAGGGCCGGCCAGTGGGCCGGCGCCTCGAGTAACAGGCGGGCGTGCATCCATGCAAGCAGGCTGTTGTCGCGCAGATAGTTGAAATGCGACACCCCCCCCTCATCGCGGCGCAGATAGCGCACGGGGGCCTGCACGTTGATCAGCGGTGTGCCCATCCAGCACAGCCGTACCGCACTCTCGGCGTCGAAATCGAACCGCCGCATCCAGCGATGGCGGTCCATCACGGTCAGCAGCGGCCGCAGCGGATAGACGCGAAACCCAAACAGCGAGTCACCGATGCCCGCCCACAGGGTCTCGAGATTGACCCACCAATTGCAGATTTTACGACCCCGCACGCGCATCGCCGGTGCGCTCTCGTCGAACTGCGGCAGCCCCAGGACGAGCGCCTGCGGATGCGCGGCCGATAGCGCCATGAAGGGCTCGATGCACTGGGGTGGATGCTGCGCATCCGAGTCCATGGTGAGCGCATGCGTATAACCGGCCTCGTGGGCCGCCTGCGCTCCCAGTCGCAGCGCCGCGCCCTTGCCGCGATTGTGCGGCAGTACCAGCACGCGTATGCCGGCATCCGCGCTGGCAAGCCGCTCCAGCTCGTGCGCGCTGCCATCCGTGCTGCCATCGACGACCACCCAGACCGGATTCCAGCGCTCGCGCGCCGCGCGTAGCGTGTGCACCGCGAGTGCGCCGGCATTGTAGCTGGGGATCAGGACCAGGTGCGTCGATGAGGCGGGGGGTGCTGCGCTTGCCGACCCTGCCGCAGCGACGGCCATCACGGCCAATGGCGCACGTGTACGGTGTAGGTCAGCTCCTGCCTGTTAAAGCGGAGCGCGCCTACGTAGAGGAAGCGACCGGACGCGGGCCAGGGCGTCTCGACGGCGGCCGCTGGTGGACTGCCCGTGTTGGTCATCGCGCCGATTCTAGCCTGCGTGGGATTTGGTTTTGGATGCGATCAGGCGCGCGAGCGCGCGGATGCTCGGATGCTCGAAGATCTCCGTGACATCGATGGCGCCCGGCCAGCCCTGCTCGATACGCTCGTGGATGGCGATCAGCTTCAGAGAGCTCGCCCCGAGGTCAAACAGGCTCTCATCGACCTCGAGCGTGCGACCCTCGAGCTCCCCTTCGCAGATCGTGCGCAGCCGCTGCTCGATCGCATCGGTGGAAAGCGTCGCGGGTGAAGCGGCCGCCTGCTCCCGGCGGCGCGCGGCGAGCTCGGCGAGCTCGGCGTCGAATGCACCCGCCAGGTAGTCCTGCTCGAGCAGATGACGCTGCAACTTGCCACTGGTGGTTTTGGGTATGCGTCGCACCGGTACGACCGCATCGATCTCGACGCCGGCGTGCTCGGCGATGCGGCGCGAGAGCTCCTGCGCCAGTGGTAGAAAGTCGGCCAGCTCGCCCCGGTGCAACACGAAGGCGACGACCTTGTCGGTCTCGGCCCCCGCGGGGCGTATGCCGGCGATGACGACCTTGCCGAGAGTGAGCCCGTCGACCGTCTCGCTCATACGCTCGAGGTCGTGCGGGTAGTAGTTCTGGCCATGAACGAACAGAATTTCCTTGTGACGGCCCGTGACATACAGATCGCCCGCCTGCACGACCCCCAGATCCCCGGTGCGCAGCCACCCGTCGCCGGTGAAGGCCTCGCCATTGCCTGCGGCATCTTCGAAATAGCCGGCGGTGACGTTCTGGCCGCGGATCTGGATGTGGCCGACCACGCCCTCCGGGCTGGCCGCGTCGCTCGCATCGGCGATGCGCAGCTCGCAATACGGGATGGCGCGCCCGACGCTCGCCAGGCGCAGCGACTCGCGCGCCGCCGCAGGCAGCACCTGCACGCGCTCGCCCACGCCGAGGTGCGCACGATGCAGGCTCTGCGCCTTGAGCGGCGCGCCGGGCACCGGAAAGCTCACCGCCAGCGACGCCTCCGCCAGCCCGTAGACGGGAAACATGCTGTGTGCCGACAGTCCGCTGGGCGCCAGGCGTGCGAGGAACTGCTCACACAGCTCGACGCTGATGGGCTCGGCACCGTTGAAGATCAGCCGCACCGCTGAGAGGTCCAGCCCCTCTGGCGAGCGCTCGCCGAGCACCTTCAGATAATGGCGATAGCCGAAGTTGGGCGAGCACAGGATGCTCGCGCGCATCTGGCTCGCCAGCTGCAGCCACAGCAGTGGACGGCGCACGAACAGATCGGTCGGCATCAGGTGCGCATGCACGCGGTTGGCGAACATCACCAGATGAAAGCCGATCAGTCCCATGTCATGGGTCAGCGGCATCCACGACAGACTCACGTCCTCAGCGCCGAAGTGCGCGACTTCGGTCGAACCGCGCACGTTCGCCATCAGATTGGCGTGCGTGAGCACCACGCCCTTGGGCTCGCTGGTGGAGCCGGAGGAGAACTGGATGAAGGCGACGTCACCGGGTGCGGCGCGGTGGAGCCGTCCGCTGCGCCCCAGCTCGGAGAGATCATCGACGAGGAAGGCGCGTTCGGCGAGCGCGCGAAAGCTGTCGCGCTCCTCGGCGCTGGCCTGCTCGGCCGCGAAAGCGCCGATGCGCTCGAGCAGGCGCTGTTCGGTGTACAGAAACGGCTTATGCAGCCGCCGCGCGATGCGCAGCAGCTTGTGACGGTGCTCGTCGCTGATGCCCGGTGCGATGGGCACCGGCACGATGCCGCCCAGGATTGCCGCCCAGAAGGCATCGATAAAAGGTTCATTGGAGCTGAGCAGCAGGATCAGCGGATCGCCGGCACGCGCACCCAGGCGCTGCAGGTGATGCAGGATCGCCAGCGCGCGCTCATAGAGCTCGGCATAGACGATCGTGTGGCTCTCGCGCTCGCCGGCGACATACGTCAGCCGGCCAGCGTAGCTGCGCTGCGCTTCCATCAGCGCCGTCAAAGTCGGTGCGCTGAGTGCGGGGCTCATCGGTGGGGTCATCGAAAGGCTGCGGGGCTCATGTGAGCGCGCGATTCTAGCGATGAATGCCGCGCATTAAAATGTGGGCGCGTATCAACAAATCAAACGCTTAGCTTGTCTTTCGGTGGCTGTGTGCGACAATCCAGCGCCAAATGTCAAAGCCGCCGGGTACAAGCAACGATTATTCGGCGTCCGATGTCCTTGCTCCGCAGTTCTGGACGGGTAAGGCAGAGCGGCTTGCGCCGGGCGTCGATGTCGCCTGTACCAAGATCGCGGTCGATCTGCAGAACCTGACCCGCGACGGAGCCGAGGAGTGCATCGCGCGCTGCCTGGACGTGCTGCGCGACGCGGCCTCGGCCGATGCAGCCTTCACGGCGTTTTTCAATCCCGAGGGCACGCACATCGAGTCGGTGCTGTTCGCGCGTGGGCATTTCGCGCAGTGCCATCCCGAGGCGCTCAAGGGCGCAGCGCTCACGAGCCTGCCCTGGTTCGCGCAGCGCTCCGAGCATCTGCGCCTCTCCGAGTATCGCGATACCGCCGCACCAAGGGCCGAGCAGGCCGAAGATTCCAGCAGTCTTGCCGAGCTTGCCATCGGGGCGGCGCTGCTGGTGTCTTTCCGTATCCGCGAGCAACCCGCCGGCTTTCTCGCTCTGGGCTATGGGCTGCCGCGCGGGGCTTTCGACGTCAATCTGCAGCTGCTGATGAAACTGCTGGGTAGCAGCCTCGCGACCGGCCTGGAACGCGTGCGCCAGGCGGTGCAGCTCGCCCGGCTCTCGGAGCGCAATGCCCTGGCCGAGCGCGCGGCCAACGACGGGCTGTGGGACTTCGACGTCGAGAACAATGACGTGTACTTCTCGCCGCGCTGGCGCGCCATGCTCGGCTACGACGAGGCGGATCTGAAGGGTGGTTTCGACTGGCGCAGCCTCGTGCACCCGGACGATATCTCGCGCGTGCAGACCGCGATCCGCGATCACGTCGCCGGCAAGAGCCCGATCTTCGAGAGCGTGCACCGCATGCGTCATCGCAACGGCGAGTGGCGCTGGGTCATCAGCCGCGCACAGGCACAACTCGACAGCCACGGGCGGCTGGTGCGCCTGGTGGGGGTGGAGCTCGACATCACCGAGCGTAAGCTCTACGAGGAGGCGCTGTTTCGCGAGAAGGAGAGCGCGCAGATCACGCTGCAGTCGATTGGCGATGGCGTCATCACCACCGATGCGGCCTCGGTCATCGACTACATCAATCCGGTGGCCGAGCAGCTCACGGGCTGGCGGCTCGAGGACGCCATGGGCCGGGCGGTCGAGGAGATCTTCCGCGCCTTCCACGAAGAGACCTGCGAGCCGCTGGAGAATCCGCTGACGGTCTCGATCCGCCGGGCGCGACCCATCAAATCGGTGCGGCCGATGCTGCTGATCCGCCGCGACGGCAACGAGCTGTACGTCGAGAGCACCGCCTCGCCGATCCGCGCCGGCAATGGCAAGGTCGGCGGCGGAGTGTTGGTATTCCACGACGTCAGCGAATCGCGCGAGCTCAATCGTCGCCTCTCCTACCACGCGAGCCATGACCTGCTGACCGGCCTCGTCAACCGCCGTGAATTCGAGAACCGCCTGGAACGCGCGCTCAAGAGTGCCAAGGCCCGCGAGAGCTCCTACGCACTGTGCTATCTGGACATCGATCAGTTCAAGATCGTCAACGATACCTGCGGCCACAGCGCCGGCGATGCGCTGCTCGGTCAGGTCGGGGCGCTGCTGAAGTCCAAGGTGCGCTGGCGCGATACGCTCTCCAGGCTCGGTGGCGATGAGTTCGGCATTTTGCTGGAGAGCTGTTCGCTCGATGAGGCCCTGCGCATGGCCGAGTCGGTGCGCGAGGCGGTGCGCGCCTTCCGCTTCAGCTGGGAGGAGCGCGTCTTCCGGCTCGGGGCAAGCATCGGAGTCGTGCCCATCACGGCCGACAACGAGGACGTCGCCTCGATCCTCTCGGCCGCCGATGCCGCCTGTGCGACCGCGAAGGAGCAGGGACGCAACCGCGTGCACTCCTTTGCCGAGAACGACATCGAGCTCATGCGCCGCCGGCGCGAGATGCAGTGGGCCGCGCGCATTAACGCGGCGCTGGAAGAAGGGCGCTTCGAGCTGTTCCGCATGCCGATCCAGCCGCTGCAGAAGCCTGAGAGCGGTGCACACTATGAGCTGCTGCTGCGCATGCGCGATGAGAGCGGGCGCATCATCGCGCCCGACACTTTCATCGCCGCGGCCGAGCGTTACGGCATCACGCCGAATATCGACCGCTGGGTCATCGAGAATGCGCTGCGCTGGCTGGTCTCCGAGGCCGACGAGCGCGAGCGGCTCGCGCTGTGCTCGATCAATCTATCGGGCCAGAGCCTGGGCGACGACAAGTTCCTGCCCTTCGTGATCGAGCAGTTTCACAAGAGCGGCCTGGACGCCTCGAAGATCTGCTTCGAGATCACCGAGACCGCCGCCGTGCAAAGCTTCTCGCAGGCCAACCGCTTCATCCAGGCCCTGCGCGAGCTCGGCTGCAAGTTCGCGCTCGACGACTTCGGCACGGGGCTGTCCTCGTTCGGTTACCTGAAGCACTTCCCGGTGGATTTCCTCAAGATCGACGGCAGCTTCGTGCGCGAGATCCTGCACGACCCCATCGATCGCGAGATGGTGCGCTCAATCAACGAGATCGGGCATCTGACCGGCAAGCAGACCATCGCCGAGTTCGCGGAGAACGCCGAGATCATTCAGATGCTCACCAACATCGGCATCGATTACGCGCAGGGCTACGGCGTCGCCCAGCCGCAGCGGCTGCTGAAGGCGGTCAGCGCGGCGCCCATCGTCCCGGTGACCCCCTCCACGAGCTGACCACGGCGTCGCGGCACGCAGCGCTGCGTGAGCCGCGCGGCTCAGTCGGGCAGGGGGTAGGGAAGCGGCAGGACGGTGGCCGCGATCCGCCGTGCGGCAGCCGCGCTGGCCTCAGCGCGCGTCGCCTCGCCGGCATCGCTGCCAGCATCGCTGCCGGGCACGGGCCGCTCGCCACCGGGCTGTGCACCGCTAGGGGGGCTGGCGCCGGGCAGGGCACTGACCGCGAGAAATTCGCAGCGGCCATCGGCGTGCTGCACGCCGTCCACGACGCGAAAGCCGCCCCCTGCGCTGAGCTCGCCACTCTCGCCCGGCGAGAGCTGCAGCGGCGCGGTGCTGATGAACCTCTGCATGCGCCGCTTGACCCGCCCGCGGTAATGCGCCCGTGCGATGACTTCCTGTCCGGTGTAGCACCCCTTGGAGAAGGAGATCGCGCCGATGCAATCCAGATTGAGCATCTGCGCGATGAACTGGCCGGAAGTCGCCGCATACACCTGCGGCAGGCCCGCGGCCACATCCGCTGCGTGCCAGGCCTCGTAGGGCAGCGGCTCGCCTGGCGGAGGCGGCTGGTCAGCGCGCAGAACCAGCAGGCGCCGCGCGCCCTCGTAGCGCACGCTGGGCGAGCCGGCCGGCCCGTCGGGGCCGCTGAGGCCATAGAGACGATGGCTATCGCTTTCATCGCTGAGGGCGACCTTGGCGCGCAGCACGTAGCGCTGCAGCGTGGCGCGCGTGGCGCCCATCAGCTCGCGCGGCATGACGGCCAGCACCTGCTCGGGGGCGGGTGCGAACAGCCCCAGCACTGCCAGCGTGCGGCCCTGTGGATTGTGCAGACCGGCGCGCAGCAGCCCTGCATCGGGGCCCGCCGCCAGGGCCGCGAAGTCCGCCAGCGGGCTCACATCGTTGGAGAGCTGGCCCTGCAGGAAGCGCAGGCTGTCCGGGCCACGGATGCTCAGCAGTCCGAGCGGCTGCAGCAGACAGACCGACCCATCTCTAATGCTCATCGCTGAATTGTCTCGTGGACTGCGGGTTGATGCCTGCTGGCGAGGCGAGGTGCGGCGGTGGCCGCAACGGCGCAATTCTGGCACACTTGACCCATGCCGGTTTCCGTCCCCGACACGCTCGCGAGCCCCGAGCTCGCGTGTCGTTGCGATGCGCCGCGGCCGCAAGATTCAGTACAACCCGGCGTCGCGGCACAGCCCGACGTCGCGGCCGAGAGCAGCGCAGATCGCGTCGAACACGTCGCTGGAACGGCGCAGGGCGGCCCCGGGGCAGCGTCGTCCAACGAGATCGATGGGCCGGGTGGCCCGGAACCGACGCGCTATGGGGACTGGGAGCGACGCGGACGCTGCATTGATTTCTGAACGGCCGCGGCACCGAGCGGCCGCGGCATCGATCATCGCAAGCGATTATAGAGAGCAGGGAGTTCGTATGCCGGAGCGGCCGTTATCACCGCACGTTTGGCACTACCGCTGGGCGTACACGATGACCCTGTCGATTCTGCATCGGCTCACGGGCCTCGCGCTGACACTGGCGCTGGTCGGGCTGGTGCTCTGGCTGGCGGCGATTGGACTGGGGCCGGCGCGCTACGTGGCCTGGCTGCCGTGGCTGACTGCCTGGCCGGCGATGGTGCTCTACGGCCTCGCCATCGTGGCGCTGGTCTATCACTTCTGTAACGGCCTGCGGCATCTCGCCTGGGATGTCGGCCGGGGTTATGAGCGGCGCACGGCGCGTACCAGCGGCTGGGTGGTCGTCAGCGTGGCGATCGTCGCTGCGCTCGTGTGTCTGTACTTCCTGGCGCGACACGGAGCGGGCCCATGACGATGCGCACTCCATTGGGCCGCGTGCTCTATCACGGCTCCGCGCACGATGGCGTCGGGCACTGGATGGTCGAGCGCGTCACGGGGCTCGCGCTCGCGCCGCTGTCACTGTGGCTGCTGGTGTCGCTGCTGTCGCTGCCTCACGTGGATTACATCAGCGCCAGCGCCTGGGTCGCTTCCGGCTGGAATCCGGTCTGGCTGTCACTGCTGGTGCTGCTGTCCGCCTGGCATTCCTGGCTCGGCGTACAGGTGGTCGTGGAGGACTACGTGCATGGCTTTGGCGCCAAGACCGGTACGCTGCTGCTGTCGACCTTCGTGCATGTGCTGCTGGCGCTGAGCGGGGTCTATGCGGTGCTGCGCACCGTGTTCCGGGGTGTGCCATGAGCGCCTACGACATCGTGGACCATTCCTATGACGTCATCGTCGTGGGGGCGGGCGGCGCGGGCCTGCGCGCAACGCTCGGCCTCGCCGAGGCGGGATTGTCCACGGCCTGCGTCACCAAGGTATTCCCGACGCGCAGCCACACGGTGGCCGCGCAGGGCGGCATCAGTGCCTCGCTCGGCAACATGGGCGAGGACGACTGGCGCTGGCACATGTACGACACCGTCAAGGGCTCGGACTGGCTGGGTGATCAGGACGCCATCGAGTTCATGTGCAAGCAGGCGCCGGCCGCGGTGCTGGAGCTCGAGCACTACGGGCTGCCGTTCTCGCGCACCGAGGACGGACGCATCTATCAGCGCCCGTTCGGCGGCATGACCACGCAGTTCGGCAAGGGCATCGCGCAGCGCACCTGTGCGGCGGCGGATCGCACCGGGCACGCCATGCTGCACACGCTCTACCAGCAGTCACTCAAGCACCAGGCCGAGTTTTTCGTCGAGTACTTCGCGATCGACCTCATCATGCAGGACGGGGAGTGCCGCGGCGTCGTGGCACTGGATCTGGCGGATGGCAAGGTGCACCGCTTTCGTGCGCAGACCACGATTCTGGCGACGGGCGGATACGGGCGGGCCTATTTTTCCTGCACGTCGGCGCATACCTGTACCGGCGACGGGGGCGGCATGGCCCTGCGGGCCGGACTGCCGCTGCAGGACATGGAGTTCGTGCAGTTTCATCCCACCGGCATCTATGGCTCGGGCTGCCTGATCACGGAAGGGGCGCGCGGCGAGGGCGGTTACCTGACCAATTCGGCCGGCGAGCGCTTCATGGAGCGCTATGCGCCCAATGCCAAGGACCTGGCCTCACGCGACGTGGTGAGCCGTGCCTCGACCATCGAGATCCGCGAAGGTCGCGGCGTCGGCGAGCACAAGGACCACATACACCTGCACCTCGAGCACCTGGGGGCCGAGGTCATCCACGAGCGCCTGCCGGGCATCGCCGAGACGGCCAGGATCTTCGCCGGGGTGGATGTCACGCGCGAGCCGATTCCAATCCTGCCCACCGTGCACTACAACATGGGCGGCATCCCCTGCAATATTCATGGCGAGGTCGTCACGCTCAAGGCCGGAGAGCCCGACAGCGTGGTGCCCGGGCTGATGGCGGTGGGCGAGGCGGCCTGCGTGTCGGTGCACGGCGCGAACCGTCTGGGCTCCAACTCGCTGCTGGATCTGGTGGTGTTCGGGCGGGAAGCGGCGCATCACTGTGCTGGCAAAGTCCAGCGTGGCGAGCGTCAGCGGCCGCTGCCTGCGGATGCCGCCGATCTGGCGCTCTCGCGCCTGGACCGCCTGCGCCACGCACGCGGCTCGCGGCCCACCGCGCAGATCCGGCTGGAGATGCAGAAGACGATGCAGGCGGACGCCGCGGTGTTCCGCACCGGCGAGACGCTCGCGCAGGGCATCGACAAGCTCGCCCGCACCATCGCCTCGTTCGCGGACGTGCACGTCACCGACACCGGCCTGATCTGGAATACCGACCTGGTGGAGACGATGGAGCTGGAGAATCTGCTGCTGCAGGCAGCGGCGACCATCCATTCGGCCGCCAACCGGCTCGAGAGCCGCGGCGCGCACGCGCGCGAGGACTATCCGGCGCGCGACGACGCCAACTGGATGAAGCACACGCTGTGCTGGGTGGACGCGCAGGGACGCACGCGCATCGACTATCGGCCCGTGCACCTGAACACGCTGAGCGATGAGGTGCAGAGCATCCCGCCCAAGCCGCGCATCTACTGAGAGGCAAATCGCATGGTTGAGTTCGCACTGCCGCCCAATTCGCGCATCGATACGCGCGCCGGCAAGGTTTTTCGGGCCCCGTCCGGGGCCAAGCGCGTGCGCACCTTCCGCATCTATCGCTTCGATCCCAACAGCGGCGAGCGTCCGCGCGTGGACCGCTATGAGCTGGACATGGCGCAGTGTGGCCCGATGGTTCTGGACGCGCTGCTGAAGATCAAGAACGAGGTGGATGCGACGCTGTCGCTGCGCCGCTCGTGCCGCGAGGGTATCTGCGGCTCGTGTGCCATGAACATCAACGGCCTCAATACGCTCGCCTGCACCAAGGCCTGTGATGACGTGGGCAGCGGTGACATCTGCATCTATCCACTGCCGCATCAGCCGGTCATCAAGGACCTGGTGACCGACCTGACCAACTTCTACGCGCAATACGCCGCCATCAAGCCGTGGCTGACGACGCGCACGCCGGCGCCGCCGGATCGCGAGCGCCTGCAGAGCAAGCACGACCAGCAGCGCATCGACCGGCCCGCCGCCTGCATCCTGTGCGCCTGCTGCTCGACATCCTGCCCGAGCTACTGGTGGAACTCGGAGCGCTACCTCGGGCCCGCGGCGCTGCTGGCGGCCTATCGCTGGATCGTGGACAGTCGCGATGAGGCGCTCGGCGAGCGGCTCGACGCGCTGGAGGATCCGTTCCGGCTGTATCGCTGCCACACCATCATGAACTGCACCGAGGCGTGCCCGAAGGACCTGAATCCGGCCAAGGCCATCGGTGCGATCAAGCAGATGCTCGCCGAGCGCCAGCACTGAAGGCGCCCGGTGTCCGGCGATCCTGCGGGCGCTGCCCGCGCGCGCCTCGCCTGGCACTGCCGCCGCGGTACTCTCGAGCTCGATCTGCTGCTGCAGCGCTGGCTGGAGCAGCGCTTCGAGCGCTGCGATGCCGCGCAACGTGCCCTGTTCGAGGCGCTGCTGGAGCTGCCCGATCCGGTGCTGGCCGACTACCTGCTCGCCGGCATTGTGCCGGCGCAGCCGGCGCTGGCGGAGCTCGTGGAGGCCATCCGGGGGCTGGCGGCAGCGGCCAGCAAGCTGCCGTAAGGCGTCCACGGCGGCCCTGCCGCCGCTTATAACAATACGGGCAATCCTTCCCGGGGTCAGCGCAGGCCTGCTTGCAGCGGCGATGCCGCTTGGGGGGCCAGCGGCGGTATTATGTTCGACGAGGGTCGCCGGAACCTCGGAACCCTGGCCCGGTCCAATCGCTGTCTGCACGGCATGGTGAACGGGCGGGACCAATCCGGTGACTGCATCAACTGTTAGACTCGACCCGACGGCGAACTTCAGGGTTCGTCCCGAGTCCCAGGCCGCACATGGGCGGTCTGGCAATCAGGTGACAGAGTTGCCGATGGGCCCCGATGCAAGTGACCTGGGTTTGGTGCGACGGGTGCAGCGCGGAGAGCGCGGCGCCTACGATCTGCTGGTGCTCAAATACCAGCACAAGGTCGTCAAGCTCGTCATGCGCTATCTGCGCGATCCGGCCGATGCCGAGGATGTCGCGCAGGAGGCATTCATCAAGGCCTACCGCGCCCTGCCGCAGTTCCGCGGCGACAGCGCCTTCTACACCTGGCTGTACCGCATCGCCATCAACACTGCGAAGAATGCCCTGGCGGCGCGCGATCGCAACCCCGTCACCTATGATCTGGACCTGCAGGGTAACGACGAGTCGTCGGACATGGTAGGACGGCTGAAGGATCCGGAGACACCGGAGGGACTGGCGCTCACCGAGGAGATTCGCACGACCGTCAATGCCGCGATCGGCGAGCTGCCCGAGGATCTGCGCACCGCCATCGTGCTGCGCGAGCTCGAGGGCATGAGCTACGAGGAGATTGCGCAGTCCATGGACTGTCCGGTCGGCACCGTGCGCTCGCGCATATTTCGCGCGCGCGAGGCGATCGATCGGCGTCTGCGCGAGGTGTTCGATGCGGGGCTCGGTCGCGCCGAGGAACTGGTCTAGTTGCCGTGTGGTCTAGTTGCCGTGGATGATCATGTGAAGCAGGACGAAGTCGAAAGCCAGCTCTCCGCCATGTTCGATGGCGAGTTGCCGTCGGCAGAATGTGAGCTGCTCTCCCGCCGCATCGATCGGGACGATAAGCTGCGCGGACGCTGGTCACGCTATGCCTTGATCGGCGCGGCGATGCGCTGCGAGCCGGTCGCCACGGCGCGCAGCGACTTCGCCAGCCGTGTCAGCCGTGCCGTGGACGGCGCCGTGCAGACGCAGGCGCTCGAGACGCAGCGTCGGCGCCGCAATCGCTACGTGTGGCAGTCGGCGCTGGCGGCCTCGCTGGTGACGGCGGTGGCGGGCTTGTCGCTGGTGATGCTGCGTCAGGTCGCCTATCAATCGGGCATGCCCGCGGGACGTGTGACGGCGGGCACGGCGGCCGGTGCGCTGATCCTGAGCACGCCGGTGGCGCAGTTGCATGCGCCGCTCGCCGCCGCGGTGCTGCACCCGCGTATCGCCGCCACGCCCGTGGCCGCGAGCTCCGTCGCGCCCCCGGGCTCCACTCCCCTGCCGGTCAATGCGGCGCGCGAGCCTTACAGCTATGTGACGCCCGCCCAGGATGACTCGGATCCCGCTGCGCTGCGCACCCAGCTGGTCGATTACATCGTGGCGCACAGCGAGTACTCCACGCCGCTGATGCGTCCCGACCTGCTGTCGGCATTGATCAGCGGCGAGGACGCTGCGGATGATGCTGTCCATTCCACCGCGACAGCGGGTGATGCGGATGCGCCGACCGCGGCTGCTGCTGCCGGCCGCTGAGCTGCTCGGCACCGCGGCGCTGCTGTGGGGTGTCGCGCAGGGCGCTGCCCTGGCCGCCGGCACCGATACCAGCTCGCGCGTCGGGGGCGCTCCCCCCGCAGTCGCCAGCCCTTCCGATGATCCGCGCAGCTGGCTGGCACGCACGGATCGGGCATTGGCTACGCGCAATTATCGCGGCGTATTCGTCCACGAGCATGCCGGGGAAACCGAAACCCTGCGGGTCGTGCAGCGCGTAGGTCCGGAGGGACTGTCCGAGCGGCTGCAGTCGATGGATGGCTCGGGCCGCGAATTCATCCGTCGGGGCAATCAGCTGCTGTGCTATCTGCCCGATCGCCACATGGTGCTGGTGGAGCGCAGTACCGGCACGGGGCTGCTGTTCGGCGGCTTACCAAGCCTTACGGCTGCACTGGCTGGCGAATACGTGGTCAGCCAGCTGGCCCGCACGCGTGTCTCGGGGCGCATCGCACGCGTCATCGGCATCGAGCCGCGCGATCAGCTGCGCTATGGCTACCGCGTCTGGATCGATGAGGCGACGGCGATGCCGCTGCGCATGCAGCTGCGCGATACCGATGGGCACACGCTCGAGCAGATCGTTTTCACCGATCTGGTGCTGCCGGCGCATATATCGGCCGCCGAGCTGGCGCCGAGCGTCGACGCCCACAACTACCGTTGGGTGCAGGACGTGCCCGCGCCCGCGAGGGCCGGCACCGTTGCCCCGGGGCTTGCGATCGCCTGGCAGGCGAGCGCGCTGCCGCCAGGGTTTAAATTGACGGCCAGCGCGCGACAGATGCTCCCCGGCGGTGCCGCCGAGCATCTGGTGTTCACCGATGGATTGGCCTCGGTGTCGGTGTTCGTGCAGGCCCGGCGCAGCAACGGTGGCCCGGCGCTGGCGAGCTCGCACGACGACGCGGCGAGCCTGGGCACCTCATCGGCCTATTCGACGGCCATCCAGGGCTATCGCATCACCGTGGTCGGAGAGGTGCCGCCCGAAACCGTGCGGCAGATCGCGCAGGCGATGCGCACCGCCGTGCCGCCGGCAGCCGTGGGTGAATCGAGCCTCGGGGTGCCGGCAGCGCAGGCGGTGGGACCAGCGCACGCCGACATCCTGGACGGCCCGCCGATCGATGCGCACGCGGCCGGCGGGGGGGCGCCGCTGCCCACTGTGGCCTTCCCCGACATCCCCGCCATTCCCGATCCCGTGCACGCCCAAGACATCTATGGCCCGCCCGGCTCGCTGGGATTCGGCGCTGCCGGCACTGCCGGCACGCATTTCGGCCCCGGCGGAGCCCACGGGCGTTGACCGCGCCTGCCGCCCGGGTACTTACGCTGCTGGTGCGTGAGGAGTGCGAGCTGTGCGAGCAGATGAGCGCGGCGCTCGCGGCGCTGGCGCGCCGTGTGGCGCTGCCGCCGGTCAGCACCGCGGATGTGGATAGCGACCCGCAATGGCAGCGCCGCTATGGGTTGCAGGTACCGGTGCTGCTGCTGGATGGCACCCCGGTGTGCCGCACGCGCCTCGACGAGGCGCAGCTGCTCGATGCGCTGCGACCCCGGGGTGACCGGCTATAATCCGCCGCCCTGACCCCCGGAGGCGCCGACGTTCGCGCCGCGCCTGTTGAGGCCACAAGCTCCCCGATGCAACGCATACGCAACTTCTCCATCATTGCGCACGTCGACCATGGAAAGTCCACACTCGCCGACCGCCTCATCCAGCTATGTGGGGGGTTGGCGGAGCGCGAGATGCAGGCGCAGGTGCTCGACTCGATGGATCTGGAGCGCGAGCGCGGCATCACCATCAAGGCCCAGAGCGTCACGCTCAGCTACACGGCGCGCGACGGGCAGGACTATCAGCTCAACCTGATCGATACGCCCGGGCACGTGGACTTCTCCTATGAGGTGTCCCGCAGCCTTGCGGCCTGCGATGGCGCGCTGCTGGTCGTGGACGCCTCGCAGGGCGTGGAAGCGCAGAGCGTCGCCAACTGCTATACCGCCATCGAGCAGAACGTCACGGTCCTGCCGGTCATCAACAAGATCGACCTGCCCTCCGCTGATCCGGTACGCGTCATCGAGGAGATCGAGCAGATCATCGGCATCGAGGCGGGCGATGCAATGCTGGTCAGCGCCAAGACCGGTCAAGGCGTGCCCGAGCTGCTCGAGGCGATCATCGAGCGCATCCCGGCGCCCAAGGGAGATGCGCAGGCGCCGCTGCAGGCGCTCATCATCGACTCCTGGTTCGACAACTACGCGGGCGTGGTGTCGTTGATGCGCGTGGTCAACGGCACCGTATCGCGCGGCGATCGCATCCGCATCCTGTCCACGGGCAGGAGTTTTCATGTCGACCGGCTGGGACGCTTCACGCCCAAATCCCTGCCGCTGGAGAGCCTCGGCGCCGGGGAGGTGGGCTTCCTGATCGCCGGCATCAAGCAGATCGATGGGGCGCCGGTGGGCGATACCATCACGCTGGATGCGCGACCCTGCGCCGCGCCGCTGCCCGGTTTCAAACAGATCCAGCCGCGTGTGTTCGCCGGCCTGTTCCCGGTGAATGCCGAGGATTACGAGGCGTTTCGCGACGCGCTCGCCAAGCTCAAGCTCAACGACTCGGCGCTGCATTACGAGCCGGAAGTCTCCAGTGCGCTCGGCTTCGGCTTTCGCTGCGGCTTTCTCGGGCTGTTGCACATGGACATCGTGCAGGAGCGGCTGGAGCGCGAGTACTCGATCGATCTGATCACCAGTGCGCCCACCGTGGTCTATGAGCTCGCGCGCACCGACGGAGTTGTCCAGTACGTCGACAATCCCGCCAAGCTGCCGGTCGTCAACGAGATCGCGGAGCTGCGCGAGCCGATCATCTCCGCGAGCATTCTCGTGCCGCCCGATTACGTGGGCGGGGTGCTCGGCCTGTGCAGCGAGAAGCGCGGCGTGCAGAAGAAGATGCTCTACCTCGGCACACAGGTGTCGCTGCAGTACGAGCTGCCGCTCGCCGAGGTGGTGCTGGACTTCTTCGATCGCCTGAAGTCCGTGAGCCGCGGCTACGCGTCCTTCGACTACCACTTCAGCCACTTCCAGGCCGCCCCGCTGGTGAAGCTCGACATCCTCATCAACGGCGATCGCGTCGATGCACTCTCGATGATCGTGCATCGGGACAACGCCTATGCACACGGACGTGAGCTCGTCGACAAGATGCAGGAATTGATCCCGCGCCAGATGTTCGAAGTGGCGGTGCAGGCTGCGATCGGCAGCCATATCATTGCTCGTGCCACGGTCAAGGCGCTGCGCAAGAACGTGCTTGCCAAGTGCTACGGTGGCGACATCACGCGCAAACGCAAGCTCCTGGAAAAACAGAAAGAAGGCAAGCGCCGCATGAAACAGGTCGGACAGGTCGAGATTCCCCAGGAAGCGTTCCTCGCCGTACTAAAAGTCGGCCGCAAGTAACCCATCATGTTCGCGCAACTGATCACCATCCTGGCGTGGTTGGCCATACCCACCCTGCTCATCGCCATCGTCGATGACTGGTTCCTGCGTCCGCGTCGCCGCCTCGGCGGCGCCTCCGGGGCCCTGCCAGCCGATCCGCCGCTGATGGCGGCCGTGTACTACCTGCTGCCGGTACTGCTGATCGCCGGCATCGTGCATCTGCTCGGCTCCGAGCGGCTGGACTTCAGCCTGCTGTTGTTCGCCGTCGTGGCGCTCGCCGGGTTGATCTGGGCCGTGGACGTCTGGGTGCTGGCACCGCGCCGGCGGCGCGCCGCACCCGCCGGTGCCGCAGTCCCCGAGCCGCTGACGGTGGACTATGCCCGCAGCTTCTTCCCCGTGGCGCTGATCGTGTTGCTGGTGCGCGCCTTCGTGTTCGAGCCGTTCCGCATCCCCTCCGATTCCATGATGCCCACGCTCCTGGACGGGGATTTCATCATCGTCAACAAGTACGACTACGGCCTGCGCCTGCCGGTGCTGGACCGCAAAATCGTGCCCATCGGGGAGCCACATCGCGGAGATGTGGTGGTTTTTCGCTTTCCACCTGATCCGAGCGTGAACTACATCAAGCGCCTGGCGGGCCTGCCGGGCGATCATGTGCAGGTGTTCAACGACCAACTCATCATCAACGGCAAGCCGGTGCCCCTGCACCTGGACAAGCGCTACGACGACGGCTGCTACCACAACCTGCGCCTGTCGACCGAAGTGCTGGGCCAGCACACTCACCAGATGCTCTCCTGCCTGACGCCCTACGAGGTCGACGCGCCGGTGAGCAGCAGCTGCCATCGGCACGACATGGACCGCAATTACATCTGCGTCGAGCCGGATGCCCCCGGGGAAGCCGATCACGGCGATTCCAACATCCTGATCGTGCCGCCCCATGAATACCTGATGATCGGCGACAACCGCGACAACAGCTACGACGGGCGCTACTGGGGGTTCGTGCCGGAAGCCAACCTGGTCGGCAAGGCAACCTACATCTGGTTCAACTGGGATTGGGGGCGCTCGGGCGGCCCCAACTGGAGCCGCGTCGGGCGGCGCATCCAGTGAGCGAAAGTTGATCGGGAGCTGATCATGCGTCACGCGCAGCGAGGTGTCACTTTTCTGGGCTGGGTGGTGCTGCTGATACCGGTGGCGATCGTGGTGTACGCCGGGATCCGCCTGACGCCGGTTTACCTGAACTACATGCGCGTCGCGCGCTCGCTCGAGCGGCTCTCCTCGCAGCAGACCGATCCCGAGAGCATCACCGCTCAGAGCCTGCGCGCGTCGCTCGACAAGAGCTTCGACATCGAGACCATCGAGTTTCCCACCACCAAGGACATCGACATCCATCGCGACGGGAATCACTGGGCCGCCATCGCCGATTATCAGGACGTCGCGCCGCTGTTCGGTGACCTCTCGGTGCTGGTGCAATTCCACAAAGAGGTCGATCTGCCCTAAGCTTGCGGTCCCATGGATCGCATCGAGCGGTTGTGTGCGTGGCTGCGCGAGACTCTCGACTACACACCTCGCGATGGTGGGCTGTTCGAGCAGGCGTTGACCCACCGCAGCGCGGGCACACCCAATAATGAGCGGCTGGAGTTCCTCGGCGATGCCGTGCTGGGGCTGCTCAGCGCGCAATACCTCTGCGAGCGTTTCGAAGGGGCCGATGAGGGGCAGCTCAGCCGCCTGCGCGCGCGCGTGGTCAGCGGTGACTCGCTCGCCCAGCTGGCGGCTGCGCTCGGGTTGTCCGAGTGGCTGGTGCTCGGACCCGGGGAGATCAAGAGCGGCGGGGCGCGCCGCCAGTCGATCCTCGCCGATGCGCTCGAAGCGCTGTGTGGCGCGATCTATCTCGATGGGGGTCTGCCCGCCGCCCGCAGCGTCATGCTGCGGGTGCTCGCCCCGGCGCTGCAACTGGATGCGCCGTCGCCGCTGAAGGACCCGAAGACGCGCCTGCAGGAGCTGCTGCAGGGGCGCGGGCTCGCGCTGCCGTGCTATAGCGTGCACAGCGTGGAGGGCGCATTGCATGCGCAGGTGTTTCGCGTAACCTGTGAGGTTGCGCCCATGGCCGCTTCGGCGAGCGCCACGGGCTCCAGCCGCCGGCGCGCCGAGCAGGCCGCCGCCGCGCTGGTGCTGGCGCAGATCGGAGAATCGTGAGCCCGTGAGGTATCGGTGAGCGAGTTTCGCAGCGGCTTCGTGGTGCTCGCGGGCCGCCCCAACGTCGGCAAGTCCACGCTGCTCAATACACTGGTCGGACACAAGCTGAGCATCGTCACGCCGCGGCCGCAGACCACGCGCCATCGCCTGATCGGTCTGAAAAACCTGCCCGATGCACAGATCGCCTTCATCGATACGCCGGGACTGCACCACGGGCCGCGGCGCGGCTTGAACCGTGCCATGAACCGCACGGCATCCGCGGCGCTGGGCGACGCCGACGTAGTGCTGTTCCTGGTGGAGGCGCTGAGGTGGACGAGCGAGGATGCCATGGCGCTTGAGCGCATCGCCGAGGCGGCCAGGGCCAACCCGGCCAGCGCCGGGGCGGCACGCACGGTCATCGCTGTGGTCAACAAAGTCGATCAGGTCCGGCCGCGCGAGCGGCTGCTGCCCTATCTGGGCGCCCTGGCGGCCCGACACCCTTTCGCCGAGATCGTGCCGGTGTCGGCCCAGAAGGGCGACAATCTGCCCGAGCTCACGCGGCTGATCGTGCAGGCGCTACCGGTCGGGGAGGGGATGTTTCCCGCCGATCAGCTCACCGATCGCAGCAAGAACTTCCGCATCGCCGAGACCATCCGCGAGAAGCTCAGCCTCGAGCTGGTCGAGGAGCTGCCCTACGGGATCGCCGTGGAGGTGGAGAGCCTGACGCCCACGGAGGATGGTCGCAGCGAGGTCTCCGCGGTCATCTGGGTGGATCGTCGCGGCCAGAAGCCCATCGTCATCGGTGCGCAGGGCGAGCGCCTGCGGCGCGTCGGGCGTCGTGCGCGCCTGGAGCTCAACCGCGCCTTCGGCGAGCGCTTTCATCTGACGCTGTGGGTCAAGGTGCGCGAGGACTGGGCCGACGATGCGCGCGCCTTGCGACAGCTGGGGGTGGAATGACCCTGGAGGCGGCATGACCCGCTCGGCGCAGCGCATCCAGCTGGCGCGGGCCTACGTGCTGCATCAGCGCCCGTTTCGCGACAGCAGCCTGATCCTGGAGGTGTACGCGCGCGAGCACGGCCGCCTGACGCTGTTTGCCCACGGCGCGCGCGGCCTGCGTGCGCGATTCGGGGCACTGCAGCCCTTTCAGCCGCTGCTGCTGTCCTGGAGCGGGCGCTCCGAGGCTCCCTCGCTGAGCGCCGCGGAGCGAGCCGACGCGGCGTCGCCGCGGCTGCCCGCCTCGCAGCTCATGAGCGGCTTCTATCTCAATGAGCTGCTGCTCAAGCTCCTCGCGCGCCATGATCCGCATCAGGCGCTGTTCGATGTCTACGAGGCGACCCTCGGGGAGTTGCAGTCGGGCCTTGCCCCCGAGGCGGCGCTGCGGCGTTTCGAGACGCAGCTGCTGCAGCACCTGGGCTACGGGCTCAACCTCGCCGCCGAGGCCGATACCGGCGAGCCAGTACGCGCCGAGACCTACTATCGGTATCAGCCCGGCGTGCACGGCTTCGTGGTCGCCGAACCCGCCAGTCGCGGGGCGATCGCGGGCCACGTGCTGCACGATCTGGCTGCCGGCAGGGTACCGAGCGCCGACGAGGCGCAGCGCCAGGCACGCGCGCTGATGCGTGCGGCGCTCGACCACTGCCTGGAGGGGCGCGAGCTCGCCAGTCGCAGCGTGGCGCGCTCGCTGCATGCCTGGTCGCGACGGGAGCGACGGGCGTGATGCACGACATCGCCCTGGGTGTGAACATCGATCACGTGGCGACGCTGCGCCAGCAGCGCCACACGCGCTATCCGGAGCCGCTACAGGCGGCGCTGCTGGCCGAGCAGTCCGGTGCCGACAACATCACGCTGCATCTGCGCGAGGATCGCCGCCACATCCAGGAGCGCGACGTGCGGCTGCTCGCGTCGATGCTGACCACGCGCATGAATCTGGAGATGGCTGCGACCGACACGATGGTGCAGTTCGCCTGCGAGATCGCGCCAGCCGATTGCTGCCTGGTGCCTGAGCGGCGCGCCGAGCTGACGACCGAGGGCGGCCTGGATGTCGTGGCCGGTGGCGCAGAGTTGGCAGAGCGCTGCGCGCGTCTGGCCGCGCGCGGCGTGCGCGTCTCGCTGTTCATCGATCCGCACCCCGAGCAGATCGTCGCCGCGGCGGCCTCGGGCGCCCCGGTGGTGGAGCTGCACACCGGCATTTATGCCGATGCGACCGGTGCCGCGCAGGCGCAGGAGCTCTCACGTCTGGCCGAGGCGGCACGCCTGGCCGCCTCGCACGGCCTGATCGTGCATGCCGGTCATGGCCTGCATTATCACAACGTCCAGCCGGTCGCCGCCCTGGCAGAGATCGTCGAGCTGAACATCGGCCACGCCATCATTGCCCGCGCACTGTTCACGGGACTTGCGAGCGCGGTGGCCGACATGAAGCGCGCGATGCTGCTGGCTCGCACGAGCCCTGCGGGTGCTGCGGCTGCGGGGCGCGCATGATCTTCGGCATCGGTATCGACGTGCTCGAGGCGCGGCGCATCCACGAGACCTATGCGCGTTTTGGCACGCACCTGGTCGAACGGCTGCTGATGCCCGAGGAGCGCGTGCAGTTCGAGCGCACGCAGCGCCCGGAGCGCTTTCTGGCGATGCGCTTTGCCGGCAAAGAGGCCATCGTCAAGGCGATGGGCACGGGCTTTGCGCATGGCATCTGGCTGCGCGATGTGGGCGTGGTCCAGAACGCCTGGGGACGCCCCGAAGTCGCCTGGTCGCCGCGTGGACAGGCGCTGCGAGTGCAGCTGGGTATCGGCGAGGGGCATCTGACACTGACCGACGAGGCGGGCCTGGTGGTGGCGGTGGCGGTGCTGCTGCGCGCGCCGGAACCTGCCGCAGCCGCGGCCGGCGGGGCCAGCGCGGCTGAGCCGACTGGCGCGAGCAGCCCGCAACGAGCGCAGAGCTCATGAACTGCCTGGTGTTCGACATCGAGACGGTGCCGGATGTGCAGCTCGGCCGGCGCCTCTACGGCCTGGCGGGGCTCGACGATGCCGCCGTGGCAAAGGCAATGTTCGCGCACCAGCGGGCCGCGACCGGCCACGAGTTCCTGCCGCATCTTCAGCAGCGGGTCGTGGCCATCGCCTGTGCGCTGCGCACGCGCGAGCAGCTGGTGCTCTGGAGCCTCGGGGATCCGGATTCGAGCGAGCCCGAGCTGCTGCGGCGCTTTTTCGAGGGCATCGAGAAGTATTCTCCCGAGCTCATCTCCTGGAACGGCGGGGGCTTCGATCTGCCGGTGTTGCACTATCGGGCGCTGAAGGCCGGCGTGCAGGCCCCGCGCTATTGGGAGACGGGCGAGGAGGACGGCAGCTTTCGCTACAACAATTATCTGAGCCGTTTCCACTGGCGGCACCTGGATCTGATGGACGTGCTGTCCGGTTTTCAGGCGCGCTCGCGCGCGAGCCTTGCGGATGTGGCGGCGCTGCTGGGATTTCCGGGCAAGCTCGGCTTCTCGGGCGATCGGGTCTGGCAGGCGTATCTCGATGGGCAGATCGTGGCGGTGCGGCGCTACTGTGAAACCGATGTGCTGAATACCTATCTGATCTACCTGCGCTTTCAACACATGCGGGGTCGCACGAGCGCCGAGGCGCTGGCGGGCGAGCTCGAGCGGGTGCGTCGGCTGCTGGCCGAGTCGGGCGAGCCGCATCATGCTGAGTTCCTGCGCGCCTGGCAGAGCGACGAAGGGGTGCTTTAGAGATGGCCGTGGAGATCGAGCGCAAGTTTCGCGTCACGAGCGAGGCCTGGCGATCGCAGGCGCATAGCCGGCGGCGGTTGCGGCAGGGCTATCTCGCCAACACCGCGCGCGCTTCCGTGCGCGTGCGCTTGGATGGCGAGGAGGGTTGGCTGTCGGTCAAATCGATGCGCGGGGGCATGACGCGCGATGAGTACGAGGTGCAGATTCCGCGCGCTGATGCGCAGGAGATGCTCGAGCGGCTGTGCGAGGGGTTCGCCATCGAGAAGTGGCGTCATCTGGTGGAGCACGCCGGCCACACCTTCGAGGTGGACGAGTTCCTGGCCGAGAACGCCGGATTGGTGATCGCCGAGCTGGAGCTGCCGGCGGAGGACACCCCCTTCGAGCGTCCGGCCTGGCTCGGGACGGAAATTACCGACGAGGAGCGTTTCTACAACGTCCGGCTGTCCCAGAAGCCCTATCGCCACTGGCCGGAGAACCTGCTGGCGTCACGCTAGCCCTTCCCACCACATTTGAGAACCTCGCCGCATCCTCGCGCCGGCGAGGCGGGGGAGAATGCGGGGCGCATCCAGGAGGCGCAGGGTTTGCATGGGTCCGATGGGTCAATGGTCGCTGGAGATGCTGCGATCCGTGCTCGACACGGCGCCTGAAGGAATCGTCGTCTGCGAGGCGCGCCCGCCGGACTATCCGCTGGTCTACGCCAATAGCGCCTTCTGCCGCATGAGCGGCTATGCCCTGGAGGAGCTCACCGGGCAGGACCTGCGTCGCCTGCAATCCTGGGACCGCGAGCAGGAGGCGCGTGCGCGGCTGCGCGGGGCGCTGGCCGCCGGCGAGAGCAGTCGCGTCCTGCTGCGCAACTACCGCAAGGATGGAACGCAGTACTGGAACGAGCTGCTGGTGCAGCCTCTCAAGGCGTCCCAGGGGCAGGCTCAGTCGCCCATCAGCCACTACGTGGGGTTCTGCCACGACGTATCCGAGCGTGAGCGCTCGGCGACGCGGCGTGCGCCGCTGGCCATCACGCGGCTGCGCGAGGATCGGCTCTCCGGTTTGCACACCCGCGCGCATTTCGAGGAATTGCTGCAGCATGATTGGCAGATCGGGCTGCGCGAGCGGCGCATGCTCTCGATCCTGGCGTTGGATATCAACGAGCTGGGTGGCTACAACGACACGTTCGGACGCGCCGCCGGCGATGCGTGCATCCGCCGGGTCGCGGGTGTCATCGCCGCGAGTTTTCGGCGCGGCTCGGACGTGGTGGCCCGTTGGGATGGCGGTTGTATCGTGGCAATGATCCGCAATTCCGATCCGGCGACGGTGCGCGACTTCGCCGCCGGCATCGCACAGCGCGTGCTCGAGCAGCACATCCACCATCCGCGCGCGCAGCGCGAGAAGTTCGTATCGATCAGCGTGGGAGCCGCCAGCGTCGAGCCCACGGGTGAGCGGGCGCCGCAGTCGCTGGTGCAGGCGGCGCTGCGCGCGCTGCAACGGGCCAAGCAGGACCGCCAGGGCAGAGTCGCCGTGGCCGAGACGCGGGAGATCGTTTGATCGCATAGTTCGCCGGAGGGGGCACGCCATGGAATGGATGAGGCGAGTATTGAGCGTCGCGGCGCTGGGCCTGATGGCCGCGTATGGGGTGCATGCCGCGGATGTCACGCGCAGCGCAGGCGATGCGCAGGCGACACAGATTCTGGGCAATTGGCTCACGCAAAAGCGCGACGGCATCATCCGGATCAGCCGTACCAGCGAGGGGCTTTATCAGGGGCAGATCGTTGGTGGCGATGATCCACAGCGCACCGATACACACAATCCCGACCCTAACCTGCGCGAGCGACGACTGCTCGGGCAGGTTATTCTGCAGGACATGCAGTACGACGGCGCCGGACGCTGGTCGGCCGGTACCATCTACGATCCGGACACCGGCCACACCTACCGCTGTCGCCTGCAGCTGCGCGCCGGTGCGGATCGGCTGACCGTGCGGGGCTTTTTGGGCGTCGCTTTATTGGGGCGATCCCAGACCTGGACCCGTTATCGAGGCAGCTCTCTGCAGCTGCCACCCGCCGCCGGGCACTGAGCGCGCGAGGAGCGCTCAGTGCGCCGGGCGCTTGATGGGATAGACCGCCGCGATGATGCCGAAGGCCGGATGATCGAAGTACTGCTTCTCGTTGGCCCGAACGCTGCGCATCTCATCGATGCGGTACGGTGCCCCTGCATCGAGCGTCACGTCGAAGCCCAGGTGCAGGTACAGGCGGGCACGCTCCAGGTACACCGTGCCGGTCAAGCCCGGCGCATTGACGCCCAGCTGCGAGAGCGGGATGCCGGTGTCTGAGCCCCAGGGGGGGGCGGTTTGTACCCAGGCGACATGCGCGATGGGTCGCCAGGAGCCCCCGCGCGAGAGCCCGCGTACGACCCCGTCGAGGCGGTAATCGCTCGGAGCCAGCGTGCGCACCATCTGCGCTGCCTGTGCTGCAGCGCCCAGCGGGGTGCCGAAGCCACGGCTGGTGGGCACGCTGCTCCAATTCTCCTCGGTGCCGACGTAGGTGGCGCGAAACACCACCATCTCGACCTGGTAGAGGGGGGCAGCCGGGGCAGCGGCGGCCGTAGCGACAGTGGCAGCCGCCCTGGCGGTGCCAGCGGCGCTGGGGGTGGCAGCGGTGCCAGGCTCGGCCGGCAGTGCCCTTGGCAGCCCCAGGGCAAGCAGCAGCGCGCCGAGCAGGGCTGAGGCCAGCAGGCGTCGCGGCGTGCGGTGGACAAAAGGGCGAAGCATGCCCCTTATCCTAGCAGGCAGGAGTGCTCAGGCATTGAGCTCAGGCGCGCCAAGCTGTCCGAGCAGTCGCGTCGCGTAGGCGAAGCGCTGCTCGGGTCGGGCCAGGGCGCGCGTCACGCGCAGCTTGAGCGGCCCGTCCAGGCGGTATTCGCGCGGCTGGGTGCGTATCAGCTCGATGACGCGGGCGCTGTCGACCTGGTTATGGGCTTCGAATTGCACGCTGCCGCCCGTGGGCCCGAGCTCCAGTCGTCGCACCCCCAGAGCGCGGGCTGCCAGGCGCAAGCGCGCCAGGTGCAGCAGATTGTCCGCGGGCGTGGGCAGGGCCCCGAAGCGGTCGATGAGCTCGCCAGTCATGTCGCGCAGCGTCGCGGCATCGGCCCCGGCGATGCGCTGGTAGAGCGCCAGACGCAGATGCACGTCGGCGACGTAGCCTTCCGGCAGCAGTGCGGGTACCTGCAGCTCGATCTCGGAAACCGCCGCCAGCGGTCGCTCGACGCCGGGATGGCGCCCGGAGCGCAGCGTGCGCACCGCCTGCTCGAGCATGTCCAGGTACATCGTCAGGCCGACTTCCGACAGCTCACCGCTTTGACGCTCGCCGAGAAACTCGCCGGCCCCGCGGATCTCCAGGTCATGCGTGGCCAGCGTAAAGCCGGCGCCCAGATCCTCCAGCGAGGCGATGGCCTCGAGCCGCTTTGCGGCATCACCGATCAGCGCGCGACGCGAGGGCACGATCAGATACGCGTAGGCGCGGTGATGCGAGCGGCCGACGCGACCGCGCAGCTGGTGCAGCTGCGCCAGCCCGAAGCGATCGGCGCGATTGATCAGAATGGTGTTGGCCGTGGGCACGTCGATGCCGCTCTCGATGATGGTCGTACAGAGCAGCAGATCGAAGCGGCGGTGATAGAAGTCGACCATGAGCCGCTCGAGCTCGCGCTCGCGCATCTGGCCATGACCGATGCGCAGGTTCGCCTCGGGCAGCAGCGCGGTGAGCTCGGCGGCGATCTTCTCGATGCTCGAGATCTCGTTGTGCACGAAGTACACCTGCCCGCCGCGGCGCAGCTCGCGCAGCACCGCCTCGCGAAGCGTCGGACCATGCCACTCGGTGATGAAGGTCTTGATCGCCAGGCGCGCGGATGGGGGCGTTGCGATGAGTGAGAGCTCGCGCAGCCCGCCGAGGGCCATGTTGAGCGTGCGCGGAATGGGCGTGGCGGTCATGGTCAGCACGTGTACTTCGGCGCGCAGCGCCTTCAGCCGCTCCTTGTCGCGTACCCCGAAGCGATGCTCCTCATCGACGATCACGAGGCCGAGATTCTTGAAGCGCGCCTGCGCATGCAACAGCCGGTGGGTCGCAATCACGATGTCCACGCCGCCGTTCTCGAGCCCATCGAGCACCGCGTGCGTCTCGGGGCCGGTGCGAAAGCGCGACAGCGCCTCGATGCGCACCGGCCATTCTGCGAAGCGGTCACGAAAGCTTTGCAGATGCTGCTGCGCCAGCAGCGTCGTGGGTACGAGCAGCGCCACCTGCTTGCCGGCCTGTACGGCCACGAAGGCGGCGCGCATCGCGACCTCGGTCTTGCCGAAGCCCACGTCCCCGCACACCACGCGGTCCATCGGCGTCGTGGCCGACAGATCCTGCAGCACCTGACGGATGGCCTCGGCCTGATCGGCTGTCTCTTCGAAGGGAAAGCCGTTGGCGAAGCTCTGGTACTCCAGCTCGCGCACTGCGAGCGGCTGAGCCTGATGCGCGGCGCGGCGCGCGTGCAGATCGAGCAGCTCGGCGGCCACGTCGCGCACCGCCTCGGCGGCGCGCCGTCGGGCACGTTCCCACTGATCGGTGCCGAGCTTGTGCAGCGGCGCGCTCTCCGGTGCGCCGCCCGTGTAGCGATTGATGAGATGCAGGGCATGGACCGGTACGTAGATGCGATCGCCGTCGCGGTACTCGAGCGCGACGAACTCGGCGGGCTGGCCGCCGATTTCCATGATCTGCAGTCCGACGTAGCGGCCCACGCCATAGGTTTCGTGCACCACCGGCGCGCCAGGCTCGAGGCTCGTCAGGTCGCGCAGAATCGCGGCCGGGTCGGACACCGCACTGCGCCGCCGCCGCCGCTCCTGGCGCGCGCGCGTGCCAAACAGCTGCGTCTCACCGAGCAGCAGCAGCGGCGGTTCGACCAGCGCGAGGCCGGCGACATCCTCGGCCACGCAGATCGCGAGTCGCGCATCGCCGGCGGCAAACGCCTGCCAGCCAGCCAGAGCGCGCGGGGAGCGTCCGTGCGCTGCCAGCATCTCCACGATGACCTCGCGACGTCCCGGGGAATCGGCGGCGATCAGCACGCGGCCTGCGTAGCCCTGCAGGAAGAGCGTCAGCGGGGCCAGCGGCTCGGCGGCGCGCGCGTCGAGGCGAAACTCCGGCGCCGGCGCGCTATGAAAGTCGTGCGCCGTGGGCGTGGTGTGCGGCCCGGGGGCGCCGAAGCGCTCCATTTCCACCTGCGGGTAGGCGGCGATTGCGCCGAGTGCCGCGCTCGGATCGACGAAGGCTTCGGCGGGGGCCAGCAGCGGCCGCTCGATGTCGTGCCGCCGTTCCTCGTAGCGCTCGAGGATGTTCTGCCAGGTACGGCCGAGCGCCTCGGGCAGATCCAGATCCGTCGCGATCACCGCCTGAGGCGGCAGATAGTCGCCGATGTGGGAGGTGTTCTCGAAGAACAGCGGCAGATAGAACTCGATGCCGGGAGGCGCCAGTCCCTCGCTGACACCGCGATAGATGGGCATGCGCGTGACATCGCCTTCGAAGCGCTCACGGTAGCGGCGACGGAACTCGCGGACGGCGGCCGCATCCAGCGGCAGCTCGCGCGCCGGCAGCAGCTCGAGGGACTGCAGGGGCTCGAGCGAGCGCTGCGAGTCCGGATCGAAGCGACGGATCGAGTCGATGCGATCGTCCAGCAGGTCGACGCGCACCGGCTGCTCGACCCCCATGGGGAACACGTCGAACAGCGAGCCGCGCAGCGCGAATTCGCCCGGCCCGGTGACCTGGCTGACGGCGATGTAGCCGGATTGCACCAGCCGCTCGCGCAGCGGCTCGATCGCCAGTTGCTGCCCCTGCTGCAGATGAAAGCTGCGTGCGTGCACGTAGCTGGCCGGCGGCAGGCGCGAGAGCAGATTGTCGGCGCTCAGCAGCAGCAGTCCGTGAGCGAAGCTGGCCAGGCGCGAGAGAGTCCGCAGCCGCTCCGAGACGATGTCGGGATGCGGGGAGAACACATCGTAGGGCAGCACCTCCCAGTCCGGCAGCGTCAGCACCGGTAGCGCCTCGCCCGTGAAGAAGCGCAGCTGCGCCTGCAGGCGCTCGAGCTCGCGCACGTCGGCGGCAATGAAGACCCAGGGGCGCACGTCCTGACTCGCCGCCTCGGCGAGCGAGAGCGCACGCGCGCTGCCCGACAGGCCGCGCCATTGCCAGTGTGCCGCGCCCGGAGCCGGCAGCGGCGGATTGAGAAGTCGCTTCATGGGACTCACGAGCACGCAAAGACCCCACGGCGTGCTCACGCGCGGGATCGATCAAGCAAGGGTCGCGCACTATAACCTAAGGCCGCTGTCAGCCTTCGCCGCAGCGCTCAGGCAGCCTGGGGCTGGCCAGGTTGGTGGGTTAGGCCGGCGCGGCGGCCTGCAGGCCGCCAGCGCGTGTGCCGGCGCTCAGTGATGCAGAGAAACGTCCGAGAGCGGCGCATCGCTCTTGGGCGCGCTGCCGGCCTTGTGCGCATCCGCGCTGACCGCGGCGGCTGGGGCGGATGCGTTGGCCGGGGCAGCTGCGGCAGGCTGTGCAGCGGCCTGCTCGGTGGCCGGCGTGGCGGCCGGCACCGTCACCGGAATGGGACTCGTCGCGCCCGGCACGACCGCGTCGATTACCAGGTTCTTCTCGAAGAACACGGCGAATTTGTCGTAGTCCCACCGCGTGATCGGCGGGGTGCCGACCGTGGGATGCCGCTCGCGCGGCTCGCCGAAATGCTTCTCGACCTGCGCCATGGACATGCCGCGCTTGGGATGCGGCACGTCGGTCTGACGCACGGTGACCTGATCGCCGACGACGATGGTCTCGGCAGATGCCGGCGGGGCGGTAAAGCTCGCCAGCAGCGCAGCGGCTGCGGCTGTCGCGACCCAGGGTCGGTAGGCTTTGAACATGAGACCACCTGCATCCAAAAGAGGGCGGTGCGGACAAAATAACCCACGCGAGGGTGCAGGGCTCTCCAGCGGCGCACGAATCTGTGACGCAGTTCCGCTCCGCCATGCTTTAATCGAAAGTCCATGTTCCAGCCGCTGCCTCTGTTCATCGGCCTGCGCTATGTGCGCTCGCGCCAACACAAATTCTTCATCTCTCTGATCAGTTGGGTCTCGCTGGCCGGCCTCGCCCTGGGCGTCGCGGCGCTGATCGTGGTGCTCTCGGTGATGAACGGGTTCGCAGGGGAGCTGCGCGAGCGGTTGCTGACCTTCAACGCCGACGCGCGTGTGGTCGATCCGGGTACTGCGCCCCTGGACGCCGATCGTGCGCTGGCCGCGCGGCTGCAACGCCTGCCGGGCGTGGTGGGCGTTGCGCCGTACATCGAGCTCACGGCATTGGCCGTGCATCTGCCCGACATGGTGCCGGTGCTGCTGCGGGGCATCGATCCGGCGCTCGAGCGGCACATCGCCGATGTGCGCCCATTGCTCGTGCAGGGCAGCC
The DNA here is from genome assembly GCA_035553315.1 of Steroidobacteraceae bacterium. Lineage (GTDB taxonomy): Bacteria > Pseudomonadota > Gammaproteobacteria > Steroidobacterales > Steroidobacteraceae > FEN-1191. The sequence continues at coordinate 42,933 of DATNDE010000009.1, forward strand.
TCGAGGCACTCGTGCCCGGCAGCAATGCGCTGATCATCGGCCAGAACATCGCCGATCAGCTCGGCCTGCATCGCGGTGATGCTCTCACGCTGCTCGTGGCGATGAGCGGGCCGGACGGGGTGCCGCGCCAGGATCTGCGGCGCTTCCAGGTGGCCGGGGTTTTCGAGGCCGGCATCGAGGACGACGACAATGCGCTGCTCGCCAGTCTCGCGGACGTGCGTGCCTTCGCACCGCTCGCGCAGGGTGACAGTGGGCTGCGCCTGCGCTTTGACGATGTGCTGCGCACGGTGCAGTACATGCCCGCCGTGCGCGCGGCCGTCGGCGCGGGCTATCGCGTACACGACTGGACGCAGGACAACGCCGACTACTTTCGCGCCATCCGCATCGAGAAGACCATGATGGCGCTGATCCTGATGCTGGTCGTGGCGGTGGCGGCCTTCAGCATCGTGGCGATGCTGGTCATGGTGGTCAATGACAAGCGCACCGACATTGCGATCCTGCGCACGCTCGGTGCCCCGCCGCGCGCGATCCTGCAGACCTTCGTGACACAGGGACTGGCGATCGGCTGGTTCGGCGTGCTCTGTGGAGCATTGCTCGGCGTGCTGCTGGCGCTGAATGTCAGCAGTATCGTGCCCTTTCTGGAGCGGCTGTTTCATTTCCAGATCTTCAGCGCGCAGGTCTACTACGACACGGCGATCCCCTCGGACGTGCACTGGCCGGAGGTGGGCTGGATCGCGGTGGCCGCACTGCTGCTCACTCTGGCCTCGACGATCTATCCTGCGCTGCGCGCGGCAGCCACGCCGCCGGCGGATGCGCTGCGCTATGAGTGAGCCAGCGCGCGTCATGAGGGCCCCGTTCGCGCCATGAGCGCGCCGTTCGAATGGCTCATCGGCATGCGCTACGTGCGCGGCGCCGGCGCGCGCGGTTTTCTCTCCTTCATTTCCGTGGTGTCCATGCTCGGACTGGCCATCGGCGTGGCGGTGCTCATCGTGGTGCTGTCGGTGATGAACGGCTTTGCGCGCGAGTTGCAGACGCGCATCTTGAGCGTCATTGCGCATGCGCAGATCGAAGCGATCAACGGCCGCATGGGCGATTGGCAGCGCGTGCAGGCGCAGGCGCTGCGCATGCCCGGAGTGAGGGCCGCGGCGCCCTACATCGAGACGCAGGCACTGTTGCTGCATGGCCAGCACAGCGCAGGCAGCGCCATCCGCGGCGTGCTGCCGGCCGAGGAGCGGCGCGCCGTGGGCATCGCCGATCGCATCCAGGGTGGCAGCATCGATGAGCTGGCGGCCGGCAGCTATCGCATCGTGCTCGGCGATGCACTGGCCGCGCAGCTCGATGCGCATGTGGGCGATTCAGTGGTGCTGGTCGCGCCCATTGCGGATGCCACGCCGGCGGGATTGCAGCCACGCATGCGTCGTTTCGTGATCAGCGGCGTGTTCCGCTCGGGGGTATACGAGTACGACTCGGCCCTGGCAATGATCAATCTGTCCGATGCCGCGCGGCTCTATCAGATGGGACAGACGGTCACCGGCGTGCGCCTGGCGCTGGCCGATCCTCTGCAGGCGCCGCATCTGGTGTATCAGCTGGCCATCAGTCTGGGCGGCGGTTTCGACGTCAGCGACTGGACGCGATCGCATGCCAATTTCTTCAGCTCCATCCAGACCACCAAGTCGATCCTGTTCATGATCCTGCTGCTGGTCGTGGCGGTGGCGGCCTTCAACATCGTCTCGGCGCTGGTGATGGTTGTGAAGGATAAGCGCTCCGATATCGCCATCGTGCGCACGCTCGGCGCGGCCCCGAGCAGCGTGCTGGCCGTCTTTTCGATCCAGGGCGCGGTCATCGGCCTCGCCGGTACTCTGCTCGGGGCGGGGCTTGGGCTGCTGCTGTCGGCGAATCTGGAGTCGCTGGTGCATGGCCTCGAGCATGTGCTCGGCACACGGTTTCTCGATGCCAAGGTGTACCTGATGAGCGATCTGCCCGCCTATGCGGAGTCCGGGGACGTGCTGCGCATCTGTGGCACCGCCTTCCTGCTGTGCGCGCTGGCCACGCTCTATCCGGCCTGGCGCGCCTCGGGTACCGATCCCGCCAAGGCTCTGCGCCATGACTGAAGTGCCATGACTGAAGGGTTGCGCGTCATGACTGATGCATCCAGCCAGAGTGCGCCTGTGCTCGTGGCCGAGAGCGTCTGCCGCAGTTTTCGCGAGGGCAGCGCGCGGCTCGAGGTGCTCAGCGGTGTGCAATTGCAGGTGGCGCGTGGGGAGCGACTGGCGATCATCGGCGCCTCCGGCTCGGGCAAGACCACGCTGCTGCAGATTCTCGGCGGTCTGGACCGGCCTGATGCCGGCGAAGTGCGCATTGGCGGGCAGAACATCCATGCGCTCGCCGAGCGTGAGCGAGGTGCCCTGCGCAATCGCACGATCGGCTTCGTGTTTCAGTTCCATCATCTGCTGCCGGAATTCTCGGCGCTGGAAAACGTCGCCATGCCGCTGCTGGTGCGACGAGAGCCGCGCGCGCGAGCAGCCGAGCGGGCTGCCGCCATGCTGACACGGGTGGGATTGGCCGATCGGCTGCAGCATCGGCCGCACGAGCTCTCGGGGGGGGAGCGGCAACGCACGGCCGTGGCGCGGGCGTTGGTGGTCTCACCGCACCTGGTGCTGGCCGATGAGCCCACCGGCAATCTCGACGGTCGCAATGCCGAGCAGGTCTTCGAGCTGATGCTCGAGCTCAATCGCGAACTGGGCACCAGCCTGGTCGTCGTCACCCACGACCCACGGCTGGCAGCGCGCATGGACCGTGTGCTCGAACTGCGCGGCGGGCGGTTGGTGGCTATGGGGGGCTAGATGCGGCGCCCGGCGCGCTCAGGGGGAGGAGGTGGCCTGCGAGTCACGCTGGCGCTCGCGGCGCGCGCGGTAGCGGCGCATGGTGGCCTCCCGCCAGATGAACTCCAGGATGAAGCGGCCGGCCAGCCCGCAGGCCACGGCGCAAATCAGGCAGCCGAGCAGAAAGGGCCTCCAGGTGGGCCCCAGGCCGTGCTCGAGCCAGTTCCAGGACAGGTGGAAGACGAAATGCTGGTGCGGGCGATCGCGTAGCACCAGGGTGCCGACCCGATAGGCCGCGTAGTAGACCGGCACCATCGTAAAGGGGTTAACGAAGTAGGAGCCGGCGATGGCCACGGCGACGTTCAGACGCCACCAAATGGCTGCCGCCACCACCAGGAGCAGATGCACCGGCAGCGGTATGAAGCTCACCCCGATCCCGACGCCGAAGGCGGCGGTGATCGAATGGCGATTCAAGGACCATAGGTGCGAGTCCGTGAGCCGCTCCCCGAAGATACTCAGGTACCAGCGGTGACGGCGTGCATGGATGAATTGCGAAAGCTTCTTGACCAGCCTGCGGGGCATCGGCTCGGCACTTTAGCAGCTTGTTGCAGGTAACCCTATCGAGCCCGTCGCGTTCCGACGACGCCTCCGGCGCAGCGGAACCCTCCCGGCGCAGGGCCTGTCTAAGGACAACTTAAGCGAAAGCGAGCAAATGCCTCAGATGCCGCGCGGCTTCTTTAGGTATGATCCGGCGCCAACAGGAATAACCCCGATGTGGGCGTATCGCTGCGGCGATACAGCAGGAGTCGTTCGGACCGATGTGGGAAATCGTTCAGGCCGGCGGCCCATTGATGTGGCCGATCATTCTGTGCTCTATCGTGGCCGCGGCCATCATCCTGGAGCGGCTCTGGACGCTGCAGGACCGACGCGTGCTGCCGGCGGATCTCACGCAGAAGGTCTGGAAGCTGGTCGAGGCCGACCAGGTCAATGACAAGGTGGTGCAGGCGCTCGAGCAGAATTCCCCGCTCGGCAAACTGCTGGCGGCCGGCCTCGCCAATCGGCACCGACCGCGCGAGGTGCTCATGGAGCGCCTCGAGGATACCGGGCGCCACGTGGTCCACGATCTCGAACGCTTTCTCAATACGCTCGGCACCATCGCCGGCGTATCGCCGCTGCTGGGACTGCTCGGCACGGTCGTCGGCATCATCAAGGCCTTCAACGCCATCAATGCCGGCGGAGGGGGCGATCCGCGCATGCTCTCCGGTGGCATTGCCGAGGCGCTGGTGGCCACGGCGGCGGGCCTGTGCGTGGCCATCCCTTCGCTGATCGCCTACCGCTATCTGCGTGGTCGAGTGGACCGGGTCGTGGTGGAGATGGAGAAAAACGCGCTGCGGCTGGCCGATGCCATGGAGGCAGCGTCCCGCCGTGATGGACAGTCCCATCTGCACGGCCGCGAGCACGACATGCGCGAGGGCATGCGCGCGGCCGTCGGCTGAGGCCGCGGTCAGGCCCATATGAAGTTTCGCGCCCGGCGCACGGAAGAACCGGAGATCAACGTCACCTCGTTGATCGACGTGGTGTTGCTGCTGGTGGTGTTCTTCATGCTGTCGTCGAATTTTTCCGCTGAAGGCAGGCTGCGCATCCGCCTGCCCCAGGCAGCCTCGGTGCCGACCGAACAGCGCAGCGCCGAGCCGCTGGTAGTCACGGTGTCGGCGACCGGTACTTACCTGGTCAACGGCCGCGAGCTCATCAATACCAGCCCCGACACGCTGCGCGACGCCATTTTGAAGACCGCCGGGACGTCCTCGCGCGCCGCCCCCGTGACCATCCGCGCCGACGGGCGCGCGACCCATCAGGCTGTCGTTACGGCCATGGACGTGCTCGGGCGTCTGGGCTTCACGCAGATGAATCTCGCCACGGTCCGCCCGACACAGGGCGGCACGGGCGGGGGCGGGGCCGGGTCCCCGTGAGCACCGTCGCCGTCAGCGCCATCGCGCGCGAGGCGAACAGCAGCCGGATCGACATGCGCGAGGCGCGCAGCGTCTACGCGCGCTTGTTTCGCTACGCAAAGCCCTACTGGCGCCTCTATCTCATCGGTCTGATTGGTACGGGCATGTTTGCGTCGGCCGACCTGCTGACCCTCTGGTTCGTCAAGACCTTTCTGCAGGACGCCCAGTCTTTTCAGTCGCTGCGGAATCATCCAGTTCTGTTCGAGTGGCTGCCGCTGGCCGCCTTGGGCATCTTTTTGGTGCGTGGGGCGGGAGATTACCTGTCGCAATACTTTCCATCGCGCGCTGGTCGTTACGTGATCAAGAACGTGCGCAGGGATATGTTCGCGCATTACCTGGCGCTGCCCACGGCGCAGTACGACCGGGATTCCTCGGGAAATATGCTCTCGCGCCTGACCTATAACACCGAACTGGTGGCCTCGGCGGCGACCACTTCTCTGGTGACCATCCTGCGCGACACGCTGACCATCATGTTCAATATCGGCGTCGTGTTCTATCTCAACTGGCGCCTGGCGGCCTGCGCAATCGTCGTTGCACCGGGTATCGCCTGGATAATCGGTGATCTCAATAAACGCTTCCGCCGCCATGGCACGCGCATCCAGGATTCCGTCGGCGACGTGACGCGCGTGGCCAAGGAGGCGCTGGACGCGCACCGTGTGGTCAAGGTGTTCAACGCGCAGGGCCATATCGAGCAGCTGTTCGACGAAGCCAACGAGCAGAACCGCCGCTCCAATGTGCGGCTGCTCTCGGCGCAGGCCAGCAGCGGCCCGACCGTGCAGATGGTGCAGGCGTTGGGCCTGGCGTTGGTGCTGCTGGTCGCCACGCGGGAGATCGTGCATAACACGCTACCGATTCCGCTGTTCGTGACTTTCCTACTCGCCCTGATTCAGGTCACGCAACCGCTGCGGCGGCTGCTGAGCGTAGCCGCCCCGATGCAGCAGGGCATAGCCGCGGGCTCCAGTCTCTTTCGCGTCATGGATTCACCGGCAGAGCCGCAGGGCGGCAGCCGGCCGCTGCAGCGCGCGCGCGGCGAGGTGGAATTTCGCGATCTGAGCTTCGAGTACGTGCGCGAGAAGGGGCCGGTGCTGCGCCATATCTCGCTCGCGATTGCGGCCGGCTCGAGCGTCGCAATAGTCGGGCGCTCGGGCAGCGGCAAGTCCACGCTGGTCTCGCTGTTGCCGCGCTTCTATGACCCGACGGCGGGCAGCATTCTGCTGGACGGCGTGGATATCCGCGAATATCGCGTTGCGGACCTGCGCCGTCAGATGAGCTTTGTCAGCCAGGACGTGGTGCTCTTCAACGAAACCATCCGCAACAACATTCTGTTCGGTCTGACCGACGTCAGTCACGCCCGGATGGACGCCGCGGTGCGCGCCGCTTACGTCCAGGAGTTCATCGAACAGCTGCCGCAGGGCCTGGACACGGTGGTCGGCGATCGCGGGCTGCTGCTCTCCGGCGGTCAGCGCCAGCGCATCGCCATCGCACGCGCCTTGCTGCGCGATACGCCGATTCTGATCCTGGATGAGGCCACCTCGGCGCTCGACAGTGCGGCCGAGCGTCACATCCAGGCCGCGCTCGATCGTCTGGTGCGCAATCGCACGACCTTCATAATCGCCCATCGGCTCTCGACCGTGGAGCGTGCCGATCGCATCCTCGTCATGCGCGACGGATTGATCGAACAGATCGGCACGCATGCGGAGCTGCTCGCCAGCGGCGGTCCGTACGCGGAGCTGTATCGAATGCAGTTCAGCGCCTGACGTCGCGCTTTAAGGAGTGGTGTGCCAGCGCGCGAGGCAGCGCAGCGATGGCTGCAGAACATCTGGTACGGCCAGGCGCGAGCGCCGTGGTCGCTGCGTACGCTGTCGGCCCTGTATGGTGGCGCGATGCGCCTGCGAGCCGGGGCTTATCGCCGGCAGCTTCTGTCCCAGCGCGGTGGCGGTTGCCCGCTCATCGTGGTCGGAAATCTCACCGTCGGTGGCAGCGGCAAGACGCCGCTGGTGATCTGGACCTGCGAGCAGCTGCGTGCGCTCGGCCTCTCGCCCGGCATCATTCTGCGCGGCTACGGCGGCAGCCTCGCGCAGCGCGGCGGTGTGCATCTGGTCGATGCCCGCTCCGATCCGCGTCTGCTCGGCGATGAGGCAGTGCTGCTTGCGCAGCGCACCGGCCTGCCCGTGGTCGTGGGGCGCGACCGAGTCGCCGCCGCGCGCCAGCTGGCACGCGCCCCGATCGATGTCATCGTCGCCGACGATGGCCTGCAGCACCTGCGTCTGGCGCGCGATCTGGAGCTGGTGGTCATCGATGCGGCCCGTGGTTTGGGCAACGGTCGACTGCTGCCGGCGGGGCCGTTGCGCGAATCCGCGGCGCGGCTTGCCGAAGTGCAGGCATTGATTCTGAACGGCGAGCCGGCGCATGCCGCGCCGCTACCCGCGACCAAAGCGGTGCCACGATTTCACATGCGGCTGGTGGGCGAGCGGCTGTTCGCGCTGGACGCGAGCGGGCGGCAGCTCGAGCTCGCAAGTCTGCGGGGCCGTGCCGTGCACGCGGTGGCCGGCATCGGGGATCCGGCGCGCTTCTTTCGGCAGCTGCGTGCGGCGGGCCTCACGCCGACAGAGCATGCGTTTCCCGATCACCACGCCTACCGGCGCGAGGAGCTGTCGTTCGCTGACGGTGTGCCACTGCTGATGACCGAAAAAGATGCAGTAAAATGCCGGCCGCTCGGCTTGCACGATGCCTGGTATCTGCCGGTGAGCGCGAGTTTCCCGCCGGCCGAGGCCGGAGCGCTGCGCGAGCTGCTGCAGGCGGCTGTGCGGCGTGTAGCGTCGCTGACGCAAGCTTAGGTCCTAGAAGCCAATTCCTTCCAGCGGAGAAGTGTGTGGATGCAAGACTGCTCGACATCCTGGCGTGCCCGGTGTGCAAGGGGCCGCTGCGATATGAGCGCAAGGAAGCGCTACTGATCTGCCGCACCGATCGGCTGGCCTATCCGATCCGTGACGGGATTCCCATCATGCTCGAGGATGAGGCCCGCGTGCTCGCGAGCGACGATCCGCTGCTCGAGCGTTAGCCGGTTGCCGGGCCGATGGCCACGGAGAGCACGCCGAGTTCGCCGAGTAGCAGCACGGAATTTCGTGTGGTCGTGCCGGCACGCTATGGCTCAACGCGTCTGCCCGGCAAGCCGCTGCTGATGTTGGCCGGCCGCCCGATGATCGAGTGGGTGTATCGGCGCGCCTGCCGCTCGAGCGCGCGACAGGTGATCATCGCCACCGACGACGCACGCATCCTCGAGGCGGCCCATCGCTTCGGAGCGCGGGCGCTCATGACCGCCGCCACGCACCCGTCGGGCACCGATCGCATCGCCGAGGTAGCGCGCCTGGAGGGGTGGGGCGCGGACGAGATCGTCGTGAATGTTCAGGGCGATGAGCCACTGCTGCCCGAAGCGCTGATCGATCAGGTTGCCGCGACGCTCCTCGCCAGCCCCGAGGCGCAGCTGGCCACGCTCGCGGTGCCGATCGGCTCGCCCGAAGAGCTGCAGGACCCCAATGTGGTCAAGGTCGTGAGCGACCTGCGCCAGCGGGCGCTGTACTTCAGCCGGGCGCCGATTCCGTGTGACCGCGACGGCGCCGGGGCCGATGCTGGTTCCGTCGCGCGGCGGCACCTGGGCATCTATGCGTACCGCGTGGGTGCGTTGTTGCAATGGGCGGCGCTGTCACCGACGCCGCTCGAGCGCCTCGAAAGGCTCGAGCAGCTGCGCGCCTTGGAGCATGGCATGCATATTCGCGTCGTCGAGGCGGTGGCCATCCCCGGCGGCGATGTAAACGCCGCCGGGGATGTTGGTCGGGTGGAGGCGCTGCTGGCGAGCGAGCGCTTCCGGGTCTGATCCGCTCGCCTACCGTTCAGTGCTCGTCGCGCCGGCCGGCGTCATTGCCGCCGTCCTGCGGCGCTGATGACCAAACGATGTGCGGTCGTGCCTGGGCAGCCGCCTCGCCGCCACCTGCGCCCTCGGACGGCGCATTGGCGACCTGACGCGCCGGCATCTCCTGCGCTGCTGCGGCGCCGTGGCTGGTGCTTTCAGCGCCGTGGTCCTCGCCCCCCTGGGCATGAGCATGATGAGCATGCTCGTGCGCCTGCGTATCGGCGTGCGCATGCTCGTAGCCTTGTTGATGCACGTGATCAGGCTCAGGCTGGTGCGCGTGGGAGGGCTCGTGATGGGACTCCTGGGATCCCTGGGCTCCCTCCTGTCCCTCGGGACCGTCCGCGACGCTCTCGAATCCTGCGCCGGCACCTTCCCGACCACCTCGCCGGCGGCGGCGACCGCCGCGGCGTGAGCGGCGCTCACCGCGTGGGCGCTCCAGCGCTGCGCCTGCCGTTTCGCCGGTGCGCTCGGTAGTGCCCGGCTCGGCAGCCTGGCGCTCGGCGTCGGCGCTCTCGCCGGTCTCGCTGCGGCGCGCCTCCTCGCGGTATGCCTGCTCGTCGTGCGCTGCCTGCCCCTCCCGGTGAGCATGTCCGTCGCGGTGCCCTTGCCCGTCGCGGTGTCCTTGCGCATCGCGATGTCCCTGCCCGTCGCGGTGTGCCTGGCCTTCACGGTGTGCCTGGCCTTCACGGTGTGCCTGCCCGTCGCGATGTCCCTGCCCTTCGCGGTGCGATGCCTCGCGCCAGCCGTCACGACGACCCTCGCGGCGACCTTCGCCTCGCTCCCGATTGCCATCGCGGCTGCGCTCGCGACGATGCTCGTCGCGTCGTTCGGGACGTCGATCCCGCCCGCGCCCGCCCTCGCGGCGGGTACCGCCGTGGCCCGTGCTGCGTGCCGCTGACGGTGCGGTGGCGGCGGCGCTCGCCGCATCCGTCTCGCCGGCAGCGCTCGGCGCGGCTGCCGGTGCGCCCTCGTTGCCAAACCAGCGCTTCACGCGCTCCCAGAAGCCGCCGCTCTGCGCCTCTTCGGCTGTGGGGCCGCCACTGACGGCGGCCACGTTCGGCGCGGCCGTCTTCGGCAGCAGCGCAGCGACGGCCGGCTGCTCGGCCGGTGGACGCTTGTCGCGCTCGGTGGGATCGGCGGCCGCGGGGGCTACCGGGATCTGATAGCTGAGCTGCGCGTTCTCGGGCAGCTGCGCCTCGTCCTCGCGCAGGCGGCGGATGGAGAACTCAGGTGTCTGGATGTGCGGGTGGGGCACGATGACGAACTGCACATGGCTCTTGTCCTCCAGAGCCCGCAGCGCGTCGCGCTTTTCATTGATGAGGTAGGTCGCCACGTCCACCGGCACCTGCACGACCAGCCGTGAAGTGCGCTCCTTGCGGGCGTCCTCCCCGAGCAGCCGCAGGATCGACAGCGCCAGGGATTCGACACTGCGAATGCTGCCAATGCCGTTGCAGCGCGGGCACACGAGGTGACTGGACTCCCCGAGGCTCGGGCGCAGGCGCTGGCGCGACATCTCGAGCAGTCCAAAGCGCGACAGGCGACCGATCTGGATGCGGGCGCGATCCATCTTCATGGCGTCGCGCAGCCGGTCTTCGACCTCGCGCTGGTTCTTCTGTGACTCCATGTCGATGAAGTCGATGACGATGAGCCCGCCGATATCGCGCAGCCGCAGCTGACGGGCGATCTCGTCGGAGGCCTCCAGGTTGGTATTGAGCGCCGTGGCCTCGATATCCGCGCCGCGCGTGGCGCGCGCCGAGTTGATGTCGATCGACACCAGCGCCTCGGTGTAGTCGATCACCAGGCTGCCACCGGCCGGCAGCTGCACCTTGTGTGCATAGGCCGATTCGATCTGGCTCTCGATCTGATAGCGCGTGAACAGCGGGATGTCGTCGGCATAGAGCTTCAGGCGCCGCTGTGCCTCGCTCGGCATGAAGCGCTGCATGTACTCGAGGGCCTTCTGGAAGGCCGCCTCGTCGTCGACCAGGATCTCCCCGATGTCATCGGTGAGGTAGTCGCGCAGCGCCCGCGTCACGGCATCGCTTTCCTGGTAGACCAGGAAAGGGGCCGAGCGGCTTTCAGCCGCGCCGGCGATTGCGTCCCACTGCGCCTTGAGGTTGTCCAGATCCCACTGCAGCTCGGCGGCCGAGCGGCCGACACCGGCGGTGCGAATGATGGCGCCCATGCCCTCGGGCACGTTGAGCTGCCCCATGATCTCGCGCATCTGGTCGCGGTCTTCGCCCTCGATGCGTCGCGAGACGCCACCGGAGCGCGGATTGTTCGGCATCAGTACCAGGAAGCGGCCCGCCAGACTGATGTAGGTGGTCAGTGCTGCGCCTTTGTTACCGCGCTCTTCCTTCTCGACCTGTACGAGCAGCTCCTGGCCCTCATCGAGCAGCTCGCGGATGTTGAGTCGGCCATTGGCCGGGGGTTGGCCGCGGAAGTTCTCACGGGCGATTTCCTTCAGCGGCAGAAAGCCATGTCGCTGGGTGCCATAGTCGACGAACGCCGCCTCGAGCGAGGGCTCGGCGCGTGAGATGCGGGCCTTGTAGATATTGGCCTTCTTCTGTTCCCGCGAGGGGATTTCGATGCTCAGATCATAAAGCTTCTGCCCATCCACCAGTGCAACCCGCAGCTCTTCGGGCTGGGTTGCGTTGACTAACATTCTTTTCATTTGCCTCTGCCAAATAAGGATGAGAGGCCGCGGTCATCACGACATGCGCTTGGGGGGGCACGTGCGTGAAGCCGCCTGGGGCAGCGGAGCACCTGATATTCAATGGTCGAGTCTGACGTGTCATCTTTGTGTGCCGTATATCGACTCGCGACGTGTCGGCGGCTGGCCGACATGCCCGGAAGATCTGGAAACCCGCTGACCGGCGGCGCGCTGGTGGGCTCGAACTGGAAGAAGGAGCTACGACAGCCGAGCGCGGACCGGATCGGCCGACTCATGCACGATGGCCTCGATTTCGAGGACCAACTAACATGCGGCGCTAGCCGCTCTTGCTGCCGCGGCGTAAGCCCGACCGGCAACGGTCCGATTATAGCGTCCTACTTACTGGAAACAAGCACTTGAGTGAGTCGCGCTCGACGGTTCAGCAGGTCGAGGTCGGCGCCGAGGAGCAGGGCCAGCGGCTGGACAAGGTGCTCGGTCGGCTGCTGCCGGGCGTGCCGCGCAGCCGCCTGTTCCGCTTGATCCGGCGCGGAGAGGTGCGCATCAACGGCCGCAGGGCCAGTCCCGAGCAGCGCCTCTGCGCCGGCGATCGCGTGCGCGTACCGCCGGTGCGCCTGGAGGCGGCTGGCGCTGCGCCCGGGCCGGGCAGTGGGGTCCCGGCCGCGCTCGTGCGCCGCGTGGAAGCGAGCATCCTGCATAGTGATGAACGGCTGCTGGTGCTCGACAAGCCGGCGGGCATCGCCGTGCACGGCGGCAGTGGCCTTTCCTTCGGGGTCATCGAGGCCCTGCGCGCCTCGCGTCCCACGGAGACGCTGGAGTTGGCGCACCGGCTGGACCGCGACACCAGCGGGTTGTTGATGGTCGCGCGGCGCCGCTCGGCGCTGCGGACCCTGCACGCATTGCTGCGTGAGGGCGCTGTCAGCAAGAGCTATCTGGCGCTGGTAGCGGGCAGGTGGCGGCAGGCACGGCAGAGCATCGATGCGCCGCTGCGCACCGATCTGCGTGTCGGGGGCGAGCGCACGGTGCGCGTGGATGCGCGCGGCGGCAAGCAATCGCTCACGGAGTTTCGGCTGCTCGAGCGCTATGGTGAGCGTGCCTCACTCATCGAGGCGATTCTGCATACGGGGCGCACGCATCAGATTCGCGTGCACGCGGCACACGCCGGGCACCCGGTGATCGGGGATGAGAAATATGGCGATGCCGCCGTCAATGCGCAGTTGCGCGAATTGGGGCTGCGACGCATGTTTCTGCATGCGCACAGCTGTGGCTTTACCTGGCCGGAAAGCGGGATGGAGCAGCGCTTCAACGCCCCGCTGCCGCCTGAGCTCAGGCAAATCCTGGATCGACTCGTCGACCCACAGTTGCGCCTCAGGGGGCTGGATACCCGCACTGCCGCAGCGCGCGGGCCAGGGCGATGAGCGGCAGGCCGATCAGGGCGGTGGGATCTTCGGTGGCGATGCGGGCGAACAGGCTGATGCCCAGGCCCTCACAGCGAAAGCCACCGGCGCAGTCCAGCGGCTTGTCCGCCGCGATGTAGCGGTCGATCTCGGCGTCATTGAGGGCCCGAAAGTACACCGTCGTGGTATCCACGAACTGCAGGGTCTGCCCGCTGGCCGGCTGCAGGACCGCAACGGCCGTGTAGTAGGTGGCAGCGGAGGCGGAGGCCCAGCGCAGCTGCTCGCGACAGCGCTCGGTGTTGCCGGGTTTCTCCAGCAATTCCCCCTTGCAGACCGCCAGCTGGTCGGAGCCGATGATGGTGGCGTCGGGGTGCGAGGCGGCCACGGCGCTCGCCTTGGCCAGCGCCAAGCCCTGCGCCCGCTCCAGCGGGGTCCACCGCGGGGTGGGCGCTTCATCCACCCCGGGGGCGATGGCGGTGAACTCGATCCCGAGGCGCTCAAGTAAAGCGCGTCGATAGGTCGAGGTGGAAGCGAGAATCAGCACGGCGGGGGGGCACGGTGCCTGAGCGCACGCGCACGCTGCGCGCGCGCCCTGGTCGACAAAATAGGAAACTCAATCAAGCAGTTGCTGGCGCGTATGCTTTTGACTTGGTGGTGCACTGAACCTATCATACGCGCGCCCATGGCTGCCCCGAAGCTACGAGACGTCAGAAAGCTGGCCGACTCGCGGGCGGTCTTCGACCTGGATGTGACGCTGGCGGCGCTGCCGGACTTTCCTGCCGAATATGCGGCCGGGGGCGGCTCGGTAAAGGCGCAGCTCGCATTTGGCCGCGAGCAGGGCTTTGCGATGGCGCATGTGCAGCTGCAGGCGCAGTTGACGGTAACGTGTCAGCGTTGTCTCGGTGCGATGCCGCTACCCGTGCAAGCAAGCTCGCCCGTGCTGATCGTCGAATCGGAGCAGGAAGCGGAGCGCGCGCCGGCCGGATGGGAAACTTTTCTGGCGCCCGAGGGCCGCCTGCAGCTCGAAGCGCTGATCGGCGAGGAGCTGCTGCTTGCCCTGCCGATCGTTGCGGCACACGAGCAGAGCTCGCAGTGCGAGTCGCTGGCAGCGCCCGAGCGGTCGCACCCCCCGGCAGGCGAGGCGCCAAACGAGGCGCGGGCCACGACGTCGGAGGCGCCCGCACAGCAGAGCGTGCGTCCCTTTGCGGATCTGCGTGCGCTGCTGGAGCAAGCCGCGAAGCCGCGCAACGGCGGGCCGCGCTGAGGCACTGGTGGATGCCCTGGGTTGATGCGTTGAGTGGAAATGGTTTGAGTTGTCACCGGATTTCAGGAGTTTCACAACATGGCCGTACAGAAGAGCCGCAAGACACCGTCCAAGCGCGGCATGCATCGTTCGCACGACGGGCTTGCGACACCGGCACTGTCGACTGATCCGCAGTCCGGCGAGCGGCATCTGCGCCATCGCATCACGCCCGATGGCTTCTATCGTGGCCGTCGCGTGATCGAGAAGCAGGTCGAGGAAGAGGCGCAGGATTAGCGGCGCGCCACGGCGTCGCGCAGGCGCTCGAGTGTATTCGCGCATCATTGGCACCGGCAGCTATCTGCCGGAGCGGGTGCTCAGCAACTTCGATCTCGAGAAGCTCATGGACACCAGCGACGCCTGGATCCGTGAGCGTACCGGCATCGAGCGCCGGCGCATTGCAGCCGAGGGTGAATCGAACACGGATATGGCCGAGCAGGCGGCGCGTGCGGCGATCGCCGCCGCCGGCCTGAAGCCCGAGGATATCGATCTCATCGCGGTCGGCACGACGACCCCCGACCTGGTATTCCCCAATGCCGGCACGCTGCTGCAGGCGCGTCTGGGTTGTAGTGGTGCGCCTGCCTTCAGCCTGGAGGCCGCCTGCAGCGGCTTTCTCTACGCGCTCGCCATCGCGGACAAGTTCGTGCGCGCCCGCGAGGCGCGTCACGCATTGGTGGTCGGCTCGGAGATGCTCTCGCGCATCACCGACTACACGGATCGCAGCACTGCGATTCTGTTCGGCGATGGCGCCGGTGCCGTGGTGCTCACGCCCTCGGAGGAAGCGGGCATCCTCTCCACGCATCTGCATGCTGATGGGAGCTATCAGCATCTACTGTACTGCACGGGAGGCCCCGCCCGTGGTCCGGCGCCCGGCCCCGTGCGCCCCGAGCTGCCGCAGAGTGATTTCGTACGCATGCAGGGCGGCGAGGTTTTCAAGGTCGCGGTCACGCTGCTCGGTCGCATCGTCGATGAGACGCTGGCTGCCAATCAGCTCGATCGCAGCGTCATCGACTGGCTGGTGCCTCATCAGGCGAACTATCGCATCATCCAGGCGGTGGCCAAGAAGCTGGGGATGCCGATCGAACGCGTGATCGTGACGATTCAGGAGCACGGCAATACCTCCACCGCTTCCGTGCCGCTGGCGCTGGATGTCGGTATCCGCGATGGACGCATCAAGCGCGGCGACATGCTGCTGCTCGAGGCGCTCGGCGGCGGATTGACCTGGGGATCGGCGCTGCTGCGCTACTGATGCGCTGATACGCCGCTGAAAAGAAAACGCCGCGCAGAGCGCGGCGTCGTCTACCCGCATGCAGCGGGCGAATCGCAATGAAACGGACGGGTTACTTCGAGACCGACCGCCGGAACATGCGATTGATCTTCTCGTTGGTCGCGTCGACCGACGACTGTGCAGCCTGCGCGGCCGAGAGCGCCTGGTTGGCAGTGCTCTGCGCAGCGCTGGCAGTCTGCGCAGCCTGGTTGGCCGAATTCTGCGCGGCCTCGGCGGCACGCGCGGCATTGTCGGCCGACGTCTTGGAGGCATTGACGTCCTGCTGCAATTGAGAAACCTGCGTCTTCAGCTGATCGAGCTGAGCCTGCACGGGCTTCAGGTCGGTGCAGCCGGCGAGCGCTACGATCGCAGCGGCCGCCGCCAGCTTCACGACGATTGTCTTGTTCATTCGAGTCCCCTTTGCTTGAACGAGTGGATCCGCATTGCGCCGCATTCCAACGGAGCGCCTTTGCGAGGCTGCAACTTGACCAAATTTGACCCCCAAAAGCAATAGTTGGCATTCATTTGGTCGCCTCGAAACCTCCGCCAGCGTAATCGCTTGCGGATGTATCGGCGAATTTACCTGCAGTTTCCTTAACCGTTGCTTAAGGAATCGGCATCACGGCACCAAATCCTCATCGCGCGCGCCGCAGCCGCGGCCAATCTTGCAAAATGCGGCGCGCGGCATTGTGACCGGGCATACCTGTGACGCCGCCGCCCGGATGTGCTCCGGCACCGCACAGGTACAGACCTGCAACAGGCGAGCGGTAATCGGCATAACCGAGCGCGGGACGGGCGGCCCACAACTGATCGAGCGACAGCGCTCCATGGAAGATATCCCCACCGATCAGGCCGAAGCGCTCCTGCAGATCTGCGGGAGTCAGGGCGCTGTGGGCGAGCAGTGCCCGTTTGAAATTGGGCGCGTAGCGATCCACGGTGTCGAAGATCAGCGCAGTCATTTGCTCGCGCGCGCTCGCCCACGGGCGCTCGCCGGGCAGCTCGGGCGCGAAATGCTGGCAGAAGAGACTGGCGACGTGCGCGCCCGCGGGTGCCAGCGACGCATCGAGCGTGCTGGGAATCAGCATCTCGATGACCGGAGCGCTGGAGTAGCCCTGCAGGCGCGCCTCGGCGAATGCGCGGTCCATGTAGGTGAGCGACGGTCCGATGATGATGCCCGAGCCCAGGTGCAGCTGCCCATCCACGCCCGGCGGGGCCGGGGTGCGCGCAGCGGCTGTAAAGCGCGGCAGCTCGCCGAGGGCAACATTGATACGGAATGTCGCAGATCCGCAACGGTAGCGGCGCATGGCGTCGACGAAATCCACCGGTAGATGCTGCGACTCGATCAGCTGCAGATACAGCAGCTTTGGATTGACGTTGGCAGCGACCACGTGCGCCTGGATGCGCCGACCGCTCTGGAGCAGCAGCCCGCGGGCGCGCCCGTCGCGTACCTCGACGCGCGCGACTGCATCGCCGCTTTCGATGCGCGCGCCATGTGCCTGCGCCTCGAGGGCGATCGCCTGGGTGATGGAGCCCATGCCGCCGCGCGCATGTCCCCACAGGCCGCGATGGCCGTTGACCTCGCCGAAGGCGTGATGCAGCAGCACGTAGGCACTGCCGGGGGTGTAGGGGCTGGCATAGTTGCCGACGACGGCGTCGAAGCCGTACAACGCCTTCAGCGCCTCGCTTTCGAACCAATCATCCAGGATCTCGCCGGCACTGCGCGTGAAGAGCTCGTAGAGCCGGCGCGCGCGCGCCAGCGGCAATGCGCGCCAGCGCCGTCCCGCCGACAGCAGCCGCCACACATCCGGCCAGCGCGACAGATCGGTCGGCGGTGTCTGCAATGCCAACTCGCGCAGCAGGTCGGCCGCCTCGGTGATGAAGCGGCCCCACGCGGCCAGCCGCTCGGCATCGCGTCTGGAATGGCGCGCGACCTCGCGCTGCCAGGCATCCGCCTCGCGCGGCACGTACAAGGCATCATCGCCGGGCAGGGGCAGAAAGTTCTGCATGGGTCGCGGCAGCAGGACGAGCCCATGCTCGGCGAGGCGCAGCTCCCGGATGATCTTCGGGTGCAGCAAACTGACGGTGTAGCTGGCCGTGGAGTTGCGAAAGCCGGGCGCAAATTCCTCGGTGACAGCAGCGCCGCCGATTACCTCACGCCGCTCGAACAGCGCGACCGATAAACCCGCGCGCGCCAGGTACGCCGCGGCGACCAGGCCGTTATGGCCCGCGCCGATGATGGCGACATCCAGCGATGCCGAGTCCGCCTGCCGTGCGCCCCCTGACTTGCCTCGCATCTTCCTCTACTGTATATATTTACACATGGCCACTTTGACGCCCAACCAGGCGCGTGTACTGCGCTTCCTCCAGCGCGCCATCCGCGAGAGCGGCATGCCGCCCACGCGTGCAGAGATCGCCGCCAAGCTCGGCTTTCGTTCCCCCAACGCGGCCGAGGAACACCTGCGGGCCCTTGCCCGCAAAGGCGTCATCGAGCTGTTGCCGGGCACCTCGCGCGGCATTCGTCTCAGCGAGGCGACGCGCGAGCCGACGGGCCTGCCTTTGATCGGACGCGTGGCCGCCGGCCGACCGATCCTGGCTGAAGAGAACATCGTCGAGCAATTGACGATCGATCCGGGGGTGTTCACTCCGCGACCGCATTATCTGCTGAAGGTAGTCGGCATGAGCATGAAGGATGTGGGCATTCTGGATGGCGATCTGGTCGCGGTGCACCGCACTGCCGAGATCCGCAACCGCCAGATCGTCGTGGCGCGGCTGGAAAACGAGGTCACCGTGAAGCGCTATCGGCAGGAGGGCAGCGTCGTCTGGCTGCTGCCTGAGAACGCCGACTTCGAGCCGATGCGTGTGGATCTGAAGGAGCAGTCGCTGCTCATCGAGGGTGTGGTCGTCGGGGTGTTACGGCGAGGAGCCGTGGCCGGGCGCATCGGTGCTGCCGTGAGCGCGCCCACCTCGCTTGACTGAAGCAGCGCCCCACCGGCGCTCGAGGCATCGGGCCGCTTATTTGCGCGGCCGCCCCTTGCCGTCGCCCCGCGAGCTGGAGGCTTGCGCGGAATCATCCACGTCGTAATCCTCGAAGTCGCTGATCAGCTCGGCCGTCCGCCGCTGCTCGAGCCGCTGCTCCAGGCGCCGCCAGGCGGGTTCCCCGACCTTCTCCCCACGCCGTTTGGCGATGTCCATATCCTTGATGGCGCGCGCGAGGTCGAGCTCTTCCTCTTCGGGGGCGATCTCGTCGGCTTCGTCCTCATCGAACTCGTCGGAATCCGGATTTGCACCCATGGGCGTTGTAATGCGTCATTCGCTGGCCGATGACGTGGCCGAAAATAATGCGAATCAAACACGGATGCAACGACCGTCCCGTGACACAAATCGCAATGTGCGCCTTTACCGACTGGCCGGCCGGTGCGCCGCGCCGCGGTAGCGTTAATGGCTGCGTTAATGAATGAGCTCGTTGAGCTCGAAAATCGGCAGCAGCATTGCAAATACGATACCCATCACGAACAGGCCCATCGCCACGATCAGCAATGGGCCCAGCAGGCCCATGAGCGCCGCCAGCAGCGCCTCGAGCTCGCGCTCCTGATTGGCGGCGGCGCGCTCGAGCATGTTCTGCAGCTCGCCGCTTGCCTCGCCGCTGGAGATCAGATGGACCGTCATCGGCGGAAACAGGCGGCTGGCCGCCAGCGAGCGGCCGATCGGTGCGCCTTCGCGCACACGCGAGGTGGCCTCGGTGACCGCCTCGCGCATCGGCACGTTGGTGATGACTTCTCCGGCGATGCGCAGCGCGTCCAGTACCGGCACGGCGCTGCCGATCAGGATGCTCAGGGTGCGAGTGAAGCGCGCGGTATTGAAGCCGCGCAGAATGCGTCCCACCACCGGCAGGCGCAACAGCAGCTGATGGAAGCGGCGAAGATTGGCGTGCACCTTCAGTGCGCGATTGAAGACGACGCCGGCCACCACCAGGGCGAGCAGCAACCAGATGCCGTAGCTGCGCATGAAACCGCTGACTCCCACCAGCACCGTGGTCGCGAGCGGCAGACTCGCATGGTTGGACTGGAACACCTCGACCACC
The DNA here is from genome assembly GCA_035553315.1 of Steroidobacteraceae bacterium. Lineage (GTDB taxonomy): Bacteria > Pseudomonadota > Gammaproteobacteria > Steroidobacterales > Steroidobacteraceae > FEN-1191. The sequence continues at coordinate 62,387 of DATNDE010000009.1, forward strand.
TTGGGCACGACATAGGTGAGCAGTACCGAGACCACCCCGAAGCACAGCACCGTCAGCACGATCGGATAGAGCAGCGCGCCCATGACCTTCTGGTACATCTGCTCGCGCGATTCGGTGTATTCGGCGAGCCGCTCGAGCACGTTGTCCAGATGCCCCGACTGCTCGCCGGCAGCCACCGTGGCACGATAGATCTCCGGAAAGACGCGCGGGAAATCCGCCAGGCCGGCCGCGAGCGGATGGCCTTCGACGACCCTGGCACGCACGCCGAGCACGATGCTCTGCACGCGTGGTTTCTCGGTCTGCTCGGAGACTGCCAGCAGCGCCTCTTCCAGTGGCAGCGCGGCGCGCACCAGGGTCGCCAGCTGCCGGGTCAGCAGCGCCAGATCCGCCGAGGAGACGCCGCGCCCGAAGGACAGCCCGGGCTTGTGCTGGCGGCGCGATTCCTGCTGCGCGACCTCCTCGATGCTCACCGGCAGCAGCGAGCGCTCGCGCAGCAGGCTCCTGACGTGACGGGCGGTGTCACCCTCTATCACGCCCTTGCGCGAGCGGCCGAGCGAGTCGAGCGCCGTGTATTCGAAGGCGCCCATGAGGCTCAATCCTCGCGCGTGACGCGCAGGACCTCTTCGACGGTGGTCTCGCCCTTGAGCACGCGCGCCAGGCCGTCCTCGCGGATCGAGGGCGTGAATTTGCGCGCGTAGCGCTCGATGTCGTGTTCGCCGGCCCCGTCGTGGATCATGGTGCGCAGTGTGTCGTCGATCACGATGAGCTCATAGATGCCGGTGCGACCACGATATCCGCCGCCGGCGTCTCGACCGGGTCGATAGAGCGTCGGCGAGGGCTGATTGGGCGCCAGGCCGAGCAGGCGTCGCTCGTACTCGCCGGCCGTGAACGCCTGGCGCGTCGCCGGATCGAGCACGCGCACGAGCCGCTGTGCCAGCACGCCGATCAGGCTCGAGGAGAGCAGGAAGGGCTCGATGCCCATGTCGCGCAGACGCGTGAGCGCACCGGCAGCGGTATTGGTGTGCAGGGTGGAGAGCACCAGGTGGCCGGTGAGGCTGGCCTGCACGGCGATCTGCGCGGTCTCCAGGTCACGGATCTCGCCCACCAGCACGACATCCGGATCCTGCCGCAGGATGGCGCGCAGACCGCGCGCAAAGGTCATCTCCACCTTGGTGTTGACCTGCGTCTGGCCGATGCCGTCGATGTAGTACTCGATCGGATCCTCGACCGTCATGATATTGCTGGTGTTGTCGTTCAGACGCTCGAGTGCCGCGTAGAGCGTCGTGGTCTTGCCCGAGCCGGTCGGGCCGGTCACCAGCAGGATGCCGTGCGGCTTGTGAATCAGCTCATCGAGCAGCTGCAGCGTCTCGGACTGCATGCCGAGGGCCTCGAGCTCGAGCCGTCCAGCCTGCTTGTCCAGCAGGCGCAGCACCACGCGTTCGCCGTGGCCTGAAGGGATGGTCGAGACGCGCACGTCCACCGCGCGGCCGGCGATGCGCAGACTGATGCGTCCATCCTGCGGCAGGCGCTTCTCGGCGATGTCGAGCTTGGACATGACCTTGATGCGCGAGACCACCAGCGGCGCGACGCCTCGCTTGGACTGCAGGACCTCGCGCAGGATGCCATCGACTCGAAAGCGCACCACCAGGCGGTTTTCGAATGGCTCGATGTGGATGTCGGAGGCGTTCTCACGGATCGCCTGCGTGAGCAAGGCATTGATCAGGCGGATGATGGGCGCATCGTCGTCGCTTTCCAGCAGATCGGCCTGCTCGGGCAGATCCTGCGCCAGATGCGCCAGGTCGGCCCCCTCTTCGAGCCCGAGCTGCATCGACTCGTTGCTGCCACCCTCGTAGGTCTTGCGCAGCAACTCATCGAATGCCTCGGCCGACACCGCCGTGAGCTTCATCGGCAGCTGCAGATAGCGGCGCGCCTCGGCCAGTGCGACCGGTGAGCAAGAGGCGCGATAGACGCAATCGGCGACGCCGTTGTGCACGCTGCGCACCAGCACCCCGTGCCGGCGCGCGAATGTAAATGGCAGGCGCGTGTCGTTCGGGGCGAACGAGGTGGAGGGCGGCGCAGCGCGAGCGGTCGGTCCACCGACGCGGCCCGTGCCAGCCGGGGGCGTATCCAGGCGCGCTCCCGGGGGCTGCGCGACGGCCGCGGGCACCGCTGCGGCGCCATTGCGCGCCGTCTCGGCATTGCGGGCGAGCGCGGCCCGGCGCGCGAGCTCCGCGCGCAACGCCGCCGAGCGCTCGCCCGGTTGACTCATGGATTCGCTCCGCCGGCGCTGCCAGGGGTGCTCGGGGCGGCGGTGGCCGCTGCCGGCGTGGCGCCCGGGCGAGCCGACACGGGCGGACCCGCGCCGAACATCGGCGGGACCTGGCCGTGGCTGATCGGCGGCAGCGGGTCCGCGGGCTGGTAGGGCGCCAGTGGCAGCAGCGTGCTGTCCTTCATGACCCGGCGCTGCTCGCCGCGCATGAAGTTGTACTTGGCGTCGGTCTCGATGGTCGCTTCCGGGTCGTCACGCAGGATGCGCGGCTGCAGAAAGATGAGGAAGTCGGTCTTGGTCTTCTGGTTGTTGCGCGTGCGGAACAGCTCCCCGAGCAGCGGGATGTTGCCCAGCAGGGGGATCGATTGCTGATTGTTGGTGACGGAGTCCTGGATCAACCCGCCCAGCACCAACGTGCCGCCGTCGCCAATGAGCACGCTGGTCTCGACGGTATTTTTGTTGGTGATCGGATCGCCCGCCACGCCCGAGGCGCTGCTGGAGATGCTCGAGCTCTCCACGTTCAACTTCAACAGCACCACGTTGCCGGTACTGATGGTCGGGGTCACCGTCATCAAAGTGCCCACATCCTCCTGCTGGATCGTCTGGAAAGCGCTGCCGGTGCCGTTCTGGGTGCTGTACTGGCCGGTCAGGAAAGGCACCTCTTCGGCCACTTCCATCTTGGCTTCCTGATTGTCGCGCGTGACCACCGAGGGAGCGCCGATGATGTTGGTGCGCGCATCGCCCTGCAACGCGCGCAGCATCAGCGCGAAGTCGGTGCCGCTCGCCCCCAGCCTGCCGATGCCGAAGGTGCCACCGGTGGGCGGATTGCTGCTCAGCGCCGTGGCGCCGCCGGCGACGTCGTTGTAGAGATCGACGATCGAGGAGCCACCCACCGGCGAGATGAAGCCGCCGACGCCGATGTTGGTCTTCGAGCCGTCCACGGCCCAGTTGATACCCAGGTCCTCCGTCTTGTCGAAGGCAACGTCGGCGATGATGGCCTGCACGAGGACCTGCGGGCGGCGAATGTCCAGCTTGTCGATGACCGTGTTAAGAGCGCGCATGGTGTGCGCGTCGGCTGTCATGACCAGCGCATTGGTATCTTTATCGGCCCAGATCGAGGCCTGACCGCCGGCCAGCGAAATCGTCGCCGGCCCCGCCGGCGAGCCGGCTCTGGCTGCGGCACCGAGCGGGCCGGTATTGCCCTGTGCATTGGGCAGGGGCTGGTTGAACTGGCGCGGATTGGTATTGCCGGTGGTTTCGGTCTTGCTGGACATCTGCTCCTTCAGACGTGTTGACAGATCCGTCGCATCCGCAAACTGCAGGTAGCGCACCTGCGTGGTGGTGCCGGTCTCCACGGGTGTGTCGAGCTGCGCGACCAGCGCGCGCACCCGCAGGCGCGTCGCCGGATCGCCACTGACGATGATGCTGTTGGAGCGATCGTCGGCGACGATCTTGACCGCGGTGCCGCTTTCGGTCTGCGCCAGCAGGGAGTTGAGTACCCGCGCCGTGTCATCGGCGGTCGCGCTCTGCAGCGTCATGACATCGAAGTCGGGATTACCGATCTGATCGAGCCGCGCGACGATGCTCATCATGCGCGCCACATTGCTGGCGTGGTCGGACATGATGAGGATGTTGGCGCCCGTGACCGAGGAGAGCTGCGCCTGCTGCGGCATCAACGGACGCAGTACCGGCACGAGTTGGGCGGCCGACAGATTCTTGACGGCCATGACCTGGGTGACCACTTCATCGGAGCCGGAGTTGACGTGCGAGGGCAGGTCGTCGGACGGGTACTGGCGCATGTTCGCATCGGGCACGATCTTGACGATCCCGCCTTCGGTGACGGCTACGAAGCCGTGCACCTGCAGGATGGCGAGAAACGCCTGCCAGAGCTCGCCGGGGCTGAGCGGGGTGGAAAACACCACCGTGACCTGGGCGCGCACACGTGGGTCGGGGATGCAATTGCGATGCGTGACGTTGCAGACCTCGGTGATGATCTGCTGGATGTCCGCGTTGGTGAAATTCAGGGTGATGCGCTGCGAGCTGCCGTCGGTGGTACCGCTCGCGCCCTGACTTGCTGGCGCCGGCTGCTGCGCGAGCGCGGTAGCCTGCCAGCCCAACGCGAGCAGCAGCATGCCGCCGAGCAGTGCGGCGCGTGCGAGGCGAGTGCGGGAGCGAGGTGGGGGCATCACGAAGTACCTGTGTCCGGTGGGCGAGGGAGCGGCGCTCATCGCGCTCGCGGGCCGAAGGGGCCGCGCCGCATCGGCGGCGCAGCGGTAGGCGCGTTCGGAGCCTGCGCTGCGGGGCCGGTCTGATCCAGCTGCAGCGTCGCAAGATTCAGATTGACCTCCAGCGGAGAGCCATTGCGGCTCACGGTAATCGAGGCGCTGCCCGCGGAGGAGAGCGTTTGCAGGATCTCCAGCGCGCGGCCGGGGTCATCCAGGGTGGTGCCGTTGATGGCCGTGATGAGATCTCCGGGCTTGAGGCCCAGCTGCGAGAACGCCTGAGCGCCGTGCTGCCCACCCGGAAAGATACGATACCCCGACAGCTTGCCCTGGCTGAAGACCGGCTGTACACGCAGCAGCCCGGCCAGGACGTCGGGGTTATGCGCCAGGTCGGCGCGCGTGGCTGAGACGGGGGCATAGCTGACCCCGCTCAGCGCCGTGCGCGGCAGCATGAGCGTCTCGAGACCGCCGTTGCGCTCGAGCAGGACCCGATCCTCATAGACGGCGTGCAGGTGCGCACCGCCGGGGATGGAGGCGCCCACGGCATAGACCTTGGTATCCGCGGCGTTGGCCCCCATGATGGCCTGACCGGCGTTCGGATGACCCTTAACGGCGATGACGCCGGTGAGCACCAGTGGCATCGTGGTCGGGGGCGCATCGGCTGTGCCGGCCGTGGGCGAGGTGCCGAACAGATGCGCGTTGATGACCGTGGCCAGCAGCAGCTGTGGGTTTTTGCTGTGTGGGCCGAAGGGCAGCGCGTGGGCGGCTGCCTCTGCCGGCGAGGGCGGGGCAGCGCCTGCCAGCGTACGGCTGAGGATGAGTGCGCTGTCCAGGCCCAGAGCAATGATCAGGGCCACGACCACGACCTGCGCTCCACGCTCGGCAAACAGGCGCATCAGGCCCTGAGATGACATCAATGGCTCAGCTCCGGTCGCGGGACCTGCCCGGAATACGACATGATACGGCGCGCTTGTTGGCGCTCTCAAGCGTTTGTTTCGTCAGACATCTTTTCGTTCCGCAAGTCGCTCATTGCAGACAGCGCGTGCGGCTATGCGGACAGCGGATGCAGTCGATTGGCCAGATGCATCGGCGAGCGGCAGTGGATTAGACTTTGATGACACCCATGCTGCAGTGATGCGGCAACCAGTGACGGCGTGATCGGGCGGTTAGCGTATTTCGGGACGGGCGGATGGAGAACAGACATTCTAGTCGCCCCGATACCGGCGTCACGGTCGAGGAGTCCCCGCCCGAGACGGCCGAGCCGCCGCTCTACCGGGTGATCCTCCTCAACGATGATTACACGCCGATGGAATTCGTCGTGGAGGTGCTGGAGCGATTTTTTGGCATGGACCGGACGATGGCGACTCGCGTTATGCTCGAAGTGCACACGCGCGGCAAAGGAGTCTGTGGAGTCTTTACTTATGAAATTGCGGAGACCAAAGTGTCACAGGTGACCAGCTACTCGCGCGAGCATCAGCATCCGTTGCTGTGCACGCTCGAGGAAGTCTGAGCACCGCCGCATGCAACCGGTGGGGTGACAGAAGTGTTGTCGAGTGAGCTCGAATTTTGTCTGAATCAGGCCTTCCATCAGGCGCGTAGCGCGCGCCATGAATTCCTGACGGTTGAGCACCTGCTGCTTGCGATCCTGGATGCTCCCAAGGTCCGTGAGGTGCTCGAGGGCTGCGGAGCGGACCTCGAGCGGCTCGGCACCGATCTGAAGCATCACGTGGAGACCAATACGCCGCGCCTTGCGCCGAGCGAGGAGCGCGAGGTGCAGCCGACGCTGGGCTTTCAGCGCGTGCTGCAGCGTGCCGTATTCCACGTTCAATCGAGCGGCAAGAAGGAAGTCGGCGTCGTCAACGTGCTGGTGGCGATCTTCAGCGAGAAGCAGAGCCACGCGGTGTTCTTGCTGGCGCGCGCGCAGGTGACGCGGCTCGACGTCGTCAATTACATCTCCCACGGCCTGACGCGCACCGGCGATTCCAAGACCGACAAGGACCGCGAGGATGCCGGTGTCGAAGCCGAGCGCGACAGCGAATCGGGCAGTGCGCTGGAGAAATACGCGGTCAACCTCAATGCGCAGGCGCAGGAAGGGCGCATCGATCCGCTGATCGGCCGCAAGCTCGAGGTCGAGCGCACGATCGAGATTCTGTGCCGGCGCCGCAAAAACAATCCGCTCTACGTCGGCGAGGCCGGTGTGGGCAAGACGGCCATCGCCGAGGGGCTCGCGCGCCTGATCGTCGAGGGCCGTGTGCCCGAGGTGCTGGCCGACTGCACCATCTATGCGCTGGACATGGGCGCACTGATTGCCGGCACCAAGTACCGTGGCGACTTCGAGAAGCGCCTGAAAGCCGTGGTCACCGAGCTCAAGAAGCAGCCCGGAGCGGTGCTGTTCATCGACGAGATCCACACCGTCATCGGCGCCGGCGCCGCCTCCGGCGGCGTCATGGACGCCTCCAATCTGATCAAGCCCGTGCTCGCCAATGGCGAGATCCGCTGCATCGGCTCGACGACCTATCAGGAATATCGCGGCATCTTCGAGAAGGACCACGCGCTGGCGCGGCGCTTCCAGAAGATCGACGTGGTGGAGCCCTCGGTGGCCGAGACCGTCGAGATCCTCATGGGCCTGAAGCCCAAGTTCGAGGAACACCATGGCATCGAGTACGCAGCCGACGCGCTGCGCGCCGCGGCCGAGCTGGCAGAGCGACACATCAACGAGCGGCATCTGCCTGACAAGGCCATCGACGTGGTCGATGAGGCCGGCGCCCGGCTGCGCCTGAAGCCAGCCGGTGAGCGCCCGGCGCGCGTCGAGGTCGAGCACGTCGAGGACGTGGTGGCGCGCATTGCGCGCATCCCGCCGAAGAACGTGTCCTCTTCGGACCGCGAACTGCTCAAGAACCTGGATAGAAATCTCAAGCTGGTGATCTTCGGGCAGGATCAGGCCATCGGCACGCTCGCTGCCGCGATCAAGCTGGCCCGCTCGGGCCTGGGCGACCAGCGCAAGCCCGTCGGGAGCCTGCTGTTTGCCGGCCCCACCGGGGTAGGCAAGACCGAGGTGACGCGCCAGCTCGCGCTCGCCCTGGGCATCGAATTCGTGCGCTTCGATATGTCCGAATACATGGAGCGGCACACCGTATCGCGACTCATCGGCGCGCCTCCCGGCTATGTGGGATTCGATCAGGGGGGGCTGCTCACGGAGGCGATCAGCAAGCACCCGCACTGCGTGCTGCTGCTCGATGAGATCGAAAAGGCCCACCCGGACGTGTTCAACCTGCTGCTGCAGGTCATGGACCACGGCACCCTCACGGACAACAACGGCCGCAAGGCGGACTTCCGCCACGTCATCATCGTCATGACCACCAATGCGGGCGCGCACGAGATGAGCCGCCCGTCGATCGGCTTTACGCAGGCCGACAATGCCAGCGACGGCATGGAAGCCATCCGCCGCCTGTTCTCCCCGGAGTTCCGCAACCGCTTGGATGCGGTGATCCAGTTCGCGCCGCTGGATGAGCCGACCATCGAGCGCGTGGTCGATAAGCTGCTGATCGAAGTCGAGGCCCAACTCGAGCCCAAGGGCGTCACGGTGAGCCTGGATGAGGCGGCGCGGCGCTGGATTGCGCAGAAGGGCTACGACCCGAAGATGGGCGCGCGCCCCATGGCGCGCCTGATTCAGGAGCACATCAAGCGCCCGCTCGCCGAGGAGTTGCTGTTCGGCAAGCTTGCAGGCGGCGGTCAGGTGCGCGTGTCCGTCAAGGCCGACGACAGCGGGCTGGCGCTGGACTGCGTACCGACGCCGCAGCCGGAAGTCACGGCCTGAAGGCCATCGCTCTGTTCGCCTTGCCCCTCACAGGTGGGCTGAAGCAACGCGGGAAGGTCGGCAGACCCTAAGAGGTTGATATAGGCCTGGGGTGACCGGGTAGTTAACTACCCGGTCACCCCAGGCCTATATCAGCCTTATATGGAAGCCCGGCCTTAAATAGCTGCTTCTTCCGACCGGTGTGGGTCAGAGAAGAGGTGGTCTTTCAGGCCGTGCGTCAGCGGCCGCGGTAGACGATGCGGCCCTTGGACAGGTCGTAGGGGGTCATCTCGACGGTGACCTGGTCACCGGTGAGGATGCGGATGTAGTTCTTGCGCATCTTGCCCGAGATGTGCGCCGTGACCACATGGCCGTTCTTCAGCTTGACGCGAAAAGTCGTGTTGGGAAGAGTTTCCATGACCTCTCCCTCCATCTGAATGGCGTCTTCTTTGGGCATGCTGCGTTTGCGTGACCTCGCGTGCGGGCGCGAATTGCAGCACAAAGGCGCCCGACAATGCAATCCAAGCACGCGGCGGGGCGCTGGGGATGCGCCGTTTCACGCAGCCACGCTGCTGCCTGGCGCGGGCAGAAAGCTCAGGAATTCACGCCGCGGCATGGGCTCGCTGCCCAGGCTGCGCAGATGCGCCGAGGGTAGCTGGCAGTCGATGAGCTCGATGGACTGAGCAGCGCAGTGATCGACCAGGCCGGCCAGCGCGGCCTTGGAGGCATCGGTCTCGCGGTTGAACATCGATTCGCCGAAAAACACCCGCCCGAGTTGCACGCCGTACAGCCCGCCCACCAGGCGCCCGCCGCACCAGGTCTCGTAGCTGTGAGCAAAGCCGCGCTGATGCAGCCGCGTGTAGGCCGCCTGCATCTCGGCGGTGATCCAGGTGCCGGGGCTGCCCGCTCGGGGCGCCGCGCATGCGTCCAGGACCGAGGCAAAGTCGCGGTCCTGGTGCAGGGTGAAGCCACGCGTGCGCATGGAGCGCGCGAGGCTGCGCGAGCGGCGAAATCGCTGCGGCAGCAGCACCTCACGCGGATCGGGTGACCACCAGAGCACCGGTTGACCGGGCGAATACCAGGGAAAGATGCCGCGCGCGTACGCGGCCAGCAGTCGCTCGGGCCGCAGATCCCCGCCCGCGGCCAGCAACCCGGGCGGATCGGACAGCGCCATCTCCAGCGGAGGGAAGCGATCCGGTGGGTCATCCGCAGCCAGCCAGGTGATCATGGTGCGGGCGTCAGGCTGCCGGCGGCTCGCGCGGTGTGGGCAGATGCTTGAACGGCGCGTGTGCCTCGGCTTCGCTCGCGTAGGCGTCGATGGCGGCGCCCTCGCGAACCAGGTAGGTACCGATCGCGCGGCGCATCGGCGCATCAGCAATCCAGTGCGCCGACCACGTGACGGTCGGGGTGAAGCCGCGCGAGAGCTTGTGCTCACCCTGCGTGCCCGGCTCAAAGCGCGCGAGGCCCTGCTCGATGCAGTAGTCGATCCCCTGGTAGTAGCAGGTCTCGAAGTGCAGGCTGTGGTAATTGTCCTCCGCGCCCCAGTAGCGTCCGTAGAGCGCATCCTGCGAGCGCAGGAATACGGCAGCGGCGATCGGGCGACGCCCGTGGCGGGCCAGCTTGACGATGAAGCGCTCGCCAAGGCCACGTGCGATGGCGGCGAAGCAGGCGCGATTCAAATAGGGTGTGTGGCCATGACGCAGGAAGGTCATGGCGTGAAAGGCATGTACGCGCTCGAGCGTAGCCTCGTCGAGCTCGTGTCCGTGCAGCGTCACGAATTCGATACCCTGCTCGGTGATGCGCCGGCGCTCGCGGCGCGCTTTCTTGCGCTTCTCGGCGGAGAAGCGCTGCAGGAAGTCATCGAAATCGCGGTACGCCTCGTTGTGCCACTGAAAGTGACAATCGCGCCGCAGGAGCCAGCCGGCCGCCTCGGAGGCCTCGCGGGCCGGCTCGTCGAGAAACAGGCCATGTACCGAGGACACACGCCCCTCATCGGCCTGGCCGCGCATCCACTCGAGCAGCGTCGCGCGCAGCGTAGCCGCAGGCAGATCCGCCCGGGTCAACAGCCGCGGGCCGGTGGCCGGCGTGAAGGGCACCGCGCAGACGAGCTTTGGATAGTAGGACAGGCCGCGCTGCTCGGCGGCGCGCGCCCAGGCGAAGTCGAACACGAACTCGCCCCAGGAATGCTCCTTGCGATACAACGGCGCGGCAGCGGCGAGGCCCTGCGCATCGACGAGCAGCAGGTGCTGGGGTGTCCAGCCGGTGCGCGCGCTTGCGCAGCCGGTGTGCTCGAGGGCGTGGAGGAATTCATGCTGCAGGAACGGATAGCTGCCGGCCAGTGCATTCCACTGCGCCGCGGGGATCTCGCTGATGCGCTCGAGTACCCGAAGCTGCAAAGCTGCGGTCACGCGGCAGCCGCAGTCACGCCGGGGCGGTGTTGGCCGATGCGGCCTGCGCCGCGTGATCGAACTGCTCGAGATAGCGATCGGCATCCAGCGCCGCCATGCAGCCGGTGCCGGCCGAGGTGACCGCCTGCCGATAGACGTGATCGGCCACGTCGCCGGCGGCAAACACGCCGGGGACGCTCGTGGCGGTGGCGTCGCCTTCCAGGCCGCCGCGTACCTTCAGATAGCCGCCATGCATCGCAAGCTGGCCCTCGAAGAGGTGCGTGTTGGGCGTATGGCCGATGGCGATGAACACGCCGCTGACGCCGATGTCCTGGCTGGCATCGGTCAGCGTGCTGCGCACACGCAGCCGATCGACACCCGCATCGTCGCCGAGGATCTCCTCGACGCGATGGTGCCAGAGCAGCGCGACCTTGCCTTCGCGCTCGCGCTCGCGCAGCCGGTCCTGCAGAATCTTCTCGGCGCGCAGCCGCTCGCGCCGATGCACCAGCGTCACATGCGAGGCGAGATGCGAGAGGTACAGCGCCTCCTCGACCGCGGTGTTGCCCCCGCCGACGACCGCTACGCGCTGGCCCCGGAAGAAAAAGCCGTCACAGGTCGCGCAGGCCGATACGCCGCGGCCACGGAAGCGCTCCTCGGAGGGCAGTCCGAGATAGCGCGCCGAGGCGCCCGTGGCGATGATGAGCGCATCGCAGGTATAGCGCTCGCCGCCGTCACCCTCGAGCAGAAAGGGACGGCGCGACAGATTCACGTGCGCGATGTGATCGACGACAATCTCGGTGCCGAAGCGCTCGGCGTGCGAGCGCATGCGCTGCATCAGCGCCGGTCCGAGCAGCCCCTGGACATCGCCGGGCCAGTTGTCCACCTCGGTCGTCGTCATGAGCTGACCGCCCTGATCCAGACCGGTGATGAGCATGGGCTTGCGATTGGCGCGCGCAGCATATACCGCGGCGCTATAGCCCGCCGGGCCTGAGCCGAGGATGACCAGCCGCCGATGCTTTGAGGGACTCATGTACAATTCCCGGGTGCCTGGTGAGCCGCAGCGCAGTCCGCGCAGCGAGCATCACCCTTCATCGAATTCGCATGGTAAGTAAGCACGACGAGAAGGCCAAGTCATATATTGAGCCCACGGTGACATATGCCGGCCAGTGAGTCGGCCGCGAGCTCACGGGCCCCGTGGCGCATCTCTGCCGCCCTGGCGCGCGGGCTGCGCGAGAGCGCGGCCATCGCGCTTGCCGTGGTGGCAGTGGTGCTGCTCGTGGCACTGCTATCGTTTGATCCGCACGACCCTGGCTTTTCTTTCACGGGCGCGGGCACCGGTGTTCACAACCGTGTCGGCCCGGTGGGCGCCTGGTTCGCCGATGCGCTCTTCTGGATCTTTGGTCGCCCGGCCTACATCGTGCCCGTCATGCTCGGCTTCGCCGGCTGGCGTCTGATGCGCCGCCGTAACGAGCGCGATGCACCGGCTTCACATCTGACCACGGCGCTGCGGATCACCGGCTTTGCGGCCCTGATGGTCGCCAGCTGTGCGCTGGCCACGCTGCACTGGAGTGCCGGCGCGCTGCGCGAGGGGGCCGGCGGCATTCTCGGTGCGGCCACCGGCGGGGAGCTGGCCGCGGGGCTCGATCTGCTCGGCGCGACATTGTTGCTGCTCGCCGTCTGGATGGCCGGCGCGGCGCTCGCCTTCGGCGTCTCCTGGTTCGCGGTGATGGACCGGCTGGGCCATGGAGTTTGGGCCGCGATGCGCTGGGGACGCGAGCATTGGCTGACGGCGCGTGAGCGCGATGCGGGCCGCGCGGTCAAGGCCGAGCGCGCCGTGGTCGTGCAGGCGTCGCGCACGCGCAGCGCCACGCGTCCGGCGCCGCGCATCGAGGCGCCGGCGCCTGCACCGAAGAAGAGTCAGCGCGCCGAGCGTGAGCGCCAGGTGCCGTTGTTCGATTCCGCGGCCGGCCAGGCGCTGCCGACCTTGACGCTGCTGGATGATCCGCCCAACCGCGAGCCTTCCTATTCGCCCGAGGCGCTCGAGGCGATGTCACGCCTGGTGGAGCTGAAGCTGCGCGACTTCGGTGTGGAGGTCGAGGTCGTGGCCGTGCATCCGGGTCCGGTGGTCACGCGCTTCGAGATGCGACCGGCGCCGGGCGTGAAGGCCAGCCAGATCACCGCGCTCTCCAAGGATCTGGCGCGCGCGCTCTCCACCATCAGCGTGCGCGTGGTCGAGGTCATTCCCGGCAAGTCGGTCATGGGCCTGGAGATTCCCAACGAGAAGCGCGAGCTGGTGACGCTCGGGGAGATCATCAAGTCCAAGGCATACGAGGATGTCGACTCGCCGCTGGCGCTGGCGCTCGGCAAGGACATCGGCGGGGTGCCGATGGTCGCCGACCTGCAGCGCATGCCGCACCTGCTGATCGCGGGCACCACCGGGTCGGGCAAATCCGTCGGGATCAACGCGATGATCCTGAGCCTGGTGTACAAGGCCAGTGCCGAGCACGTGCGGCTCATCATGATCGATCCGAAGATGCTCGAGCTGTCCGTCTACGAGGGCATCCCGCATCTGCTCGCGCCGGTGGTCACGGACATGAAGCAGGCGGCGAATGCGCTGCGCTGGTGCGTCGCGGAGATGGAGCGACGCTACCAGCTCATGGCCGCGCTCGGCGTGCGCAACATCGGTGGCTACAACAAGCGCGTCAGCGAGGCCAATGCCGCGGGCAAGCCGATTCTGGATCCGGTGCTGCTGCAGCGGGCAGCCAACGACCCCAGCATCGATCAACGTGCCATTCCAAACCTCGAGCCTCTGCCCTTCATAGTGGTGGTCATCGACGAGCTTGCCGATCTGATGATGATCGTCGGCAAGAAGGTCGAGGAGCTGATCGCGCGGCTTGCACAGAAGGCGCGCGCCTCGGGCATCCACCTGATACTGGCCACGCAGCGTCCCTCGGTCGACGTGATCACCGGCCTCATCAAGGCGAACATTCCTTCGCGCATCGCCTTCCAGGTGTCCGCCAAGGTCGACTCGCGCACAATCCTCGATCAGATGGGCGCCGAATCGCTGCTCGGTCACGGCGACATGCTGTACCTGCCGCCCGGCACCTCAATGCCGACGCGCATCCACGGCGCATTCGTCTCGGACCAGGAAGTGCATCGCGTCGTCGATGCGCTCAAGCAGATCCGCGCCCCGAGCTATGTCGAAGATGTGCTCAAGGGGCCCTCGACGCCGATCGCAGGGCTTTCCGGCGAAGACGATGAGGGCGGCGAGAGCCTCGGTGGCGGCGATCCGGAGCAGGATCCGCTGTACGACGAGGCCGTGGCGGTGGTGGTACGCGACCGCAAGCCCTCGATCTCCTACGTGCAGCGGCGGCTGAAGATCGGCTACAACCGCGCCGCGCGCATGCTCGAAGCCATGGAGAGCGCCGGCATCGTCGGACCGCTGCAGTCCAATGGCGCGCGCGAGGTGCTGAGGCCTTCGCCGGCGGGAGATTGAGGATGCGCGCGCGGCGGCAGAGCCGACGGCGGGTGGATGGATGGGCGCTCTGCCTCACTCTAGCGGCATTCATAGGCCTGGGCGGCGCGGTGACGGCGTCTGCCCGGCAGAGACCGCCCGCTTCTGCGACCGCCGCGCAGCCGGGCAGTCAGCTCACCGCGCTGGATCGCTATCTCGACGGGCTCAGGACCCTGCGCACCGACTTTACCCAGAGCGTCACCGATGCGACCGGCAAGCACGCCGCCGGTGGCAGCGGCAGCCTCATCGTGCAGCGACCCGATCGCTTTCGCTGGGATTATCGGCCCGCGGAGCAGGCGGGCGCCGGCGGCGCCGACGGCGCCGCGGGGAGCGGCGGCGCCGAGGAGCAGGGGCAGCTGTTGGTTGCCGACGGCCGGAACCTCTGGTTCTACGATCGCGAGCTCTCGCAGGTCACGGTCAAGCCGATCGACGCGACGCTCTCATCCACGCCGATCATGCTGCTGTCGGGCTCTCCCGAGGCGCTGCGCACGCAGTTCGACATCGAGGCTCAGCCTTCGGCGCAGGGATTGCAATGGGTGCAGGTGCGCCCGCACGGTGCGCAAGCAGACTTCAGCGAGGCGCGCTTGGGTTTCCGCGGCGATGAGCTCGCGCGCATGATCGTGCACAACATGCTCGGCCAGACCGTGCAGCTGGATTTTTCGCACAGTCGCCGCAATGCCCCGGTGGATGCCGGGTTGTTTGAATTCAAGGCGCCCCAGGGAGTGGACGTGATCGGCACGCCGCTACCCGCCAGCGGCTCGTGATTTCGTGGCACGCCGCAGCTCGATGCAGCATTCACTCGGGCTCGAAGGCAGCCGCGATTGGCAGCCGCTGGCCGATCGCATGCGGCCGCGCACGCTCGATGAGTATGTCGGGCAGTCGCATCTGCTGGCCCCCGGCAAGCCGCTCTACGAAGCCATAGTTGCGGGCCAACCGCATTCCCTGGTCCTGTGGGGCCCGCCGGGCACGGGCAAAACCACGCTTGCACGCTTGATTGCGGCGCGCTCGCACTCGCAGTTCATCGCCCTCTCGGCCGTGCAGGCCGGCATCAAGGATATCCGTGATGCGGTCGCACAGGCGCAGCAGGCCGCCGCCGAGGGACACCCAACGGTGCTGTTCCTCGATGAGGTGCATCGCTTCAACAAGGCGCAGCAGGATGCATTTCTACCGCACGTCGAGGACGGCACGCTGACCTTCATCGGCGCGACCACGGAAAATCCATCCTTCGAGATCATCGGTGCGTTGCTGTCGCGGGCGCGGGTCTACGTGCTCAAGGCGCTCACCGCCGAGGAGCTCGCGCAGCTGCTTTCCCGGGCATTGGCGGACAGCGAGCGCGGGCTTGGCCGCACGGGGTTGCGGATCGACGAGGAGGCGCTGGCGCTGCTGGCACAGGCCGCGGATGGCGATGCGCGCCGTGCGCTCGGCATGCTGGAGTTGGCCGCGGGTCTCGCCGGCACCGGCACCGGCGGCGCGGGCGTGATCACGCTGGCCAACGCACAGGAGGTCGCCAGCGGCGGACGGCGACGCTTCGACAAGGGCGGCGAGCAGTTCTACGACCAGATCTCGGCGCTTCACAAGGCGGTGCGCGGATCGGATCCGGATGCGGCGATCTACTGGCTGGCACGCATGCTCGATGGGGGATGCGATCCGCACTATCTCGCCCGGCGCATCACGCGTATGGCCATCGAGGATATTGGTCTCGCGGACCCACGCGCGCAGCAGCTGGCGCTCGAGGCCTGGCAGATCTTCGATCGCCTGGGTACCCCGGAGGGCAACCTGGCGCTGGCCGAGGCGGTGATCTACCTGGCCGTGGCCGCCAAGAGCAATGCGGCCTATGTCGCCTTTGGCGAAGCGCAGAAGGATGTCGAGCGCTACGGCTCGCTCGAGGTGCCGCTGCGCTTTCGCAATGCGCCCACCGGCCTCATGAAGCAATTGGGTTACGGCAGCGGCTATCGCTATGCGCACGATGAGCCGGACGCCCATGCCGCCGGGGAGCGCTATTTTCCCGATGACATGCCCGAGCGACGCTACTACCAGCCGACGCCGCGAGGGCTGGAGCAGCGCATCGGCGAGCGACTCGAGCAGCAGCGTGCCGCCAACCTGCGCGCCGGGGCCGTTCAGCCGGGTGGCGATTTAGCACCCGCACCGCCCGGCGCGCCTGACCCATCCAGCTCATCCGACTGAATCTCAGCGCAAGCGGTTATCGGTCGTGCCGGCGGGCCCGGCGGGCCCGGCGGCCGGAGGCGGCAGCTCGGCAGCCCGCAAGCGACTGGAGATCACGTATGCGAGGCCGAGTCCGAGCGGCACGAGCCCCCACCAGGCGGCATCTTTGCCCGTGCGCCACAGCGCCACGCCCAGCGCGATACCGACGAAAATCAGGATCAAGCCTCTCTCCAGGGTGTGCGCGGGGCTGCGACCGCGTCCGCGATCCCTTGCCTGGAAGATCTCCGGTGGCAGCGCAGGCAGCTCGATGCCTTTCTCGATCGCGGCCATGCGCTCGCGATGCACGGCGCTGAGGATTTCTCGCTTACGCAGGAAATCCACATAGATACTGAGCATCACCAGGCCCACGCCCATGATGATGGCGACGATGGGGATCATCATCGAAAGCACGTCGGCGGAAAGTTTCGGAAAATCCATGGCTAGCTACTCCCTCTGCGGCAGGCGACACGGGTTGCGGTACGTGCTTGATACCCCCGCGACGCTGCATCGGTTTCACGCCTGTTTCGAAACACACACCGTGGGTGTGAAACCGTCGGGCCGCGGCGCGGGTATAAAGGCCGAAGGGGAGCTGCATGCAGACGGCGGGCACCCGTGCCGCAGACAAGGACCAGGACGTCGTGGGGCTGCTGCGCGCGGGCACGGCCGAGCGTGCCTTTGCACTCCTGCTGCCACGCTATGAGCAGAAGATCTATCGCCTCTGCTGTGCCCTGCTGCGTGACCGAAGCCAGGCGGAAGATGTCGCGCAGGAGAGCCTGGTGCGCATCTGGAGGATGCTGCATCGCTATGATGGGCGCGCTGCGCTGTCGACCTGGATCTATGCGATCACGCGCAATCGTTGCCTTACCGCGCTCGAGCGCAGACGAAGGGCGGACGGCGATGCTCCGGATGCAGCGGATGCAGGCGGCGAGTGGGCAGGGAGCGTGGCAGGGCAGGCGGGCTCTGATCCCGGCGGTCTGTCGGCGCAGCAGCGCGATGCGCAGCTGCGCTCGCTGGTCGATGCGCTGCCCGAGCGGCTGCGGCGCGTGCTGGTGCTGTACTATTTCGAGGAGCGATCGGTTGACGAGGTTGCAAGCATGCTCGGTTGCCCCGCTGGGACCGTCAAGACGCACTTGTTTCGCGCCCGCGCGGCGCTCGCAGAACGGCTGGGCGCGCTGGGACTGGACGATCCGCGCGCATGGCTGGAGGACGAGACATGAGTCGTGAGCCGTCCGA
Source organism: Steroidobacteraceae bacterium (assembly GCA_035553315.1). Taxonomy (GTDB): domain Bacteria; phylum Pseudomonadota; class Gammaproteobacteria; order Steroidobacterales; family Steroidobacteraceae; genus FEN-1191. The sequence goes on from DATNDE010000009.1 coordinate 80,010, forward strand.
CGCTGCCCTGGCTCGTGCTCTGGATGCAGCGCTGGCGCATGCATTGGTCGCACCGGAGCTGCCGGCAGGATTTGATGCCCGCCTGCAGCGGGCATTGACGCGTGCCGCTGCCGACGAGGTGGATGAAATCACGCTCAGGCAGCTGCGCCAGAAGCTCGAGCAGGAACAAGGCGAGCGGCTCGCCGCATTGCAGGCAGGCTATCTGCGCCTGCGCCGACGTACGCTGGCAGTCCTCATCACCGGCGCCTTTGCAGCCGGCGCGGCGGCGGCCGTCGCGATGCCCTGGCTCACCAACCAAATCGGGCCGAGCGCGCCGCTGCTCATGTCGGCCATCGGCGCAGCAGTGGGGCTGGCGGTCGCCTTCGGCAGCTGGATCGTTCGGCCCGGGGTTTCGCTGCAGGCATACGCCGCCACAAGGGCTCATCATGATTGATCCGAAGCTGCTGCGCGCGGACCCCGAAGCGGTGGCGCGCAATCTCGCGCGGCGCGGGTATCGGCTCGACGTCGCAGCCCTCCAGGCGCTGGAGGAGCGGCGGCGTCACTGGCAGATCGAAACCGACCGGCTGCGCGCCGCGCGCAACGCGCATGCGAAGTCGGTGGGGCAGGCACGCGGACGTGGTCAGGACATCGCGCCGCTGGTGGCCGAGGGCGAGGCAATCACGCGCGCCCTCACCGATGCTGACCGCGAGCTGTCGAGCGTGCAGGTGGAGCTGGATCGCTGGCAGCTCGATCTGCCGAACATGCTGCACGAATCGGTTCCGGAGGGTGCCGACGAGAGCGGTAACGTCGAGGTCGCGCGCGTCGGTACGCCACCCAGCTTCGACTTCACGCCGCGCGACCACGTAGAGCTCGGCGAGCGGTTGGGGGGGCTGGACTTCGAGGCAGCCGGCCGCATCTCCGGTGCGCGCTTCGTCGTGATGCGCGGTGCAATGGCGCGGCTGCATCGAGCGCTCGGGCAATACATGCTCGATCTGCACACCACGCAGCATGGCTACACGGAGGTCTATCCCCCGTATCTCGTCGCCGCGCACTCGCTGGTGGGAACGAGTCAACTGCCGAAGTTCGAGCAGGATCTGTTCGCGGTGCGCACCGAGCCTGCCCTCTATCTCATCCCGACGGCCGAGGTACCGCTGACGAACCTGGTGCGTGAGCAGATCGTGCCTGCCGAGCAGCTGCCGCTGAAACTCGTGGCACACACGCCCTGCTTTCGCTCCGAGGCCGGTGCCGCGGGCCGCGATACGCGCGGCATGATCCGCCAGCATCAGTTCGATAAAGTCGAGCTGGTGCAGCTCGTGCGGCCGCAGGACTCATACCCCGCGCTCGAGGCGCTGCGCAGCCACGCCGAGGCCGTACTCGCGGGCCTGGGCCTTGCCTATCGTGTGGTGGCCTTGTGCGGCGGGGACATCGGTTTCGGCAGCGCCAAGACCTATGACCTGGAGGTCTGGTTGCCCTCACAGCGGCGCTATCGCGAGATCTCCTCGTGCAGCAACTTTGAGGCGTTCCAGGCGCGACGCATGCAGGCACGCTGGCGCAACCCCGAGACCGGCAAGCCCGAGCCGCTGCACACGCTCAACGGCTCGGGTGTGGCGGTCGGCCGCGCGCTGGTGGCGGTTCTGGAGAACTATCAGCGCGAGGACGGCAGCATCGAGATTCCCTCGGCGCTGCATCCCTACATGGGCGGGCTGAGGTCCATCAGCTCAGTCGGTCGAGCAGCGTAGCGAGGTGTAGCGCGCGCCGGCCGGCACCGTCGGCGATTTGCTGACGGCAGCTGGTGCCGTCGGCCACGACGATGGCTTCGGGCCGCGCGCGCAGGGCGGGCAGCAGAGCGAGCTCGGCCATCTGCATCGAGACCTGGTAGTGGCGGGCGTCGTAGCCGAAGCTGCCGGCCATGCCGCAGCAGGAAGTTTCGATCAGCTGCGGGGTGGCCCCCGGTATCAGGCGCAGCACCTCCAGCAGCGGCGCGGCTGCGCCAAAGGCCTTCTGATGACAATGCCCGTGCACGAGGATGGGCGCCTCGGCGGCCTTGAGCGATGGTGCGAAGCGGCCCGCTTTGGCTTCGCGCGCGAGAAACTCCTCGAAGAGCAGCGCCTGCGCGGCGACCATCTGCGCCTTGACGCCCAGGCCCATCACCAGCGCTTCATCGCGCAGCGTCAGCAGGCAGGCAGGCTCGAGGCCCACGATGGCGACGCCGGCCTGCGCCAGCGGCAGCAGGGCGTCGAGCAGGGCGCTGAGCCGCGACTTCGCCTGCGCCAGCATGCCGGCGGCGAGAAAGGTGCGGCCGCAGCAGTGCGCGCCGCCCTGCTTCTCGATCAGATGCAGCGTGTACCCGGCCCGCTTCAACACGCGCGCGGCGGCGCGTGCGTTGTCGCTCTCGAAGTTTGCATTGAACGTGTCCACGAACAGCACCGCCGCCTTGTCCGCCTGCAGGGCGGCCTCGCGGCTGGAGAACAGATTCGCATCGTGTGTGCGCCAGAACGTGTCACTGCGCCAGCGGGGCAGGGTGCGATGCGCCGAGAAGCCCAGTAGTCGCTGCCCCAGTTGCCTAAGGCCTGGCACTCGCGCGGGCAGATTGGCCAGAAAGCACACGCGGCTGAGCGCCCGTGCATAGTCGGGCAGATGGGCGATCAGGCGGTCCTTGAGCGTGAAGCCGTGGCGCGCGCCGTAGTGGGCCAGCACCTCGATCTTCATCTTTGCCATGTCGATGCCGGTGGGACATTCGCGCCGACAGCCTTTGCAGGACACACACAGCTCGAGCGTTTCGCGCAGTTCCTGCCCGGTGAGGGCGTCGGGACCGAGCATGCCCGAGAGCGCAAGTCTGAGGGTATTGGCACGTCCGCGCGTCAGATGACGCTCGTCGCGCGTGACGCGATAGGAAGGGCACATCGTGCCGGCGTCGAACTTGCGGCAGTGCCCGTTGTTGTTGCACATCTCCACGGCTTTGGCGAAGCCGTGCGCGGGATCGCCGCCGCTGCCCGGTGGGCTGATCCGTTGACTGATGGGATCGTTGCTCACATCCCAGGCCGACCAGTCGAGCACCGGCTCGAGCGGCTGCACCCGGTAGGGATGTGGTGCGCCGGGGGGCGCAAAGCGCAGCAGCGACAGATCGTCCATGCGCGGAGGATCCACGATGCGCTGCGGACTGAACAGGTTGATGGGATCGAGCTCGCGTTTGATTGCCGCGAAGGCCTCGGTCAGCGCCGGCCCGAATTGCCAGGCAATCCACTCGCCGCGGCACAGCCCATCGCCATGCTCGCCGCTGAAGGCGCCGCGGTACTTGCGCACCAGCTCGGCGGCTTCCTCCGCGATGGCGCGCATCTTCTTCGTGCCATCGCGCCGCATGTCGAGGATCGGTCGCACGTGCAGCGTGCCGACCGACGCGTGCGCGTACCAGGTGCCCTGCGTGCCGTGGCGCGCGAACACCTCGGTGAGGGCGGCGGTGTATTCGGCCAGGTGCTCGAGCGGTACGGCGCAATCCTCGATGAAGCTGACCGGTTTGCCGTCGCCCTTCAGGCTCATCATGACGTTGAGGCCCGCCTTGCGTACCTCCCAGAGAGCCCTCTGCGCGCGCTCCTCCTGCAGCTCCACCACGCTGCCGGGCAGGCCGAGATCACCCATCAGCGTAACCAGCTGCTTCAACTTGGCGAGCAATGTCGCCTTGTCGTCGCCGGAAAATTCGACCAGCAGGATGGCGTCGGGTCGACCGAGGAGCGCCGCTTCAATGGTCGGACGAAACTCCGGATTGGACAGTGACAGCTCGATCATGATGCGATCGACCAGCTCCACCGCGCTCGGCCCGAGCGTCACGATATGCTGGGCGGCATCCATGGCGGCGTGGAAGCTGGGGAAATTGATGACCCCCAGCACCCTGGCGCGCGGCAGCTCGGCCAGCCGCAGGGTCAGCTGCCGCGTGAAGCACAGCGTGCCTTCCGAGCCGACCAGCAGATGCGCCAGGTTGACGCCGTGATCGGCGCTATAGGGACGCACGCTGCGCGGATCGAAGATGTCCAGGTTATAGCCGGCGACACGGCGCAACTCGCGCGGCCAGTGCGCACTGATCTCGTCGCGATGGCGCTGCGCCAGATCGCGCACGAAGGAGGCGATGCTGGCAGCCCGGCCGGAAAGACCTGCGAGCGGGCCAAAGGCAAGCTCCTCGCCGTCCGACATCCAGGCCGTGATGCCCAGTACGTTGTGCACCATGTTGCCGTAGACGATGGAGCGCGAGCCGCAGCTGTTGTTACCGGCCATGCCGCCGAGGGTTGCCTGCGCGCTGGTGGAGACATCGACGGGGAACCACAGCCCCCGTGGCTTGAGCGCCGCATTCAATTGATCGAGCACCACGCCGGGCTCCACGGTGGCCGTGCGCGCCTCTGCGTCGATTTCGACGATGCGCCGCAGATATTTGCTGGTGTCGATGACCAGCGCGGCGCCCACGGTCTGACCGCACTGGCTCGTGCCCGCCCCACGGGGCAGCAGCGGCACGGCGAGCTCGCGCGCGATGTCGATCGCGCAGCGCACGTCGCGCGCGCTGCGCGGGACGAACACGCCCACGGGCGTCACCTGGTAGATCGAGGCGTCGGTGGCATAACGGCCACGGCTGCCCGCGTCGAACAGCACCTCGCCCTGGGTCTCGGCCCGCAGTCTTCCGGCGAGGGTGCGGGCGGTCTCGGTTCGCACGTCGATCGGCTGTGCGCTTCCCTGTGGCTGATCGGGTATTATCGCCACTGGCCATTCGATTGCCAAAGCGGATGGCACCCCGTCAACCCATCCAACTTCTATCCCTGATACCGCCATGCTGACATTGGATTTTCACGCCGTCGGGCGACACTTCCTGCAGGTTCCAGGTCCGAGCCCCGTGCCGGAGCGCATTCTGCGGGCCATGAGCCTGCCCACGATTGATCATCGCGGGCCCGAATTCGGCGCACTGGGGCTGCGCGTGCTGAGCGAGCTGCGCGGCTTGTTCAAGACACGCCAGCCGGTCGTCATCTATCCCGCTTCCGGTACCGGAGCGTGGGAAGCCGCGCTGAGCAACACGCTCAGCCCGGGCGATCACGTGCTGATGTACGAGACCGGCCAGTTTGCCGTGCTGTGGTCGCGCTTGGCGCGACGGCTGGGACTGGAGGTCGAAATGCTGGAATGGCGCGGCACGGATCCGATCCTGCCCGCCGCTGCGGGCTGGCGGCATGGGGTGCCGGCGGCGCTCATCGAGGAGCGGCTGGCCGCCGACAAACAGCACCGCATCAAGGCGGTCTGTGTAGTGCATAACGAGACCTCCACCGGCGTCACCTCCGACATGGCAGCGGTGCGGCGCGCGATCGACGCCGCCAAGCATCCGGCGCTGTTCATGGTCGACACCGTGTCGGGCCTCGCCAGCGCAGACTATCGCCACGACGAATGGGGCGTGGACGTGTCGGTCAGCGGCTCGCAGAAGGGCCTGATGATGCCGCCGGGCATGAGCTTCAATGCAATCTCGGCCCGTGCGCTGGAAGCAGCCAAGACGGCCAAGCTGCCGCGCGCTTACTGGGCGTGGGACGACATGTTCGAGTCGAACCAGACCGGCTATTTCCCCTACACGCCGAACACGAACCTGCTCTATGGGCTCGCCGAGGCGCTGGAGATGCTGCGCGACGAGGGTCTCGACACGGTATTCGCGCGCCACCGTCGCTGGGGCGAGGCGGTGCGCGGCGCCCTCAACGCCTGGGGACTGCCGATTCAGTGTGCCGATCCGAAGTTGTACTCGCCCGTCTCGACCGCCGTCATCCTGCCCTCCGGGGTCAACGCCGACGCGGTGCGGGCCGATATCCTCAAGCGCTTCGATCTGTCGCTGGGCATGGGCCTCGGTAAGATCAAGGGAAGGGTGTTTCGCATCGGCCACCTGGGCAACAGCAACGATCTGACGGTGCTGGCGGCGCTCGCTGGTTGCGAGATGGGACTGAAGCTGGCCGGTGTCGATCTGGCCGGCAGCGGTGTCGCCTTCGCAATGGAGTATTTTGCGACTCACGCGGCACCACAGGCGACCAAGGCGGCCACCGCGGAGGTGCGCGTCGCCTGACGCGAAATAAATGGCTCGCGGCGCGCAGAGGGGGCGAGCGCGACGGGGCGGCCCACGAGATGCCCCGCCCGCAATCGCTGGGCCACGACAAGCGCCTGGCACCGCGGCGGTGGCGATCCGGCTGCGCGATGCGGGTCTGGATCCGGAAACGTTGCGCAGCGTCCTGCGGCGCCCCTGCCGGCTGATTCTAGGGCAAGCACAACTGGCGCGCGTGCGCGCGGCCGCAGACGTGATCGAGCGGGTCGCCTCTGGCGAGCGCGACGTCTACGGGATCAACACCGGCTTCGGCTCGCTCGCACAGACGCGCATCGCGCCTGAGGAGCTCGAGCAGCTGCAAAGCAATCTGGTGCTCTCGCACGCCGCGGGCACCGGCGCGCTGCTCCCCGACCCCATCGTGCGCTTGGTGCTGGTGCTGAAGATTGCCAGTCTCGCGCAGGGATTCTCGGGCGCGCGTGCGCAAACCATTCGCGCGCTACAGCGCCTGTTGCAGACCGCGACGTATCCGTGCGTGCCGGCGAAAGGCTCGGTGGGCGCCTCCGGAGACCTCGCCCCGCTGGCGCACGTCGCCGCCACACTGCTCGGTGTGGGTATGGTCTCGCATCAGGGCCGCGTGATGCAGGCGAAGCAGGCGCTGCGCCTGATTGGGCTCGCGCCGCTGCGACTGGCGCCCAAGGAGGGCCTGGCGCTGCTCAATGGCACGCAGGTGTCCACCGCGCTGGCGCTGGCCGCGCTGTTTGCGATCGAGCAAGTGTTCGTCGCCGCGCTCGTGGCCGGTGCCATGTCACTGGATGCGCTCAAGGGCAGCGACGTGCCGTTCGACGATCGCATCCATCGCCTGCGCCGACACGAGGGACAGCGCCGCGTGGCGCGCGCGCTGCGCGGACTGCTGTCCGGCAGCCGCATCCGTGCCTCGCACCTGAAGTGCGGACACGTGCAGGATCCCTATTCGCTGCGCTGCCAGCCGCAGGTCATGGGTGCCTGCCTGGAATTGATCGGCTCCGCGGCGGGCACGTTGCTGCGCGAGGCCAATGCGGTCACCGATAATCCATTGGTGTTTGCGCGCGAATCCGAGGTGCTCTCGGGCGGCAACTTCCACGCCGAGCCGGTCGCGCTCGCCGCCGACACTCTGGCGCTCGCCGTGGCGGAAATCGGCTCGATGTCCGAACGGCGCGTGGCGCTGCTGACCGATACCAAAATGAGCGGCCTGCCGGCCTTTCTGGTCGAGCACAGCGGTCTGAACTCCGGCTTCATGGTGGCGCAGGTCACCGCTGCGGCGCTGGTCGCGGAGAACAAGCTGCTCGCGCACCCGGCCAGCGTCGACAGCATTCCCACGTCGGCCAATCAGGAGGACCACGTATCGATGGCGACACATGCGGCGCGGCGGCTGCTGGAGATGGCTGAGAATGCCGCGACGGTGGTGGGCATCGAGCTGCTGGCAGGCGCGCAGGGACTGGAGCTGCACCGGCCGCTCGCGAGCTCACGTATTTTGCAGCGCGCCCTGCAGAGCGTGCGGGCGCGGGTGCCGCACTATGAGCGCGATCGTTTCTTCGCCCCCGACATCGAGGCGGCGCGCCAGCTGGTGCTCTCCGGCGAGCTGCGCGAGCTGCTGGGGCCGCTGCTCACGGTGCTGCCGTGACCCGGTCGCGCCAGTGCTCCTATAATGGCGCGGCGCTCCTTGGTAATTGACCGGGCAGGGCAACATGGCACTCAAACGTTCAGCCAAAGCGTTCGGCAAATCGGTGAGCAAACCGATGGCCTCGGCCGTCGGTCACGTCGAGGCCAGGACGCGGCAGCAGATGGTCGGCGGCCAGACCTACGAGGGCTGGCTGTGCAAGGATCCCAAGTGCGCGCGGCTCATTGCGATTGCGCCGCCGCCGGCGGGCGCAAAGCACGCTGCCGGCGGATC
>DATNDE010000010.1:0-21826 GCA_035553315.1 Steroidobacteraceae bacterium
CAACTCCATGGCCGGTAACCTCACCGGCCAGGTGCGCAACATCGCGGAGGTGGCCACCGCCATCGCGCGCGGGGATCTGTCGCGCAAGATCACGGTGGACGTGAAGGGCGAGATCCTGCAGCTCAAGGAGACCATCAACACGATGGTCGATCAGTTGAACAGCTTCGCCGCCGAGGTGACGCGCGTGGCGCGCGAAGTGGGCACCGAGGGCAAGCTCGGCGGTCAGGCCATCGTCCCGGGCGTCGCCGGTACCTGGAAGGATCTCACCGACAACGTCAACACCATGGCCAACAACCTGACCAACCAGGTGCGCGGCATCGTCAAGGTGGTCACCGCCGTGGCCACGGGCGACCTGCGCCAGCGCCTCACGGTGGAGTCCAAGGGCGAGGTGGCCGCACTGGCCGACACGATCAACAGCATGACCGACACGCTGGCCATCTTCGCCGATCAGGTGACCACGGTGGCCCGCGAGGTCGGCGTGGAAGGGCGTCTGGGTGGGCAGGCCCATGTGCCGGGCGCGGCGGGAACCTGGAAGGACCTCACGGCCAACGTGAACCTGCTGGCGGCAAACCTGACCACGCAGGTGCGCGCCATCGCCGAGGTGGCCACCGCGGTGACCAAGGGCGACCTGACGCGCTCGATCCAGGTCGACACACGCGGTGAGGTGTCCGACCTGAAGGACAACATCAACGCCATGATCGGCAACCTGCGCGCCACGACCGATCGCAACACCGAGCAGGACTGGCTGAAGACCAACCTCGCCAAGTTCAGCCGCATGATGCAGGGTCAGCGCGACCTCGTGACCGTCGGCCAGATGCTGCTCTCGGAGCTGGCGCCGCTGGTCGGAGCGCACCAGGCCATCCTCTACGTCATGGAGGGCGCTCAGGCGAGCGACTCGCACCTGACGCAGCTGGCGAGCTTTGCCGATGCCAGTACTACCACGGCGCCGCGCCGCTATGCGGTAGGCGAGGGCCTCGTTGGACAGTGCGCCCTGGACCGCCAGCGCATCCTGCTGACCGATATTCCCCCGGAGGTCATCACGGTCCATTCGGGACTCGTGGAAGCCAGGCCACGCAACATCATCGTGCTGCCGGCCCTGTTCGAGGGACAGGTGCGCGCCGTCATCGAGCTCGCCTCGCTCAATGAGTTCACCGCCTCGCACCTGGCCTTCCTCGAGCAGCTCACGGGCAGCATCGGCGTGGTGCTCAACACCATCGAGGCCACGATGCGCACCGAGGGACTGCTCAAGCAGTCCCAGCAGCTCGCGGTGGAGCTGCAGATGCAGCAGAAGGAACTGCAGCAGACCAATGAAGAGCTCGCGACCAAGGCGCGCCTGCTTGCCGAGCAGAACGCGGAAGTGGAGCGCAAGAACCAGGAAATCGAGCTCGCACGCCGCGCGCTCGAGGACAAGGCGGCAGAGCTGGCGCTGACCTCGCGCTACAAGTCCGAGTTCCTCGCCAACATGTCGCACGAGCTGCGCACGCCGCTCAACAGCATCCTGATTCTGGGCCAGCAGCTCGCCGAGAACGCCGACGGCAACCTGACGCCGCGCCAGGTCGAGTTCGCCAAGACCGTGCACGGTGCGGGCACGGATCTGCTGAACCTGATCAGCGACATCCTGGATCTGTCCAAGATCGAGTCCGGCACGGTCACGGTGGAGTCCGAGGAGCTGCCCTTCACGCAGCTCAAGGAGACTCTCGAGCGCAACTTCCGTCACGAGGCGGAGAACCGCAAGCTCATCTTCACCAGCCAGTTCGAGCAGAACCTCGGGCGCACCATCAGCACCGACTACAAGCGCCTGATGCAGATTCTGAAGAATCTGCTGTCCAATGCCTTCAAGTTCACCGAGCGCGGCGGCGTGCGACTGCATGTCGGGGTCGCCAATAGCGGCTGGAATCCGGGTCATCCGGTGCTCAGCCAGGCGCCGCGGGTCATCGAGTTTTCCGTCAGCGATACCGGCATCGGTATTCCCCCGGAGAAGCAGCGCATCATCTTTGAGGCCTTTCAGCAGGCAGACGCGGGTACCGCCCGCAAGTACGGCGGCACGGGACTGGGACTGGCGATCTCCCGCGAGCTGGCCCACCTGCTCGGCGGGGAGATCCGCCTGATGAGCACGCCGGGCAGTGGCAGCACCTTCACGCTGTATCTGCCGGCCCAGTACGTGGGTCCCGCCTATGGGCGTACGACCGAGCAGCAGAGCGCGGTGGTCACGGCGCAAGTCGTTGCCGCGACGATGCCCTACCAGCCACGCGTCATCAGCGTGGCGCGCGCCGAGGAGTTGGTGGACGATCGCGCCGCGCTGCAGCCCGACGAGGCGGCACTGCTGATCGTCGAGGACGACCCGCACTACGCGCGCGTGCTGCTCAACCTGGCGCGCGATCGGGGCTTTCGCGGACTGGTCGCCAAGAACGGCGCCGAGGCCCTGGAGCTCGCCCATCGCTACAAGCCGCTGGCCATCACACTGGATGTGTTCCTGCCCGACATGCTCGGCTGGACCGTGCTCAATCAGCTCAAGCGCGACCCGGCCACCCGGCACGTGCCGGTGCAGATTCTCACTGTGGAGGAGGAGCGCCAATACGGCTTGGAGCGCGGTGCGTTTTCCTTCATCAGAAAGCCGCTGACCACCGATGGTCTGGAGGCCGCCTTCGACCGCATCAAGCAGTTCACCGCGCCACGCGTGCGCCAGCTGCTGGTCATCGAGGACGATCCGGCCGAGCAGCTGAGCATCCGCGAGCTGATCGGGCACGACGACATCGAGATCACCACGGTGGGCAGCGGAGAAGCGGCACTGTCGATCCTGGCGCAGCACGACTTCGACTGCATCGTGCTCGACCTGCGTTTGCCCGATATGTCGGGGTTCGAGCTGCTCGATCGCATGCAGCAGGATGAGCGGCTGCAGGAAGTGCCGATCGTGGTCTTCACCGGCCGCGAGTTGTCCGATGCGGAGCAGACCGAGCTCAAGCGCAAGGCCAAGAGCGTGGTGCTCAAGGGCGTACAGTCACCCGAACGGCTGCTGGATGAGACGGCGCTGTTCCTGCACCGGGTGGTATCCAAACTGCCTGCGTCCAAGCAGAAGATGATCGAACGGCTGCATCAGAGCGACGAAGCGCTGAAGAACCGCAAGGTCCTGGTCGTGGATGACGACATCCGCAATATCTTCGCGCTCAACAGCCTGCTCGAGCGCCACAATATGCAGGTGATCAGCGCCAACAACGGCCGCGATGCCATCCGGCTGATCGAGGGCACCCCGGACCTGGCTCTCGTACTGATGGATATCATGATGCCGGAAATGGACGGGTATGAGACCATACGTCGCATCCGCTCGGAGTCCGAGTTCCGGCGGCTGCCGATCATCGCCCTGACTGCCAAGGCGATGAAGGGAGATCGGGAAAAATGTCTGGAGGCTGGGGCATCCGATTATGTCGCCAAACCGGTGAACACCGAACAGCTGCTGTCGCTGGTGAGGATGTGGTTGCACCGCTAACGGCACCGCGCGCGTGCGGCAGCCGGACATGAGCATGAGCGAAACGGTCGGCGAAACGGCCCCCGAGAAGGTCAACATCCTGCTGGTGGACGATCAGCCGGCGCGGCTGTTGACGTACGAGTCGATTCTCGGCGAGCTCGGCCACAACCTGGTGACCGCGCGCTCGGGCACCGATGCGCTCGAGCGGCTGATGGCCGGTGAGTACGCCGTGGTGCTGCTGGACGTGAACATGCCCGGCATGGACGGCTTTGAAGTCGCCAGCATGATTCACGAGCATCCGCGTTTCGAAAAAACGCCGATCATCTTCATCACCGGCGTGCACATCAGCGAGCTCGACCGGCTGCGTGGCTACACATTGGGCGCGGTCGACTACGTGGCCATCCCCGTGGTGCCGACCATCCTGCGCACCAAGGTGATGGTGCTGGTGGAACTGTACTGCCAGCGCCGCGAGTTGCAGAAGCTCAATCGTGGCCTGGCGCAGGCCAATGTGCAGCTGGCGGAGGCACATTCGACGCTGCAGGCGGAGAAGACCCGTGAGCTCGAAAAGCTCAATGCGGCGCTCAGCGAGGCCAATCGCAACAAGGACGAGTTCCTGGCGATGCTCGCGCACGAGCTGCGCAATCCGCTCGCCTCGATCCACAATGCCGTGCAGCTGATGCGCAATCCGCAGCTGCCCAGCGCGCAGCTAGGCTGGGCACGCGACATGATCGAGCGGCAGCTCGGCCATCTGACGCGCCTGATCGATGACCTGCTGGATGTGGCGCGCATCACGCGCGGCAAGATCAACCTGGCCCGCGAAGCCGTGCCGTTGGCGAGCGTCGTGGCGCGCGCCGTGGAGACGGTGCAGCCAGCGCTGTCGCGTCAGGGGCACGCATTGATGCTCGACGTGGCAACAGAGCCGCTGTACATCGATGGCGATCCGACGCGGCTGATCCAGATCGTCGGCAATATCCTCAACAACGCCGTCAAGTACACCAAGCCGGGCGGGCGCATCGAGCTCGCGGCCAGCGCGCAGGGCGAGCACATCGTGATTCGTATCCGCGACAACGGCATCGGCATCGAGCCGGATCTGATTCCGAGCGTGTTCAATCTTTTCGCCCAGGCCTCGCGCAGCGAGGCCAGCGGCCAGACGGGGCTGGGCATCGGACTGGCACTGGTCAAGCGGCTGGTGGACCTGCATGGCGGAGAGGTCGAGGCGCGTAGCGAGGGGCTGGGTAAGGGCTGCGAGTTCACCCTGCGCTTTCCGCGCCTGTCCTCCGAGTTGATTCCGGTGCGCGACGCACTCGCCGCCCCGGCGGTCAGTCCCGCGCCGCACCGACGAATCCTGATCGTCGATGACAATCGCGATGCGCTCGAGAGCCTGGTGCGCCTGCTGCAGTTGGGCGGCCATGAGGTGTATCAAGCATCGGACGGCCCGCAGGGGCTTGCGCTGGCCGCCGAGAAGCGGCCCGACGTCATCATGCTCGATATCGGCATGCCGGGCATGGATGGCTACGAAGTTGCCCGACGTATTCGCGCCGAGCCGTGGGGCTCAGCCATGGTGCTCGTGGCCGTGACCGGCTGGGGCCAGGATTCAGATCGGCGTCGCTCGCGCGAGGCGGGCTTCGACTCGCACTGGGTCAAGCCGCTCGATGCGCAGAAATTGGCGGCGCTGCTCGGGACCCTGCCATCCCCTGCGCTGGATGCGCCGGCGGCCGCCCAAGCGGGGCTGCGCCGCGGCGGCGCGGCCTAGCGTAAGCGCAAATCCGGGCATGCGCCTGGAGCCTTCCATTGCTGCGATCGTCACCGGAGCCGCCTCCGGGCTCGGCGCCGCGACCGCACGTGCGTTGGCTGCCGCGGGCGTACGGGTCGCGGTGTTCGACCTGCTCGAGCAGCAGGGGCAGGCGCTGGCGAACGAGATCGGTGGCTGCTTCGCGCGCGTGGACGTGTGTGTCGAGGCATCCGTTGCCGCAGGTTTTGCGCAGGTACGCGCCGCACACGGGCAGGAGCGCATCCTGGTCAATTGCGCCGGCATTATGGCCGCAATACGTACCGCGGGCCGCGACCGGCAGAGCGGCGCCATCCGCAGCTTCCCCATGGAACTCTTCGAGCGCGTCATCGCGGTCAATCTCACCGGGAGCTTTCGCTGCATCACGCACGCAGCCGCCGGCATGCTCTCGCTGACGGCGGATGCCGATGGCGAGCGTGGCGTCATCATCAACACGGCCTCGGTCGCCGCGCAGGAAGGGCAGATCGGTCAGGCCGCGTATGCGGCTTCCAAGGGAGGAGTGCTGTCGCTGACCGTGCCGGTCGCGCGGGATCTGGCTGCCGAGGGCATCCGCGTCAATGCCATCCTGCCCGGCGTGTTCGATACACCCATGCTGGCAGGCGCTTCGGAGGCGACGCGACAAGGGTTGGCCGCTGCGGTTCCTTTCCCGCCGCGCCTGGGACAGCCGGCCGAGTTCGCATCGCTGGTACTGGAGATCTGCCGCAATGGCTATCTCAATGCGGCCGCCATCCGCCTCGATGGGGCCCTGCGCATGGCACCGCACTAGCCGCGCGATTCCTGAGTCATCGGAGGCCGGCCTGACGCATCGGGCGCCCCTCCCGCTTCACGTGCTTCCAGCGGCGAAACGGTGCATCCTAAAAGCATGGATACTGTACCGCGGGCTGGCGAGGGATCCGCATCACCCTATGAGCGGTTTCTGGCATTTCACCAGGGCAGCGCTGCGTTTCTCATGCCCAATGCCTGGGACGGCGCGTCTGCCGTGCTGCTCAAGCGCGCCGGTTTTCAGGCGCTGGGCAGCTCCTCGATCGCGATTGCATTCGCGCTCGGGCGGCTCGATGGGCGTCACGCCGTCAGCCGTGCAGATGCCATTGCCAATGCGCAGCTGCTGGCGCGCCTCAGCGGTCTGCCCATCAATGGTGATCTCGAGGATGGATTCGGCCCCGACCCGGAGGACTGCGCGCTCACGGTGCGGGCGGCCATCGATGCGGGACTGGCAGGGGTGGGAATCGAGGACACGACAGCCAATCCGGATCGTCCCATTCACGACTTCGACCAGGCCGTGCAGCGCATTCGGCGCTCGGCGCAGGCGGCACGCGGACGCATCGTGCTCACCGCGCGGACCGACAATTTCCTGCACGGTCGTCCCGATCTCGACGATACCATCCGCCGCCTGAGCGCCTTCGCCGAGGTCGGGGCGGATGTGTTGTATGCGCCCGCGCTGCCAGATCTGGACGCTATTCGCGCGGTGGTGCGTGCGGTTGCGCCCAAGCCCGTCAATGTCGTGGTCGGTCCTCGCTCAGGTGCCGTGTCGCTTGCCGTATTGGCCGAGGCAGGTGTCCGACGTGTCAGCCTGGGCGGCTCACTGTATGGACGAACGATGGCTGCGCTGCAGGAGGCTGCCGAAGCGCTGCGTGTCGGTGATCTGGCGGCCGCAACGCGCGGCAGCCGCATGGCGGAGATCGGCGCGTTGATCGCGGCCGCGTCCTCCACGACAGCCTGAGTAGCAGGGCAGTACCAAGGGCATACCGAGCCAGCCTTGCGCTGCTCCTACAGCTCGTTGCGCGACGCGAGCGCGCCAATACGATCGGCCATGCGCAGTGCCAGACTGGTGATGGTCAGCGACGGGTTCACACCGCCCGTGGTGGGAAACACCGAGCCGTCGCAGACCCAAAGATTGGGGATGTCCCAGCTGCGTCCGTCCGGGTTGATCACGCTGGTGGCAGGATCGTTGCCCATGCGAGCCGTGCCGGCCAGGTGATTGGTATCGTCCTCCTGACGGAAAATATCCGCGGCGCCCACTGCCTCGAGGCTCATCTGCATCTGGTTCAGAGCGTGCTGGATGAGCGCCTTGTCATTCTCACCCCAGGAGTAGGTAACGCGCGCGACACGCAGGCCGTACTGGTCCCTCTCATCGGCGAGCGTCACGCGATTGCGCTCATCGGGCAGCATCTCACCGACCATCTTCAGGCCGACCTGGTAGTTGTACTTCTCCATTGCGTCCCGCAGCGGCTGGCCCCACAGGCCGCGCGCGCTGGTCTGGATCGTCGCCCACTCCACCGGCAGCGGCCCCTGCGCCATCCAGCAGTAACCGCCGAAGAAGGCTTTGTGATCGTCGTAGTTCCAATGCTCGGTGATGGCCAGCGAGGGAGGGCCCTTATACCAACGCACCTCCTGGGGCATGGTGCCGAATACCGCCTGGTTGGATTGCGTCATGAGATAGCGGCCGACCAGATCCGAGCTGTTGGCGAGACCGTGCGGATGGCGGTCGGTCGCCGACGCCAATAGCAGCCGCGGCGTCTCGATGGCGTAGCCCGCCACGACGACATGTCGCGCGCGCTGAAAGCGCCAGCGACCCTCCCGATGGTAGTGCACGCCCGCGACCCGTCCATCGTGGCCGAGCTCGATGCGGCCCACCATCGCCAGGTCACGGATTTCGGCGCCAGCGGCGAGTGCGCGCGGGATGAAGGTGACGAGCTGGCTCTGCTTGGCATTGGTCGAGCAGCCAAAGCGGCAGAAGCCGCGATAGACACACGGCGGGGAGCGCCCATGAGCATGGGCGCGGGGCGCGGAGACCGTGGCGAGCGGTGTGGGTGTCCACTTCATGCCCAGCGCCTCGGCGCCGCGCCCCAGCAGCTCCGCTGCCCCATTCAGCTCGTGTGCGCGATAGGGATAGCGCGGCCGCCACGGTCCCCATGGATAGTGAACGGGACCTGCGATGCCCAGCGCCTGCTCGGCGATGCCGTAGTAATGCCACATCTCGCGCCAATCCACCGGCCAGTCCGCGCCATAACCCAGCAGGCTGCGCGAGCGGAACCACTCCGGTCGAAAGCGCAGCGACACCATCGCAAAGTGCACGGTGCTGCCACCCACGGCCTGGCCACTGTTCTTGCCGCCCATGACGATGGGATTGTCGCCATCGACAAGGCGCTCATCGAGCCAGTAGAGCTTGGATTGCTCGCGCTCGTCGGAGGCAAAGTCCTCGAGCGGGCGATAGTAGGGCCCGGCATCCAGGCCCACGACCGAGAAGCCGCTTTCGGCCAGCCGCGCGATCAGCGGCGCGCCGCCCGCCCCCGTGCCCACCACCGCGAAGTCGACCAGCTCGTTGTCGGCGTACTGGCGCATGGGCACCCAGCCGCCGGGACGGAAGACATCCGGAGCGCGCCCCTGTGCGGCCCGCGGTGATTCACGCGGATCGCTCGTCACTGCGAGGAGCCCTGCGGCGGCGCCGTCGTCGCCCGCGATGCCTCACCGCGGGGTGCCTCACTGCCGGGTGCCTGAGTGCCTGGTGCCTGAGCACGTGGCGCCTCCCAGGGATCGCGCCGCTCCAGGCCCATGCGCACGTAGCCACGCGGGCTCGCCGGCCCGCCGAAGCCGATCTCGTCCCACGCGGTTGGGTGCGCGTAATAGGCATGCGTGATATCCGGGAGCACGCGGTGCTCGAAGAACAGTTGGCAGGGCATGCCCTGCCAGGCCGGCCCCATCAGCTGCCCGTGCTGCATGCGGCGCAGCAGTTCATCCTGTTGGACGGATGTCAGTGCGGTGAATGCCGCGCCGTGCGCGCTGTGCGCCTCGGCCTCCAGCGCCGCGAGACCCCGTCGCCATGCTTCGTCCTGTGGCGGCAGGGACGCATACCGGTAGCCATCCAGCTGGCGGCACTGCAGCTTCTCATCCACGTAGGAAGGCAGCGGCACCGGGGCGCGATGTTTGGGTTGCGGCACGATGCGCTCGCACAGCGCCCAGAGCGTGCGCCACTCGGAGGCGGTGAAGAAGCGTGGCTCGCGGTATACGGCCAGACGCGCATCGATGACCTCCCGCGTCTTGGGATTCCAGGAGGGCGTATGACGCTTGCCGAGCACGTCGTAGCCGGAGTAGCGCTCAGCCATCGGGGTGATCCTCCATCAACCCGAGCGCGGCAAGGCCCGCGAGCGCCAGGCCACTGAAGCTCGGCGGTGCGGGGATGGGCGGTCCGTTGAGCAGATTCTGGCGCACGTTGTGCCAGCCGCCCATCTGCCGATTGATGCCGCGCAGGTGGAAGGCCACGCCGGCGAGCCCCAGCCAGGCTGTCAGGCGCAGCATTGCGCGCGTCAGCCAGCGCTGCCGGCGCTTGGGACCGAAGGCAGCGTTCGCCATGCACAGGGCGCTCAGCGGCGGAAGGGTGACGGGCGCAAACATGAATGGATCGTTGAAGGCGCCGCGAAAGTGCAGCAGCCCGGCCTCCCCGACGGTGCCCAGCAACCCCAGTGCCGTGGCTGCGGCAACCGTGCGGCCGGCAGGCAGCGCGCCGATGCGCGGCGCATGCCAGCGCGGAGTGGCACGCACACGCTCGGCCAGAAAGCCCGTGCCCCCGGAGAGCAGCAGCGCGGCCGGCGCGCCCAGCGGTGCCCCATAGAAGAGGTTTTCCCAGCGGAAGCCGCCCGGCTTCTTGGCGACGTTGTAGAGGTGAAAGGCCGTGCCCGTCAGCCCGGTCAGAATGGCGATTGCGTAGGCGGCGTCGCGCACCCGATGCGCCGCTGCCTTCCTGTCGGCTTGGCCGTGCAGGCTCACGGCAAGCGACAACGCACCGCTGATCAGCGGTGCGACCATGGCGCGATTGTGGAATGAGCCGCGGTAGTGCTCGACGGCACTGTCGGCTAGAACGGAAGTGGCCAGCAACCCGGCGGCACGGTTCAGTCGCCGCGCGGCGCGAACCGTGGCGCTGCGGGTCGGTGCGCGCGGCCGGCGTGAGCGCAGCAGCAGGCCCGCACCCCCGATCGCCACGGCGCCGAGCGTGGCCCAGAGTAGTGCGGCAGGTGGATGACGCGAACTCATGCGAGGCCCTGTCCCTATCCCTGCGGCTTCACGGCGTAGCGCGCAGCGTCGCTGGCACGCAGTGTCAGCCCAAGGCCGGGCCGAGCGCGATCCGGTGACAGCACGCCTCGCTGCGGCGTTGGCGCCCCGTCCAGCAGCATCTGCTCGATGCGCACGTGATCGTGAAACCATTCGATGTGCCGAAAGCGCGGCGCAGCGCAGCCGAGCGTGCAATGCAGGGACGGGGCGCAGTGTGCCGAGAGCTGCACCTGATGCCCTTCGCACAGCGCGGCCGCCTGCAGAAAGCCCGTGACGCCACCACAACGGGTTGCATCGGCCTGCAGTACGTCGACCGCCGCGGCCTCGAGCATGCGCTGGAAGTACTGCGGCGTATAACCGTATTCGCCGGCGGCAATGTCCATGCCCTCGGGCGCGCGTGCACGGATCTGCGCGAGGCCGTGCAGATCATCGGAAGATACCGGCTCCTCGAACCAGCTGACTTGCTGCTCGGCTGCGAAGCGCGTGCCCAGCTGCAACGCCTGGCGGAGACTGTAGGCTCCATTGGCATCGACGAACAGGCCGGCCGAGTCACCGATGGCGGCGCGCGCGGCCGCGACGCGCGCCGGATCCTGTCCGGGTTGGGTGCCGATTTTCATCTTGACCCAGCGGCAGCCGGTGTCCTCGACCCAATCAGCCAGCTGCTGCGTGAGCTCGCGCTCGGTGTAGCTGGTAAAGCCGCCGCTGCCATAGATTGGCACCTGCTCGCGATAGCAGCCAAGCAGATCCGCCAGGGAGCGCTCGAGCAGCTGGCCCTTCAGATCCCACAGGGCAACGTCCACGGCACTGATGGCCGTGCCCGCAATGCCCCCGCGCCCCAAATTGCGCACGGCGCGCTGCATGCTGCGCCAGGCTGCCGGCGGGTCCATCGCCTCCTGGCCGATGAGCAGGGGGGCGAGCTTGGTGTCGATGAGATTGGCGGCGCAGGCGTGCGTATAGCTGTAGCCGAAGCCGCGACGTCCGCCCCCCTCGACGTGCACTACGACCAGCGTCGTGGAATCCCACTGCGCGGTGCCGTCGGCCTCGGGAAGATCGGTGGGAATGGTGTAGGCGGCGGCAGAGACAGTGG
The DNA here is from genome assembly GCA_035553315.1 of Steroidobacteraceae bacterium. Lineage (GTDB taxonomy): Bacteria > Pseudomonadota > Gammaproteobacteria > Steroidobacterales > Steroidobacteraceae > FEN-1191. Next base: position 11,386 of record DATNDE010000010.1, read on the forward strand.
TGACGGGGACCTCCGCTCGCATGGGACTTTCTACCGCCACGCCTGACCGCCGCTCAGTGCTTGCCGCCCGGGATCAGGTGCGAGAAGAGCTGGCGCGTGCTGTTTTTGAGCACGTCGGCGAGCTCGGGCTCCGTGGCAACGCTCTCCATGAAGCTCTTGGCCTCCTTGAGCGTGATGTGCGGCGGCAGCGGCGGCACGTTCGCATCCGTGTAGCACTCGAGAATCACGGGGCGATCGGCTGCCAGCGCCTGCTCCCATGCGGCACCGAGCTTCTCTGGATCGTCGACGAAGATGCCCTTCAGGCCGAGCAGCTCCGCGTACGTGTGATACGGGAAATCCGGGATGCTCTGGGTACTCTCGGTCTTGCCCGAACCGATCATGACGCGCTCTTCCCAGGTGACCTGCGAGAGATCGCGGTTGTTGAGCACCATGACGATCAGGCGAGGGTCTGACCATTGCTTCCAGTACTTGGAGATGGTGATCATCACGTTGAGGCCGTTCATCTGCATGGCGCCATCGCCAATAAAGGCGATGACGACCCGCTCGGGATAAGCCATCTTCGCGGCCATGGCATACGGGGTGGCCGCGCCCAGCGATGCGAGGCTGCCCGACAGCGAGCCCATCATGCCGCGGCGCATGCGGATGTCGCGCGCGTACCAGTTGGCGACCGTGCCGGAGTCGCCGGTCATGATGCAATTCTCGGGCAGGCGCTTGGACAATTCCCAGAAGACGCGCTGCGGGTTGATCGGATTGGCCGGCTGCATCGCCCGCTCCTCGAGTGTCTTCCACCACTCGGCGACGTTGCCCTCGATGCGCTTGCGCCAGTCGCCGGCGGGCTTGTCCTGTAGCAGCGGCAGCAGCGCGCGCAGCGTCGCAGCGGCATCGCCCACGAGGTTGATCTCCATCGGGTAGCGCAGGCTGAGCATGGTGGCGTCCACGTCGATCTGCACGCCACGCGCGCTGCCGGGCTTGGGCAGGAATTCGCTGTACGGGAAGCCCGACCCGATCATGAAGAACGTGTCGCAATCCTGCATGAGGTCCCATGAGGGCTTGGTGCCGAGCAGGCCGATGGGGCCGGTGACCCAGGGCAGCTCATCGGGCAGCACGGCCTTGCCGAGCAGCGCCTTGGCGACGCCTGCCTGCAGCTTCTGGGCGACGGCGATGACCTCGTCCGTCGCCTTCAGTGCGCCGGCCCCCACGAGCATGGCGACACGCTGGCCGGCATTGAGCACATCGGCGGCCTGGCGCAGCCAGTTCTCCTGCGGCACGAGTGCGGCGGCGGCGTAGCCGACACCGGTGTGCGTATTGCCGTGGGCCATCGGTGGATCCTTGTAAGGCATCTCCTGAAGATCGTTCGGCAGGATCACGCAGGTGACCGTGCGCTGGCTGGCCGCGATGCGGATCGCCCGATCGATCAGATGGCGCACCTGGCTCGGCACCGTGGCCGTGGCGACGAAAGCGGAGGCCACGTCCTTGAACAGGCACTGCAGGTCCACCTCCTGCTGATACTGCGCACCGATGGCGCTGCGCGCCTGCTGGCCGATGAGCGCCACCACCGGCGCGTGATCCATCTTGGCGTCGTACAGGCCATTGAGCAGATGGATCGCGCCGGGGCCGGAGGTCGCATAGCACAGGCCGACCTCGCCGGTGAACTTGGCGTGCGCACTCGCCATGAAGGCGGCCATCTCCTCGTGGCGCACCTGCACGTATTGCAGATGCTCCTTGGCGTGCTCGAGGGCGACATCCAGGCCACCGACGCCATCGCCGGGATAGCCAAAGACGCGCCGGATGCCCCATTCGCACACCCGCTGCCATACGAATTCGCTGACGTTCATCGCCATGGCGACGTACTCCATTGAGTCGGCGGAAGCAGACCGACAGGCTGCTCTGGAATTCACCTACAGGTGGAATGACCCTATCACCGCCCCGTTTCCGCTAATGTAGGCCATCGAGCCATTCGTCGATGGGCGGAGGCGAGCAGTGACGGGTGAAAGTGCCCAACGGCACATCGAGAACTACGGGTTGATCGGCGACTGCCGCAGCGCTGCCCTGGTTGGTCGCGACGGCTCGATCGATTGGCTGTGCTGGCCGCGCTTCGACAGCGGCGCCTGCTTTGCGCGCCTGCTCGGCGATGAGCGACACGGTTACTTCTCCATCGCGCCGCTGAGCTCAAATGTGCGCGTCGTGCGCCGCTACGCGCCCGATACCCTGATCCTCGAGACCGAATTCGACACGGCCGATGGCTCGGTGCGCGTGACCGACTTCATGCCGATCGACACGGCGGCGCCGACGCTGATACGACTGGTGACCGCACTGCGCGGACGCACGTCGCTGCGCATGCGCTGCGTGCCACGCTTCGATTACGGCATGCTCGCCCCGTGGATCATGCGCAGCGAGCGCGGCTGCCGTTTGCAGGCCGGTCCCGATGAGCTCACGCTCGAGGCTTCCGTACCGCTGAGCATCGAGGCGCGGCACTGCAGCGCGCAGTTCGTGCTCGAAAGCGGCCAATCCGCCAGCTTCGTGCTCAGCCACAGCGGCCCCCATGAGCGCGCCGAGATCCCGGCAGATCTGCAGGGTCTGCTCCAGGGCACGGCAAGCTACTGGCGCGAATGGATCGGGCGGCTGCAACGTCGCTGCGATTGGCCCGACGCCCTGCGGCGCTCCTTGCTGACGCTGCGCGCACTCATCCACCGGCCCAGCGGCGGGTTGCTGGCCGCGCCCACGACATCGCTGCCCGAACAGCTGCACGGTCCGTTGAACTGGGACTATCGTTTCGCCTGGCTGCGCGATTCGACCTTTACGCTGACGGCGCTGCTCAATGCAGGCTTTCACGAGGAGGCGCAGGGATGGCGCGATTGGATCCTGCGCGCGCTGGGCAGCGAGCCATCCAAGATGCGCACCATGTATCGCATCGACGGTGGCCGCGACGTAAACGAATACACGCTCGATTGGCTGCCGGGCTTTCACGGCGCCGTGCCGGTGCGCGTCGGCAACGCCGCCGCCTATCAGCGTCAGATCGATATCTATGGCGAGGTGCTCGATGCCATGGAGCTCGCGACGCGCGCGGGCATCGCGCAAAGCGAGCACGGTAGACAGATCGAGTGCGGCATCGTCGAATACCTGGAGTCGATCTGGGACGAGCCGGGTCGGGGCATCTGGGAGTCACGCGAGGAATCGCATCGCTTTGTCTATTCGCAGGTCATGGCCTGGGTCGGTATCGATCGCTTCCTTGCCAGTGCCGGCCGATACGGCCATGCGCAAGGCCCGCTGCTGGATCGACTGAAGGCGCTGCGCGCACACATCCATGCGCAGATCTGCCAACAGGGCTACGACGCCAGTCGCGGTCATTTCGTGCAGCACTACGAAGGCCATGCCGTCGATGCCAGTCTGCTGCTGCTGCCACTGGTGGGCTTCCTGCCCATCGACGATGCACGCATCGCCGGTACCATCGCTGCGGTGGAACGTGAGCTGCTGCATGACGGCCTTGTGATGCGCCAGTCCTATCCGCATCGCCAGCGACAGGGGGCATTCATCGCCTGTACCTGCTGGTTGGCCGATTGCCGCCGCCTGCAAGGACGGGTGTCCGAGGCGCGCAGCGCCATCGAGCGAGTGCTCGCAGTGGGCAACGATCTGGGACTGCTCGCCGAGGAATACGACATTCACGAGCAACGGCTGTGCGGAAACTTCCCGCAGGCCCTCTCTCACCTGGCGCTCGTCAATGCCATTCTCGGCATGGACGGACCGATGCTGCAGCGGGGCGGCGGCTGAGCCATGGCACAATGCGCCGCATGGCAACTCTGACAGGCACACGGAGGCGGGCGCTGGCCGCTCTGCTGGGGATGCTGGGATGCGCGCTGGCTGCCACGGCCCTGGCCGCTGGCGAGGGCGCGCGCATGAACCGGGCCGTCGCGACGCTCGCCCATCAAGGGCACTTCATGGGCTCGGTGCTCGTGGTTCGCGACAGTCACGTGCTGCTCGATCGCGCCTATGGCGACGCCAATCTCGAGCTGCACGCGCCCGACACGACGCAGACGCGCTACCGCCTGGGCTCGATCAGCAAGCAGTTCACTGCCGCGGCGATTCTGCTATTGCAGGAGCGTGGCCTGCTGAAGGTGCAAGACCCGGTGGGCCGCTACCTGCCCGACGCGCCAGCTGCCTGGGCCGCAATCACCCTGCAAAACCTGCTGACGCATACCTCGGGCATTCCCAGCTATTCAGATCTGCCCGGTTTCGACGCGACCAAGGCGCGGCCGGCCACTCCGGCGCAGCTGGTGGCGAGGTTTCGTGACCTGCCGCTGCTGTTCGCTCCCGGCACGGCCTGGCGATACAGCAATTCGAACTATGCACTGCTCGGCTATCTGATCGAACGCATCAGCGGCCAGTCCTACGCGCAGTTCCTGCAGCAGAACATCTTCACGCCGCTGGGCATGCGTCAATCGGGCTACGACTCCACTACCCAGCTCATCATGGGCCGGGCCGAGGGCTATACACCCGGTGAGGACCACGACGCGCCGGTGAATGCGCCATACATCGACATGAGTGTGCCGTATGCGGCCGGAGGCCTGTACTCCACCACTCACGATCTGCTGCGCTGGGAACAGGCGCTGTATGGGATGCGCCTGCTGTCGGCAAGCTCTTTGCGGCAGATGACCACCCCGTATATGAGCGATTACGGTTTTGGGCTGACCATTCGCACGCTGCCGGGCGGTCAGCTGCTGTATTCGCACGGCGGGGGCATTTATGGCTTCAATGGCGAGCTCAGTTACGCGCCAAGCGAGCATCTGGCGGTGATCGTGCTCGCCAATCTCAACGGCCCCGCACCGCAGATCCTTTCGCGCCAGCTGCTCTCACTGGCGCTGCATGATCCGCGCATCGCTGCGCAGCCGCCCCGGGCGGTGCAACCGGATGCTCCGGCACCCGCGGATCAGGATGCAAACCCCGAGCAGGACGCAAACCCCGAGCCGCCCTCGGATTGATCAGCGCAGCCTGCTTAGGCCGGCTTGCTCACTCTGGGGCGTGCGGGGCGAGACGTTGGAAAGCCCGCAGGTGACGAATCGTATGCGGGGCATTGCCCTGCAGATCGTAGAGACGCGCCAGATTGTAGTGTGCATCGGCCAGCTGCGGATCCAGCGCCAAAGCCGCCAGGTAGCGCTCGATTGCTTCGGGCAGCCGACCCTGATCCTCCAGCAGCACGGCGAGATTGAATTGTGCGACGGCATCAGCTCGACAGCTGACGTGCAGGTAGAGCCGCTCGGCGGCGGCGATGTCACCGCTTGCGTGCAGCAGCCGCGCGAGGTTGATGCGCGCCTCCACGTGGCGCGGATCGGCACGCAAACAACGCCGATAGAGGGAAATGGCGCTCGCGGCATCACCGTCTTCGCTGTCGAGCGCATCGCAGAAGAGCAACTCCACGTCCGCCGTGGAGTCGGCTGCGCTCGGCGCAGGGCGCGCCGGCTGGGCAGGTGCTGCAGGTGGCGCCGCCTCAACGGGCGTGGCCGCAGGTGCCAAGGCGCGCGGTGCGGATAGCGTCGTCTCGGCCGGTTCCGACAGGCGCAGCCCGCGGCGGTCCACCGTGACTTCCAGGGAGAGCAGATACTGTCCGGAGCCGCCTTCCCACTCGGCACCGGCCTCGCGCACGATGACGTGCTCACCGCCGGCACGGATCGAAAGCCCCGAGAGGGGCACCTGCGCAGGCAGGTGTCGCCGCAGCTCGCGCAGGGCGCGAGTAATGCGCCGCGTCGGTAAGCCGGCAGCCGACAGGGCGCGCGCGGTACGCAGGGCAATCAGGTCCTGAAAAGTAAAGCGCAGCGCGCCGCCTGGTCCGCGCTCGGGTGAGACGTGCCGCTCGCGCACCAGGGAGCGCAGCGCGTTGGTCGAGATGCCGACGAGGCGTGTGACCTCCGCCGTGCCGAAATGCTGCAGCGGGGCTACGGGTGCGCGCGGCGCGCTGGCCGCTTCGGGCGGTGTTGCACGGGTGCGACGCTGCCGCGGCTGCTTCAACCCCGTGAGCTCCTACGCGCGCTGGTGCGGCGCTCGACGCGCTTGGCGGGTTTGCGGGGTCCGAGCTTCGCCTCTTTGCGGCCGCTCAGGCTCGCCTTCAGCGCGGCCGTCAGATCGATGACGTTTTCTGCTTTGGGACGCGGCGGCTCGGAGAGTGCGATCTCCTGGCCTTCGACCTTTTTGCGGATGGCCGCTTCAATGCGCTGATGCACCTCATCGACGTATTGGCTGGGATCGAAGTTGTCGGCGGCCTGCTGCTCGATGAGCTGGCGTGCGAGCTTCAGCTCGGCGTCGCGCACTTCGCTGGGCAGTGAGCCGATGTCTTCGATGGGACGCACCTCGGCAGCAAACAGCAGCTGATGCATGACGAGTGCATCGCCACGCGGTCGCAGAATGATCATGTGGTCCCGCCCGTGGGAGGCCCAGTGCCCCACGGCACAGCGCTCGGTATCGCGCAGTGCAGCCACCAGCAGTGCGTAGGGACGTGCGCCGCCCTTGGACGGCGACAGGTAGTAGCTGCGCTCGAAGTAAACCGGATCCACGGAGGCGAGTGGCACGAATTCCACGATGTCGATGCTGTTGGTACCGACCTCGTCGAGCGCCTTCAATTCCTCGGCGCTGAACATGACATATTGATCCTTGGCAAACTCGTAGCCCTTGGTCAGCTCGCTGCGCTCGACCAACTTGCCTTCTTTGACGCAGACGTACTGTTGACGTACGCGCGAGCCATCCTTCGCGTGCAGCAAATTGAAGGAAATTCGCTCACTAGTGACCGTGGTGGTATACAGGTCCACCGGAATGGCGACCATGCCGAACGAGATTGTCAGACTAGCCATCGAGCGCGCGGCCATGACGCCTCCTTGCAATGAATGATCCTGTCGACAGTATCGGCCCGCCCGCCGTGCGGCCACCGTCAGCCGCCTCGGGTAGGGGCGGCTCATTATTTCCCACAAATGCTTCGGTGACGAGCGCCGCCGTAGGGCCGGCGGAATACCGCTTGGAGCACCCGGCGCCCAGGGTCAAGCTGCCGGCGGGCAGCCAGGCCATGGACCAAATCACCGAGGAAGCACCCCGCATACGCGCACCGCGCCGCTCACTCAGTGTGCTGCCGCTGCGGGTATTGGCGCTGATTTTTGTCGGCGCAGTGTTGTATTTCGGCCATGCCGCCTTCGTGCCGGTCGTGCTGGCGGTGCTGTTTTCCCTGGTGCTCACCACGCCGGTGGAGGCGCTGCATCGACGCGGCCTGCCGCGTGGGTTGGGCGCCGCGCTGGTCCTGCTGTGCCTGCTGGGCTTGTTGGGAGGGGCGGTGAACCTGGTCTGGGCGCCCGCGCAGACCTGGTGGACTTCCGCGCCGCGCACACTGCGCACCATCGAGCGCAAACTGCGGCCCGTTTCGCGCCTGGTCGGCCGCATCGAGGTATTGACCGACCGTGCCGATCAGATCGCATCGGCACCCGCAGCCCCGGCGCGCAATACGCTGGCGTCGCAGCGCGGGAGCACGCCACAGGCGGCGCCGGCCCCGGCGCGCGCCGCGACGACCTCCAATGCCCTGACGCTGTTGGACATCACGCGCGCGGCCATCATGCAGACCGTCACGATCGTGATCACGATGATGTTCCTGCTGACCGGTGGACCACCGATGCTCGCCCGCATGAGTGCGGCCCTGGCGAGCGATCTGCAGTCCTCGCACATGCTGAAGGTCATCAACGCGGTGCGCAGTGAAGTCGGGCGCTACTACGGTTCCATTGCGCTCATCAATATCGGCTTGGGGCTCGCGACGGCGGGTGTGACGATGGCACTGGGCATGCCGAGTCCCTTGCTGTGGGGGGCCGTCGCCGCGGTGTTCAACTTCGTGCCCTACGTCGGCTCGGCCACCACCCTGCTGCTGCTGATGCTGGTGGCCTTCGTATCCTTCGATACGCTCGGGCGCGTGCTGGCGGTCGGTGGCTGTTATCTTGGATTGGCAGCGATCGAGGGCCAGATCGTGCAGCCGTTGGTAGTGGAGCGACGCCTGGAGCTCAACCCACTCATCGTGTTCCTGGCACTGTGGTTCGGCGGCTGGTTCTGGGGCATTGCCGGCATCGTGATCGCCGTGCCCACGCTGGTGTCCATCAAGGTGATCGCAGAGAACGTGCGCGGCGGCAAGCCGCTGCAGGAATTCCTCAATCCCAACGAGCTGCACCGCTACCATCCCAAACACGTCACCGCCACACTCGTGCGGCGCGGAAAGGACTAAGCGCAGCGCCCCGCATCCCCCCAGCCCGGGCGCCCGCTGGGGGCAGGGGCTCAGCTGCCGAGTTCGAGGAGCAACAGCGAGCGTCCCGTGACCTGATATTTGTCGCCGACTGCAAAGCGACTCATCGGCTCCTCGTCCGGAATGCGGGTGTCGAGCACCAATCGCCAGGCCTCTCCACCGGGGCAGGGCGGCAGGGTGAATTCCACCACGTCGTAGTGCGCGTTCATGATCAGCAACATCGTCGCCTCGCTGCCGCGCTGACGTACGCCGGTGGGGCGGGCACGTCCGTCCATCATCATGCCGAAACAACGCATATTGCCGTCGCCCCAATCCTCGGGGCGCATTTCGATGCCGATGGCATTGATCCAGGTCAGATCCTTGACCTCGAGTTCCTCATCGTAATCGCCCGTCAGGAAGCGATTGCGCCGCAGAATGGCGTACTTGTGACGCAATCGCGTGAGCTTCTGCACGAAGCGCACCAGTGATTGCCCCTTGTCGGTCAGCCGCCAGTTCAGCCAGCTGATCTGATTGTCCTGGCAATAGGCATTGTTGTTGCCCAGCTGCGTGCGACCGAACTCGTCGCCGGCCAGCAGCATCGGGGTTCCCTGTGAGAGCAGCAAAGTTGCCAGCATGTTGCGAATCTGCCGTTCCCGCAGCTCGTTGATGGCCGGATCTTCGCTTGGACCTTCCACGCCGCAGTTCCACGAGCGATTGTCACTGCTGCCGTCGCGATTGCCCTCGCCATTGGCCTCGTTGTGTTTGTCGTTGTAGGTCACCAGATCGTTGAGCGTGAAGCCGTCGTGGGCGGTGATGAAGTTCACGCAGGCGAAGGGACGTCGCCCCAGCCGGTTGAAAATATCTCCCGAGGCACACAGGCGTGGCGCCAACGCGCTGGCGGGAGCCGCGCCCCGCCAGAAGTCACGGACCGTGTCGCGATAGCGATCGTTCCACTCCGCCCAGCCGGGAGGAAAGGCGCCCACCTGGTAGCCCCCCGGCCCGCAGTCCCAGGGTTCCGAGATCAGCTTGACGGTGCGCAGTACCGGGTCCTGGTGGCAGGCTTTTAAAAAGCCGCTCTGATTGTCAAAGCCATTGGGCTCGCGCGCGAGAATCGTACCCAGGTCGAAGCGAAAGCCATCGACGTGCACTTCGCTGGCCCAATAGCGCAGGCTGTCGCACACCATCTGGATGACCGCCGGATGCGACACGTTCAGCGTATTGCCCGTGCCGGTATCGTTGATGTAGTAGCGCTTCTGGTCGGGCGCCAGCCGGTAATACGAGACATTATCGATGCCCTTGAAAGACACCGTCGGGCCGCGCTCATTGCCCTCGGCGGTATGGTTGTAGACCACATCGAGAACGACTTCGAGCCCGGCGTCATGAAAGCGCGCGACCATCTCCTTGATTTCGCGCAGGCTCTGCTCGGGCTCGGAGGCGTAGCGCGGATCGGGGGCAAAGAAGCCGATGCTGTTGTAGCCCCAGTAGTTGGTCAGACCACGTTCGAGTAGATGCGCATCATTGATGAACGTATGGATGGGCAGCAGCTCAACCGTGGTCACGCCGAGCGAGCGGATGTACTGGATGACCTGCGGCATCGCCAGACCCTTATAGCTGCCGCGCTCCTTGGGTCCGACCTCGGGGTGCTGGTGAGTGTAGCCGCGCAGGTGCATCTCGTAGATGATGGTCTGGTCCCACGGGATGCTGCGGGTGCGCGGCTGCCCCTTCCAGGCGAAGTTGGGATCGACGACGACACATTTGGGAACGAAGGGTGCGCTGTCGCGCTCGTCGAAGCTCAGATCCTCCTGGGGATCGCCGATCACGTAGCCGAAGCATTCCGGTCTCCACTGCAACTCCCCGACGTGCGCTCGGGCGTACGGATCGAGCAGCAGCTTGTTGGGATTGAAGCGATGGCCGGCTTCCGGCTCATAGGGCCCATGGACTCGGAAGCCATAAACGGTACTGGGCGTAACCTCGGGCACGTAGCCGTGCCAGATCTCGTCGGTGTACTCCGGCAGCGCGAGGCGTTCGAGCTCCCGCTTGCCGTGCGGATCGAACAGGCACACCTCCACGCGCGTGGCGTGCGCGGAGAACACAGCGAAATTGGTGCCCTTGCCGTCCCAGACAGCGCCGAGCTTGTGCGGGGTGCCCTCGCGGACGCGACTTGGAGTGTAGTTGGGCATGGCAGCTGGTCGGCGCGTCGTGGTGGGG
>DATNDE010000011.1:0-71186 GCA_035553315.1 Steroidobacteraceae bacterium
TGGGCGCATAGGTGGCGCCCTGCAGGGGCTGGGGCTGCGCGGGCAGACGACCCTGCTCGAGGGCAGTGAGATTGTCGAGCAGCAGACGCGCCGCCGCGTCGGCGAGGCTTGCCGAGAGCTCGGCCGCCGTGAAGCGCGGCCCGATCGGTACGCGCGCGCTGGCGAGGATAGGCCCGGTGTCCAAGCCCGCATCCATCTGCATCAGCGTTACGCCGCTCTCGCTGTCCCCGGCCAGAATCGCGCGTTGGATGGGCGCCGCTCCACGCCAGCGTGGCAGCAGGGAGGCGTGCAGGTTGACGCAGCCCAGGCGCGGCAGCGCCAGCGCCTCGGGGGGCAGCAGCATCCCGTAGGCGACCACGACCAGCAACTCCGCGCGCCAGCGTGTCAGTGCCTCGCGCTGCGCAGGAGTATCCAGCCGCGTGGGCTGATCGAGCTGCAGGCCCAATTCCAGCGCCAGCTGTTTGACGGGACTGGGTTGCAGCCGACGACCGCGGCCGGCGGGACGATCAGGCTGGGTGAGAACGCCGACCAGTTGATGACCGGCACCGGCCAGCGCCCGTAGAGTCGGCACGGCGAACTGCGGCGTACCGGCAAAAGCGATGCGCAGCATGCGTCATATCGCGCGCGCCGCGGCGCGGGTCGCGGTGGGCTTGGAACGGCCGGCCGCACGGTCACGCCGCTCTTTTTCCAGCTTGCGGCGGATGCGGTCGCGCTTGAGTGCCGACAGATAGTCGACGAACAGCTTGCCGGCGAGATGATCGATCTCGTGCTGCAGGCAGACGGCGGCCAGACCCGTCAAGTCGCGCTCGAAGCTGGCGCCTTGCAGGTCCTGCGAGCGCACGCGTACCTGCGGGGCGCGCTTGACCTGCTCGAAAGTGCCGGGTACCGACAGACACCCCTCCTCGCCGAGTTGCTCCTCGCCTTCGCGCCCGAGGATCTGTGCGTTGATGAAAACCTGCGGCTCGTTCTTCTGCTCGCTCACGTCCATGACGATGATCTGCCGATGCACGTTGATCTGGGTCGCCGCCAGTCCCACCCCGGGAGCCGCGTACATGGTCTCGAGCATGTCCGCAACCAGCCGCTCGAGCTCGGCGTCAAACACCTGCACGGCCGCCGCGCGCGTGCGCAGGCGAGGATCGGGAAACTCGAGGATCGGCAGCAAGGCCATCGATGCATCTCCATGGGGGAAGCGGCGCTGGCTTTCAAGCGCCGCAGCCGGCATCACCGCCGGCAGGCCTGTCGGGCGGGCCCACTCGCGCACCGGGCAGCGGGGCGTGACCCAGTGCACAAACTGCACACGCAGCGGTGGGTGTTCGCCGGCCTTAAGCTTATAACAGACCCGGCCCCAAAGCCCCCAATCCCCTCGAGGTAGCTGGGATGTCGCCGATTGAATTGTTCAGCGCCCGCAAGGCTCCCTTGGCCTGCGCGGGTTTGACCGGATTGCTGGCCCTGAGCGGCTGCGCGCTGCTGCATCCGCATCACGCCCAGGCTACTGCGGCCGCCACCGCGGCGCCGGCCGTGATTCAGAGCACCCCGCAGATCGCGCCGCCGCCGCAGACCGTGACCGACGCGCTGCCCGACAACGCCGCGAGCAGCGCCGCAGCCGCCGACAGCGCCGAGACTGCCAGCGCGGCGCCAGCCACCGGCGCCGCCGTTGCAGCGCCCGTGGCCGATACGCTGGGCGCCGATGCCACCACCGTGATCGCCGATGCGGGCAGCGCTCTGAAGCCCACGGCGCCGAAGAATTATGTCGTGAAGCGCGGCGATACGCTCTGGGGTATCGCCAACATGTTCCTGAAGACTCCGTGGGTGTGGCCGGAGATCTGGTATGTGAATCCGCAGGTCCGGAACCCACATCGCATCTATCCCGGCGACACGCTGCGCCTGGCGCTCGCCGGTGATGGGCGCACGCAGCTGCAGCTGGTGCGCGGCCCTGCCGGTCAGGCCGCCACGGCGCGGGCCGTGAGCGCCACTGGGGCCGATCTCGCCGCGGCGCGCCTGGAGCCGCTGCTGCGCAGCTCGCCGCTCGATGCGCCGATCGACACCATTCCCTACTCACTGATCGCCGCATTCATGTCGCATCCGAGCGTGCTGACGCGCGAGCAGATCCAGGCTTCCGCTTATATCGTCGCCCTGGCGCAGAGCCACGACGTGGCCGGCACCGGACATGAGCTATACGTACGCAAAGCCGACGCGCCGGCAGGCTCGCGCTTCAGCGTCATGCACATCGATGAGCCGCTGCGCGATCCGGATAGTGGCCGCGAGTTGGGCTATGTGGCGATCTATACCGGCTCGGCGCAGATCACACGTCCCGGCACGATTGCCGAGGCGGTACTGACCAACTCGGCGCGCGAGACGCTGCAGGGTGATCTGCTGATCCCCGAGGAGCACGAGCCGACCACCGACTTCGTGCCCCACTCTGCGCAGCGCCCCGTGGATGGGCATGTCATCGACGTGATCGACAATGTGCTGCTGGCTGGTCAGTACCAGGTCGTGGCCCTCAATCGCGGCAGCAGCGACGGCCTGGACCGCGGCACCGTGCTGACCGTGGATGACCAGCCGGAAGTCGTCACCGACATGTGCGCCAGCATCGACGGCAACAGCGCCTGCCCACATCGTCATAAGCAGGTTGCGGTACCGGGCGACCCGGCGGGCACGGTGCTCGTGTTTCGCAGCTTCCCGCATCTCAGCTATGCGCTGATCCTGGCCGACGTGTTTCCGGTCCAGGTCGGCGATCGCGTGCGCTCGCCCTGATCGCCCCGCGCGGCCGCGCATTCCTTTCAGCCTGATCGCGCCGATCGCGCCAGTTACGCAGCGCGACGGCGCCGCGTGCGCGCCCCTATGCTGGGTCCATGGATGCGCTCGATTGCGCGCTCGCCCTGGGCCGCGCTCCCGGACTGACGGCCGCCGAGCTCAGAGCGGCGCTGCAGCGCCTGTCCTCGCAGCAGCTCACCGCGCTCGTCGGCCTGCCGCCGCGCCGGCTGCGCGCGCTGCAGCTACCGGAAGCGACGGTGGCCGCGTTGGCGCTGCCCGACACGGGCCAGTTGGCCTGCGACCGCGCCTGGGCACTGTCGGCAGGCATCACGCTGCTGCACGCCTTCGATGCACGCTACCCGCCACAGTTGGCCGGGATCAGCGATGCGCCCGCGCTGCTCTACGTGCGCGGCGATGCCCATTCGCTCGGCGCCGCGCAGCTCGCCATGGTCGGCACGCGCCGCCCGACCGCCATCGGGACACGCACGGCACAGGCCTTTGCGGCCTGTCTTGCGCAATGCGGGCTCATCATCACCAGCGGCCTTGCGCTCGGCATCGATGCGGCCAGCCATGTGGGGGCGCTTGCGGCTGGCGGACGCAGTATCGCCGTGCTGGGCTGCGGATTGGATGCGATCTATCCGCCCGAGCACACCGGTCTTGCGGCCCGTATCGCAGCGCAGGGCGCGCTGGTCAGTGAATTCCCGCCGGGCACGCCGCCGCGACGCGGCAACTTTCCACGCCGCAATCGGCTCATCAGCGCACTCTCACGAGGCGTGCTGGTGGTCGAAGCGGCGCGTCACAGCGGCTCGCTGATCACCGCACGTCTGGCTACCGAGCAGGGCCGCGAGGTGTTCGCGGTACCCGGCTCCATCCAAAACCCGATGGCGCGCGGCTGCCACGCACTGATCAAGCGCGGCGCAAGGCTCGTGGAGAGCGCCGAAGAGATCGTGCAACAGCTGCATCTTCCGCTGCAGATTTCCCTGTCTGGTCAGAAGCTTATAGCACCGCCGTCGGATCCCGGGCGCAGCGGGATTGGCGCTCCTGTGTTGGACAATGACTACAAAATCCTGTTAGATGCCTTCGGCCATGAGCCGGCCGGCGTCGATTTTCTGGTCGAGCGCAGCGGTCTACCGAGCCCCACCGTCGCCTCGATGCTGCTCATTCTGGAGCTCGAGGGTCACGTGGAGCTGCAGGCCGATGGCCGCTACATGCGCCTTTAGGGAAACACGGAGCGGTGTGTGAGCCATCACCATCGCCCACGCACCGCAAGTGCGCCCACGCACGAGAAGTGCGAGCGACTGGATGATGAACAGCAGCGTTTTCGACATTCTGATCTACGTCTTCGACCGCTACATCCTCGATGAGCTGCCCCCATCGGAGCGCTCCACGCTCGCTTCCGACCTCACCAGCGCCGGTTTCGGCCGGGCCAATGTCGAGCGTGCGCTCGACTGGTTGGTCGATCTGGCCGAACAGCGCGTGAATGCAGCCCCCTCGATGGCCGATTCGTTCCGCGTCTATGGCACGGAGGAACTGCTGCGGCTGGATGCCGAGTGTCGCGGTCTGCTCGCCTCGCTCGAGCAGCGCGGCATTCTCAGCGCAGCGCAGCGCGAGCTGGTCATCGACCGCCTCATGGCACTGGAAAGTGACGATCTGGACCTGGATCACGTCAGGTGGGTCGTGCTGATGGTCTTATCTAGCCAACCGGGCCAGGAAGCCGCCTATGAATGGATGGAAGATCTGGTGTTCGATGCCACGGCACACGAGCCGCATTGAGCCGGTACGTGCGCGACCCGGCCGTTGCATCCGCGGCTAGCTTCCCACATGGCTGACAACCTGGTCATCGTCGAGTCGCCTGCCAAGGCGCGCACGATCAAGAAGTATCTCGGCAAGGACTTCGAGGTGCTGGCCTCCTATGGCCACGTACGCGACCTCATCCCGAAAGAGGGTGCGGTCGATCCTGATCATGATTTCGCCATGCGCTACCAACTCATCGAGCGCAACGAGCGGCACGTGGAGGTCATCGTACGGGCGCTGCGGCGCGCGAAGGCGCTGTACCTCGCCACCGACCCCGACCGCGAGGGTGAGGCCATCGCCTGGCACCTGCACGAGATCCTGCGCGAGCGCGGCGAGCTCGGCGGCAAGGACTTGCACCGCGTCGTGTTCCACGAGATCACACGCAATGCCATCCGCGCGGCGGTGGCCTCGCCGCGCGACCTATCGCTCGATCTGGTCAACGCGCAACAGGCCCGCCGCGCGCTCGATTACCTGGTGGGCTTCAATCTCTCGCCGTTGCTGTGGAAGAAGGTGCGTCGCGGCCTCTCCGCGGGGCGCGTGCAGAGCCCTGCGCTGCGCCTGATCTGCGAGCGCGAGGCGGAAATCGCCGCCTTCGTGCCGCAGGAATACTGGACCATCGATGCCGAGGGCGGCCACTCCGGCAAGAGCTTTCCGCTCAAGCTGACCGAATACCGCGGCCGCAAGGTCGAGCAGTTCAGCTTCACCGACGAGGCGAGCGCGCGCGAGGCCGAGGGCACGCTCAGCGCAGCGGCACGCGGCGAGTTGGCGGTGCTGCAGGTGGAGCGCAAGGAGCGCCGGCGCAATCCCGCCCCGCCGTTTACCACCTCGACGCTGCAGCAGGAAGCCTCGCGCAAGCTCGGCTTCTCGGCCCAGCGCACCATGCGCCTCGCGCAGCAGCTCTATGAAGGCGTCGACATCGGCGAGGGCAGCGTCGGCCTGATTACCTATATGCGTACCGATTCGGTATCGCTGGCGGGCGAGGCCGTGCAGGAGATGCGCGAGGTCATCGCGCGACTGTATGGCGCCGAGGCCGTGGCCGAGGAAGTGCGCGTCTATCGCACCAAGTCCAAGAATGCCCAGGAGGCGCACGAGGCGGTGCGCCCAACCTCGGCGGCCATCGTGCCGGCGGACATCGAGGGCAAGCTCGAGCCGGATCTGTTCAAGCTCTATGCGCTCATCTGGAAGCGCGCGGTCGCCTGCCAGATGGCACATGCGCTGTTCGACACGGTCGCGGTGGACATGCTTGCGGGGCCGGACGGCCCCGAGCGCCACCTGCTGCGCGCCACCGGCTCGACCTTGATCAAGCCCGGCTACATCGCTGTCTATCAGGAAGGGCGCGACGATGCCAAGGTCGATGAGGACGGCGATCAGGTGCTGCCTGCCATGCAGGCGGGCGAGCGCGTCAAGCTCCTGGGCGTGCAGCCGCAGCAGCACTTCACCGAGCCGCCGCCGCGCTACACGGAAGCCTCGCTGGTCAAGACGCTGGAGGAGTACGGCATCGGCCGCCCCTCGACCTACGCCAGCATCATCTCCACGCTGCGTGACCGCGAATACGTGGAGATCGACAACCGCCGCTTCACCGCCACCGACATCGGCAAGATCGTCAACCGCTTCCTGACCGAGCACTTCCATGAATACGTGGAGTACAACTTCACGGCCGAGATGGAGGACGAGCTCGATGCCGTGTCGCGCGGCGAGGAAGAGTGGACGCGGCCGCTGACGCGCTTCTGGAAGCCCTTCATCCGCCTGGTCGACTACACCGAGAAGCACGTTACACGCGAGCAGGTTGCGCAGGCGCGTGAGCTCGGGCGCGATCCGGTGAGCGGCAAGCCCATCACCGTGCGCATGGGTCGTTTCGGTCCGTTCGTGCAGATCGGCACGAAGGACGATGAGGAGAAGCCGCGCTTCGCGGGCCTGCGTCCCGGCCAGAAGATGGACAAGATCGAGCTGGCCGAGGCGCTCGAGCTCTTCAAGCTGCCACGCACGCTCGGCACGACCGCTGCGGGCGAGCCGATCGTCACCAACATCGGCCGCTTCGGTCCCTACATCAAATACGGTGACAAGTACGTCTCGCTGAAGGACGACGATCCCTACACCGTCAGCCTCGAGCGAGCGCTCGAGTGCATCCGCGCCAAGCAGGAGGCCGACGCCAACCGGCTCATCCAGCAGTTCGACGGCGTGCAGGTGCTCAACGGTCGCTACGGCCCGTACATCAGCGATGGAGAAAAGAACGCGCGGGTACCAAAGGACCGCGACCCACGCTCCTTGACGCTCGAGGAGTGTCGGAGCCTGCTGGCTGCCGCCGCGGCCCGGCCCATGCGCGGTCGCTTTGGCCGGCGCGCGGCGGGCAAGCCTGCCGCCTCGGCACCGCGCGGCAACGGCGCCGGCAACGGCCGCTCGCCGCTGCGCGCCAATGGTCACGATGCCGGCGCCACGGACAACGCTGCGCGCAAGGCAACCACGCCAAAGGCGCGGGCCGTCGCCGCACGGCCGCCTGCGGATAAGAGTGCGGTGAAACATGCGGCACCCCGCAAGGCGCCGGCGCACCCGCATACGCGTGGCGGGAGGCCGGCGGGCGCCACCCCCAAGCGCGCGGCAGCCAAGAGCAAGAGCGCCGCGCGTCCACGCGCACGGCCGACGGCGGGCAAGAAGACCGCCGGGGCTTGAAGTACCGCCACCGCTATCACGCCGGAAATTTCGCCGACGTTCACAAGCACGTCGCGGTGCTCGCCCTGCTGCAGGCCCTGCAGCGCAAGGAGCGCGGGCTGCTGTATCTGGAGACGCACGCCGGCGCCGGCGCCTATGACCTCGACGATCCCGCGAGCCATCGCGGCGCCGAGGCGCGCCAAGGTGTGCTGGCGGTGCTGGCGGCCCAGACGCTGGGTGCACCGGAGCTTACGGCGTATCGCGAAGCGGTTCTCAACTGGCGTCGCGAGCGCGCGGGTGCGCAAGCCTACCCGGGCTCGCCGCTGCTCGCTGCCGGCGCGCTGCGCGCGCAGGACCGTGCGCTGTTGTGCGAGCTGCTGCCGCCCGAATGCCGCGCGCTGGAACGTGCGGCGGGCGGCGCGCCGCGGCTACAGATCCAATGCACGGACGGCTACCAGGCGCTGGCCGCGAGCTTGCCGCCGAGGGAGCGCCGTGCACTGATCCTCATCGATCCACCCTATGAGCAGCCTCTCGCCGAGGTCGATCAGGCCCTCGCGGCCATCGAGCTGATCCTCGCACGACTGGCCAATGCGGTCGTGGCGCTGTGGTATCCGCTCAAGGACGAGCACTGGCTCGCCGCCTGGCAGGCACGCGCGAAGCTGCGCCTCACGGCACCGGCCACTGCGCTGGAGCTGTGGCTCTATCCGCGCGACGCAGGCGTGGCGCTGAACGGCTCGGGATTGCTGCTGATCAACCCGCCCTACCAATTCGACATGGCTGCGCGCCTCTGGCAGCGGGAGCTGCGCACGCTGCTCGAGCACGCGCGACCTGCGGCGGCTCCGCCCGGCGGCGACGCGGTGCGCATCGTGGTGGACGAGCGGGAGGCCGGACATGCCGGCGCCTGAGCGCTATGCCGTGATCGGACACCCGATCTCGCACAGTCTCTCCCCGCGCATCCATACGTTGTTTGCGGCGCAGACCGGCCGCGCGCTGCGCTACGAAGCGATCGACGTGCTGCCTGAGCAACTGGCCATGGCGGTGCGCGCTTTCTTTGCGGGCGGCGGCCGCGGCCTGAATGTCACGCTGCCCCACAAGCAGGCCGTCCTGGGACTGTTGTCCCGTTGCAGCGAGGCCGCGAGCCACGCACGCGCAGTCAATACGCTCTGGAGCGATGCCGAAGGCGCTCTGGTCGGCGACAACACCGACGGCATCGGGCTGGTGCGCGATCTGCAGCAGAATCTCGGCGTGCCGGTTGCCGCCCGCCGCCTGCTGCTGCTGGGCGCGGGCGGCGCGGCGCGCGGCGTGCTCGGCCCGTTGCTGGCGCTCGCACCGCGCGAGCTGGTGATCGCCAACCGCGATGTGGCACGTGCCGAGGTGCTGGCCGCGGTGGCACACGATGCGGGCAGCATCCCCGTGCGCGCCATCGCTCTCTCCGCGCTTGGCCAGGACACACCGCCCGGCCAGAGCGGCACGGCCGGCTTCGATCTCATCCTCAACGCGACCTCAACGAGCCTGTCGAACGAGCTGCCACCGCTGTCGCCGAGGCTGTTCGGTCCAGGCGCGGTCTGTTACGACCTCGCCTATGCGCTGCATGAGACGAGCTTCGTGCGTTGGGCGCGCCATCACGGCGCCAGCGCTGCCCACGACGGTCTCGGCATGCTCGTGGAACAGGCCGCCGAGGCCTTCCACCTCTGGCACGGCGTCCGTCCTGATACCGCGCCAGTGCTGGCGGCCCTGCGCAGTCAAACTCAATAAGGGTCGAAATCCGCCTGCGCCTACGCCCGGTCAGCTATCGGAACTGTCCCCCCTCGGAACTGCCACCAGCGCACGATCGAGCGCTGCGAGGTCCACAGGCTTGATGAGATGAACGTCGCAACCGGCGGCGCGCACCCGCTGCTGATCCTCCGCCTGACCGTAGCCGGTGAGCGCAATGAGCCGCAGGCCGTGCAGCTGCGGGTGCGCGCGCAGCCGTTTGGCGAGCTCATAGCCGTTCATCTTGGGCAGACCAATGTCGAGCAGGACAGTGTCCGGTCTCACGGTCTCAATGCAAGCCAGGGCTTCTTCCGCACCGTAAACGACGTGCGGCTGATGACCCTGGATTTTCAGCAGCATCGCAAGCGAGTCTGCAGCGTCGGCATTGTCATCCACGATCAAGATGCGCTGCGGTGCCGCTCTGAGTGCCGTAGCGTCGGAGACTGCAGCGCCGGGGCGCGCGATCTGCGGCAGCCGGATTTCAAACGTCGAGCCTTGCTGCAGGCCCGCGCTGCGCGCGCGCACCTCGCCGCCATGCATCTCAATCAGATTCTTGACGATCGAGAGACCGATCCCAAGTCCGCCCTGGGCACGATCGAGCGTGCGCTCATTCTGTACGAAGAGATCAAATACTCTCGGTAGCAGCTCTGCAGGAATCCCCGCGCCGTTGTCGCTGATTTCGACGATGACGCCGGGCCCATCGGGCCTCGTCTCCACCCGGATCTTCCCGCCCGGATCGGTGTATTTGACCGCGTTTGCCAGGATATTGCCGAAACACTGCACCAGTCGAACAAAGTCCCCATGCACATACAGGGGCCGGGAGGCCGACGTCAGGATGGAGATCTCGTGCTGTTTGTCACGCAGCTGCAGTTCGACCGTCTCGACCGCCTGGGCAATCACGCTCGTCAGATCAACGGGCTTGAGCTGCAGCTTCACTCGCCCCTGGGTGATGCGCCCGATATCCAGCAAATCGTCCACGAGCCGCGTCAGTTGCGCGGTCTGCCGCTTGATCATGCCGATCGCAAATTGAGCGCTTTGATCGCCCGTGACCGTGCGCGACAGCACCTCGCCGGCATGGGTGATGGGAGAGAGCGGATTGCGCAGTTCGTGCGCAAGCATCGCCAGGAACTCGTCCTTCTGACGGCCGGCCATTTCCAGTGCGCTCGTGGCACGAGCTCGCTCCTCGGTCTCCTGGTGGTGCGAGATGATGATGGCCGCTGCTTGACTGATTCTCGCCAGGAGCTCCCGATCTCGCGAGCTCGCCTCGCGAGGCTCGGCAAAATACAAGGCGCAGGACCCCACGACCTTGCCGGTCAAGGTTTCAACCGGGTAGGACCAGCAGCCACGAAAGCCTGTTTGCTGTGCAAGCCAGGCCCACGGCTTCCAGAGCGGCTCTTCGGTGACATCAAAGGTGAAGATAGGCTCGCCTCTGTGGACGGCCAGCCCGCAGGAGATCGAGTCCGAACCAATCCTGAATCCCTCCACGGCGCGGGCATATTCCTCGCACATTCCCACGACGTGGTGCAACCCTTTGCCTTCGGCGTCGGCGATGTAGAAGGCGCAGCGTGCCTCTCCCTCGAAATGCTCGACGACCGTGCGGGTCAAGATGCCCAGTGAAGAGGGCAGTGGCGCGCCATTGATGGCCGCCTGAAATGCCTCCTTATGCCCGGCAAGCCAGGCGTCTCGCTGCACCAGGCTCTCTTCAACGAATTTGCGAGCCGTAATGTCGACCGCGGCCCCGAGCACGCGCACGCACCTGCCCTCGCCGTCGAACAGGCCGCGTCCCTTGGCAGCGACCCAGCGAATCTGCCCGTCCTCCTTCCCTACGGTCCGATATTCAACGTCATAAAGCGCGCGGCGCGCGGGATCGAGCGCAGCGGCGAGTGCACCGCTCGTGCGCTCGCGGTCGGCCGGGTGCAGCCCCGAGTAAAAATCGGCCATCGATACGGGTACGTCGGGCGAAATGCCGAACATCGCCTTCACCGACGCCGGCCAGAACAGGGTGTCCGTGATCGGATCGACGTCCCACAACCCGACCTCGGCGGCTTGCGTCGCCAGACGCAGCTGCTCCTCGCGCTCTCTAAGTTGCCGATTGGACTGCTCGGCTTGCGCCTGGGACTGCACTACATCCTCGAGTAGATTCAAGGCCGCCCGGCGCTCTTCGATCAGGCCCAGGTACTCCGTGGCCTGATAGGCCACTGACGCAAAGCGCGCCAGGCTCTCCAGAAGCCGCAAATCCTCGGCATCGAACCGACGCTGCGCTGTATGCGCTATGACCCAAATCGTGCCGACAGGCCTGCCCTCGACGTGGAAAGGAACCAGCAAGCCCTCCTCCGCCAGCGGAAGCGCCTCCGCCAAATAGGGATAGCGCCGCTCCCAATGCGAAAACAACAGTGGCATGTTTCGATCAAGCACGTCGCCACACGGACCGAAGCCGCGCGGCGTGCCTCCGCCCAAATGCGGCGACCATTGCCCTGCGATCGCCGCCCAGTAGAAGCGCTTGCCATCCTTCGTCAGCAGGCTCAGGCCCGCCGAGCCGGCCTGCAGCAACTGCAGGGCTGTCTGCGCGAGCGTCTGCAGGATTGTCTGCGGCGCATCGGCCAGGGCCTGCACGAGCGCCATCAGGGCCTGGATTTCGGCTTTGTGGTCGGCTGGACGGCTCGTGCGCTCGGCGAGCTGCTCGATGTGCAGAATCGCCTCGAGGGGCACAAGAGCTTCCTGGCAGTCGGTCGGCTCCTCCGTGAGCGCTATCGGAGCAGGCGGTTGCGGATCAAACTCGAGCGAATAGCGTGCGCGCTGCCCGAGCTGCTCGCGCAGCGCGTTCACCTCACCCTTCAGTTCGATGATGCGCATCTCACGACCGATGGCAGCCCGATTGAACCGTACCAGCTCGCTTACACGCGATTGCAGCTCGAGGTGGGCTCGCGACAGAGCGCCCTCCTGTTCCCGCAACTGAGCTTCGACCTTCAGCTCCTGATCAAGCTTCTGTTCGAGGACCTGCTCCTTCTGCTGCAGTTGTGCAATCGTTCGCTGTTGCTCCAGCGCAGCGAAGTAATGATTCGCTTCTGCAGCCGCCGATTTGAGGCCGACATTCAGCTCGAGCGCGCTATTTACTGCTGCCATGCGGCTGCTCCTCGGTAAGGAGGGCGATTATGGCCTCTGCTGCCAGCTTGATAAGGCCCGTTTGTGTAGGACTTTTCTGATGTCGAGCGCGCCGAGCGAATCGCGAGCGGCAAACGCCCCGAGATTCAACCGCTGGGGTTCAACCACCCATCATCGGTCTCGATGAGCCGCACCGCCTCGTGGGGTCCCCAGGACCCGCAGGCATACTCGTGCACGGGGGTTGCATCCCCCAGGACCGGATCGACCACGGACCACTGCGCCTCGATGGCATCCTGGCGTGCGAACAGCGACAGATCCCCGCGCATCGCATCGCCCAGCAGCCGCTCATAGGGAGTCATCTCCTCGGCCGGCGAGCGCGTGACGATCAGTTCGACGTCCTCCCCGGCCATGCGCTCCCCCGGCACCTTCACACGCATGCCCAGGGCGATCACGACTTCACCACTCAGGCGCAGCCGCAGATGGCTCGAGAGCGAGGGCACGAGCTCGCCGAATGCTTCGCGCGGTGGGCGGCGAAACTCCACGACGACCTCGGTAGCGGTCACCGGCAGGCACTTGCCGGCGCGGATGTAGAACGGCACGTCGGCCCAGCGCCAGCTGTCCACATACAGTCGCACGGCCGCATAGGTTTCGACCTGCGAGTCCTCGGCGACGCCATTGGTTTGTCGATAGCCGTGATACTGCCCGCGCACCACGCTCTGGGTATCGAGCGGCCGGATGGCGCGCAGCACACGCGACTTCTCATCGCGCAGAGCGTTGGGCGAGCCATGCAGCGGCGGGTCCATGATCAGATTGCTCATGACCTGCAGCAGATGGTTCTGGATGACGTCGCGGATCGCGCCGGCCTCCTCGTAGAAGCGACCGCGCCCGCGCACGTCGAACGACTCGGCCATGGTGATCTGCACGCTGCGCACGTAGTTGCGGTTCCAGATCGGCTCGAGGAACGCGTTGGTGAAGCGCGTGTAGAGGATGTTCTGCACCGGCTCTTTGCCGAGGTAGTGATCGATGCGAAACACCGACTCCTCCGGAAAGTGCTGCCGCAGGATGCCGTTGAGCTCCCGCGCCGAGTGCAGATCGCGCCCGAAGGGCTTCTCGAGCACCACGCGTGCATGCTCTACGAGCCCGACCGCCGCCAACCCTCCCACCACGGTCGCAAACATGCTCGGAGGGATCGCGAGGTAGTGCAGCGGCGCGTGGGCCGAGCCGAGCGCCTCGCGCAACCGGCTGAAGGTGACGGCGTCCCGATAATCCCCATCGACATAGCGCAGCAGCGAGCAGAGCTTGCGGAATGCGCCCTCATCGAGCGTCGAGTGCTCGTGGATGGAGGCGCGCGCGCGCTCCACCAGCTGCTCGGTGTTCCAGCCGGAGCGCCCGACGCCCACGATGGGCACCTCGAGCACGCCCCGACGCACCAGCGCCTGCAGAGCGGGAAAGATCTGCTTGTACGCCAGATCCCCGGTCGCGCCGAAAAACACGAAGGCGTCGGAGAGCTGTGGCTCCATGCCCCGGCTCAGCGCGGCTTGGCGGGCACGCCCGCCGGCTTGTCCGGCGTGACGACCGGCTTGCCCGACTGCTCCAGGTGCCCACCGAACCCGTAGCGCATGGCCGAGAGCATGCGATCGGCAAAATCGGCCTGTCCGCGCGAGCTGAAGCGTGCAAACAGCGCGGTCGCCAGCACCGGCACGGGCACGCCCGAATCGATCGCCGCCTGCACCGTCCAGCGTCCCTCGCCCGAATCGGCCACATGGCCCGTGTAATTCTCGAGCGTCGGAGCCTTCGCCAGCGCGCTGGCCATCAGGTCCAACAGCCAGGAGCTCACCACGCTGCCATGGCGCCAGAGCTCGGCGATCTCGTCGAGATTGAAGCGGTATTCACGCGGCACCAGCTCATGCGAGGGCGCCGTCTCGGCCGAAACAACGCCCTCGGCCGGGCCCGTACCAGCGGAATGCAAGAGATTAAAACCCTCGGCATAGGCGGCCATCAGACCGTATTCCACGCCGTTGTGAACCATCTTCACGAAATGACCGGCCCCGCTCGGGCCGACGTGCAGGTAACCGCGCGCGGCGCTGCTGGCCGCGGCGCGGGTGCGTGGCGCGGCGGCGCCGGCGGAGCCCGCCGACTCGCGCGAGCCTTCCGGCTCGTGTGCGCTTGCGCCCGGTGCGAGCGCGGCAAGAATCGGCTCGATGTGCCGCACCGCCTCCGTATCGCCGCCGATCATGAGGCAGTAGCCGCGCTCCAGGCCCCAGACGCCGCCGCTCGTGCCCACATCCAGGTAGCGCACACCGCGCGGGGCGAGCGCCTGCTGGCGCCGTCGGTCGTCACCGTAATAGGAATTGCCGCCGTCGATGAGGATGTCGCCGGGCTGCAGCGCCGGTGTCAATGACTGCAGCAGCGTGTCCACGGCCGCGGCGGGGATCATGATCCACAGCACGCGCGGTGAGGGCAGTCGCGCCAACAGGTCGGCGGCGGAGCTGGCGCCCGTGGCGCCCTCGGCCGCCAGGCGCCCCACGGCGTCCGCGTCGTGATCGAACACCGTGCAGTGATGTCCAGCCCGCGTGAGCCGGCGGACCATGTTGGAGCCCATGCGCCCCAGGCCGATCATTCCCAGTTGCACGCCGCCTCCGCGCTCGAACGTTGCGCAGCATCAAAGCACAATTCATCCGCAGAGGAAATGCCCCCTGTCCGACACGCCGCAGCGCTCGGGCGTGGCTGTCCGGGGGCGCTCAGGCGCGCTGTGGGGCTGATTGCGCCGCCGCGGGCAGCAGATGCGCGAACGCCCCGCGGCCCGACTGCTGCGACAGCAGCAGCTGCAGCAGCTCCTCGGCGCTGCGCGTCTCACCGAACAGACGGCCCTGGCCAAGATTGCAGTGGCACTCGCGCAGAAACTTCAGCTGGCTCGGCAGCTCGATGCCCTCGGCCACCACCTCCATGTCGAGGCTGTGCCCCATGTGGATGATGGTGCGCACCAGGACTGCGTCGGCCGGATCCTCGGCTGCATCGCGCACGAAGGACTGATCGATCTTCAACGTACCGATCGGAAACTGCTGCAACGCTGAGAGCGAGGAGTAGCCGGTGCCGAAATCATCGATCGACAAGTGCAGTCCCATCTCGTGCAGTTGCTGCAGCATCTGCACCGTGCGGCGCGGGTCGGCCATGAGCGTGGTTTCGGTGATCTCCAGCTCGAAGTTGCCGGGCGCCACCGCATGACGCTCGAAGACCGAGCGGCAGTTCAGGATGAAGCTTGCCTGCTTGAGCTGCTTGAGCGACAGGTTCAGCGAGATGCGGCCGGGGTCGCGTATACGGCGCTGCAGGGCGCAGAAATCGGTGCACACGCGCTCGAGCACCCATTGGCCGATGGCATTGATGAGATTGCTCTCCTCGGCGATCGGAATGAACTGCGCCGGGGGAATGTCGCCGTGGCCGGGCAGGCGCCAGCGCAGCAGCGCCTCGGCCCCGACGACGCGTCCGTTCGCCAGATCCACCTTGGGCTGGTAGCGCACCACGAACTCATTGCGCTCCACCGCGCGGCGCAGCTTGCTCTTGAGCATCAGCCGCTCGACCGAGGCGGCGTTCATCTCGGGGGAATAGAAGGCGTAGCTGTTGCCGCCATTCTGCTTGGCGTAGTACATCGCGGCGTCGGCATTGCGGATCAGGTCGATGACGCTGTCGGCGTCGCGCGGGCAGAGCGCAATGCCGATGCTCACGGTGAGGAATACTTCCTGCTGGCTGATGTGCAGCGCCTCGCCGGCGGCGTGCAGCACCGTGCGCGCCAGCTGCGCGATCGGGCCGGCCGCCTCATCAGCATCGGGGCTCACCCCGTCCACGAACAGCGCAAACTCATCGCCGGCGAGGCGACCGAGCACTGCCTCGCTGTTGAGCACGCGGTTCAACCGCTCGGTGAGCACCTCGAGCGCGCGGTCACCGGAGGTATGACCAAAGGTATCGTTGACCTCCTTGAAACGGTCCATATCGATGTACAGCAGCGCAAGCCCCCGTCCCTGGCGGCGCGCCCGCGCGATGCCCTGCTGCAGCAGATGCTGGAACAGCATGCGGTTGGGAATCTTGGTCAGCGCGTCGTAGCGCGCCAGGTAGCGAATGCGCCGCTCGGCGCGCTTGCGCTCGGTGATGTCGCGCGCCACGTAGATCTCGCCCTGGAACTGCGGGTCGTCGGTGGCAATGGTGGAACCGACGAAGGACACGGGGATGGTCTGCCCGGCGCGGGTGCGCAGCAGCGCCTCGCCGGTATCGCGCGCCGCCTGCAGCGTGTCGCCGCCGGAGCGCTCGCCTTCGGCCAGCAGCTTCACCAGCTCCATGCCAACGAGTTCCCCGGGACCATAGCCGGTCAGGCGGGCCGCCGCGTCATTGGCCACGCGCACCACGCCGCCGGGGGCCGTAACGAATACGGCATCGGTCATGCTGTTGAGCACGCTGAGCAGATAGTCGCGCGTGTAGGTGGTGTTGCGCAGGGCGACGCGCATGTTCTCGAACGCCGACTGAAGCTCGCCGAGTCGGTCGCGGCGCGTGCTCACCAATGCACGGCGAAATTCCCCGCGCGCGATCTCGCCCGTCGCGCCGATGAGGCCACGCACCACATGATCCAGTCCGATGCGCTGGCGCCAGGACCAGACTCCTGGCAGCAGCAGGGTGATCATGCCGAATGCGCCGCCCAGCGCGAGCAGCCACAGTGGCAGGTGGTGCCCGCGATCCGCGGCCCACAGGAGCGAGGCGATCGCGGCAAGGATTGCGCAGGCTGCCAGGGTGACGTATTTGAATTGCGCCGGGCGCATCCAGCCTCCATGCTGACGGAGCCGTAAAATGATGCCGCATGTGGAACGCGGCCACCAGCCCGACATGATGATTCTGACGCCCGAACAACTAACCGGTCGTGCCAGCAGCCACGTGCAGGAAGTGTCCGCGCTGTCCTGCCGCCTGCATCCGGAAGCAGCCGATGCGCTGCTCGGGCTCGCGCAGGAGGCCCGCGCATATGACATAGACCTGGTGGCAACGTCCGGGTTCCGCGACTTCGAGCGCCAGCTCGGCATCTGGAACGGCAAATTCCGCGGCGAGCGTCCGCTGCTGGATCGTGACAGCAGGCCGATGGATGTGCGCACGATGGGCGAGGAAGCCATCGTGCGGGCGATCCTCGTATGGTCCGCGCTACCGGGGGCCAGCCGACATCATTGGGGCAGCGAGGTCGACGTCTACGACCGCACCGCGCTCGCACCCGATCAGCGGCCGCAACTGGTGGCAGCGGAATATGTCCGTGACGGCGTGTTCGCCCGCCTCGTGGCCTTTCTCGCCGACAAAGCGGCGCGGTATGAATTCTTCCTGCCTTATGACCGCGATCGCGGCGGGGTGAGACCCGAGCCCTGGCACCTCAGCTACGCACCGCTGGCGGGCGCGGCGCTGCCCGCACTCACGCTGAGCGTGTTGCAGGAGGCGCTCGCAGATGCGCCGTTGTGCGGAGCGGGGAGCGTGCAGCGGCTGCTGCCGCAGATCTACGAGCGCTATGTCTGCCGGGTTGCCCCGGCGCCGCCAGCCAGAAGCGCGGCTACTCCTGCAACCAGGCCTTCTTGAAGTAGCCCACCATCAAGCCGCGCACGCGATTGAGCGTATCGGGATCGGCGGCGTGCAGCGGCGGCTGACGCCGCAGCAGCCGCCAGCTCTCGCTGCGCAGCACCTGCTCGAGGTAGCGCATGTTCTGGTCGATTGCGTCGATGTAGGGATTGTGGCCATCGAACAGCAGCTCGAGGCATTGATAGGCGCCGTGGAACTCGCCATCGAGCCGCGTACGGCGCGTGTGCGCGACGAAGCCGGGCGTCTGGCGTAGCAGGTCCAGGCCGGACGCATACTTGACCTGCGGTGCCCCGCTCACCTTGGACAGCGCCACACCGCCGAGCACGAATTCCGGATAGAGCCGATCGCGGCACTTCTCCAGATAACAGCGGTCGGCCAGCTGCGCGATCATGTCGGCGGTGCCGAGCAGGTGCCCGAGCCGCACATCGCGCGCATCGTGCGTGACGATCTTGTCGAACGGCCGCTCGTAGCCGGTGAAATGGATAATCTCGCCGGCCACCTCGACCCATTCGGGCAGGCCGATGCGCGGCAGATAGTCGCGCAGGAACAGCGCTCCGCGGCTCACGTGATTGCGGGTGAACTCCGCGCCATTGAGCTGCGCATCGTCGTTGGGCCGGCGCAGGTACCCGACATCGTGAAACAGCGCCAGCACCACCCCGAGCGTGGCGCGGCCGGCCGTCAGCTTCTCGGCAGGCGTGGCCTGGCGCTCGTTGGCAATGAGCAGCCGCGCCATGGCGAGCGTGACATCGAGCGTGTGCTGCCGGTCATGATAGACGGTATCGACACCCGCATAACCGGGCATGCGCCCGGAGGACAGCAGATCGAAATCGCCGAAGGCGCGCTCGATGGGATCCAGCGGCAGCTGCGGCCATTCACTGACGAGCAGTTGCTCGACCGCACGCAGCACCTCGCCGGGAGAGCTCACGCGCACGGTATTGGTGATGTCGTAATCGCTGCGGCGGGGGCTGGCCATGAGCTGTTTCAAGATCAGCCGGTGCCTCTGATTGGATTGCTGCGCGGGGCGGCCACGCACAAAAGTCTAGGCCAGTGGCGCAAGCGACGCCAGCGACGCGCAGCACAGATTGCGGGCCGATCAGCAGCGTCCCGCAGTGTCGATCGATCCACAGCGGCTCGAAGTCATCGGCGCACATGACTTTGCGGGGCAGCGCTGTCGCCGAACCGCGACCGCCGCACTGCCAGGCTACGCATGCGTAAAACGCTGGGATTATGCCCAGAGAGGCGACAGCGCGACTGGTGACTTCAGAAGCCGAAGCGAAAATGCAACGCGCCCACGACCGCAGCGGCGAGCAGGCAGTAGAGTCCAAACAGATACCACCGGCCGCCCTCGAGCCAGCGGCTCAGCCAGCGCAGCGCCGCGAGTCCCGCCACGAACGCCACCAGCGCGCCGAACAGCGTACGCACGGCGATGCCCGCGAGCGCTTGATGATCGGCGGGCGCGGTGTGCCACAGACGCAGCGCCTCGCGCGCCACGACCGCGGGGGTGAGCACCACGGCGAGCGCGAAGCTGAAGATCTCCACGCGTATTTTGGCGACCCCCAACAGCATGCCGGTGGAGATCGTCGCCCCCGAGCGCGAGAAGCCGCGAAACGGCAGCGACAATCCCTGTACGGCACCGATGATGCCAGCCTGTCCGGCACTCAAACCCGTAGCCTCGCGGGCACCGTCAGCCGAGGCGTCACGGGCGGCGCCAACCGCAGCGTCGTGGCCTGCCGGCTCAGCCCTGCCGTTGCGCCGCTCCGCCAGGCCGGCCAGCAGAATCAGCACCCCGCCCACGGCGAGCGCCGGGGCAATGTATTCCAGGTGCCCGAACAGATCCTCGATCGCTGCGTGCGGCACCCCCGCGAGCAGCGTGTGCTCGATGCCGATATATACGGCCTCGCCGATCACTCCGGTCAGCACGGTGGCCAGCACCACGATGGCCAGGAAGCTCTTGAAGGCAGCGGTGCTGCGAAAGTAGCTGTCCCGCCAGGAACGCCAGAAATACACGATGACGGCGAACATCGTGCCGGTATGCAGCATCACCAGCAGCAACGTCATCGGTGGGGAACTGGGGTCCAGACCGAGCAGTTTCTCGACGACCACCACGTGGGCGGAGCTCGAGACCGGCAGCAGCTCGGCCAGCCCCTGAACCACTCCGAGGATCAGAATGTGGATTAATGACATGCCGCGATTCTAAGGAGGATGCGCCTCGCGTGCATGCCTGAGAGCCCGGGCGCCGGGCACTTCAGGCGGCGATGCCGTACTGGCGCAGCAGCGCCTGCACCTCGGGCTTGCGACCGCGAAACTCAATGAACGCCTCGAGCGGCTCGCGTGTGCCACCGCTGGATAGAATGCTGTCGAGAAAGCGCCGCGCGGTCGGCCGATCGAAGGCGCCATGCTCGAGGAAGGCGCCGAAGGCATCGGCCGCCAACACCTCCGCCCACTTGTAGCTGTAATAGCCGGCGGCGTACCCACCCGCGAAGATGTGCGAAAAGCTGTGCGGGTAGCGATTCCATTCCGGGATGGGCACCACCGCGACCTGCTCGCGCACCTCGTGCAGCGTCTCATAGACGCGTGCACCGCGCGACGGATCGAACTCCGCGTGCACACGCATGTCAAGCAGCGCGAATTCCAGTTGCCGCAAGGTACGCAGGCCCGGCTGGAAGCTGCGTGTGGCGATGAGCTGTGCCTGGGTGTCAGCCGGAATCGGCGCGCCGCTTTGGATATGCGCCGCAATGCGGTTGATGACCTCGCGTTGCCAGGCGTAGTTCTCCATGAACTGGCTTGGCAGCTCCACCGCGTCCCAGGCAACTCCATTGATGCCCGCGAGACTCGGATATCCCACGCGCGTGAGCATGTGGTGCAGGCCGTGCCCGAACTCGTGGAACAGCGTGACCATGTCGTCGTGCGTGAGCAGCGCGGGCCGATCCGCGCTCGGCGGCAGGAAGTTACAGATCAAATACGCCACGGGCAGCACCGTGCGTCCGCCGAGGACCTTGCGCCCGACGCAGTCGTCCATCCACGCGCCGCTGCGTTTGTGCGGGCGCGCATAGGCATCCAGGTAGAAGCCGGCCAGCGCTGCGCCCGCGAGGCTCTGCACCTCGAAGTAGCGCGCGCCCGGGTCCCACAACGCAACGTCCGTGCGCTCGCGGATGCGCACGTCGAACAGCCGCTCGGCCACCTCGAACAGGCCCGCCAGCACCCGCGGCAGCGGCAGGTAGGCGCGCAGCTGCTCCTGTGAGATGCGAAAGCGGCTCTGCTGCAGCCGCTCGGAGAAGTAGCTGACGTCCCAGGCCGCGAGCTGCCGACCGGCGAAGCGCTCGAGCTCCGCGAGCTCGGCGGCGCCTGCCGGGCGCGCCGCGCGCACCAGCTCGTGCAGAAAATCCATGACCTCCGGCACCGTGTGCGCCATGCGATTGGCCAGCGCATAGTCGGCATAGCTCGCAAAATCCAGCAGCCGCGCGGCCTCGTGCCGCAGCTTGAGGATCTGCTGCAGGGTCTCGCCATTGTCGAAGCGGCCGGCGCTCGGTCCGCGATCCGAGGCGCGCGTCGCCCAGGCCTCGTAGAACGCGCGGCGCAGCGGCTCGGAGTCCGCGTCCGTGACGACGGCCACGTAGGTCGGCTGATCCAGGCCGAACAGCCAGCCCGACAGATTCGCCTCGCGCGCCCGCCGCTCGGCCTGCTCGAGGATCCCGGCATTGATGCCGCTGAGCTGCCCGCGGTCGCTGACGTGATGACGCCACGCGCCGATGGCATCGAGCACGTTCTCTTCGAACTTGGCCGACAGGCGCGACAGCTCCATCATGATCGCCTTGAAGCGCGTCTTGCGGGCCGGATCGAGTGCCACACCGGCGAGACGAAAGTCCTTGAGCGCGTGCTGCACGACCTGGCGCTGCACCGGATCGAGCGTATCGCGCTCCTGCTCGGCGATGTGGAAATAGGCGCGGTAAAGCGGTTCGCTCTGCGACATATCGGTCTGGAATTCCGACAACAGCGGCAGGCACTCGTTGTACGCGGCGCGCAGCGGCTCGCTGTTCATGACGGCGTTGAGATGGCCCACGGGCGACCAGACCTTGCCGAGCCGATGGCGCAGTTCCTCGAGCGGCTCGACCAGGGTCGCGAACGTCGGCTGCGGCTGCGACTCGATCTGCGCCATGCGCGCACGCTGCTCGGCGAGCAGCCGCGAGACCGCCGGCACCACGTGTTCGGCCCGGATGGCATCGAAGCGCGGCAGGGGCGCATCGGCCAGCAATGGATTTGTACTTGCAGGGATCTCGGTCATGGTAGGCGAGCGGTGTACCATGAAAGCCTGCGGCAGTGAAGCTTCAGGGTTTTGCGGAAAATGGCGCGTGATTTTGATCTGATCGTCATCGGCGGTGGCAGCGGCGGCCTCGCCTGTGCGCAGCGTGCAGCGAGCTATGGAGCGCGCACGGCGCTCATCGAGATGCACCGGCTCGGGGGCACCTGCGTGAACGTCGGCTGCGTGCCCAAGAAGGTGATGTGGAATGCCGCGCAGATCGCCGCGACGCTGCACGATGCGGCCGGCTACGGTTTCGACGTGAGCATCGGCAGGCACGACTGGTCCGCCCTCAAGCGGCGTCGTGATGCCTATGTCAAACGCCTCAATGACATCTACGAGCGCAATCTCGCCGCGCGCGAGGTGCAGCTGGTGCGCGGCCACGCGCGGCTGCTCGATGCGCACTGCCTGCAGGTTGGGGAGCGGCGGCTCAGTGCCGATGCCATCGTCCTCGCCACCGGCGGTCGCCCGCTCATCCCGCAGGTACCGGGCGCCACGCTCGGGGAGAGCTCAGACGGCTTCTTCGAGCTGGCCGAGCGGCCCGCCCGGGTAGCCGTCGTGGGTGCCGGCTACATCGCGGCCGAGCTGTCGGGCATTTTCCATGCGCTCGGCTGCGCGACGACCCTCGTCATGCGCCACGAGCGCATCCTGCGGCACTTCGATGTCATGCTCGGAGAGGGCCTGATGCAGATCATGCGCGACGAGGGCATGACGCTGGTGACCGCCGCGGTTCCGGCTGCACTGACGCGCGACGCCGCCGGCCAGCTGCTGCTGTCGAGCGAGGATGGGCGGCAGCTTGGCCCCTTCGACGCGCTCATTTGGGCGGTAGGGCGTGCGCCGGCGACCTTCGGCATGGGCCTGGACAATGCGGGGGTCGCACTGGACGCCTTCGGCCACGTGCGGGTGGATGCGTACCAATGCACCAACGTCCCGCACGTCTACGCCATCGGCGACGTCACCCAGCATGCCGGCCTGACCCCTGTGGCGATTGCCGCGGGCCGGCGACTCGCGGACCGGCTGTTCGGTGGACAGAGCGAACGACGGCTGGACTACGAGAACATCGCCTCGGTGGTCTTCAGTCATCCGCCGCTGGGTACCGTGGGGCTCTCGGAAGCCGGGGCACGCGCGCGCCACGGCGATGCCGTGCAGGTCTTCACCAGCGGCTTCGTGCCGATGTATCACGCACTGACGGAGCGCAAGCCCCGGGCGCAGATGAAGCTCGTGACGGTCGGCCCCGAGCAGCGCATCGTCGGCATCCACGTGCTTGGCGCCGGCGCCGACGAGATGCTGCAGGGCTTCGCCGTGGCGCTGCGCATGGGTGCGACCAAGCGCGACTTCGATGACACGGTGGCCATTCATCCCACCAGCGCGGAAGAGCTCGTCACGATGCGTTGACCGCTCGGGCGCCCTCGGACGGGCGGCTGCTCATCTAGCGCAGTAGCGGGCCCAGGCAGATCAATGGCGCGTGGTGCGCCGACGGCTGCCGGCCCCACCGCGCGTGCGGCCGCTCGCAGCGTGGCGCGTGTCATCGCGATGAAACAGCGCGCGCAGCTCGCCCTTGGCGGCCTGCAGTCTGCGGCGCTGTCCAGCATCCAGCCCCTTGCCAGCGCGATTGATATAGAACGTCAGCATCGACATCGCGGAGCGGAACGGCTCGCTCTTGCGGCGATGGCTATGCTCCGCCGAGCTCTTGATCGAGCGTGCAATGCTGCGCGGACTGCCCCGCTTGAACACGCCGGGCTCAAGATCCATGGCGTCGCTGTGCTCGGTGACCTGTCCCGACCAGCGCCGCGGCGAACCGCCGCGCCGGCTTCCTGAGCGGCCTGAGCGGCCTGAGCGTGAAGTTGCCATGCGGTAGATCCTGCCCTCATTCCGCTCCTGGCAGGTGTCAGCGCAGGCCGCAAGCGCCCGCCCGCCTACGGCTGCGATGGGAGCGGTGCGGGCTGACCTGGCGGAGCCAGACGGGTGCCGATCTCCTGCAACGCCTCGCGCGTGGCGCTCTGGAAGGCGGCCACGACCGCATGCATGCGATCGTCCTGCGCGACTGCATGGGTCTCGATGGACAGTGTCGTCACCGCACGGCGCGCACTGCGCTCGCCGAGTGTGGCGATCAGCCCGACGTGTACGGTGGGCGGCCCGCTACCGGCGTAGTCGGCCTCGAAATGCGTCAGCTCGAGCTGCAGTTCCCAGTTGGCTGCGAACGGCGCACTGTCGGACTCCACCAGCGCGAAGCGGCCCTGCCGCCGCAGCGTCTCGATCGCGAGGGTCTGCAGCATCTGCGGCGCGGCCGCCGCCCAGTGTGCGCCCGTGTAGTAATCGAGCCGTCCGCCCGCGCGCAGCACCGCGATGCCGTCGCCCTCGAGCCCGGGGGCGGCCGCGGGCAGCAGCACCTCCAGGGAGCGCGCGGCATCCAGCGCCCCCGCCGGCGCGGCTGCGGGCGCCTCGTTCGCCGCATCGGTGTTGGCAGTGGCAGCGTCGACGGCCCCGGCCGCGCCGAAGGCGCTCAACAGGTACTGCTGCGACTGCGGCTGATTGCTGTGCAGCCCTGCGCCGATGCAGCCGCCGAGGCTCACCGCGCAGAGCAGCAGCGCAGCCCGGCTCGACACAAAGCGCCAATAACGCCCGGGTGTCACGGTGGAATCGTCACGCCATGACGCGCCGGCTGATACAACAGGCGCGAGGGATCGTCGCGCAGGCTGCGCGCCAGTCCATCGATCTGCTGGGCGGCCGCGCGCGAATCGCGCAGCAATCCCTCCAGTTGCGGCACGCCATCGCGCACCAATCCCGAGATCTGCTCGCCGTTTTGCGCCATGAAGACATCCAACCGTCCGCTGGCGCGCGCCAGGTTGTCACTGGCGGTGCGCAGTTGGCGCGTGCTTGCGACCAGATTCTGGCCGGCGGGACCGGCATCCGCACGCACCGTGCCGAGAATCGCATTGGCCTGCTGTACCGCCGTGTGCAGCTGGGCGACCAGCTCGGCCGCAGCGCGCATGGTTTGCGGCATGCCCGTGGTGGCCTGCTGCAGGTTGCGCACGACGCTGTTTGCAGCCGCCACATTCTGCTCGGACAGCAGGTGCGAGGCGCGATCCAGCAGGTCGTCGAGCTGCGCTGCCAGATCCGGCAGGCTGTCGAGCAGCACGTCGAGGTTGGAGTGCACCGAGGCAATGACCGGATACTTCTCGCTCGGCACGTTGGCCAGCAGCGAGCGGCCGCTGCCGGGCGGCTGGCGGCGTAGGTCGATGAACATGACGCCCGTGACACCCTGGAGCGAGAGCTGCGCGACGGTGCGCGGATCGATCGGCGTCGTCGGGTCGATCTGGGCGATGACCTGCACGCGGTCGCTGGCACGCGAGTCGATGCCGATGCTCTGCACGCGTCCCACATCCACGCCCAGGTAGCGCACCGGGCTGCCCACCGACAGCCCGCTCACGCTGCCGTCGAAATAGATCTCGTAGCGGCGGAAGTCGCGGTGTCCATTGGCCTCCGAATACCAATAGACGAACAGCACCGTCATGCCGAGCACCAGCAGCACGAAGCTGCCGACCGCCAGGTAGTTGGCCTCACGCTCCATCGAAGCCCCGACGCTCCCGTGCACGCTCCCCGCCGAAATAGGCGCGGATCCACGGATGTGGATTGTGCGTGATTCCCTGCAGCGTGTCGCTGATCATGCGGCCCTCGACGATGACGCCGACGCGGCTGCAGGTGCGCAGGATACTGTCCAGATCGTGCGTGATCATGACCACGGTGAGCTTCAGCTGTTGATGCAGGTAAAGTATCAGATCGTCGAAGGCGGCCGCGCCCACGGGGTCCAGGCCGGAAGTCGGCTCATCGAGCAGCAGCAGCAAGGGATCCAGCGCCAGGGCGCGTGCCAGGGCGGCGCGCTTGACCATGCCGCCGGAGAGCTCGGCCGGATATTTGGCGGCGGTGTCGGGCGGCAGGCCGACCAGCTGGATCTTGAGGGCGGTGAGCTCCTCGAGCCCGCGCGCCGGCAACTGCAGATGCTCGAGCATCGGCAGCTGCACGTTCTCGCGCACCGTCAGGGAGCTGAACAGCGCACCCTGCTGAAAAGTCACGCCGTAATTGGCCTTCAGGCGGCCGAGCTCCTCGCCGCCCATGCGCGTCAGGTCGTGCCCCATGAAGCGCACCGTGCCGGCCTGCGGGCGGTTCAGACCGAGGATTGTTCGCAGCAGCACCGATTTGCCCGAGCCCGAGCCGCCGACAATGCCGAAGATCTCGCCGGACTGCACCTGCATATCCAGGCCCCGATGCACGGTCTGGCTGCCGAAGCGGTTGACGATGCCGTGGGCTTCGAGCAGCGCGGCCATCAGATATTCAAATTCAGGAACAGCACGGCGAACAGCGCATCGGCGAGAATGACGCCGAAGATCGCCTGCACCACTGCGCGCGTGGTGAGCCGCCCGAGCTCGCGCGAGGAGCGGCGCACGCGCAGGCCGTTGAAGCAGCCGGCCATCGCGATCAGCGCGGCGAATACCGGCGCCTTGATGATGCCCACCCAGAACGTCGTACCGGCGATGGCGCCGTGTACGCGCGACAAATACTGCACCAGCGGCATGCCCAGCAGCACGTGACAGAGCAGCCCCCCGCCCGTCAGCCCGACGATGTCCGCCAGCACCGTCAGCAGCGGCAACGCGATGACCAGTCCGATGATACGCGGCAGAATCAGCAGCTCGAAGGGATCCAGTCCAATCGCCAGCAGCGCATCGATCTCCTCGTTGAGGCGCATGGCGCCGAGCTCGGCGGTAAAGGCGCTGCCGGAGCGGCCGGCGATGATCACCGCCGTGAGCAGCACACCCAGCTCGCGCAGCACGCCGATGGTCACCAGATCGGCGACGAATACATCGGCACCGAACTGTTGCAGCTCCTGCGCGCCGAGGTAGGCGAGGATGACGCTGACCAGAAAGGCGATCAGCGCGACGATCGGAATGGCCGTGATGCCGGTGTCGTAGACATGGCGGGTGATCGAGGTGACGCGCAGATGTCGCGGCCGCGCCAGCGCGCGTGCCAGCTGCACGCTGGCATGACCGACGAAGTTCACCGTCGCCAGACCGGTGCGCAGGCCACGCACGAACTGGCGCCCGAGCCCTTCCACGGCGCCGCCCGGCGTCGGCCACTCGACGTGGCGCGTGTGCTCGGGAATCTCCCCGGTCAGCGTGCGATCCACCAGCTGCAGCATCGGTGGCGTCGCATCCGCGAATTGCGCGCTCACACCCGACTCGCGAACACGGCGCAGGAAGTCGCGCAGCAGCCAGGCGCTCGTCATGTCGACGCGCGCCTGCGCGGCGCTGATGTCCAGCTGCCGTGCCCCGGCCAGCTCGATCGCCGCAAGCTGCGCTTCGATCTGGGGGAACTGGCGCGCGTGCCAGTCACCGCGCAGCTCGATGGCTATACGGCCCGCCTCGCGCCGCGCGCGCACGAACGACGCGGCAGCAGGATCGCGCGCATCGGAATCGGACTCGGAGGCGGCTGGATGGTTCGGCGTCACCTGGCGGCGCTCATCCGCTCTTGTCCCTCGATGCTAGCAGCCCGTCGCGGCCGGTGTCAGGAATCGTCTCGATAGCGACGCAGACGGATCACCAGCAAGAACATCAGTACCGCCGCGAGCAATCCGACCCACATTTGCGGGCTCTCCAGAAAGGCCGAGACGCCGCGGCCATTGGGCACCGCGCGCGGGGTCGGCAACTGGTCGCCAAGATTGTAGGCAAACTGGCGATTGAGGTTGAAGGCCAGCCGCAGCACATTATTGAGGCCGCGTTCGACCACGCCGCCGACGTAGCGCGTGCCGAGCAGGATGTTCTCGAACATGGCGATGAGCACGGGCGGCACGAAGGCCCAGGCGTACGGGGAGCGGCGCGCCCACACCGACGCCAGCATCAGATAGGCGCCATACGGCGCGTACCACAGCATCAGCACCATGAGGCTGTAGAGGACCCGCAGCTGAACTCGCACCCAAGTGGCGCCATCCCACAGCGGGGCGACCTGCCCGTTGACGAGAACGTGGTGACGCAGCGCCAGGATCGCACTGGCCAGCAGGCTCGTGCTGGCTGACAGTAGGAATGCGGCCAGCGGCACCACGAGCAGGCCCACGAGCAGCTTCGCCAGCACGGTCTGCGTATCGGTGACGGGCATGGAGCGCCAGAACAGAATGCTGCGATCCCGCCGCTCGCCGTACAGGCAGTCGAGCAGATAGACCACGATGACGATGAGGGAAACCAGGAAGAACGGAATGCCCCAGCCCAGCAGCATCTGCGCGAATGGCGTGTTCGCGGAGGCCGGGCTCGGTCCCGGGCCCGGTGCCGGGCCTTGGTAGAACTGGATGCGCCCGACGGTCGCGACCGCCACGAGCATCAGCAGCCCGACCAGCAGCGGCGCGATCCACAGCGAGCGATGCTCCCAGAGCTCGCGGCGCATCTGCATGTACAGGACCTTCATGCCACGGCTCCCACCGGCAGTGGCGCCGGTCGCGGCTCGCGTGTCGCCGAAAGCTTGGCGACGAACAGATCGGCGATGCGAGGGGTGCTCACCTCGCCGAGGCCCGCGAGCGCCTCGCGCGGCTGATTCTCGAACAGCATGACCGGGCGGCCGAGCACCTCACGCGTGTAGATGGGGTGCAGCGCACGGGCCGCGTCGCCCTTGCCGGCCGCAACCGACAGCTGCACGAAGCGCTGCGGCAACTCCTCGATGGCGGTATCTAGCGCCACGCGACCCTCATCGATGAGCAGCACATCGGTGAGCAGATGCTCCACTTCCTCGAGCTGGTGCGTGGCCAGCAGGATGGTGCGCTCATGGTCCAGATAGTCATTGAGCAGCGTGTCGAAGAACTGACGGCGGTAGAGCAGATCCAGCCCGAGCGTCGGCTCATCGAGCACCAGCAGCCGCGCGTCGATCGCCAGGATGAGCGCCAGATGCAACTGCGTGATCATGCCCTTGGACAGCTCGCCGATGCGTGCGCGTCGGGGAATCTGCGTGCCGAGAAGTACCTCTTCGGCGCGCTGGCGGTTGAAGCGCGGATGCACACCCTCGACATAGTCGATCGCATGATCCACCCGCAGCCAGCGCGGTAACACGCCGGTATCGGCGATGAAGCAGATCTCGCTCATGAGGGCCGAGCGATCCCGATCGGCCTCCAGGCCGAAGACACGCACGCTGCCCTGATAGGGCGTCAGGCCGAGGATGGCCTTCAGAAGCGTCGTCTTGCCCGCGCCATTGCGGCCGATCAGCCCGACGATGCGGCCGGCTCCGACCCGCAGACTGACATCGTCCAGCGCGCGCAGCTTGCCGTAGCGCTTGCTGAGATGCTCGATCTCAATGAGGTTCGCCATCATCCTGCTCCCGCTTCGCCGCGGCCGCGCCGCCCACCCCTGGCTCGGCACGTGCCAGCAGCTCTTCCCGCGATAGCCCCAGCCGCGCGATCGTGGCCTGTATGCGTGGCCATTCGATCTCCAGGAATCGTCGTCGTTCCTCGACACGCAGCGCCTGCGCAGCCCCCAGGTTCACGAACATCCCCCGGCCACGGCGCTTCTCGACCAGCTGCTCATCTACGAGCTGCTGATAGCTCTTCAATACGGTGATCGGATTGATGCGGAATTCCGCGGCGACGCTGCGCACGGAAGGCAGGGGATCCCCCTCCTTGAGCAGCCCCTCCAGAATCATCGCGACGACGCGGTCGCGAAGCTGCCGATAGATCGGCTGGCTCTCATCCCATTGCGCTGGCGTCTCCACCGGGGTGCGGCTCATCGTCTCTGCATGGCGTCGGCGCGCGACTGTAGCAGACCGCACCGCGGCCTTCGCCGGCGCGCGAGGCGCCGGCGGGAGCGGATCAACGCAGGCTGGCGGTCAGGGTGGCGGTGCTCGCAACGGAAGAGGCGAAGCTTGCGGCACTCGTCGCCTGGCCGATGACCGACGCGGTGGCGAGCGTGATGAGCAGCGACAGGGCGGCGCAGGTAGCAAGCTTTACGCTGTTCGGGGGGGCCAACCGGAGCTCTGCGCTGCGGGAGGCGATTTTCGTGGCGTTCATGGCGGACTCCTTTGGTTCAGTTCGGTGAGCTCTTGGCCCGGCCCTCGGCTGGGTGTGTTGCTCGACATGTGTTGTAGTTAACTACAACACTACATACGTGTCAACCCCCTTTGGTGCGGATTGTGAAATCGGTCCGCTCGGCCCTTAAAATCAGCGCTCTTTTTTTCCGGGAGCCCCCATGAAGCAGCCCCTCAATGTCGCCATCACCGGTGCCGCCGGCCAGATCGGCTACGCCCTGGCCTTTCGCGTTGCAGCAGGCGACATGCTGGGCGCCGACCAGCCCATCAATCTGCACCTGCTGGAGATCACCCCGGCGCTGCCGGCGCTCGGCGGGGTCGTCATGGAGCTCAATGACTGCGCCTTCCCGACCCTGCACAAGGTTGTGGCGACCGACGACGCCCAAGTCGCCTTCCGCGACTGCCATGTCGCGCTGCTGGTAGGCGCGCGGCCGCGCGGCCCGGGCATGGAGCGCAAGGACCTGCTGATGGCCAATGCGCAGATTTTCTCGGCGCAGGGTCGCGCGCTGAATGAGGCCGCGAACGCGGATGTGCGCGTGCTGGTAGTCGGCAATCCTGCCAACACCAACGCCCTGATCGCGAGCCGCAATGCGCCGCGCTTGGCTCCGCAGCATTTCACCGCGATGACCCGCCTGGATCACAACCGCGCGCTCTCGCAGCTGGCGGAGAAGACTGGCACGCACGTCAGCGCGATCCGCAAGCTCACGATCTGGGGCAACCACTCCTCGACGCAATATCCGGACGTCAGCCACGCACAGGTGAACGGCCGCGCGGCACGCGAGCTGGTGGATCAGGCGTGGCTCGAGAAGACCTTCATTCCGACCGTGCAGCAGCGTGGCGCGGCGATCATCAAGGCGCGCGGCGCCTCCTCGGCCGCCTCGGCCGCCTCGGCCGCTATCGACCACGTGCGCACCTGGATGCTCGGCACGGCGGAAGGCGACTGGACCAGCATGGCCGTGCCTTCCGATGGCAGCTATGGCATCAAGGAAGGGATCATCTATTCCTATCCGGTGACCTGCCGGCAGGGCCGGTACCAACTCGTGCAGGGCCTCTCGATCGATGAGTTCAGCCGCAAGCGCATGGATCTGTCCGATGCGGAATTGCGCGAAGAGCGCGATGGCGTGAAGTCCCTGCTCGGTTAGGCCGCTCGGCAAACACACCGGGGCGCGAGCAGCTGCGTCGCGCTCGCGCCCCGGCACAGCTATAGTCCCGCTGCCTCGCAGGCAGGCTTTGCACGGGAACTCACGGGATGATCGGCGCGCTCGTCACGATAGCTTTCCTGGTCGCGGTGCTGTACCTGGCCAACCGCCGCGCATCGCTGCCCACCTACGCGCTGATTTGCACGGTGCTGCTGCTGATCTACAGCCTTGCGGGCAGTCCGGCGCCAGCTTGGAAAACCATTCTGTGGCTGCTGCTGATCGGCTTGTGGGGCCTGACCGTGCGCCCGCTGCGCGCCGCGCTGATCAGCGGCCGCTTCATGCGTACCTATAGGCGACTGCTGCCATCGATGTCCGACACCGAGCGTGAGGCGCTCGAGGCCGGCACGGTATGGTGGGACGGGGAGCTGTTCACCGGCCGCCCGAATTGGCAGCGGCTGGCCGCCGCCGCGCCCCCCAGCCTCAGTGCCGAGGAGCAGGCCTTTCTCGACGGCCCCTGCGAGACCCTCTGCGGCATGCTCGATGACTTCGACATCACGCACCGCCGCGGCGATCTGCCCCGCGAAGTGTGGGACTACCTCAAGTCGCAGGGCTTCTTCGCGATGATCATTCCCAAGCAATATGGAGGGCTGGCATTCTCCACCTTTGCGCATTCCTGTGTGCTCACCAAGCTCGCCAGCCGCAGCGTCACCTGCGCCTCCACCGTGGCCGTGCCCAACTCGCTCGGCCCCGCGGAGCTCTTGAACCATTACGGCACGCAGGAGCAGAAGGACTACTACCTGCCGCGTCTCGCGCGCGGCGAGGAAATCCCCTGCTTCGCCCTCACCGGCCCGCGCGTGGGCTCCGATGCGGCCGCCATCCCCGATAGCGGGGTGGTCTGCCGCGGCCTCTGGCAAGGCCGCGAGACCCTCGGCCTGAAGCTGAACTTCTCCAAGCGCTACATCACGCTGGCCCCCGTGGCCACCGTCATCGGTCTGGCCTTCCGCATGTTCGACCCCGAGCACCTGGTCGGCGAGCGCAGCGATTTGGGCATCACCTGTGCGCTGATCCCACGCAATACGCCGGGCGTCGAAATCGGGCGGCGTCATTTCCCGATCAACATTCCCTTCCAGAACGGCCCGGTGCGCGGCCGCGACGTGTTCGTACCGCTCGATTGCATCATCGGTGGGGTAAAAATGGCCGGCGCGGGCTGGCGCATGCTGGTGGAGCAGCTGTCGGTGGGCCGCTGCATCTCGCTGCCGGCCAATGCCACCGGCGGGGCGCTGGCCGGCGTGTATGCGACCGGCGCCTACGCGCGCATCCGCCGCCAATTCAATGCGCCCATCGGTCGCTTCGAGGGTGTACAGCAGTCGATCGCCCGCATGGTGGGGCTGGCCTACATCATGGAAGCCGCGCGCAGCGTGACCACCGCGGCCATCGATCAGGGCGAGAAGCCGGCGGTGCCCGCAGCCATCCTGAAATATCACCTCACCGAGATGGGCCGGCGCGTCGCCAACGATGCGATGGACGTGCAGGGCGGCAAGGCGATCATGCTCGGCCCGCGCAACTATCTGGCGCGCGGCTATCAATCCATTCCGATCGCCATCACGGTCGAGGGCGCAAACATACTGACGCGCAATCTGATCATCTTTGGCCAGGGCGCGATCCGCTGCCATCCCTACGTGCGCCGCGAGATGAGCGCGGCGCGCGACGAGGATCGCCGCCGCGGCGTGGCCGAGTTCGACCGTGCGCTGTTCGGCCACATGGGCTTCGCGTTTTCCAACGCGGTGCGCTCGCTGCTGATGGCCATCACCTTCGCGCGCTTCGAGCGCGTGCCGCAGTCCGGCCCGACGCATCGCTACTACCAGCACATCGTGCGCTTCAGCGCCTCCTTCGCGCTGGTGACCGACGTCGCGATGTTGACGCTCGGCGGTTACCTGAAGAAAAAAGAGACCATCTCGGCGCGGCTCGGTGACGTGCTGTCGATGCTGTACCTGGCCTCCATGGTGCTCAAGCATCACGCCAACCGCGGCGCGCCGGCGGAGGAGCTGCCGATCGTCGAGTGGTCCTGCCGCGAGCTGCTCTATCAGGCGCAGGAACAGCTGCATAGCGTGCTGCGCAACCTCCCCAACCGTCCTACGGCGGCGCTGGCGCGGCTGCTGGTGTTTCCGCGCGGCCTGACCTACTTCGCCCCTTCTGACCGCCTCGGTCGCCGGCTGGCCGAACTGGTGATGTCGCCGACCGCGACACGCGATTCGCTCAGCCGCTTCATTTATCATGGAGCGGCGCCGACGGCCGCGGCCGATCCGCTCAACGCACTGCAACAGGCGTTGCAGCTGGCTGATCGGGCTGAGCCGCTGGAGAAGCGTTTGCGCGTGGAAGGCATCCGTACGGGACGCATCAGCGCCTTGGAGCCGCAGGCGCAGATCGAGCAGGCCCGCACGATCGGCCTGCTCAGCGATGACGAGGCGGCCTTTCTCGCCGACTACGATCGGCGGGTACTGGAGCTCGTCAGTGTCGACGATTTCGATGCGCAAGAGCTTGGCTTTACCAACGAGCTCGGCGGCGAGCAGACTCACGGGCGCTGAACGATCGGTCGCGCGAGCGCTCCAAGGGCAGAGCATCACACAGCCATAGGGAGTGTCGAGCGGGCGCTGAGCGGCACCGCACTACGCACGAGCGCAGCATGTATCTGACGTTCTTTGGACTGGCCGAGAAGCCCTTCGCGATCACGCCCGATCCGCGTTATCTCTATTTGAGCGCGCGGCACGCGGATGCGCTCGCGCATCTGGTCTATGGCATTAACGAGGCGGGCGGATTCATTCAGCTCACCGGCGAGGTCGGTACCGGCAAGACCACGACGATCCGCTCGCTGCTGGCGCGCGCGCCCAAGAACGCCGAAATCGCGCTCATCCTCAATCCGAAGCTCACGCCCGGCGAATTCGTGCGCTCGTTGTGCGAGGAGCTCGGTCTGGGGGTGGCGGACAGCGAAGAGAACAACACCAAGGAGCTGGTGGATGTGCTCAACCGCCACCTGCTGCGCATGCATGCTCAGGGGCGGCGCGTGGTGCTCATCGTTGATGAGGCGCAGGATCTCTCGCCCGAGGTGCTCGAGCAGATCCGCCTGCTGACCAACCTGGAGACCGAAACA
This sequence comes from Steroidobacteraceae bacterium, assembly GCA_035553315.1. Classification (GTDB taxonomy): domain Bacteria; phylum Pseudomonadota; class Gammaproteobacteria; order Steroidobacterales; family Steroidobacteraceae; genus FEN-1191. The sequence goes on from DATNDE010000011.1 coordinate 34,280, forward strand.
CAGAAGCTGCTGCAGATCATCCTGATCGGCCAGCCGGAGCTGCGCACGCTGCTCGCGCGCCAGGATCTGCGCCAGCTCGCCCAACGCATCACCGGCCGCTACCACCTCGATCCGCTCTCGCGCCAGGAGACCGCCGCCTACGTGCGTCACCGTCTGCGCGTGGCCGGCGCGACCGCCGATATTTTCTCGAGCGGCGCGCTGCGCGAGGTGTATCGCGTCAGCGGCGGCATTCCGCGCGTCATCAACATCGTCTGCGATCGCGCGCTGCTCGGTGCCTACACGCAGGACCTGCACGAGGTGCCTGCGAGCCTGGTGCGTCGCGCCGGCGGGGAGGTATTCGGTCGCGAGCTGGCCCCGGCGTGGATCCCCCTGGCCGCTGCGGCCGCCGCCGCGCTGCTGCTGGGGACGAGCGCAGTCGCGCTGTGGCGCTACGTGCCGCACCACCGGCTCACCGCGCACATCGAAGCCTCAGCCACCTCGACACCTTCGCAACATTCCGCCGCGACGATTACGGCCGCGGCAGCGACTTCCACCGACAAACCGGCTAGGGCCTCTGCAGGCACACCGGCAGCCGCTGCATCCGAGCCTGTGGTCGATGCGGGAACCCAGACCTCGCCCGCCGCTGCGCTGCACGCCCCGGCTTCTCCTGGCGTAGGCGGCTCGACCGCCGACGCCGCCCCGCCCATGCGCCTCGCGGCGCTGCTGGCGAGCCATCGCGCCAGCACCGACACGGATTCGGCGTTTGCCGCGCTGCTGGGCCTGTGGAAGGCGCGCTACGTTCCCGGCAACGTCGACGGCTGCAGCCAAGCCGTCGCGCAGGGCCTGCAATGCCTCGCGCGGCGCGGCTCGCTCGCGCAGCTGAGCCTGCTCAACCGGCCCGCGATCCTCATGCTCACCGATGAGCACGGCACGCCCTATCAGGTCGTGCTGCGCGCCCTCGCGGGCGATGACGTCGAGCTGCAGCTCGGTGCACAGCGCGCGCGCGTGCCCATCGCGGACCTGACGCGCTATTGGTTCGGCGACTTCGTACTGTTGTGGCATCCCACCGTGCGCGATCCCGCGGGCTTATCCCTCGGCATGCATGGCGCGCCAGTGCGGCGGCTGCGCAGCCAGCTCGAGCGCTGGCGCGGCCTGCCCGCCGCGAGGCAGAGCAGTGATCGTTATGACGCCGGACTCGTGCGGCTGGTCGAGCAGTTCCAGCGTGCCGGCCATCTGATGGTCGATGGCATCGCCGGCATCGAAACGCAGGTGGCGCTGGACGCCGCACTCGCCGCACCCGGCTCGCCGCTGCTGCAGGCACGCAATCGACCACGCGGCGATACGACGACCGCACTGACGAAGGGTAGCTGATGTCCTTCATCCTCGATGCACTGAAGAAATCCGAAGCGGAACGCCAGCGCCAGAGCGGCCCCACCTTGCTCGAGCTGCGCATCACGCAGCCGCCGCGGCGCTATCCGGCATGGGCCATCTGGGTCGGCGCGCTGCTCGCGCTCAACGTGGCAGTCCTGCTTTACACGCTGTTGCTGCGCCGGCCCGTGACACCCGAACCTGCGCTGGCCACCGTGGCGCCCAGCGTCGCGCCGGCCCCTGCCGCAGTGACTGCGCGCACCACCGCGCCGAGCGTGGCGGGCGCCGCCGCGGCGCCCGGGGCACCGGGCTCGACGCTCACCCCCTCGCCGAGCGTCGCTAACCCGGGTACCGCCGCGCCCGCTGCGGCGTCCCCCAACGTCACGGCCGTCGCCCCACTGGCGCCGGCCCAATTGGGCGCGGGGAGTGCCGCGGCGCCGGCTGCCGCGTCGACCAACCCTGCGGATGACGAGCCGGCCGTGCCGGCCTCCGCGGTCAATTCCGCGTCCGTCAATTACTCCACACTGCCGAGCCTCAGCTCCCTGGGTGGCGGCCTGCCCACACTGCAGCTGAATCTGCTGGATTACTCGCCGCTGGCCGCCGAGCGCTTCGCGCTCATCAACATGCATCGCGTGCGCGAAGGCGACGTGCTGCCGGAGGGACCGCGCGTACTGGCCATCACGCGCGAAGGCGTGGCCCTCGACTATCGCGGCCAGGATTTCATGTTGCGCTCGAGCGGCAGCGGCTCGTCACCGTAGAGCGAAGCTGCGCTACCGGTGCTGTCGCAAACTCATCAGCGCCGATACTTCCACAAGTCGTTGAGCAGGCCGTGCTTGCCTCTCGAGTCGTAGCCGGCCCCGCCGAACAGCCAAAGGTTTCCCGCCGCATCGGTCCAGGCATCGGGCCGAAAGTAACGCGGCGGAGGATTATTGCCAGGAGCGCTCAGGCCCCGGGTTCCGTAGCTCCCGCGATGATTGGCGGCATCCGGCCCGCCCATCCACGTCCACTCGCCCGCGCTGTACTTCCACAGATCGTTCAAATAGCCGATGGCACCGGCGGAGTGATAGCCCTCCCCGCCGAAGAGCCAGAAATTCCCTGCCGCATCCGTCCAGGCGACGGCCTGGCCGCGCGCCCCAGGGATATTTGCTGCGTCCGGCGAGCCCCGGGTGCCGTAAATGCCGCGCACATTTGCAAACTTGGGTCCCCCCATCCAGGTCCATCTGCCCTGACTGAACTTCCACAGATCATTGAGCAGACCATCGGTGCCAACCGAGTCGTAGCCGCCGCCGCCAAACAGCCAGATATTTCCAGACGCATCCGTCCAAGTGACCGCAGCGAATCGCGCCCCAGGCGCATTGGTTGCGGAAGAGGTACCCAGGGTCCCATAGGCCCCGACCTGATTGGACAGATCCGATCCACCCATCCACGTCCATTCGCCCTGACTGAATTTCCACAGGTCATTCAGGCTATAGAGCATCCCACTCTGGTCGTAATTGTCGCCCCCAAACAGCCAGAAACTTCCCGATGCATCGGTCCAACCGACAGCCTGCTGCCGCGCACCGGGAATGTTCGTAGGGTCGGGCATACCCAGCGTGCCGTAATTTCCAATCTGGTTGTCCCGATCGGACCCGCCCATCCAGGTCCACTCGCCCGCGCTGTATTTCCACAGGTCGCTCAGGTTGCCCTCGCCCCCGACGGAGTCGAAGCCATGCCCGCCGAAGAGCCACACATTCCCTGACGCATCGCTGCAAACGACCGCCTGTCCGCGCGCCCCGGGAATGTTGGTCGCCGCGGGCTGGCCAAGCGTGCCGTAGCTTCCGACCTGATTGGCCAGATTGGATCCACCGATCCAGGTCCACTTGCCCGCGCTGTACTTCCACAGATCGTTGAGCTGGCCGGGGATCCCCACCGAGTCGTAGCCAAATCCGCCGAAGAGCCACACGTCGCCAGCGGTATCCGTCCAGGTCACGGCGCCGCGGCGGCCGCCAGGGATATTGGCTGCTGCGGGCTTGCCCAGGGTGCCGTACACCCCGCGCTGATCGGCCCTGTCCGCCCCCCCCATCCAGGTCCATTCGGCGCCGCCGGCGGCGGGTTTGGCCGGCTGCGGCACCGAGCTGCCTGCGATGGCACAAGGGGTCAGGCCCAACAGCAGCGCGCAGCCCAATATCGGCGCGGAGAGGCTCAGCAATAGCCGTTGCTCGATGAATGATCGCGTGCGCATCAAGGGCAGCTAGCGAAGGGTCTCGGTGGCTGAATTGAGATATAGGAGACGCTTGCGGACATCGGCTATCTCCAGCACCTGCTGTCTGTGCCCGAGCGGCAAGGGTAAATGGGACGCCATGGCGTCCGCCAGCTTACCGATGTCCAAAGCGCGCAGCCACGGAAGAAGATGCTGCAGAGCTGGAGAATTTTGCTTGGCGTATCGCTCGAAAGTTGCAAAGAGGTTACTGCGCACGGCGTCGAGGTCGGCGCTGCTCTGCGCCTCCTGATGATCAGCGCGTGCGCCGAGCACCTCGCCAGCTACGCAGACTGCTTCACCAGGCTGTGCAGATCGAACGAGGCGTCGGCAATCTGCTCGGCCGTGGGCGAGAGTCCATTGTCCAGCAATCGCTTGGCGAGCATGTGATCGGATATGCGGTTGAGAGAGTCCACCGCGATGAGCCTTCCGTCGCGCAGATAGAAGGCCGAGAAGGCCGGTTTGGCCACATCGCCGCGGGCGATGACCTGGTCGTAGCCGTGGCTGAGGCCCGCCATCTGCAGCTTCACATCGTACTGGTCCGACCAGAACCACGGCGTTGCATGAAAGGGACGCGCGCGCCCCATGAGCGCGGCGGCCGCCGATTTGCCCTGCTCGACGGCGTTCTGCACTGACTCCAGCCGCAGCATGCGCCCATCGGGCAGACGCCGGGCCGTGCAATCACCGGCGGCGACGATCTCGGCATCAGAGGTGCGTGAGCACTCATCGACGATGATGCCGGCGTCGCACGCCAGCCCCGCGGCCAGTGCCAACCGATCGTCGGCCGACACGCCGATGCCCACTACCACGCAGCCGGCCGGATATTCGCGCCCGTCGGCCGTGCGCACTGCGGTGACGTGATCGGCCTCGCCGAGCAGCTCGGTGACCCGCGCATTGAAGACGAATTCCACCCCATGAGCCAGGTGCAGCCGCTCGAAGGCCTCCGAGACGATGGGGGCGGTAACCCGTGACATCAGCCGCGGCAGACCTTCCAGAACGGTAACCGCGGCGCCCAGCTTGCGGGCACCCGCGGCAACTTCCAGTCCGATGAATCCACCGCCCACGACGACGACGCGACGGCCTTCGCTGCCGCAGCGACGAATGGCCGCTGAGATCGCCGCCGAATCGGCGATCCCCCGCAGGCAGAGCACGCCGCGCAGCGTTGCACCCGGCACCGGCAGGATGCGCGGCACCGAACCGGTCGCGAATGCCAGCTTGCTGTAGTGCAGCCGCTCACCGCTCCCGAACTCGACGCTCGAGCTGTCGCGATGCACGGCAGCGACGCGCGCTTCCAACTTCATGTCGATGCGTCGGCGCGCCAGCGCCTCGGCGCCGCGAATCGCCAGCGAGGTTGGATTGCCTGCCTCGAAGAGCCACTTCTTCGACAACGGCGGACGCTGATACGGTGGATGCGGTTCCTCACCGATGAGCAGCAGCTCCCCGCCATAGCCTTCCTGACGCAGAGACTCGGCAATCTGCACACCCGCCTGGCCGGCGCCCACGATCACGATCGGTGCCTGTGAACTCATCTCACCCACTTTGGAAGTTGTTACGAAGGCGCCCTCGGGCCACCTGCAGCCCAGACCTGGCCTGACCTAGCTCTGGCGCTCGGGAAACTGCACGGTCAAGCCGTCGAGTTCCGGACGCATGATGAGCTGGCAGGACAGGCGACTGTTGTCGCGCAGCTCCGCGGCCACGTTTTGGAGCATCAATTGCTCATCTGCGCTCGGTGGCGGCAGCTTTTGCTGCCACGGGTCCTGCACATAGCAGTGGCAGGTTGCGCAGATCATGTTGCCACCGCACTGCGCCTCGATGCCCTCGAGGCCGGCATTCATGGCGGCACTCATGACGCTGGCCCCGGTGGGGACCTCCAGCGCGACGGCACGGCCATCCGGCTCAATATAAGTGACTTGGGGCATCGCTGTCTCCTGTGTCTTATCGGGGGCTTGCAGGTTGCTCAAAGCAGCTCCTTGCGAAACAGCGTCCAACCCTCATTGGGCGCTGCGCCGAAGCGGCGGTAGAAGTCGATCGCGCTCCGGTTCCAGTCGAGCACGGACCACTCGAGCCGCCCGCAGCCCAGCTCGCGCGCCTGCCGCTCGAGCGCGCTCAGTAGGGCAGCGCCAATGCCGCGCCCCCGCAGCTTCGGGCGCACGAACAGGTCCTCCAGATACAGCCCCGGGCGGCACTGAAACGTCGAGTAGTTGTGGAAGTACAGTGAGTAACCGGCGACCTCGTCATTCCAGAATGCCAGCATCGCCGCTGCGTAGCGCGGCTCGCCGAACAGGTGGCGGCGCAGATCCTCGGCCGTGCCCACGACCCGATGACGCAGTTGCTCGTAGTCCGCCAGCTCTCCGATGAGCTGATGGAGCAATGGCACATCGGCCGCCTGCGCGGCCCGCAATTGCAGCATGGGTTTCTCCGGCCAGGGTGAGACACGTCACATTATCGGCCGAGCGCGCCGATGGGCATCACAGTTCCATTTCCGCCGCCCCGGCCAGCCATTGTGCCGCCACGGCGAGCGCTTACAGTCGGGAAGCTGACCCCAGTCTTACGTCACCTTGCTTCAAGCCTCATGCGCATGGATCCGCGAGCGCCAGTGTCCTCACCCCCCGCCGCAGAGCGCATCCTGCCCGACAGCCGCACGCCCCTGCCGCCGGTGGCCCTGGAGTCAACGGCCATGCTGCTGGTGCTGGGCTCGGAGGCACCGGCCCCATCGCTGGAACTGCCGGCGAGTCCGACCGTGATCGCGCTCTCCGAGGATCATCCATTGCTGCAATCGCTGACCGAGGCGGTCATCGAGCGCATCGCGGTGGTCACCTGCCAGTCGGCCGATCGGTTCGTAGACTTATTGGTCGCGAACGGCGCCGAAATAGCCTTGATCGATGCAGCAATTGCGCCGAAACCGCTGGATATATTTCTGCTCGCCCTGCACCGGCAGTTTCCCCAGTTGCAGCTGATCGTGGTCGGGGCCGCCGCTCTGCAGACGCAGCTCGCCGCCCAGATCAGCGATGGCACGCTGTTCCGCTTCGCGCCCAAGCCGGCTACGGCGCAGCGACTGAAGGTGCTGCTGCTCGCGGCGCTGCGCCGCCGTGAGCAGCAGCTCATCGAGCCCGGCGGCCCTGGCATTGCGATTCACCCGTCCGAGCGACGCGAGGCACCCGCTTCACGGCGCGCCCGCCGCTGGCGGTGGGCCCTGCTACTCACCTTCACGGCCGCCACGGCAGCCGTCGCGGGCTGGTTCGCCAGCGCCTACGCCAGCCGCCACCTGCTGCCCTGAGCATGCGTCCTCTCATGAATCCGCGGGTTCTGATCGTCGACGCGGACCGGGAGCTGCGCATGTGGCTGCGCCACCATGTCGAGATTCTCTGGCCCGATGGCTCGACGCTCGAGATGGACCCCGGGGAGCTCGAGAAGGGCCACGCCCGCCACGCCGGTGCGCGCAATCTGGACCTGATCGTGCTGGGCCTCGCCTGTGGGGATCCCCCGGAGTTTCCCACCGCCGGGCTCGCGCCGCTGCGCCGGCTGCTGGACCTCGAGGAGGTGCCACCCGTCGTGGTTATCGCCTCGGGCGGCAATGAGCTCAACGCGGTGCAGGCCATGCGCATGGGCGCCGCGGATTACGTGCCGCGCCGCCTGCTGAATGCACAGCGACTGGCCACCGCTCTGCGCCAGGCGCTGCGTCAGCGTCAACGCGCCCTGGCGATCGCACGCACGCCGCGCCGCGGACTGGATGCACTGCAGCTCGCGCTGCCGCAGTACTCGATCGTGCGCCGTCTGGGCGAGTCGGCGCGCGCCGCGGTGTATCTGGCGCAAAGCGCCGTGCTCGGACGCTACGTGGCTCTCAAGGTCACCAAGCCCACGGCAACCCCCAGCAGCGAGGACTCGCGCGAGTTTGCGCGCGAGTATGCGGCCATCTCCGCGATCCACCACGCCTCGGTCGTGGAGATCTACGATTACGGCTATCACGCCGGCCGCGAATTCATCGCGATGGAATATTTCCCCTGCGGGGATTTGAAGACGCGGCTGCTGCAGCCGATCACGATCGCCGAAAGCCTCGATTACGCACAGCGCATCTGCGCTGGCCTCAGCGTCATTCACGCCGCCGGGCTCATTCACCGCGACCTCAAGCCACCCAACGTCATGCTGCGCCAGGATGGCTCGATCGTACTCATCGACTTCGGGCTGGCACGCGGCGTCGAGAACGACGTGCGTACCACTGCCGCCGGCGTGTTGCGCGGCTCACCCTACTATATGAGCCCCGAGCAGGCCCAGGGCCTGCCCCCGGATGCGCGCAGCGATCTGTACAGCCTGGGCGTGATGCTCTTCGAGATGCTCAGCGGTGCCAAGCCCTACTCGGGCAGCAGCGCCGTGGAGGTCATCCAACAGCACGTGCGCGGCGTACGACCGCCCTTGCCGATCGAATGCCAGGCTCTCGAGCCGCTGCTCGAGGGGCTGATGTCGCAGGAGCTCTCCGAGCGCTTTGCCGATGCCGCCACGGCGCAGCGTGCATTGCTCGCGGCCGCGGCGAATCTACCGGCGGCTGTCGCGCCGCTGGACGTCGCGGTGGGGCTGTCATGACGGACGTGACGGCGCACCTGCTGCCTCCGGCCGTGCAGCTGGAACTCGAGGCGCTGCGCGACCAGCGCGACCTGTACCGCTCACTGCTGCTGGCCGAGCCTGCGATGCTGGCGGCCTTCATGACGCATGCACTGGAGACAGTGGAGCGTATCCGTACCTCGCTGCGCACTTCCACGCGCGACCAGGCCGCGTTCCGCGCCAAGATCGAGCGGCTGCTCGATGAGCTCACCGCGCTCGGCGAGGCCTTGCTCGGCCTGCACCTGCCCACCATCAGCACGGGGCTCGCCAACGCGCTGGCGGCGCTGCGCGAGGTGGAATCGCGGCTCGCGGCCACCGGCAATGATCTGCTGCCGGCGATGGTAGTGCTCGAGGAGCTCTGCAGCCACCTCACCGTCGCCGCCGATTGCACCGCCGTGCACGTCCCGCTGGAGATGCACGAGCCGGCGGCGCTGGAGCTCGAATCGAGCCAGCGTCGCAGTCAGCTCAAGCTCGCCACCGCGCTCGAGCAGCTGGCCGACCGCTGCGCCGCCGAGCTGGGCAAGCGCGTGGGGCTCGTGACGATGGGCCTGGAGGACATTCCCGAGGAGTGGACCGGCACCCTGTTCGATATGCTCACGCAGCTGGTGCGCAACGCCATCGAGTACGGCATCGAACCAGTCGCCACGCGAGCCACGCGCACCAAGCCCGCAATCGGCACTCTGGTCATCGAGTTCATCCACTGCGGTGCACACGGCTTCGAGCTCAACGTGCAGGACGACGGGGCCGGCCTGGACGCCGAGGGCATCGCGGCCGCGGCCGTCAGAGCCGGCCTGGTGCCCGTCGAGGCCGCGCGCGCCCTCGATCCGACGCGGCTGGCCAGCCTGATATTTCAACCGGGCCTGACGACCGCCGCCGGGGCGGACTCGCGCCGCGGCCAGGGCATGAACATCGTGCGCGATCATGTGCAGCGGCTGGGTGGTCGGCTGCAGTTTTCCACCAAACGTGGACAGTTCACGCGCTATCGCATCAGCCTGCCGCCACTGAGCGGCGCCGCGGAAGACGCACCGGAAGATTCGAGCGCGCAGCAGGCGCAGGGCTGAGACGCGCCGGCCAGGCTCAGACCTTCAGCCCGATCGAGCGCATGAGCTCCAATGCATTGCTCTTCGTCACGACCCCATCCCGCAGCTTGTAGTCGAACGTCATGACGCCATTGTCGATGCGGTCGTCGAAGTGCACATTCCGCAGGCAACCTTCCAGGCCTTGCATGGCCGTGAGTGCAAGATCGTGGGTCGTGGCGAGCCCGAGCGCGCCACGCTCCCGGTAGGCGCGCAGGATCGCTTCGGCGCCGATGCGCCGATCGTGAGAATTGGTCCCCTGCAGTACCTCATCGAGCAGAAACAGTACTGGTGGCTGGCCTGCCGCCAGCTCGTAGATCTGCCGCAGGCGTTTGATTTCCGCGTAGAAGCGCGAGCTGCCCTCCTGTAACGAATCGTTGACGCGGATGCTGGCTGCAACCTGCAGCGGCGTCAGTGACAGGCGGCGGGCACACACCGGAGCTCCGGCCATGGCCAGCACTGCGTTGAGGCCCACTGCGCGCAACAGCGTGCTTTTGCCCGACATGTTTGAGCCGCTGACCAGCACGATCTGCGTGTCACGGTCACCTCCGAGCTCGAGGTCATTGTGGATGCGACGGTCGGCGGGAAGCAACGGGTGCCCGAGCGCGGCGCTGTTGAAGCGCGGCGCGCCTGTGAGCAGCTCTGGAAATGGATAGGCTGGATGCTCGTAGCTGTAGCGGGCAAGGGAGCCGAGCGCCTCGATCCGACCCGTGGTCTGCACCCAGGTGCGCACGACCGCGCCGTGGCGGCGCCTCCAGCGGTCCGCCAAGAGTGCGGCCTGCAACGAAAACAGCAGCGGAATGTTGAGAAAGAAACTCACGAGTTGGTTGCGCCGCGACGATTCGGTCAGGGTCGCGATGCGATCCAGTTGCGCAAACCCGCGGGATGCGGCCTGTCCATGCGAGCACAGGGGACGCATCACAGCTTGCATCGCCGGTGCCTGAAATGGCTCTTGCTCAACGCGCGACAGCAGTTCCGCCACGGTCTTCAGATCCTGGAGTGCGGCTTCGGTGGCTCTGAGCGCAAGGCCGAGCGGCTTGCGTAGCCGAGCGAGCACTGCTGCCTCGATCAGTACGACGAGTATCAAAGGCCATGCGATTGCGCGCGTACCCCAGAGCACCGCCGTCGCAACGAACAACGCAGGCAGCGTCCGGGCTGCCAGGCGTATCCATGGCTGCGCCAAAGTGCCGGGCGACTCTGCCCACTCCACCAGAGCCTGCGGTTGTGCCGCGATTCTGCCTTCCTCGCCCAGCAGCGCCAGATCCTCGGCCAGATCGACCCGACCCCGCAGTTCCGCGATACAAGCCTGGCGCTCTCGAATTTCCTCGGGTGCAGCAGGCGCGAGCAGCCACTGCGCGAGCGTGTCTTCGCCCATGCGCGTGCGTGATGCGCTGACGAGCTCGAAGAGGCTGCCCTTGCCGAACAGATCGAGATCCGCCGCATAGACGTGTGCATCTGCTGCGAAGCGCTCGCCACCCGCGCCGCTCCCGGCCCAGCGGTCCTGCAATCGGCCCACGCCGTTGCGATATAGAACGATCGCCCGCTGCGCGCGCCTCCAGCGGCGGCGCAGCTGCGCATGCAAAACGACCGCCGCAGCGAACACGGCGATGGCCGGCAATATCCACAGGGCAGAAAACAGCCGGCTGGCCAGCGAAGCCCAGGCCGTGGCAATGATCAGTGCAGCGAGGACCAGGCGTACGCTGCCCATGTACTGCTCATACGGCTGCAGCTGCTGCGCGCGCGCTTCCCATAACTTCAGCCTGCGCGTGTACTCTGCGGCAGGCAGCGCGGCCTCCGAGTCGGCGGACCGGCAATCGACGGGCGCTGGGGGTGCGCCCGCCTGCCTCACGGCCTGCACTCGAAAATCGATAAAACTCCGCTGGCATCTCCGACCGCCAGCTGTGTGCCATCGCGCGAGAAGCGCAGCAGACTGCATTCGTCGGCGAGCAGATGCGCATCCTGTGGAGTCTCTCCAGCACCGGCGCGCCACCAGAGTAGGCGGCGATCCTGGCCGGCGCTCGCGAACCAGTTGCCGCCGGGACGAAAGCCGATCGCTGTGATGCGCTCGGAGTGGGCCGGCAGACGCTGTGCCGCCGGATCGGCGCGAGCACCGGCGCGGCTGCTGAAGTCCCACAGCACCAGCTCATTGCCGCCAGCGCCGGCGAGATAGCGTCCATTCCCGCTCCACTCGGCCGCCAGCACACGCGCCCCAAAGCCCTCGAGTTGCGAATCGCTGTCTGTCGCCGGATTCCACAGCAGCACGCTACCTTCCTGCAGCCCGGCGGCGAGCAACCGACCCTCGGGATGAAAGCAGACGCACAAGCAGGCGGCGCGCAGCGGCAAAGCGAGCGGTGCCGTCGGGGCAGTCGCGCTGCCACCGATTGCGGCCTTCAGATCGATCCTGTGCAGCAGGACACCACCGTTGCCGGCGCTGGCAAGCTCGGCCGCGCGGGGATGCCAGGCCAGCGCGCTGATGGCACCCAGGTGGCTGACGTGCTGGTAGCGCAGCGTCCCCGTCTCATCGAATACCCGCAGCGTGCGTCCCGTGGCCACTGCGAGCGCATTGCCCCGCTCGGCGAATGCCAGCCGCTCGCTCCACTGGCGCTCCTCGTGCAGCAAGCGCGGCTCCGGCAGGCGCGCATCCCAGAGCAGCACGCGGCCATCCTGTCCTGAAGACGCCCACAGTCGCCCTGCCTTTTGCCAGGCCAGCGCGAGTACGCCGTGCGTATGGGCCTGTAGCACCGACGGTGGCTCGGCCGGCGATGCCGTCAGCGCCGCGGACTGCAGGCGCACGATGGATCCGTTGGCCAATCCCACCACCAGGCTGCGACCATCGGGCGCCCAGGCCGCATCGACTGGGTATTCGGCCAGCTCGACACGGCCAAGCGCGCTCAGGCGTCCAGCACGGCTGGCACCTGCGCCACCGCTCACGCGACGCAGTCCGTCAGGCCGCGCTCGAACTCGCTGCGATCCAGATGGCGTCCGATGAAGACCAGACGGCTCAAGCGGGGCTCGGCGCTGGCCCAAGGGCGATCGAGCCTGCCGTCGAAGGTCATGTGCACACCGTGGAACACGTAGCGGCGCGGCTCCCCCTGAAACTGCAGCACGCCCTTCATGCGCAGGATGTCCTGACCGCGCATCTGCAGCACGTCGGAGAGCCAGTCGTTCACGCGCTGCGCATCCAACGGCCGCGACTCCGTGAGGCCGATCGAGCCGATCGCCAGGTCGTGGTGATGCGAGCCGAAGCTGCGCTCGTACAGCAGTGTCGCGCCGGGCACCGACAGTCCGAACTCCGCAGGCGCATGCTCGCTGAAAAGCGCCCAGTCGCCCGCCGTCAGGCCCAGCGGCAGCTCGCGCGACGGCCCCGTCGCGACCCGCAGCCGTCGCTGCGGCGCCAGCGCCCGGCTGCTGTCGACCAGCAACGCTTCGGACTCGAACAGCTCAGTGGCGCTGTCGAGCAACTGCTCGAGTGTCGCCGCTGGTGACCCGGGCGTTGCCGTCTGCGTCGCTGCCGGTGGCGCGGGCAGCAGGACGACATCCACCTGCGCGAGCGGGCTGTGGGCCTGATCATGATCGTGGCCATGGTCACGGTCATGGTCATGGTCATGGTGGTGCCCATGCCCGGGAGCATCCGAGTGCGCGTGCGCATGCTGCCTACTGCCGATCTGCAGCACGGGGGAGGCGCCGAAACGATACAGCCCGGCCCACTCGAAGGGGCGTGGCGGCTCGAGAAAGGCGCTGTCGCGCGCCAGCGCCCGCTCCAGATCGAACGCCCCCAGATCGAGCACCTGCTCCAGTGCCAGCCGCGCCGCCTCGGTGGGCACGATGCGCGCGGTGCCATTGATGGCTCTCAGCTGCTGCGTGAGTCGCGCCGCGATGGCGCTGCTGACCAGATCGGTCTTGTTGAGAAGAATGACGTCGGCGAACGCGATCTGCTCGAGCACGATCGGCGTGTCGCCGAGCTGCTGCGGCAGATGCAGCGCATCCACGAGCGTCACGATGGCGTCGAGCACATAGTGCTCGCGCAGCTCCTCTTCGACGAAAAACGTCTGTGCCACCGGTCCTGGATCGGCCAGCCCCGTCGTCTCGATCAGCACCGCATCGAAGCGCTCGCGCCGTTTGCGCAGCTGCGCCAGGATGCGGATGAGATCCCCGCGCACCGTACAGCACAGACAACCATTGCTGGTCTCGAAGATTTCCTCTTCTGCGCCGATGACCAGCGCCTGATCGACACCGACCTCGCCGAATTCGTTTTCGATGACCGCAATGCGCCGTCCGTGCTGCTCGGAGAGGATGCGATTGACGAGAGTGGTCTTGCCGGCACCCAAAAAGCCGGTCAGTACCGTGACGGGAATACGCCTGCTCATGCGGGTCTCATATCGGTTTGTCCTGCTCTCGTGTCACTGCGCCGTGCGCGTCAGAAGCCGCGAAATGAGCCGCAAACGCAGCAGCGTGAGCAGCGTCGCCCAACCGGCGCGCGTCATCAGCGATAGGGAGGTACGCGGCAGGGCACGATAGAAGCTCTGGGAAACATCGTGATGCACGCGCAGCGACTCGACCTGCAGAGTGAATCTGCCCTCGCGCGCTTCGAGGGATAGCCCGTACGCGCCTGCTCCTCGCGGCCTCACCGCCGACCCGTCGCGATCACTGTGCAGCGGCGCAGTCACGCGAACACGCAGCTCATGCAGCCGGGACGGCAGAGGCTGTGCGGAGGCGCTGGCGCACATCCCCGACGCCAGCAGCTCCACGGGTGCGGACGGCTTGCCGGCCTCGGCACCGCGCAGCCGGCCACGCAGGCGCCAATCGCCGGTGCGCGGCTGGGCAAGGCATTGCACAGGCCCCTCGAACACCAGGGACTTCACGCAAGCGTCCACCACTCAGGCCGCCGCATCCAAATTCCACAGCGTGAGCGGCAGGCCGCGCCTGAACCACATGCCGCAACCGAGCGCCACGAAGTGACGCGACAGCTCGCGTCGATACCAGCGCCCCGGCCGCAGTCCGGCGATGCGGTCCGTGCGGCTTTGGTCGCAGTTGTCGCGCCAGTCCTCGGTGGTCAGTGCGCCGAAGTACAGCGCCCCGCGACACCACTTCGCCAGGTTGGCAATTGCTCGGCGCGCCTGCGGCGCCGCGAGGTATTGCAGCACGTCGTAGCACACCACTAGATCGAAGCGCTCGCGCGTACGGAAGGTATCGACGGAGCCCTGCAGCCAGCCGTAGCGCTCGCAAAGGTACTCACTGAATTCCAGCCCGACGTAACGCGCGCCGCGCAGCGAGCGCTGCAACGGCGCGCGCAGCAGGCCGATGCCGCAGCCGACGTCGAGGATGCTGCGTACGGGCAGATCGACGTAATCGACACAACCGGCGATCAGGCGCGCTCGTGACGCCATCTCGGTGCGAGAAGTTACTGCGGTGCGGGGATTGAAGTAAAAGCGCTGGTAGTAGGCTCGGTCGAAGGCCATCGGCAATCCTGGTTCATCCGGTGAGTCGGCTCGGTTACTATACCCGGCCCATTTGCGCCTGACCCCGACTATGGCTGCCAACGCTCGATCCGGCACCGCGCGCAGCAGTGCGCGCCCCACTGCTAAGCCCACGGCCGCCCCGGCGGTGGGGTTCGTCAGCCTGGGCTGCCCCAAGGCGCTGGTGGACTCCGAGCGGCTGATCACCGCGCTGCGCTCGCGCGGCTACGACATCGTCGGCGGCTACGAGCAGGCCGATCTGGTCGTGGTCAACACCTGCGGCTTCATCGACGAAGCCATCGATGAGTCGCTCGAGGCGATCGGCGAGGCCCTGGCACAGAACGGTCGGGTGCTCGTGACCGGCTGCCTGGGTGCGCACCCCGAGCGCATCATCGCCCGGCATCCAAAGGTGCTCGGGATCACCGGCCCGCATGCCTACGAGCAGGTGCTCGAGGCTGTGGACCGCCATCTGCCGCGTCCCCACGATCCATTTCTCGAGCTGGTGCCGCCGCAGGGACTGCGACTCACACCGCGACACTACGCGTATCTGAAAATCTCGGAGGGCTGCAACAACCGCTGCAGTTTCTGCGTCATCCCCTCATTGCGTGGCCGACTGGCCAGCCGTCCCCTCGATGACGTCATGCGCGAGGCCGAGGCGCTGGTGCGCGCCGGGGTGCGTGAGCTGCTGGTGATCTCACAGGACACCAGCGCCTACGGCAGCGACCTGCGCTACCCGAAGGCGCAATGGCAGGACCGCGGATACCAGACACGTATGCTGGATCTGGTGCGCGCGCTGGGGACCCTCGGCGCCTGGGTCCGCCTGCACTACGTTTATCCCTATCCGCACGTAGACGAGGTGATCACGCTGATGCACGCCAACGGGGTGTTGCCGTATCTGGATATTCCTTTTCAACACGGCAGCCCTTCGGTGCTCAAGCGCATGCGCCGCCCGGCGCACGCAGAGAACACGCTGCAGCGGATTGCCGCCTGGCGCCGCGAGCGACCCGAGCTGGTATTGCGCAGCAGTTTCATCGTCGGCTTTCCGGGAGAGACCGAGGCGGAATTCGAACAGCTGCTCTCCTGGCTCGAGGAGGCGCAGCTCGATCGCGTCGGTTGCTTCCAGTATTCACCCGTGCAGGACGCCGCGGCCAATACGCTGCCGAACCCGGTACCCGAAGCACTCCGGCGGGAACGCTACGAGCGCTTCATGCGGAAAGCCGCACAGATCAGCCACGCGCGCCTGCTGGCCCGCGTTGGCCAGCGCTGCGACATTCTCATCGATGAGGTGAATGCGCAAGGGGCCGTCGGCCGCAGTTTCGGCGAGGCGCCGCAGATCGATGGCACCGTGCGGCTGTCCGATGCGCAGAACGTAAAGGTCGGGCAGATTGTGCCGGTGCAGATCAGCGGCGCGCAGATCTACGATCTGCAGGCGCGTCGCAGCACCGCGACAAACCTGTGATCTTGTGCAGATGATTACCGACGCTGCGCCGCTATAATCAGGCTCGATTGGCGGCCAATCCTACTGCGATGCACGGGCTGACACTGCGCAGACCCAGCGTTGCCGCAACATCGAGGGAGGAAGTTGATGCGGACATTCATGCTCAATGGCCGTGCGGTGACGGTCGATGTCGATGACGCCATGCCGCTTTTGTGGGTGCTGCGCGATGAAATCGGCCTGACCGGCACCAAGTACGGCTGTGGTCAGGGCCAGTGCGGCGCCTGCACCGTCACGCTCGATGGGCATGCAGTGCGCGCTTGCCAGACACCGGTGGCGCGCGTCGACGGTCGCACTGTCGTGACCGTCGAGGGACTCTCCGATGACAAGGTTGGCCGCGCGGTGCAGGAGGCATGGCGACGTCTGGATGTGGTGCAGTGTGGCTACTGTCAGAGTGGCCAGATCGTGTCGGCTACGGCGCTGCTGCAAACCAATCGCAAGCCCAGTGATGCCGACATCAATGCAGCGATGGATGGCAATCTGTGCCGCTGCGCGACCTATGCGCGCGTGCGCGCCGCCATTCATGAGGCGGCCAGGAGACTGGCGAGTTGAAGCGTCCCGGCGCGCGCAGAGATCCCTCTGAGCATGGCGTGCGACGCTCACGCCGGCAATTCCTGCAGCAGACGGGGGTACTCACGCTCGGGATCTATCTCGCCCCCGAACTGCTGCCCTGCGCCGCGCGCAGTGCGGCCCGGGCCAGCGATGCGCCGAACGATGCATTCCCGCTGCGGCCCTTTGAGCCCAATGCCTTCGTGCGCATCGGTGCCGACAGCAGCGTCACGGTCATCGCCAAAAATCTCGAGATGGGTCAGGGCGTCTTTACGGGCCTGGCCACATTGCTGGCCGACGAGCTCGACGCGGACTGGTCCGATGTGCGCGTCGAGGGCGCGCCGGCCGACGTCAGCCGCTACATCAACGTGGCGCTCGGCATGCAGGGCACCGCTGAGAGCACTTCGATGGCCGGGGCCTGGATTCAGATGCGACAGGCGGGGGCCGCGGCGCGTGCGCTGCTGGTGCAGGCAGCTGCCGCGCTGTGGGGCGTGCCAGCGGCGGAAATCAGTGTCACCAACGGCGTGGTGGCACACCAGGCCACGCAGCGACACACACGCTTTGGCGCGCTGACCGCCGCGGCGGCGCGGCTGGCGGTGCCGGCCAATCCCGTATTGAAGTCACCCGGGCAGTTCAAGCTCATCGGCAACCCTTTCGTGCGCCGCAAGGACTCGCACGCCAAGACCAATGGCTCGGCGCTGTACACGCAGGATCTGAAGTTGCCGGACATGCTCGTCGCAGTGGCGGCGCACCCGCCGCGCTTCGGTGCACGCCTCACGAGCTTCGATGCGAGCGCTGCACGCGCCATTGACGGGGTCGTGGACGTGGTGCAGTTCTCGGGCAGTGCGCGCATGGCCGGCGGCGTGGCCGTGCTCGCCACCAACACCTGGATCGCACAACGCGGGCGCGACGCCCTGCAGATCCAGTGGGACGAATCAGCGGCCTCGCGCCTCGACAGCGCGCAGCTCGCCGAGCGCCTGAGCACGCTGGCGCTCAATGGTCCCTCCGCAGGGGACACCGCGCGCATCGCGCTACAGAAGGGCGACGATGCGGCGCTGCAGGGCGCCACCGGTGTGCAGCACGAAGCGCTATTCGAAGTCCCCTATCTGGCCCACGCCGCCATGGAGCCGATGAACTGCTTGGTGGCACTCACCGAAGGCGCTGTCAGCCTTTGGAACGGCGAGCAGCTGCAAAGCGCCGATCAGGCTGCGATCAGCGCCCGGCTCGGCATCGCTCCGGCGAACGTCAGGATCACGCAGCTCTACGCCGGTGGCAGCTTCGGCCGCCGTGGCAATCCGCAGTCCGATTACCTCCTCGAAGCGGTCGCGATCGCGCAGGCGGCTGCCGCACAGGGCCATCGAGTTCCCATCAAGCTGGTGTGGACCCGCGAGGACGATATGCGTGCCGGTTACTATCGGCCTGCCTTTGCACACTGGATTCGCGCCTCCATCGATGCGAACGGCGCCCTGATTGCCTGGCAGCAACGCAGCGTGGGCCAGTCGGTGTTCGCCGACTCGCCTTTTGCCGGCGAAATCAAGAACGGCATCGATCCGAGCAGCCTGCAGGGCTCGGCAGAGCCCTATGAGATTCCAAATGTGCGCCTCGAGCTGATCACACCCACGGACATCGGGGTGCCCGTGCAGTGGTGGCGCTCGGCGGGGCATTCACACACCGCCTTCGCCACGGAGTGCATGATCGACGAGCTGGCCATCGCAGCCGGCGTCGATCCCTATCGATTCCGCCGAGGGTTGCTCGCCTCGCGCCCGCGGCAGCGCGCGGTGCTGGATCTGGCCGCAACCCGCGCCAATTGGAGCAGTGCGCTGCCGGCGCGTGCTCCTGGAGAACGGCGCGGCCGCGGCATTGCTCTGCACGAAAGTTTCGGTACCTGCGTTGCACAGGTCGCAGAAGTGTCCGTGGAGAAGGATGGTACGTTGCGGGTGGATCGCGTGGTCTGTGCCGTGGATTGCGGTCTGCCGATCAATCCCAACGTCATCACCGCGCAAATGCAGGGCGGTATCGGCTTCGGGTTATCGGCCGCACTCTACGGTGCGATCACCCTCAAGGACGGCGTCGTGCAGCAGGCGAACTTCGATGCGTACCGGTGTCTGCGCCCCAGCGAGATGCCGCAGGTCGAGGTGTACATCGTCCGGTCGAAGGAGCCACCGAGCGGCGTGGGCGATCCGGGCACCCCGCCCATCGCCCCCGCGATCGTCAATGCAGTGTTTCAGGCGACCGGCCAGCGACTGCGGCGTCTGCCGCTCGCAGCTCAGATCGCCGCAGTCTCCGACTGAGCCGCACATACACCATGTACGCAATGCCAGTCGCGTTGTGTCGGGCGCTGGTGCTCGCTGGGTTGTCGCTGCTGGCGACCTATCCTGTCATGGCAGCCGATAGCGACACGCGCGGGATGCTCGCGCGCGCCGCCCGGCAAATCGTCGGCGTGGGTCAGGGAGTGTATGTCGAGGCCGCTGACGGACGCGTGCTGCTGGCGCAGGCTGCCGCACAGCCCGTGCATCCGGCCTCGGTTTCGAAAGTGCCGACCACACTGGCCCTGTTGCGCATGCTGGGGCCGGACTACCGCTTCGTCACCACCTTCACTCTCAGCGGACACCTGACCGACCACCGCCTCGACGGCCAGCTCTTGGTGCAGGCGGGCGCCAATCCGGATCCTGCGCTGGTCGACGAAGACGCCCTGTTGGTCGCACAGCGACTCAATGGTCTGGGCATCGACTCGATCCGCGGTCCGCTGCTGGTGCGCGGAGCATTGATCTTCGACTGGCAGAACGATCCTCAGGGCATGCGACTCGCCCACGCGTTGTCCGGGCAGACTCCTGAAGCTGCCTGGAGAGCGCTGCTTGCGCTGCAGTCGGGTGCCACCGCGCCGGGCATCACCGCGCCGCCGTCGGTGCACTGGCTGCCCGCCGCCGCGACAGTCGCCGGGGCCAACGATGCGGCCGGCGGCGCGACGGGCGGGACCGACTCAGCGTCGAGCAGCGCCCGCAGCGCCAGCGCCGTGCCCGTGCTCGCCATCCCGAGCATCGACGACGTGCTGACCGTGCGCTCCGAACCGCTGCTGCCATTGCTCAAATCACTGGACGATTACTCGAACAACATCGTTGCGCCACTGGCGCAGGCGGCCGGCGGGGCCGCGGCCGTACAGCGCCTGGCGCGCGCCAGCGTGCCGGCGGCGATGCGCGGGGAAATCACCCTTGGCGATGGCGCGGGCATCGACCCTCGCAACCGGCTCAGTCCGCGCGCAGCCGTGAAGCTACTGCGAGCGCTCGAGCAGCAGCTCGCCACCAACGGCCACACGCTGCCCGATGTGCTGCCCGTCTCGGGCATAGATGCCGGCACGCTGCATGCTCGTCTGAACGGCCGCAATGCGGCCGGCCGGGTGGTCGGCAAGACTGGTACCTATGGCGACTACGGCGCGAGCGCGCTGATCGGCGCCATCCGCACGCGCGACCAGGGCGAGGTCTACTTTGCCATCCTGAATCACGGTGTGCCCGTACCTGAAGCCCGACGTCGCCAGGATGCCTTCGTGCGTGTGCTGCTGGCGCATCTGCACTCCGTGCCATGGGCCCACGTGGCAGACTCGGAGCCGGCGATCGCGCGCGTGCAACTCACCTCTGCGCCGTAGCGCGTCTCAGCCGCCCTCGACCGAGGATGGTGAACTACTCCACGGTAACCGACTTGGCGAGATTTCTCGGCTGATCGATCTCCGTGCCGCAGGCGCGCGCCACGTGGTAGGCGAGTAGCTGCAGCGGAATCGTCATCAGGATCGGATCCAGTTCGGGCTCGGAAGCGGGCACTTGCATGACGCCCTGCACGCCGGGTGGCAACGCTCCGGGCTGCGTGACGACGAAGGTGGGACCACGGCGCGCATGGATCTCCTCGATGCTGGAGAGATTCTTGGCGTATAGCTCATCGCGCGGCAGTACCACGACGGTGGGCGTACGCTGGTCGATGAGCGCCAGCGGACCATGCTTGAGCTCGGAGGCCGGATAGGCTTCGGCGTGCCGATAGCTGACTTCCTTGAGCTTGAGAGCTCCCTCCATCGCCACGGCATGCCCGGCGGCGCGGCCGATGAAGAAGATGTTCTGAGCGGCGGCCATGCGACGCGCGATCGCCTCGATGGGCCCCTCATCCTCGAGGACGAGGGCGATCTGAGCGGGCAGCGCTTCGAGTGCGGCAACGAGCCGCGCGCCGCGCGCGCTGGATAAATCGCGCAAGCGCCCGAGGTGGATGGCGAGCAGCGCCAGTGCCGTGGCGGTACAGGTGAAGGTCTTGGTGGCCACCACCGAGATCTCCGGCCCGGCATGCAAATAGATTCCCCGGCCACAGGCACGCGCGATGGTGCTGCCGACGGCATTGACGACGCCGAGCACGCGCCCGCCCTTGCGCGTAACCTCCTGCACGGCCGCCAGCGTATCGAAGGTTTCCCCGGACTGGCTGACCGCCACGTAGAGCGTGTCAGCTTCGATCACGGGATTGCGGTAACGAAATTCGGACGCGGGCTCCGCCTGCGCGGGCACGCGCGCCAGTTGTTCGATCAGGTGCGCACCAAGGCAGCCGGCCAGATGCGCCGAGCCGCAGCCCAGGATCTTCACACGGCGGATCTCGAGCAGTTCGCGCGCAGCCATCTCCACGCCACCCAGATGCGTCGTCTGAAAGCGTCGTTCAAGCCGGCCGCTCAGCGTGCGCCCGATAGCCTCGGGCTGCTCGCGGATCTCCTTGTGCATGTAGTGTGCATGCTCGCCCTTGCCGAGCGTGTCCTCCTCCCAATCAAGCGCCAGTGGCACCTTCACGGTTGTGCCACCTTCCAACGTGGAGGTTTCGTAGCGATCCGCACGCAGCACCGCGATCTCCCCGTCATCCAGATGCACGACGCTGCGTGTATGGCGCACCAGCGCCGCCGTATCGGAGGCCACGAACATTTCGCGCTCGCCGATTCCCAGGATCACCGGGCTGCCGTGGCGCGCGACTACCAGCGTCTCAGGGCGCTGCGCATCCAGGACGGCGATGCCATAGGCGCCGCTGATCAGGCGCAGCGCGCCGCGCACCGCATCGGCCAGCGTCTCCGTGTCCATCATTGCGATCAGATGAGCCAGCACCTCCGAGTCGGTGTCCGAGCGAAACTGCACGCCCTTGGCCACCAGCTGGGCACGCAATGCCGCTGCATTCTCGATGATGCCGTTATGGACGATGGCGATGCAATTGGCGGCGTCGGTGTGCGGGTGCGCATTACGCTCGCTCGGCTCGCCATGCGTCGCCCAGCGCGTATGGGCGACACCCGGGCTGCCCTTGAGCGAATCGGGCAGCTGCTGCTCGAGTTCGCGCACCTTGCCCTGGCTCTTGAAGACCCGCAGCGACCCTCCGCGCACCACGGCGAGCCCGGCCGAGTCGTAGCCGCGATACTCAAGCCGATGCAGCCCCTGCATTAGAATTGGTGCGGCGTCTTGTCGACCGATGTAGCCCACGATTCCACACATGGGTTCTCTCCTGCGAGCGCCGCGGCGGACTAACCGTAGATCATGCGGCGTATCTGCCGCTGTGTGAGTTCGGGGGCGCGGAAGCGCCAGGTCGAAAGCTCCGCGGCCAGCCGCTCATAAATCGTCGCATTGGCGAGCCCGGCTGCCTGCAACGCGCGGTGCCGGCGGCGCACGTACGCATCGGGGGTCTCCTGCAGGTAGCCGATGACTTCCAGCACGACCCGGTGGGCCTCCTCGGGCTCAAGGCGTGTAGTGCGCGACAGATGATCGGCCAGCTCTTGGGATTCGCTGTGATCCGGCATGGGCGGAGTGTGCGGTGCGCAGGGGCAGATCAGTATGATTCTGCCCGAGGTCGGGCAGAATCGGTAGACTTATTTCACTTCAAGCCAGCTTTTGCCAGCGCCCAGGGCAAAATTGGTCTTGAGGTTTATCTCGCGCCGGCTTACGGACGGCACGGTCAGTCCGCCTGCGCCTCCGCGCCGGCAGCCACCCAGGCCAGATCGGCCTTGGATACCGACTCCAAATTGAACTTGCGCACGGCAGCGGTCATGCGCGTCAACGCCTGCGACAGCGGCATCGGCGGGGCCGTGGCGCCTTTCTTGGCCTTGTGGAAGCGCACGGGATTGATGCGCGCGACGACGTAGTTGCGCAGATACGGAGACTTGAAGCCGCGCGCCTGCAGCGCGGCCACCAATTAGGTGACCCGCGCATCGATGTCACGCAGGCGGGCCGCGAATCCCTCACGCTCGCGCAAACTCGCCAGCAGCGTGCGTTCGCTGAAGCGGTCGACCTTCTTCAGGAAGGCGCCGTAGGCGCCACCGGCAAAGCGCGCCGCCTGCTCGTAGACGATGCCGAGCGTCAGCAGATCGGGCGATTCGAACTGCGCGGCGAACTGCACCTCGCGGGTCTGTCCCTGCCGCTTCGCGAGGCTGCGTGCCATGCGGATCGCCTCGAGGCTGCGATCGCGCAGGTTGTGTGCCTTCTCGGTATTGAGAGCGAGGATACGAAAGGCCAGCGTGTCATCCGGAGAGATCAGCGCGGTGATCTGCCGCAGACCGAGCACTTTTGCGGCAGCCAGTCGATGACGTCCATTGGGCGTCCAGAATCCCCCGTCGTGTCCACGCACCACGATGAGCGGATCGAGAAAGGCGGCCGCCTCGTCGATCTTCGCGGCGAGTCGTTTGGTGTGCGTCGGCGACAGATCGCGCTGAAACGGTGTGGGCTGCACGGCACCGATCGGCAGACACGCGAGCAGCAGAGGCCGCCCTCCTAAGGGCTCATGATAGGCACCGATCGGGGCGCCGCCAGCCTGGCGCACGAAGCCGGCCAGCTCGGCGAGCTCCGCACTGTCCAGGCCCATGACGACCTCGGCAGCCGCCAGTCCGCGCTTCTGCTCACGTGGTGCCAGCTTGCCACGCCGCGAGACAGCGGCACGAGACGATGCGCGAGATGACGGGGCGCGCCGCGCCACAGTTCGACTGGCCATGCTGTGAGGGTCACCAATGTCGGACGCGAGGCAGCGCCGCTTGCGGTGTCGATTGTAGCGCCGTGGTGAAGCGACGCCGATAGCGTGCGCTCAGATCGAGCGCGTGCCGACGAACAGACAGATGAGGGCGGCGGTCGACAGCAGGGCGGCATTGCGACGGTAGCGCTGCGAAAGCGCGTGTACGCTGCCGGGTCCGAAGAGAAAGGGTCGATGATCAGGCGGCCGCACCAGCATGCTGATGCCGGGTTGCTGCGCCTCTTCACGGTGCTCGGCCAGAATCTCGGCACGCGCCGCCGCGCGCGCCTGCTCCCACTCCTGTGCAGAGATAGTGCCGTCGTGATTGACGTCGAAGCGGGCCATGCGGCGGGGATCCTGCTTCCAGCGGTGCAGCAGATCAGCCATCTCCGCATCGAGCGACGGCGGATCGTCGCCGGCGCGGCGCGTCTGAAACAGGCCCACGGCGGAGAGTGGCTGGCCGTCGAGGATGATTCTCTCGCTGTAGCGATAATGCGCGCCGAAGCCGGACAGCCAGGAGCGCAGCGCCGGCGGCTGCTCGTTCTCCTCGTTGCCGTACCACACCGTACGCGGCACGTCGGACACTGCAGCGCCGGCCGGATCGATGACCACACGTCCGGTGTCGTCATCCAGCGCAAAGATGGCATCGCTGGTGCCCTCGTCGATCGTACGCCAGCCGCTGCGTTGGGTCGTGGTGCGCTCCTGCACGCGATACTGGAACCAGCAACAGGGGCGGCGGCTGAGCGGAGAGACAATGGGTGCGCCGGGCAGCGCGCGCGCGTGACCGCTGAGTTCGACGTAGCCCTGCGCCGCCGAGCGCACCTTGGAGGTCGGCGTGTCCTCGAACGCACGTGCGCGGCGCCACTGCAGCACTCCGCCGCCCGCCATCAGCGCGGCGCCGCCGAATGCCCACATCGCCACGGTCGGATCAGGCGTCACGGAAACGACCGCCCGTCAGGTGCCGAACAATGCCTTGACCGACGGATCCTGTTGCTCCTCCGGGGAGAATTCCAGCAGATGCGCGGGATGGAAGTCCCCACAGCCGGCGACGATCGAGTCGGGGAAGATTGCCTGGCGCGCGTTGTAGAGATTCACCGCAGCGTTGTAGAGCTCACGACGATCGGCGATCTGCTCTTCCAGGCCGGTGATGCGCGCCTGCAGCTGCAGAAAGTTGTCGTTCGCCTTCAAGTTCGGATATTGCTCGGCGACGGCATAGAGACGCCCAAGGCCGCTGCGCAGACCGCTCTCGGCACTCGCCAGGTCGCGCATATTGCCGCTGCTCTCGGCGGCAGAGACGGCGGCACGAGCCTTGAGCACGCGCTCGAGCGTCTCCTGTTCGTAGGTCATGTACTGACGGCAGGTCTCTACCAGCTTGGGTATCTCATCATGGCGCTGCTTGAGCAGCACGCCGATGTTGGACCACGCCTGTTTCACTGCCTCGCGCAGTCGCACCAGACCGTTGTACAGCGAAATGAAGTAGATGGCCGCCAGTACGAGGACGGCTAGGATCGCGATGAGTGCGCCCATGAGGGCTCCTGCCAGGCTTTGACCGAGCTGCAACATAGCGTAGCGGTCCAGGCCGCATAGCGATGTGCTTCACACCGGTGAGCGCATCGACAATATGTCAAGCGCCAGCATGAAAAGAGTGGCGGTGGTTCGCCAACTGCGGCGCCTGACGGCGCAATTCGGCCAGAAATGCCGCCTTGTCGCGCGGCGAAACGAGCATGCGGCCATCGTCGGCGAAGCGGATCTCGAGCCTATCCATCGACATGGCCGGCGCCGAACGCACACTGTCGGTCTCTTGTACGGCGAAAATCTGCTCCAGGGGAATGCGCCATCGGCAAGGTCCGCAGCGCACGAGCAACGTGCCACCCTGGAAGCTATAAGAGGTTGAGTTGAGTACCCAAACAAACCCCGCCGTCGCCGCCAATAGCGGTAGCAGCGGCCAGTAGCGCGCTGCGTCATCCAGCACGCCGTTGGCAATGAGTACCAGCCCCAGAGAGATCGGCGCGCCGACGCCAATCAGCACGAACTCAGCGTCGATTCGCGAGCGAAAGCGTGGCGTCATACAAACATCTTCCTGATGACTGAGCCCATATCGTCCTGTAGACCGGCAGCCCCGTCCGCGTTGACTGGCAGCGGCTCTGAAGCCGCAGCACGGCCGCAATTCGCGGTGGCCTACAGATCGTAGTGCCCAAATGCGGGGAAATTCGCTGTCATGGAGCACAACTTGGCACCTGCCGGGCGTTATTTGGCGACCGTGGTACTGGGAAGTCTGTGCCTGTGGGCGATGGCGACCGCCCATCCCTTGCCGCAGAGCAGTGGCGCCGCAGCCCATGGCGCTGGCGCACATCACACGGGCTCACATGGCGCGGGGGTGCCGGTTATGCGGCCCCGCCGCGGGGCCCGCGTGGCCCGCGTGGCGTCGGCTGCAGCGCTGGCGGCGCCGGTGTCGCGCAGCTCGCGCATCTCCCCCAAAGCCCCGTTGAAGATCGATCGCACCGGTCGTGCCCGTACCGGCATCGCTTCCTTTTACGCGAGCTACTTCGCGGGCCGAAAAATGGCCGATGGCGCGCGCATGGACCCCCACGGCAGCAATGCGGCCAGTCGCACTCTGCCATTGGGCACAGTCGCCAAAGTGACCAATCTAACCAACCATCGCAGTGCCGTTGTCACCATCGAGGATCGCGGCCCGTATGTCCGCGGTCGGATCGTCGATCTATCGCCCGCCACGGCGCGTAGCATCGGCATCACGCAACGTGCCGGGATCGCCAAGGTACGCGTTACGCCACTGACCGTCCCGGTGCAGCCCCTGCGCATCGCCTCTGCGGCCGGCAACGTGCGGACGCTGTCTGCCTCGGGGGCGCGCTAGCGGCGAGCTCCCTGCCGTGGCAGGGGCAGGATTTCAAGTACGGTTTCCGCGGGTCTGCACAGCCTGACGCCCAGAGAAGTGACGACGATCGGCCGATTGATCAGCATCGGATGAGCCAGCATCTGCTCGATGAGTTGCTCGTCCGTCCAGTGTGGCTCGTCCAATCGGAGCTCGGCATAGGGCGTACCCTTTTCGCGCAGCAGCTCACGCGGCCGCAGGCGCATGCGCTCCAGCAGATCGAGCAGCGTCGCTCGATCCGGCGGCGTCTTGAGGTATTCGATGATGCGCGGCTCGATGCCGGCGTTTCGAATCAGTCCCAGCGTGTTGCGCGAAGTCCCGCAGTTCGGGTTGTGATAGATCGTGACGGGGACCGAAGGAGCGCTCATGGCTCGATTCTACTGCAGAGCAACCTTGAAGAAGATACCGTGATTGCCAGTGCCACCTGAAAAGGCGGTGCCGTAGAGACTGCCGTCGCTCTCCTGGATCAGGTTCGCCTCGGGCTTCGCGCCATCGCCGGTACCGCCCGCAAAGGTGTGCAGGATCGTTTCAACACCAGCGGCAGTCAGCTCGAAGATCGTGCCGTCGGCGCTCGCGCCGCCCGCGGCGGTTGACCCGTAGAAGTTGCCGTCACTACCTTGGATCACGCCAGCTTC
The DNA here is from genome assembly GCA_035553315.1 of Steroidobacteraceae bacterium. GTDB lineage: Bacteria > Pseudomonadota > Gammaproteobacteria > Steroidobacterales > Steroidobacteraceae > FEN-1191. The sequence continues at coordinate 61,553 of DATNDE010000011.1, forward strand.
GGGATTGGCGCCGTCAGTGCTGCCGCCCGCGAAGGAATACAGCACGGTTTCGGTGCCGTCCGGGGTGACCTTGTAGACGGTGCCGAAGCCGTGCGCGCCACCATTGTAGGTGGTGCCGTAGAAGTTGCCGTCGCTGCCCTGGATGATGCCTGCATAGGGATTGGCGCCGTCGGTGGTGCCACCCGCAAAGGAGTACACGATCGTCTCGGTTCCACTTGGGGTCACCTCGAAGAGGGTGCCGAAGCCATTGGCGCCGCCCCCATAAGTCGTGCCATAGAAGTTGCCATCGGCACCCTGGATCAGGCCGGCGTACGGTACCTGACCATCCGTACCGGTCTTCGCGAACGTATGCAGTACGGTCTGGGTGCCACCGGGGGTCAGTTTGAAGACAGTGCCGTCGTCGGTCGCGCCATTGGCCCCGGTGGTGCCGTAGAAGTTGCCGTCGCTGGCCTCGATGACACCCGTGTAGGGAATACTGGCGCGCGCGGGAAAGGAAAACAGCACCGTTTGCGCGCCGCCCGCGGAGCTGACTTCAAAGACCGTGCCGTGGCCGTTGGTGCCGCCGCTTGCGCTCGTCCCGTAGAGGTTGCCGTCGCTGCCCTGAATGATCTGGGAATAGGGCGTGGTAAGGAAGGAGTAGAACAGGCTCTCCGATCCGCTCGGCGTGATGTCGAAAATGATGCCGCCGTTGTGGGCGCCACCCGTCAGCGTCGTGCCGTAGAAGCTGCCATCGCTGGCCTTGATCAAACTATGATAGGGGTTGATGCCATCGCCGCTACCGCCGGCGAACGAATACAGCAGCGCGAAATTGGGCAAGCACCCGACGCTGATGCCCGTGACGGCAGCGGGCCCCATGATGCCCGTGCCATTGCTCACCGAGCAGACGAGTCCCGGCGGGGCCACCTGCACCGTCACGGCGTACGTGCTCCCGTAGGCGATCGCCGTCGGCATGGTGAACTGGACTGCGTTGGCGCTCACGTTCAGCGTATCACCGCCGTTATCGAGCAGTACCAGGCCGTCCGCGGTCAGTCCGCTGATCGAGCCGCCCACCGAATAGGCCTCATCCGAGCAGCTCACGGCAATGCTACTCACATTTGCCGCCTGGACCGTGCCCGTTCCGCCCGTGACCGCGCACGTCTCACCGGCGGGTTCCGCCTGGATCGTCACGGAGTAGCTGCTGCCCGGCGGCAGGGAGCTCGCAAGCAGCTGCGTGGTGGTCCCGGCCGGGACACTGACGCTCGACGCATTGACCCCCAGCACGAGGCCGGAGGAGTTCAACCCGCTGATTGCGGCAGACAGCGAATAGGACTGTGCGGGCGCGCTGCTGGCCAGATTGGCAAAGGCGTCAAACGGATTGAGGCCGTCCGCCGAGCACCCGCTCAACGCGGCCAACGCGCACAGCAGCAGCGCATCGGCGAAGTATCGCCGGACGCTGCGCTGGAGCGCCGATGGCTGCCTTGGGGTCGAGATGCCCATTTGGCGCCATTTAGGCCACAACCCGCGCGAGCGACCGTGTGTGCGATCGCAATTATCGGTGGCCAAACAGCCCGCGGCGCGCTACTCGCCGCGGGCCGTGAAACACGTCACGAGCCGACGGGTGCCCGCACCCGGCGGCACGTAGCCTTGCCCTGACCTCCGCCATGTACTGCGCCACCTGGGCCCGGGTTCGTAGTGCCTGTACCCGGGCGAGAATTGCGGGTCTGTTCTGTGGCGGCGCGGGCGCGGGGTCGTGACGCATGGCTACCTGCAGGAACACCAAAGTATTGCCCACGACGTCGCGAACCCCGCAGCGCTTTCGCATCGCGACTGGGCGGTGCATGCTTGCCCGCATGCTCCTGCACGACTGGCTGGCTCGCGCACGCTCCCTCGGTGCAAGCGATCTGCATCTGGAGAGCGAAACGACCGCCGTGGTACGCGTGCGAGGCGAGCTGCAGCCGCTGGGCGCCGTCATGCCGGCTGACCACGTGCTGCAGGCTGCCCAGGATGCGCTGGGCGCGGAAGGGTGGAGCCAGTTCCTGCAGCGTGGCTCGGCTGATCTGGCGCTGTCGCTGGGTGCGTTGCGCTGCCGCGCGAGCTTCTACCGTACCTTGCGCGGCGTCGGCATTGCCGTGCGCCTGCTGACGCCCTCGGTGCGGGACTTGCGCGCCTGCAATCTGCACGCGGACTTTCGCCGCCTGTTCGAGGCGCCCAGCGGCCTGGTCATCATCTCCGGGCCTACGGGAGCCGGAAAATCCACGACGCTGGCGGCGCTCATCGAGGAGATCAATGGCGCGCGCGCGCGCCATATCATCACGCTCGAAAGCCCGCTCGAATACCTGTTCACGAACCGGCGTGCGCTCATCCGGCAGCGCGAGGTGCCCACGCACACGCCGAGTTTCGAGCAGGGCATCGTCGATGCCCTGCGTGAGAACCCGGATGTGCTCGTCATCGGCGAGATGCGCACGCCCGAGGTCATGCGCCTCACGCTCACCGCCGCAGAGACCGGTCATCTGGTACTCGCCACGATGCATGCAGCGACCTGTGCGGAAGCCCTGCAACGCCTGTGTCTGTCCTTCCCAGCGGATCTGCAGGCCAGCGTGCGCGCGCAGCTGGCCGATTGTCTGGTCGGCGCCAGCTGCCAGCGGCTCGAGTTTCTCGCGGGACCCCAGTTGCGTGTGCCACGCTGCGAGCTGCTGCTGGCCACCAGCGGCGCACGCGGCACCATCCGTGCCGGAAATTTCAGTCAGCTGGCGAATGTGCTGCAATCCGGCGGCGAGGAAGGGCTGTGGTCGTCCACACGCTATCAGCGCTGGATGCAACAGCAGCACGACTGGGTGCGAACCGATCAGGCCGGCCCCATGCCCGACGCGACGGCCGCCCCGCGTCCTTCCGAGGTGCCGTCCGAAGACATCGGCCCTGAAGAGCTCGCCGAACTGGCACGACAGCTCAGCAGTCGCAAACCCTAACGCGCCGCTCCGGATGAGCCGAAATTGATGCTCGGCACGCCGAATTTCCCCTGCAATTGCGCAAGCTTCGCCAGATCGATCTCGCCCACGATGTTGACGATCGTCAACTCTTTCGGCTCCGCGCTGATGATGGCCATCCCGTCGGTCCGCTGCCCGTTGCGTCGCACGTAGATATCCACATCATCCTGGCGGTCATGTGTCGATACCAGCGACACCCAGCCCGGCGCGGTGAGCTGCGCGCGCACTGCCTCCACGTCGGCCCGGGAATAGGCTCCCGCCCGCTCGAAGGTGTAGCTGCGTACGTAGATCCCCTGCAGGCCACTGATCAGACTCTTAACGTCGCTGTCACTGGATCGCGGATCGGCGTTCAGAAAAGCGCCCGCGAGCCCGAGCATCGAGGGATCCAGCGAGATGTTCACGGACTGGCTGGCTTTCCTGGCCAGATCCGAGAAGTCCGGCAGTACCAGGCGGCCTGACTGCGCCTGTGCGAGCAGCGGCAGCAACAGCAGCGTGGGCATGATGAGGACGAAACGGAATCTCATGGTGATCTCCTGCAACTGTCCGGTGACGACGGTCCGTTCATGACGCTCATTCGAGTTGGCCCTCATCGCGCAGTATCGCAGCCCGGGCATCGCTGACCTGCGCACTGGCGATGCTCAGCGCCTGCAGCAGCTGCGCGCGCGCTTCGACGCCGCGCTCGCGCGCCGCCGTCTCATTCCTCCAATGCACCAGCCCGATCGCAGCCAGCGCACACGCAGCCAATGCCGCCGGAAGCGACCAGCGATAGAGCCTTCGGCGCGCCGCGGTCTGGATGGCTGGCGGAACGCGACTGGAGCACCGCTCCGCGTCAAGACGGGCCATAACGCTGTCGGCGAAGTCTGCGCCAGGATCCCTCGGCCTCAGCGCGCCTCGCAGGGCCTGCTCGAGTTCTTTGTCAGTCATGGATATCCAATCCCGCCGCCTGCGCACAGCGACTGCGGATGAGCGTCAGTGATCGGCGCAGATGGCTTTTCACGGTATTGAGCGGCATTGCAAGCACCGCGGAGATCTCGGGTGGATCGAGATCCTCCTGGTAGCGCAGCAGCACCACCGCACGCGGCACGGGCGCCAGAGTGGCGATGAGGCGCCTCAACTGCCGCTCCAGGATGGGGTCCGCTTCCTGCCCCGGCGCCTCCTGTCCTTCCGCCGCCTCGAGCGCCACGGTGATGTAGCGGGGGCGAGCGCGCAGCCGATCGATCGCGCGATGACAGACCGTCTTGCGCAGCCACGCATGCAGGTGCGGCGCCGATTCGATGCTGGACAAGTGCCGGTGCAGCAACACGAACACATCCTGCGCGAGCTCCTGCGCGTCCTCGCGTACGCCCAGCATCCGCAACGCAAGACTATGGATGCCGCTCTGATGAGTGCTGACCAGCTCGCGGAAGGCCGCGCTCTCGCCCGCCTGCGCCCGAGCGAGCGCGTTTTGCACGCGATCCAGGCTCTCGTCGCTATTCACTTCGGCGTGGCAGTCCGGCGTCGACAGCCTGACGGAATCGACCTTCATACCCTTATATACGAGTGTTCAGGGCCTGCAGGGTGCAACTCCGGCTCACCGATGAGCCGGACGTCGCCAGCGGCTGTCAAGCGACGTGCGCCCCCAACAAGCCGGCCAGGATGACGCTGGAGGCGATGATGCCCAGGCTGCTCGATAGCCAGGCAGTCCGTGAGGCCAGCCCGTCGGAAACACCATGCTGCAACATCACCCCCCGAAGCCCGCAAGCTACATGAGTGACGATTGCAATGGGGCCCACCCAATAATGGCCGACCAAGCTGAAGCCTGACAGGTGGTACAGCAGCCCGTGATCATTGCCCGTCAGCCAGTTCCAATTGGTATTGGTACCGGCGCCTCGCGCGGAGAAAGCTGCTGTCATATGACCCAGCAGATAAATCCCTACATAGATTCCCGTAAGGCTTTGCAGCGTCCCGAAGACATCGCTCCGCCGCTCCAGCTTGCGCTGGACCAGTAGAAAGCCGCTCACGATCTGGAAGCAGATCAGCGCCAATAGGATCGGTTCGCCCACCTGGCTGCGATAGACAGTGCGCAGCGCATTCATCACGTCGATATGGGCGGAGCCACTAATGATGCCCGCGAGATGATCGGCGAGGTGGGGCAGGATGAACATCAGGAGGATGATGAGCGCGGAAATCCCATGGGCGGCCGCAAGGTTTCTCCGCGCAGCTGCCTCGCTCGCCAGCGGCCGGGCTGGCTCGCGCGCCAGCATTGCGATCAGCATCATCACCAGCCAGAAAATCACCCATGCGTAAAGCGTGGCGCCTCTCGCGTGCAGAAGACCGGTGACATTGCCGAAGGCGGTAAATAGCGAGGGAGTGGCGAAAGCGAGATGGGCGAGCACGCGACCTGGGCTGTTGGTAGGGTCAGACCGTGCCAGCGTCAGCGCCTGGGTGAAGGCCATGGCCAGGACCGCACCAACGACAGCCAGGATCGCCAGCACGCTGATGGCGATGACGCCGGGGCTGGGCGGAACGGCCACCCCCGATTGCTTCAACAAAAATGAAACCAACGACAGCAGGAACGGATAACAGAGCGCGCCAAGCGCGGGGAGCAGGAAACGCAACCGAAGCGGCGCCTCGATCCTTTCTGCCTCAAAGATGACTGTCATGGCAGGGCCTTCAGTAATTTGAGGGCGGCGTCTTTCACGCATCGCCTCATCCGCTCAGTGGCCTCTGCCATATTACTTCCCCTCCCTAACGCGTGACAGCGCGACGCGGTTTTGGAGCCTTGCACGTCAGGGGGCGCGTGTCGACCCGTGGCCGCCATTGCCCCAAGCAGACATACTTCGATTGCCGTCCGCATGACCGCTCGGCGGGAGACCGAATGCTTGACTACGCTTGGGCAGAGGGGTTTGCTCGCGACTGGGTCGCCAGCTGGAATTCGCACGATGTGGAGCGTGTGCTCTCCCACTATGCGGACGACTTCGAAATGGAGAGTCCACTGATCGTCTGCCGGCTGCGCATTCCAACCGGCAGGCTCAAGGGAAAGGAGGCAATCCGTAGCTATTGGGCTGGCGGCCTGCACTCAACTCCTAACCTTGAATTCAAGCTCCTCGATTTCGCGGTTGGTGTGAATACGATAGCGATCAGGTACTACAGCCTGACTTTGGACCGCACCGTCACAGAGGTCATCGAGTTTAATGAGCGCCGGCTCGGTGTCAGAGCGGCGGCTCTCCATGTGATGCCGGGCGGTAAGGATTAGCGCTACCCGGCCGAGGGCGCTGCTGCGCCTACTCCACCGTCACGCTCTTTGCGAGGTTCCTCGGCTGATCCACGTCCGTGCCGCGCAGCACCGCGACGTGATACGCCAGCAGTTGCAGCGGCACGGCGTAGACGATGGCCGCCTGCAGATCGGTCAGATGCCGCGGCATGTGGATGACGTGCACGCCCTCGCTCGATTCGATGCCCGAATCCGGATCGGCGAATACGTACATCTCTCCGCCGCGCGCCCGCACTTCCATGAGATTGGATTTCACTTTCTCGAGCAGGTCGTTGTTGGGTGCAACCGCTACGACGGGCATATCCGCATCGATCAAGGCCAGCGGACCATGCTTGAGCTCGCCCGCAGCGTACGCCTCGGCATGGATGTACGAGATTTCCTTGAGCTTCAGCGCCCCTTCCATGGCGATGGCGTGCATCGCGCCGCGCCCCAGGAACAGCGCGTGGTGCTTGTCGGCGAAGCGCCGGGCCACCTGCTGTAGCGCCGCATCCAGCTCGAGGCTGCGCTCTAGGAGCGCCGGCAATTCCACCAGTCGGCGCACCAGCTCCTGCTCGCGCTCGGCTCCCTGGCTCGTCTCGCCAGTGCGGCGCGCGAGCGCCACGGCCAGCAGCGCCAGTGCGGTGAGCTGCGTAGTGAAGGCCTTGGTCGAGGCCACGCCGATCTCCGGCCCGGCGCGCGTCAGAAGCACCAGCTGCGCCTCGCGCACCAGCGAGCTCTCGGGCGCGTTGCAGATCGCCAGCGTCGCGAGATACCCACTCTGACGCGCCATGCGCAGCGCCGCGAGCGTGTCGGCGGTTTCCCCCGACTGCGAGATGGCGACGAACAGCCCATCGGATGGAATGACCGGGCGCCGATAGCGGTATTCGCTGGCGATCTCGGCACGGCAGGGCACCCGGCAGAGCTGCTCGATCAGGTAGCTTGCAACCTGGCCCGCATGAAAGCTCGTACCGCAGGCCACGATGTGCACGGCGCGCACACGCTCGAAGATCGACGACGCCTGCGGACCGAAGGCCGCTTCGAGCAGCCGTCCATTGGCCACGCGCTCCTGCAGCGTCTCGGCGACGGCCCGCGGCTGCTCATGGATTTCCTTGAGCATGTAGTGGGCATAGGGCCCCTTCTCGGCCGCGTCCGCCGACAGCGCACTCTCCTGCACGCGCCGCTCGATCTGCTGCCCGTCCCGATCAATGATCCGCACCGCCCGGGCGGTCACTTCGGCGACGTCGCCCTCCTCGAGGAACATGAAACGGCGCGTCACCGGCAACAGTGCCGAAATATCGGAGGCCACGAAATTGCCCCCCTCGGCGAGTCCGAGCACCACGGGGCAGCCCACGCGCGCAACGATGATGCGCTGCGGATCGGAGGCACTGACGACAGCCAGCGCGTAGGCGCCTTCGAGCTCGGCGACCGCTGCACGGGTCGCGGCCAGCAGATCCCCGCCACGTGCCAGATGCAAATGCACGCGATGCGCGATGACTTCCGAGTCCGTATCGGAACGAAACTCATATCCCGCACGCTGCAGATCCAGGCGCAGCGGCGCATGATTCTCGATGATGCCGTTGTGTACGATGGCGAGCCCGTCGCCCGAGACGTGCGGATGAGCGTTGCGCTCGCTGGGTGCCCCATGCGTCGCCCAGCGCGTGTGCGCAAGCCCCACGCGGCCGGCCAGCGGCGCTGCACGCAGCGCCTGCTCGAGCGCGCTGACCTTGCCGACCGTGCGTCGGCGCTGCAGATGCTGCTCGCCATCCAGTACCGCGAGGCCCGCGGAGTCGTAGCCGCGGTATTCCAGGCGTTTGAGGCCCTCGATCAGGACCGGGACGATGTCGTCACGCTCGGCGACGGCTCCGACGATGCCGCACATCTCAGGCGCCCGGGCCCTTGCGTCGCGGCCGCTGCCACTCGGCGATCGTCACCTGCCGCGAACGCGCGAGTGTCAGCTTGCCCGCCGGCGCATCGGAGGTGATCGTCGAGCCGGCACCCACGGTGGCCTCGGCGCCGATTGTCACGGGCGCCACGAGCATCGATCCTGATCCGATGAAGGCTCGATCGCCGATGCGGGTCTGCGACTTGTTCGCGCCGTCATAGTTGCAGGTGATGGTTCCGGCACCGACGTTGACGCCGCTGCCGATCTCGGCATCGCCGATGTAGCTGAGGTGATTGACCTTGCTGCGCTCACCGATGCGGCTGTTCTTGATCTCGACGAAATTGCCGACGTGTGCGCCCTTCGCCAGCTGCGCGCCCGGCCGCATGCGCGTGAATGGCCCGACGCTGCAGTCGCTGCCAATGACCGCATCCTGAACCACGCAATTTGCCTGCAGCACGGTAGCGTCCCCGATGCTCGTGCGGCTGACGACACAGTGCGGGCCGATGTGAACACCGTTGCCCAGGCGCACGGGGCCCTCGAGCACCACGTTCACATCGAGCACGACATCCGTGCCGACTTCGATCTCGCCGCGCACATCGAGCCGCGCAGGATCGACGAGTGTGACGCCGCGGGCGAGCAGTTCGCAGGCACGCCGCCGGCGATAGTGCGCCTCCGCCTGCGCCAGCTGTACCTTGTCGTTGATGCCGAGCGCCTCGGCTGCATCGGCAACACCCAGCGGCTGCACGGGCACGCGCTCGCGTACCGCCATTGCCACGATGTCCGTCAGGTAGAGCTCGCCCTGTGCGTTGCGGGGCTTGAGAGCCGCGAGCCAGCGTGTAAGTTGGCGCGCCGGCGCGACCAGCACACCGGTGTTGACCTCGCGGATCCTGCGCACAGTAGCCGACGCGTCGCGGTCCTCGACGATGCGCGCGATCCGTCCGCGCGCATCGCGCACGATGCGGCCGTAGCCCGCGGGCTCCGGGGGTGTCGCTGTCAACAGCGCGACACCCGCTCCGGCGCTGACACGCAACTGCTCGAGCGTCGCGGTCCGCAGCAGCGGCACATCACCATAGAGCACGAGCACCTGCTGATCCTTGCCGACCCCCGGCATCGCCTGCGCAAGTGCGTGCCCCGTGCCGAGCTGCTCGGCCTGCTCGACCCAGTGCACCACACCCCCGGGCTGCACCATACTGCCGGGTTGCACGGCACCGGAGGGTTCCGCGAAGGCGGCGCGCACGCGCTCGCCACCGTGCCCGTAGACGACATGAATTGATTGCGGCGCAAGGCTGCGCGCCAGGGTCAACACGTGCGCGAGCATTGGCTGGCCGGCCAGCGGCTGCAGGACCTTGGGTAGCGTCGAGCGCATGCGCTTGCCCTGGCCGGCCGCGAGAATGACGATCGACAAAGGGGCCGCCGCATCTGCGCCGACGGAAGCGCTGCGTCGCAGCCGGCCTGCCTGCAGGCGGCCGCCTGCTTTCACGTCCGCGCTCGCTGCCGGCCGCCTTCTAGCGCGCGCCATGATTGCTCGACTCCCTCATGGTGAAATTGTAACAGTCC